>NZ_BBJP01000008.1 GCF_000739595.1 Halorubrum halophilum | reverse complement strand
CTAAGTGGTACGTCCTTCATCTATATTGAGCGATCTTTCCTTCACGTTTCTTGGCCACTCAGAGTGATCGGTCGATGTTGTGACTGAGACAGGCAATAGTGAGTTCACGGAATTGCTTCCACCACCGTCGTGAGCGCACGAACGCACCATACTTCCGCTTGAGTGTTGAGTTGACAGTTTCTGATTGACTCCGCTGGCCGTAGAGATCAGTGTCTAAGCGTGCGTTCCATGCCCGGTGGAGTGGCGTGAACTCACGATGCTTAATCAGTGGCCGAACCTTGTGTTGACGAGCAAGTCGCCTGATCTTCTGGTCGTCGTAGCCCTTGTCACCGAGGAGAATGTCAATATCTTTGAGGTTGCGCTTGATCAACGATGGAGCGATCTGGCTATCGTGTTTTCGTGTCGTCGTCACGTGGAGATCGAGGATTGCGTTAACCTTCGCATCAACCAACAGCGTCACTTTGAGCTGCTGAATCGTGAGTTCGGCTCGTTTCGTGTAGTGTTTTGAGGCGTGACTGCGGTCGAATCCTGACGCATCAACTCCAACGACACCGCTCGTCGGAAGTAGCGTCGCTGAGAGAGTCAATATAGCACGCCATACAGTCATATCAAGCCGGTTGAACGCCTTACAAAGCGTTGATGGCGTAGGAAGTTCAGCTAATCCGAGGGCGTGACGAATGCGTGGCATCTCGATCAGTTCGTCAAGCAGGCCACGATAGGTCGTGTTCTTCCGAACTTTGAGACACAGCAGAACGACGTGCTGCGGAAGTGTATAGCGGTGTTTGGAGAATTTCGAGGAGTATCGAGAAACGGCTCGACGGGCCAGATGGATCGCCTTCTCAGCAAACCGGAGAATCTGTGACTTCGGGAGGGCCTTCATCTCGTGGAATTATACGGTGAACATGTAACTCTCTGAGGATTTCAACAAAGCCGATACTTTCTGTAGAGGCGTTTTCGTCTGAAACCGCTGTTCGCTGAAGAGTGCGTATCTAACGACCCAAAAATGTGTCACGACGTACCAACAGGAGAGTGAGCACGATCAGCGGAAGTGATAGGTAGATAATCAATATCATTAATGGAATATCTATCCTCACAGCCTGAATCGCACCAATCACCGCCGCTACGAGTGTTCCATACCAGCCGATGAGCCTTCCTTGATATACAAAGACCGCCAGTACACCCAGTACAATCCCTATCGCACTCCATCGGAGAGCAGCGACCGTTTGAGGACTGATCCCAGTTTCAACAGCTGGCCCCGATAACTGGGACAATGCGGCAAACAAGAATGAGAGGGCTGCGAACACCGCTAATCCGGCTACAAGACCGAGAACATCTATTGGTGGGCGTCCCTCACGTTTCTTTTCAAAAAGTGTAGAAGGATTTCCATCTGGCATATCTCATTATTCTTATTCGAGGCACTTAATTAACCATCTGTACTGAGCGATTCGTGAGTTCCCTGTATTGACCGGAACGGGAGTAACAAATAGTACCTACTGAGGACTTCACCAGAGCCGGAAATTCGGAAATTACACACTTCCGTTTAATATTCTCCAGCCGCATTCCGGGCATATGATACTGGATGCACGGGTGTTACAACCTGAATTCATTCCTCAAGAGGTGAAGCACCGCTCCGCTGAAGTCGGCCACCTCTCAGACACGCTACGGCCGGTGATGGACGGTAACCATGCTGAGACATCGTTTCTCTACGGCCCGTCAGGTACGGGAAAGACCTGCATCGCTCAGTACACGGTCGAACGGCTACGCGAGAACACGTTTGACCTTACTCATCAGTACGTTAACTGCTGGGAGGACTACACCCGCTTCAAGACGCTTTACCGGATTCTCGATGGGATTAGCAGTACAGTCGATATTCATCGGAAGTCAACCCCCAAAGACGAGCTCCTCGAGCGGCTCCGCAGGAATGTCGATGATCCCTATATTGTCATCCTAGATGAGGTCGACCAGCTCGAGGATAAGAGCCTGCTATACGACCTGTATCGGATTCCAAACCTTGCGATGATTCTCATTGCGAACCGTGAGGAAGACGTCTTTGCACACCTAGATGACCGACTCAACAGCCGTCTTAGTAGTAGTGTTCGAATTCGCTTCGGACGCTACAACCTCACCGGATTAACCGCCATCCTCGAAGATCGTGTTCACTGGGGGCTCGTCGACGGCGCTCTTGATCAAGAGGGGATGGAGTTGATCGCGGATAAGGCCGCAGGCGATGCACGCAAAGCTATCGGTATCCTCCGTAATGCCGCTCAGACTGCTAGCTACAATAATCTCGACGCGATTCCGCACTCAGTCATTGAAGATTCTGTTTCGGAAACGAAATCGGAAATTCAGCAGAAGACTATCGACAAGCTCACCGATGACCAGCGTGTGCTCTACGAGATACTCACAGAGGACGAAGAGATTGATCCGGCCACACTCTACGATCAGTACACCGATCGGGTCGACGATGCGAAGTCGAAGCGCATGGTTCGGAATTATCTCGCCAAGCTTGAACACTACAATCTGATCGTCTCTGAAGGCCAAACGAAAGGACGAATCTATCGACTCAAACGGGTTTGCTGAAATCCTCAGCAAGTGAATATTCTGACCCGGCTACGGTCAATACAGGGAGCCTATCTAGTAATTCGTCGGACTACAGTTCCGATGCCAAAGCCGAGCGTCCCTAGGATCGCCGCAACAACTGCGCTTCCGACAAATGCGTATCCGATAAGCAGCAATAGCCCCGGCTTGGCCCCAGTTAATGCGATACCACCGAAGTTCAGGATAACTCCAGCAACCGCAGCGAACACGAGCAACCAACTCACTCCGATCCCACCGTTGGAGTACGCTTGGACCGCAACGAAACCCGTGAGTAGAACAGCGTACCCCTGCCACCACAGAACCGTATCAAGCAGGGGAACGTCTACTGTCCTTACTACCGCGAAGTAGAACAGCGACACAACAAAGAGTATTCCAGCACCGATACTCCACTGTCTTGTTCGTTTTCGATCCTCACCCAGTAGGAGGGTTTGAGTGTCAACGGGAACCATACACAATCCGCGTTTTACGCCTTGAAAACTAAGAAATTACGATGTGACTGATTCGCAAGCGCGATCTTGCCGTTGATTCTGCCACACAACTCCAGAAGTATCGACTGTAGATCGGTCAGTACAGAAGGTACGCTTAGTGCTTCTCAGTCAGGTTTCAGTTCTCAGTCACCGTGATCGCATATTCGTAGTCATGTGAGTTCCGATCGCTGATCGTTTCCCTAACGCTGAAACCGTATTCGTAGGTTCCGGTTTCGGCATCAGGATCAAGATGAACCGGCACATCTACCGTCACACGTGTACAGTCATCCCATATCCATATTGGCGGGCACGAGTCAAGTTGAGCATCTATCGCTGGTGAGGTGTCGACATCCCCAAATCTGACTGGCGCATCCGTACCGCATGAATACAACCGTGAGTCGAACGAGAATCCAGTAATACCGTCTACCTGTATTTCGAAGGATTCCGAGTCGCCCGGTGTGAGTTCCAATTCCTCCACTTGGACATTCGGTGGCCAGTTATCCTCTCCCGAACAAGACGGACCGGTCCCAAGGCATCCGCCCAAAGCTACGGATGCCGTGGGGACGGTTCCGGCGAGGAATTGGCGTCTTTTCATTAGTTCAAAATGACTTGACTGAGAATAAGTGCTTTCGGGTGAAATAAAATTCCAAAACGGGCAGGTACTCTATGACCGGGTTCAATAAGCAGCCTTCAGCGACCAGCTGTTTCAGGTGAGAATCTGTCTGAAGGGTTTCAACAGAACCTGAGCCCAATATACGCAATCACTCCTAATCCCCACAAAACACTTGTTTAACAGCGGATAGGATTTGATATGAACCGAATAGCCCTCCTCGGCACCGTTTTACTCTCTGTCGGGATTACTATCTCTCTCGCACTATTGATGTCGTTCCCCAGCATGATGTTCGGGGGTTGTACAGACGTCGGTGTTCCAGAAGGAGAGGGGCAGGGAGTCGGCATAATCGGTGTGGAAGATGGAAACTTCCTGTACACGCCCGACGGAGTGAACGAATGTAGTACCCCACTCCCAGCGATCCTTACCCCGATCGGACTCATCATCGTGGGAGCCGGGTTGGTCCTAACCCCGAGAATGACAAAGAACGAAACGGCAGTCCCCTCAAAGTAGGGAACTCGCAGATCGCTTAGATCATCCCGGTTTGACCCGCAAAGTACACGTAATGGAGGATAAAATAAATGTGTATGTTCTTGAACAAGGGAACAAGTGAAATTTTAGTGGCTACGGCCGCCTTTCTCTTTGTTTTCGGGACGTTGACTGGACTGCGGGTCTGGGACTTGGAGCCGTCAACTTCAGTACAATCGGCTATTGTTTGGGTGGGCGCGCTCCTTATTACCGCCATCGTTGTCTTCCGGGCGTTTCAGGGTACAGATCTCGTTGGGAATTGGATACTCGCATTCGGCCCGAGTTTCGCTTTCACACTCAATTTGTTTATCCCAGTCGCGGCAGGTCCGGGCGCTTTCATATTCCCAGTTGGAAGCGGAGCAATCATCTCTGGAGTGATTACCGTAGTTGGATACTCGATCGGACTGCTCTGTTGAAGAGCGATCTTATTAGCCGATATCACCGGTTTAGAAGGGTGAAGCCGAGGAAATCGAACCTACCATGGAAATCGATATCCTCGACTTCATCGAGCAGTGTCGTCACCTAGCTAAACAAGCGTTGGGGAAGCACGCGGGCGAGCCCGCCAGCGGCGGGTTCGCCCGCTGGGTCCACGTTGTTCTTCACTGTTTTCGGGTCGAAGAGACCCACAGCTACCGTGAAACGCCGAATCGGCTGAAGTATATGGATGAAGTTCGTGACGCTCTCGACCTAGACCGGGACGATCTCCCCGATCACACGACGATCTACAAGTCGTTTGACCGGCTGAAAATGTGGGTGTGGCGGGCGCTGCTGCGCGTTTCCGCGCAGCAGCACCCGCAGTCTGGCCACGCTGCGCTCGACAGCACGTTCTTCGATCGCCGACGTGCGTCATCGTACTTTCGTCAGCGGGCAGGACGGACGATACAGACGCTGAAAGTGACGACATTGACTGATGTGGAATCGCTTGCTGTTCTCGACGTTCACATCAACGCACGGTGGAAGCATGATACGAAGACCGGACCGCAGGTCGTCCGCCGAAACGCGGACGACCTGCAGTCCGTCGCCGCCGACAACGGCTTCCAAGACTGGCATACCGAGTACGAAATCGCCGCATATGACGTTGAGTACCTCGTTCATTACCGCGGGTCGTCAGCGAAAGCAGCTGCGAATAACGCACTCAACCGAGCGAAGGGCTACTCTCAGCGGTGGATGGCCGAAACATCGTACTCAACAACCAAGCGCTCGCTCGGCGATGCCGTGCGAGCGCTGGGCTGGTATCGGCAGTTCCGTGAAATCGTCTTGATGTTCGCCATCACCAACATAGAACCACTGTGTGAGCCGCTGTAACCGTGACTCAGCATCTATTCAACACAGCACTTTGAATATGATCTCAAAGCAAGCTGACGAGGTCATAGAGCATGGTACTGATTGGGCGGAGCTCGGTCAGGAACTTGATGTCTCAATGTACCAGCGTGATGACTCGTACCCTGAGTGGCACGCTGAAACAACCGCTTTCGAGCCGATGTTCTTGGCAATGTTGTGGGCAAAAACCGAGGATGAATCCGTTACTGGGCTGTCCGACCGTCTCAAATCGAACCCAGAGATCGCTGAAGCGTTCGGATTCAACGAGGAGGAAATCCCGCACGGAGACACGTTCGCTCGTGCATGGCGAGAACGATTCGAGTCTCTACAGGAGACTATCGAACCGACAGCGAAAACAATCGACGAGATCGCCACGGAACGCGACAGTCCAATCGGCGGACACACCGGGCTAAAAATCGAAGAAACAGATGGGAAATCGAAACGCACAGAGCAACGTCTCCTTCGGAAGAAAACGAAAGAAGTGCTAGACGAAATGGCTGGTGTCGTGTTTCCCGAGCTTGATATCCCTCGTCCTGAGCATGCCATTTACGACCAAGACGATTTTCTAGAGTTGATGGCCGTCATGGGAATGGAGGGTGAAGCCGCGAATGGCGGTGCGGACATCCACGGCGATAAACTCGCGGAGAACAAAGATATTCACCCGACTGAAGACCCGTTCTATGAGGACGGAATGAGAGGAGAAACGCTGTTGAACGCAATTCACCAACTTTCCGTTCAGGGAATCACCGATATGGTGAATAACGCAGCGCGCCGTGCGTTGACCCGCATCAAACCGTACGCTGACTTCCCAGACCCCGTTTTCATGGCGATTGATATCACATACGTCGCGTACTATGGTGAACGCGACGGACTAGAATGGGTGACCGGCACACCCGATCATAAGCAGTACAAGTGGTGTCATAAATTCGCTACTGCAACACTCGTTGGAGACGGCGTCCACATGGTCGTCGGGATGCTGCCGGTCGGCAACCCAGACTTCACCGACAATCAAGCGTACCCAGGTAATAAAGAGAAATCGTACGTAATTGGGGATGTCGTTCGAGAACTCCTCTCCATGACGAAACACTACGTGACACCGCGATGCGTGTACGCTGACCGAGAGTTCGCATCCGCAGATACAATTTCAGCGTTTGAACAGCACAACATGAGGTACTTGATGCCAGCTCCACGGAATGACCGAACAAAACGCTGGCTCAATAGGAACGTGGACATGGAGCGCGGAATCGTGTCCGTCGAGCAAGAATGGGCATTACGTGGCGCGGTGAAACACGGCGTGTCGAACGAGCGCGTCACGACAACGCTCATCGGATTACCCGGTGACCCTGACGACGACCAGTACGGGTACGGTGAGACAGCTGATGAGGGCGAAGAACTCATTCCTGAAGAGGATCAGGCTGCGGTTCCGTTCTATACGAACACGCACGCAGAGGATGAAATCGCGCTTGACCGCAGACAGACGAAGCGGAAGGTCGAGCAGTACAATCGTCGTGGTGGGATTGAAACGGCGTACAAGAAGATCAAGGAGTTCACCGCGTGGACGACGTCGAAGGATTTCAGCGTCCGACTGTTCCATTTCGGATTCGCAGTCCTCCTGTACAACGCCTGGTTGATGGTCGATTTTCTCGTTCAGGCTGGGCTTGACGTGGATTTCCGGTCGAAGCCGCGGATAACTGCACAGCGATTCATTGCGTTTATCGATCGGCAGCTGACCGGGCTGATATAGCCGCTCTCTGACTTTCGCATTCGCCCGTTCGCGTAGAGCCATCAGTACGCTGTTCTTCAAATTTACCGGATTTTGTGTGTAGATGACTTTTTGATAGTTATGTAGCGGGCTTTTCCCCGAGATTAGCAGATGAAGCGTGATTAATTTGCCCAAAAACTGGGAATCCCGTACAGCAAATACCCGGTATTAGCAACTCACAATCTCGGAGGATGTGTTTGATGCGTGGCTTATTTTCACATCTATTGATCGAGTTTATAGAGCCAACTGAAGTCTTATATAAACCCATCCGTACGTACCTTCATGGACTGGTCCCCAAATAGGCGGTTACAGTTGTGGATCGTGCTTTCGCTGTCGGTGTTAGTCTTGACAACGCTCGCAGCTGCACTTGTGAGTGGAATCGTAGTGTTCTTCATCACAATGTCTCTGTGGATCGTCGCTGGCAGTGGAGTCGACCTCTTCACCGGAGATAAAGTTAATATATTGGTCATCTCTATATCAGGAATTATTTTGAGTATCGTGTTGTGGGGTGAGCGTAACGCACCCGACCACGTAATCGCAATCATCGGTGCTCAGCGAGCGTCGGAAGCTGAGTATCCAGAGCTACTTTCGACAGTTCGTAACATTGCACATCAGGTGGCCGTCCCAGCCCCTACAATCTACGTGGCACCGACAGAGACGCCGATATCGTTGACAACGGGTTTTACTGCCCGTACATCTCGGTTAGTCGTCAGTGAAGGGCTGTTGAACGCACTTGAGGAGTCAGAACTACGTGCGGTTGTTGCACATGAAGTTGCTCACATTAAAAATCACGATACAGCAGTCATGACTTTCTCAACCCAGCCAGTAGCCGCTGCCGAACGCATTAAAGAATTACTTAGCGGTCCAACGGCCGGAATCAAACATGGTGTCGTCAGTCGTGCAGATTATACCGACGCCATCCTCTTTGTCGGTCTTGTACTTGTCTTTCCTCTTTGGATATTCTCTTGGTTACTATCATCCTCCTTCGCCCGTACGCGTGAATTTGCCGCCGACCGTGGGGCGGTTGCGATCACTGGTGAACCAGCAGCCCTTGTGTCGGCACTCGAAACAATCGATAGCTCATTCGATGAGCGCCCCACTACTGATTTCCGGCGAACGTCTATATCAGCCTTCGCAATCGTTGAACCGGATACAGCTGATTCTGTTAGAGATGTTGTACCGTTTACCCGATTCAAACATCGATTGTTTTCGACACATCCACCGACAGGGAAACGAATAGAACGGCTCAAAGCAGAATACGAAAATCATTTTCACTGAGATTCGTACAGTCTGGTAAGGATTACTGCGTCAAGTTGTTCTACTTCATGTTCGGTGCGCTGTTACACAATATTTAGCGAATGACAGATTTCTTATTGAAAACAAAAATTGGCGGAACCGGACCTGATGGTTAGCTTCAAGTTCAAAGCCGCCGACATCGACGACGTAGCTGTCAACGGCTATCGCGATCCACGACTAGACTGACTCCCTCCGACTGAGTTGTTTCTCAGCGCCAGAAGGCGTGTAATGCGCGACAGTGTACAGATATGTTGAAATATTTTTCGAATATACTATCGGCGGAAACAGATGGTCAATGAGAGTCACGAGTTGACGACACACGATACTTGGAGGCTATTACCCAATTTCGTCACGATATTTGACATTCAAATTATTTTGGACTAAAATATCCTCAACATCTGATATACTATCCCTCTCAGTTTTTGAATAGGTAGGCATTAGTTGTAAGACTCTGAGTTTCTCGGAACCATCTTCATGGTATCGTATAATTATCTGTGGGTGCCCAATCTTATTTGGTTTGGACAGGATGATCTGCTCAATTGATTCAATCAGAATTTTACTATCGTCAGAGACATTAAAATACCTATTATACACTGATTTTCCTAACAATAACAGGGCAGCTAAAAATAAACCACTAAACAAACCACCTAATGCTATACTTCTGATGAAAATACCATTATTAAGAAGTATCGATAGTGTGATGTATAGAATTGTCGCTGACAGAATAATTTGGAGTGTATAGCTGTTTGTTAATAGACGTTTAGCTCTAGTCATCTTACTGCTATTGATCTCTATATGATCATTACGTATTGTACAATTCCCTGACAAAATATCAAATTGGTTCACGGAAATGAATTCACTGGTTATTTAATAAAACTAATCATCTCCTTGACCGTGATAGTTCTACCGAATCTGTCGGTTTTCTTTTATCCATACATAACCTTGCCTGAAATATCTGGGTGCCGAAGAGTGCGGACTGACCGGCAAATAAGGTCTACTACACGAAGGCTACATCCATCTATGAGCCACCACCAAACAGGAAATCGGTTACGCTTCGACTGTTCTCTCGGTCATTCTTATTTTGAATGAATTGGAGTCATCTGAGTCGCACCGCTGATCTGCGAGTATTCGGCACTGGAGACGGCAACGTACTCGATGGCCATCGCGGTTCCGCTGTTCGCGGTCGGCGTTCCGGTCGAGCTGTACGTTCGTGAAACGACCGAGAGTGCTCTAATTAAGACATTTGAGATATGAGCAGTTGTAGTGGTTCACTCCTTCGATATAAATCAGGACATGGGCCCTTTGTGTGAAGGATACCAGCTCGGGATCACCATCCGAAACAAACTCAAAGGGTTCGATCTCGTCACCGCGTTCGAGAATCTCGATCACGCGATAGACGCGATCGAAGACGGGTATCCAGCGTGGCATCCTGCGCCACTTTCCTTTCGCGCGGTGGTGTTCTCGTTCGTGTTCATGGAGATAACGGGTGACTCATACGCCGACTTCAGTCGACGACTTACCCGACAACCGGAAGTCGCTACTATTCTCGGCTTCAGCCGGGTACCCGACGAATCAGCGTTCTCGCGTGCGTGGCGAAATCGATTCGACAACGCCGTTCACGAATACATCCACGCTGCCGCCCACTTCGTCATCAAGGAAGTCCACGATCGCGACATTTCAGCGCCCGAGGTTCGGCCAAAGGCAGAGATCCTCAACGATACTGAGGAAGCCGCAGACTCAGTAGAAGACGAATTCTTCTCACAGGAAGAGATTGTTCAGACAACGCGCCTCGCGCGTGATCACGCCTTCGGACACTTCGACTCTGGTCGGGCGTCGAACGCCTCGTACGAGGACACACAATTCTTTGAGCTACAGACGTTCATGGGGATGGTCCACTGTGGAACCGGGCAGGGAGCGACTCGCTTCCAATACCGTCGTGGTGAAGAGTACGGTCCCCACGGCGACACGCACCTCCGCGCTGTCAAGCAGTTCGATCCCAAAGAGCTCGTGAACGGATTCAATGAGACAACGAATCGCTTGCTCTCCGTGATCGCCTCTGAAGCATCTTTTCGGAGACCAGTTACCGCTGCGATCGATATCACGACTATTCCCTACTACGGGGATGTCGAGGAGATGCCGATGGTCAGCGGGACAAAGGATAGAGACGGTCGAGCGTTCAAATTTGCGACGCTTTCGATCATCGGGCAGAACATTCCGCTCGTTCTCGCGGTCGAACCAGTGCGAGAGAGTTCTGAGTGGGATGAGAACCCGTCGAATCAGATCCATCGTACTGTGCGACCGCTCGTTCGACGAGCGAAAGAGCATGTTCCAATCGAGACAGTGCTGTGTGACCGGGAGTTCGATTCGATACGCGTGTTTCAGACACTCTCAAACCTCGATGTGAACTACCTCATTCCGAAGCGGGTCTCCAGCTCCGAACGGGATGTACTCGAACAAATGGACAAAGACGACCAAGAAGTGGCTGTTGAGTCGGCTTCTGTCCATGTGGAATCTGGATCGCATCCAATGCGGCTCCTGTACGTGCCGTCGACGAGTGGGGAGGGAACGGCCGTCTTCGCGACGAATCTTCGAGTTGGACCTGGTGAGGCTGAGGCGTTCTGTCAGCGTTACAGCCGCCGGTGGCAGATCGAGAGCGAGTACAAGAGCATCAAGGGCGACTTTCTCGCGAAGACCTCCTCGAAAGATTACCGCGTTCGCCTGTTCTACTTCGTGTTCGCCGTACTCTTGTACAATATCTGGCGGCTCACCGATTTCCTGCTGAAAGCAGGTGTCGACGGAGAGATGGACTACGCACCAGTGTTGACCGCGGGTGAGTGTGTTGAGCTCGTTGCCTCGTCGTTGATTCCACACGACTAACCCGTTGAGATCTTGCTGGGTCCGCCGCTCAAGAGTGACAACCGTATCCAGCAGCGCCAAAATCCACGCAATTACGCACGCTCGTCTGGTAGTTCGAGAGTAATAATTCAAAATTGATCCCAGTACGCTGAAAATCACCACGAATTGATGCTAATTCGACCTGAAACTAGCCTATCCTCCGAAACTGTGAGCAACTACAGGAGGCACAGAAGTTGAGACTGGTTGTCTCAATGCATACGGCTTTGAGGCGGATCAATCCCGGAATCTGTCAATTCATCTGCGTCCGTCGTAGGCGCTATTCAGGTAATACGCTCGGCGGAAGGTTTTCCTTTACCGCTGTCACCGCCTTGCCCGGCGTGTCAAGGTCGAGTCCCGGCACTGTGTACACAGGCCGATCGACCATCGATTCGAGTACGTCGGGGTTCGTCCGCTCGGCGAGCGTTTCGCCAGCGTAATCGTTAAGGACCACACCGCACACGTCAAGGCCGCGCCGTTCGAGAGCCTTGACGGTCAGCGCGCTGTGATTGAGCGTGCCGAGTCCCGAGCGTGCGACTACGAGCGTCGGTAATCCTAGATCGGCGGCTAGGTCGACGACCTCCTTCCCCTCAGCGAGCGGCACCCGGAGACCACCAATCCCTTCGACGACACCCGGGTCGGCAGCCTCTAGTTCGCTCCGACAACCCTGTAGGATCTCGTCATAAGAGAGGGCAGCATCTTCTATGTCTGCGGCAACTGCCGGGGCAAGCGCGGGTTCGAGATAGCGCAGGCAGACACTGGCGTCCTCGCTTCCCGCGGCTTCGGCGACGAAGCCAGCGTCGTCGTCCGGTGGAAAGCCAGTCTGTGCGGGCTTGATACCGACTGCATCGCGGCCGCGGTCGCGGAGCCAGCCCACGAGGCCAGCAGTGATGACAGTCTTGCCGACACCTGTCCCGGTGCCAAGCACGAAGAAACTCATCGCAGCCCCACCTCCTCGCCGGCGGCCTCGAACGCGTCGAGACAGCGGTCGAGTTGCTCGCGCGTGTGTGCGGCTGTGGGAGCGACGCGCAGCCGTGACATCCCCACGGGAACGGTCGGCGGGCGGATGGCAGGGGCGAGCACCCCGCGGTCCCGGAGCGCTTCATCGAGCGCAACCGCATCCTCCCGGTCTCCGACCAGCACGGGCAGGATGTGGGTCTCACCGAGCACCCTGAAGCCGAGGTCTTCAAACCCCGACCGGAGGTAATCGGCGTGATCCTGGAGCGTCTGGGGGCGGTCCGTCTCCCGTGCGATACGTAGCGCCTCCTGTGCGGCACCCGCCGCAGGCGGGGAGAGCCCGGTCGAGAAGACGAACGAACGGGCCGCATTCGCCAGGTACTCGATGAGCATCTCATTCCCGGCGACGAACCCGCCCTGGGCACCAAGCGCCTTCGAGAGGGTCCCCAACTGGACATGAACCCGATCTTCGAGTCCCAGCTGACCGACCATGCCGCCGTCGTACACGCCCGTCGCGTGGGCTTCGTCGACCATCACCCACGCGCCGTGGCGCTCGGTGGCCGAACATATCATTCTGAGTGGAGCGATGTCGCCATCCATGCTGAATACCGAATCTGTCACGACCAGCCAGGATTCCTCCCCATCTGCTTCGCGGGCACGGCGGTCCATGGTCGTCCGGAGGTCGCTGGCGTCACAGTGGTCGTACACCTCGATATCGGCGCCGGAGAGCCGGCAGCCGTCGATGATGGAGGCATGGTTGAGTTCGTCGGAGAAGATCGCGTCGGGGGCGAGCGCCGTAATCGTCCCGATGTTGGCGGCGTACCCCGAGGAGAACGCCAGCGCACGCTCGGTTTCTTTCGATTTGACCAGTGCGTGTTCGAGCTCGCGGTGAGCGGATGTATCGCCCACGACGAGCCGGCTGGCGCCCGCGCCAGTGCCGACTTCATGGGCTGTCCGTGCGGCTGCCTCGGCCAGTCTGGCGTCTCCCGCGAGTCCGAGGTAGTCGTTGGCTGCGAACACCAGCATTTCCTCGGCATCGGCGTCGAAGGCCGGTACGTCGGCACCGGGGTCGGGCACCCGGCGAGCCCTCGGCTCGACACGGTCGACAGGAGCGAGGTCGCGACGGAGCCCACGTTCTTCCCGGGACTGGAGGCGTGCTTCGAGGTCGAACCCTCGATCCATCTGCTGCTGCACGGTTCAAAACCCGGGCATGAGCTCGGCAGGCCCGTAGACGCCGTAATCGCCGGTCCAGTTGCGGCGGACGGCAGCCTTCAGGTAGCCGAGTGCAGGGCCGTTCACGTTGGCTTCCATGCTCGTGTCGTCATCGAGTTCGAACGTGTTGGTACCGACCTCACCATCGAACGTGCGACCTGTGACTTTGACGGTCGTCGTTGTGGGCTTCTCGTCGTTGCGGAGGTCAAGGACGCCGCCGACGGTCACGTCCTCAGCGTCGCAGATCCCCGCCCGTTCGAGAAGCACGTCGTCGGCGTGCTCCATGTCGTTGAACTCGATGACACCGTCGTGGGCGTCGACGATTTCCTCGATCTCCTCGTCCGGAAGGGCGCGTGCCGACTCGATGTCGTAGTCGGGGAGGTGGGCGATGTCCTCGCGCACGGTGCCACGGTTGTCCTCGTAGCCGGACTTGAGGCCGACGCCCCACCAGATTTCGACCGCCTCGACATCGACGAACGACTGGGCGGCGAGTGCCGCCGCGCCCGTGAGGAAGCCGGGCGTCGCGCCCGCACCGCAGACGAACGTGATGCCTGACTCTTTGAGTTGTTCCTCGCGGTCATCGAGCATGCCGATGACGCGCGAACGCTTGAGCACGTCGACGAGGACGCCCTCGTAGCCCGCGTTCGCGAAGCGCTCGGCGACGTTGGGGATGAAGTCGTGTTCGAGGTTCGGCAGCGCGATGAGTACCGCGTCGACGGCCTCGTGTTCAGCGATGATGTCCTCGATAGGCGTCTCCGTCGGCACTGCCTGTGCGGAGGCAACGACGCCCTTGTCGTCGCCGTGTTCCTTGATGCCGCCACCGCCGACTTCGGCGGCAGTCCCGCCGTCGGAAGCGATGTTCCCCTCGGTCGCGGCCAGCAGTTCGTCCACGTCGAGGCCGTCGTGGTCGACGGCGACCCCGTGGCGGTCGCAAGCTGCGATGGGAGTGAGTTCGTCTTTGTCCGCGGAAACTTCGAGTGCGCGACGCCCGATACCACCAGTGCCGAGAACGGCGAAATTGATGTCGGTCATAGCTGTTGCTGTATCTCTGTGTTAGTCATCAGACGGTTCCGCCTTGCTCGTGGCCGTCCCGACCGCCGTGTCCGCGGGGTCGGCCGAGTCGTCGCCACGGGATTTTACTTCTTCCGGGTCGAAATCGTTGACCTCGGTATTGGGCTCCATGCCAGCCTGCTCTATCATCTCGATATCGTCGCCGGGCGACTGGCCCTCGGTGGTGAGGTAATTCCCGGTGAGGATGCCATCCGCACCGGCCTCGAAGGGGAGGTGTTGTTCGTCCTCAGCGAAGTTGACCTCGCGGCCGCCGGTGAGTCGCACTCTCGCGTGCGGGTGAAGCAGTCGGTAGACCGCGATGGTCTTGACGGTCTCCGTCGTGGAGATGAGTGCTTCCTCCCGGTCGTCGAACATCGTCCCGGCGACCGGGTTGAGGATGTTGACAGGGAGCGAGGAGACGCTGAGATCCTGGAGCGCGATGGCCGCGTCCACGCGGTCGGTGGGCGATTCGCCCATGCCCAGGATGACTCCGGCACAGAGGTCCATGCCGGCTTCCTTGGCGACTTCGAGCGTCTTCACGCGGTCTTCGAAGTCATGGGTCCCGACGATTTCGGGGAAGAAACGCGGCGAGGTTTCGATGTTATGGTTGTAGTGATTAAGTCCTTCGTCCGCGAGAATCGCGGCCTCTTCCTCGGTGAGAATCCCGAGGGATGCGTCGACTTCGACGTCGGTTTCGTCTCGTACTAAGCGGATTGCGCGGATGACGTCGTCCCACTCGTCGGGGCGTTTTTCCTTGGAGACGCCTTTCTCGGCGACGACGATACCAAAGCGCTGGGCGCCGTCGCGTTCGGCCTGCTTGGCCGCCTTGAGGATTTCTTCGGGGTCGAGAAAGCCGTAGGTGTCGATACCAGTGTCGAAGTGGACTGACTGCGCACAGAACCCACAGTCCTCTGCACAGTTGCCCGCCTTCGCGTTCACGATAGAACACGCGTCGACAGTGTCGTCGCCAAGCTGGGAGCGGACGTAATCCGCCCCCTCGGCGAGTGGCTCGACCGGCTGGGCCATCAGCGCGAGTCCATCCCGGCGGTCGAGCGTCTCGCCGTCGAGTACGCGGGCGACAGCGTCATCGACGGTGCGATACCCTGTCTCGTAAACCACACTATCCAACTCAGTTGACGAGAGTATAATTCTTGGGCTTCCATTTACGGCAGTGTTCAGATAAGGATGAAGGGTGAGGCGGAGCGAGGTTGAGGCGGTTGATCTTGCGGAGACAGTGAGTGAGTGCTGGCAGACCATTCCAACAGCCGATACGACGCTGGTCACCGACACAGAGCAAACGATTCAGTCTGATGCGAGTCGGCTCCGACAAGTAGTGGAGAATTTGATTCGGAATGCGGTCGAATACGGGAGTGCGGACGTGACCGTGACGATTGGTGAGTTGGAGGACGGCTTCAACGTGGCTGCCGATGGGCCGAGTATCCCTGAAGACGTGGGTGAGCAGGTGTTTGAATTGGAGGACTCAACCAACGGTGAGGGCCTGGGCTGTATATCGTCAAGCAGTTCGTTGACGCTCACGGGTGGGAGATCACCGTGACCGACAGCGACGAGGAAGGCGCACGATTCGAAATCACTAGTGTCCAGACTGATAGATAGACGCTCTGAGTCGGTCACGCTACAATGGTTGAAATAGACCGAGAAGAATCGGTAAGTACAGGATACATAGTCAGCACAGGTTTCGAAGTCGCGATCACTCGTATTGAGTGGCCTAAAAATAAATTTCAGAACTGTTGAAGGTTAATCGTCTGCGTGTGATTCTGCAGGAGTAAATGTGACACCATTGATTTCGACTTCATCAGGAACGCGACTCGTGTCATGGGTTCCAACCGGCGGGAGATTCACATCCGCAGCAGGCGAAGCGTCAAGGTTAGTCTCGTCATCAATCGAAGACATCTCACCGTCGGCATCCCGTGCGTCCTGATCAATTCGCATCGAGCAGAACTCGACACCACACATCGAGCAGAAACGAGCTTCCTTGTAGTTGTCGCCAGGCAATGTCTGATCGTGGTATTCTTGGGCACGCTCGGGATCCAGTGCGAGTTCGAATTGCCTGCGCCAATCGAACTCGTAGCGCGCTTCGGAAAGTGCATCATCCCAGTCACGTGCACCCGGAAGATCATTCGCGACGTCAGCAGCGTGGGCTGCAATCCGATAGGCTGCGAGACCGTCTCTCACGTCCTCTTCGTCAGGGAGACCGAGATGTTCCTTCGGTGTAACATAACACAACATCGCCGCTCCTGCACGAGCAGCCTCGGTCGCCCCAATCGCGCTTGTGATATGATCGTAGCCCGGCGCGACATCGGTGACTAGCGGGCCGAGGACGTAGAATGGTGCACCGTCACAGACGTCTTGTTGGCGTTCGACGTTATCGGCGATCTCGTCTATTGGGACGTGACCGGGGCCTTCAACCATGACTTGAACGCCGTGGTCCCATGCGGTCCGAGTCAGTTCGCCGAGTGTGTCGAGTTCGGCGCACTGGGCTTCGTCGCTCGCATCTGCGAGACAACCGGGACGGAGGCCATCGCCCAATGAGAACGTCACGTCGTGTTCCGCGAAGATTTCGCAGATTTCCTCGAATTTCGTGTACAGCGGGTTCTGCATCCCATTCTCTTCGATCCACTGGGCTAATATAGACCCCCCTCGCGAGACGATTCCAGTCTTTCGGCCGTCTGTCAGTGGAAGATGTTCCATCAGCACGCCTGCATGGATAGTCATATAATCGACGCCCTGCCTGGCTTGCTTCTCGATAATGTCGAGCAGCAGTTCGTGGGTGATCTCGGCGGGACTGTCAACACGCTTGACAGCCTCGTAAATCGGGACGGTTCCGACCGGCACTGGTGAATGCTCGATATTAGCGCTACGGATGTCATCAAGATCCTCGCCGGTTGAAAGGTCCATCACAGTGTCGGCACCATAGTGGACCGCAGTGTGGAGTTTCTGGAGTTCGCCTTCGATACCACTAGTCGTGTCGCTATTGCCAATGTTCGCGTTGACCTTTGTAGAAAATTCCCGTCCGATAATCATCGGGTCAAGCGATTCGTGCGCATGATTGTTCGGAATGACGGCTTGTCCGTCGGCAACCTGCTGTCGAACAAAGTCCGGATCACAGTTTTCGCGCTCGGCAACTCGTTTCATAGCAGATGTGATTTCGCCTGCTTTGGCCCGCTGAAGCTGAGTCTCTGCCATCAATAACCAAGTTATACTACTAAGTAATATAGCCTATGGGAAGGACGACTTGTATTCGCCACTCTGTAGCGGAGTGAGATTTGAGTAAAACTACTTTCTGCGAGCGTGTCATAGAAAAGTTCACGCACAGTTTCTTTCGGGGTAGTAACTAGCGAATCTCCTGCTAAACTCTCCCGCACCCCGACCTTTTGCTGCAGTCGCTCGCGTTGCTCGCTCCTTGGCAAAAGCTCGACCAAAAGCCTGCGAGCCTCCCGATGGTCGGCTCTTGGCCTCGCCTTCGGCGAGCGAACCGGCGACCTTCCGGGTCCTCCGGACCGCTCGGTCGCCGGACAGCTGCGGTAACTAGATCCTCTATACTGATCAGTTAGACGGATTCTTGGCCGGGTCGTGGCCAGTATCTCGTAGTGGTTGCGACCTGGGAGTCACAGCGCACGGTCTTTCGACGAATCGCTCAACAGCCGTACGTCCAGTGGCCAGTCTATGATTCGACGCCGTTGTACGATCAAACCTCACTCGCCGGATTAGAATCGGATATTCAAATCGTCTCGGAAGTCTGGTTTACTCACCACGAACACGACTCACTGGAGCAGTTCATCTGCACACTCCCAATAGCCTACTTCAGATTCGAGGCCCACGACCGCTACACGGAGTCGACGCGCTACGAGATGAACACCCTCTTTCGAGTGTTCGTGCTGAAAGAACTCCATGGATGGGACCACGAGACGGCACTCGTCGAATTCCTCGAGTGCCACCCTGAACTTCGCGAGCAACTCGAGCTCGATAGAATTCCGAATCAGTCGACGCTGTGGCGCAGCTGGCACGAGCGCTTCACGGGTGAGTTGCGTGAGACGGTTGAGACAGCCGCCCGGACAATCCTGATCAATGCCCAGAACGCGGGTGTAAGCGTTCCGCGTGACCCAAAACGGACGCTCCCCCAACGAGGTAACGACACCGATGAGTCCGACCTAGACGGTCAGACTGTACTGGAACAGGCGGAAGCGATCACAGATCACATCAGCCGCGTCGTTTTCCCGGCGTTCTCATTGGACCGTGGTGAGGGTTGTGAGATCCATGAGAACGCCTACTGGGACTTACAGACCTATCTCGGTCTCCGCGAGAACTTGGCTGCCAACGAGGGGGCTCGGAGCTTCATTTGCGAGTCAACGCGTGATCGGACACCACTCGGGCACGCCCATCGCGAGCATATTCGTGACCTCTCGATCGCGGAGATTCGCGAGATGTACCGCCAAGCAGTGAAACGTCTACTGGATGAAGTCGCGGAGACAGAGCAGTTCTTTCGAGCGGGAATCATCGCGATCGATATCACGGAAGCTGACCCGTTCACGGGTGACCGAAGTGGGCACAAGGACGAGATTCTCGGAACGAAAGAGAACACCGACGAGTACGCCTACCAGTGGGCGACAGTCCAGCTGGTCGGTAATGCTGTCCCACTTGTGCTCGATGCGCGGCCAGTTCGACGAGGTAAGTCACGCAAGGAAATCGTTGAGGACTTGCTGGATTCGGCTGAAGGGCTCGTCCACGTCGATAACGTCCTGATGGACCGGGAGTTCGACAGCCAGCACGTTCTGGAGATGATCAGCCAGCGTGGACTGTCCTACGTCGTTCCGAAACGGATGCAGACCAGCGAGAAAGCTCAGGCGAAGCGGTTACTCCAACAGAGCCAGGACCGGTACGAGACCGACCGGAAGCTCCATCTCGGCAAGAACGAGTGGCACGAGACGACGCTGATCTACCGACGGAAAGAGGACTCCGAGCACCACGATCATCGGCAGTATTCGGTGTTCATGACGAATCGGGGGAGTGGTCATCTCGCGGAGTACGGCTATCGCTGGGAGATCGAGAGCGGCTATAGGTCGATAAAGCGGTTCATGGCCGCCACTACATCGAAGAATTTCGGGCTGCGATTCTTCTATTTCGCGTTCGCGTGTCTGCTCTACTCGATCTGGCGAGCGGTTGATCTGCTCGTGCAGGTCGAGCTGACGGGTGAGTACGAACACTCACCCATTGTGACGGCCGACAATACGCTTACGCTGCTGAAGAAGGAGACCGGAATTGGATAGGGAGGTACTCTGTCCGGGGCAAAGCGGATTCCTGAGTGGCAACGCTGTCGTGAATCTTGGAAATTCACCGTTCTAGTTGGTAGTACTACACGAGAAGACCAACGAGAGAAGATTCGAAGTAGCTTCGCCTCGAGAATTTGGTCGAAACCACGCATTACAGCCCCTCTAAACCCGCCGTAGTCTCAACTTCCCACAACCTCGGAGGATAGATCTGATGCGTGCCTTCATTTCCTACCGTTTAGGAGACAAATAATACTGTAGGGACTATCCGTTTTTGCCACTCGGAGATCGTCCAGTCCATCAGTACGACTTGCCCTCGTAGAAAATTCACTGTTTATTCCACAATTAGTTCCGTAAACCGCTAGATTGGATTACTTATCTAGCCTAATTTCCATTACTATACCACCTACAACTTATACACGAGAGATTATCACGTTAATCGATTATGGAAAAACATACGTGGTTCGATCAGAGTCACCTCACATGAACGCGGTCAATCCTGCGACCGGTGAGATAGTTGAGACGTACGAGGAAGACGACCCATCAGATGTCGCAGACGCGCTAGATTACGCGGAGACCGCGTTCGAGACATGGCAGGATCGGCCCCGCCGTGAGCGCGAAGAGCTGCTCGCCTCGGCGGCAGAGCTCCTTCGTGAGCGGCAGTCGGAGTACGCCGAGTTGATGACCCGAGAGATGGGGAAACCACTCGCTCAGGCAGAAAGCGAGATCGAGAAGTGCGCATGGGTCTGTGAACACTACGCCGAGTACGCGAGCGACTACCTCGAGGACGAGTATCACCCCAGTCCTGCCGGTACAGAGGTCAAGACCTCCTACGAACCGCTCGGTCCTGTCCTCGCAGTGATGCCGTGGAACTTTCCGTTTTGGCAGGTATTCCGGTTCGCGGCGCCGAACCTCGTCGCCGGCAACGTCGGCCTCCTCAAACACGCCTCGAACGTCCCGGGCTGTGCGCTGGCCATCGAGGAGGTGTTCCGCGACGCCGGCTTCCCCGAGAACGCCTTCCAGACGCTCCTCGTCTCCTCGGATCTCGTCGAGGATGTCATCGACGACGAGCGAGTAAAAGCGACGACGCTGACGGGCAGCGGCCCCGCGGGGAGCGCGGTCGCGGCCGCGTCCGGCGAGCGCATTAAGAAGTCCGTCCTTGAGCTCGGCGGCAGCGACCCGTTCGTCGTCCTCGACGACGCCGACTTGGAGACGACAATCGAGGAGGGTGTCTGGGCGCGCAACCAGAACTCCGGGCAGTCGTGTATCGCCGCGAAGCGGTTCGTCGTCCACGACGAGGTGTACGACGAGTTCGTCTCGGGGCTCGTGGAGGGGGCCGAGTCGCTGACGGTCGGTGACCCGATGGACCCGGACACGGACGTGGGCCCGCAGGCGAGCCCCGACCTGATGGAGAATCTCCACAGTCAGGTCGGACGGAGCATCGAGGCCGGCGCGACCCTCGAGACTGGCGGGGAGCCCCTCGATCGGGACGGCGCCTTCTACCCGCCCACGGTGTTGACGGACGTTCCGGACGACGCCCCGGCGGCCCAGGACGAGCTGTTCGGACCCGTCGCGGCCGTCTTCCGCGTCGACGACGAGGAGGAGGCCATCACGCGAGCCAACGACACCTGGTTCGGACTTGGCGGGAGCGTCTGGACGACCGATCGGGAGCGTGGCGAGCGGCTCGCCCACGACATCGAGGCGGGCTGTGTGTACGTAAACCGCGTCGTCGCGTCCGATCCGCGGGTCCCCTTCGGCGGCGTCGGGATCTCCGGGTTCGGCCGCGAACTTTCGGAGGCGGGCATCAAGGAGTTCGTGAACCGGAAGACGGTCTGGGTGCAGTAGTTCGCGGGTCTACCCGAGACGGAGAATCGCTTCGCGGTCGATCGAAATCCGCCGTGCGACCGATCAGTCGGTTGTTGCCGCGGCGCCCGTGTCGAGGCTGCTGGTATCTTGGAGCTTGCCAATCCGCCACCGAAGCACGAGCACCGTGATCAGCCCCACGACGAGCGCGCCGTTCATCACGTACAGCGCGTTCGTGTAGTTCCCTGTCGACTCGAGGATGAACGACGCGAGCTGCGGGCCGGCGACGCCGGCGATCCCCCACGCCGTGAGGGAGTACCCGTGGATCGCGCTCACTTCTTTGGTTCCGAACAGGTCACTGAGGTACGCGGGGAGACAGGCGAACCCGCCGCCGTAACAAGTAATAACGAGGAACATCGTGGCCGCTAGGATCCAGACGCCCGCGAGCTGCGGCATCGCGAGGAAGGCGACGATCTGGATGCCGAAGAACGCCCCGTACGTGGTCGTCCGACCGATATAGTCCGACAGGGACGCCCAGAAGATCCGGCCGCCGCCGTTGAAGATGCCGATGTAGCCCGTTATGAACGCGGCCGTCGAGGCGGTCGCGCCGGCGATCTGTTGGAGCATCGGCGACGCGAACGCGAGCAGCATGATACCCGCGGAGACGTTGATGAAGATGATGAGCCAGACCATCCAGAACCGCGCCGTCGTGCGCGCCTCCACGGCGGTGAGATTATCGAGCCCCGGAAGCGCGCTTTCGGCCTTTTCTTGGGCATCCTCCTCGTCTTGCATCCCCTCGGGAAGCCACCCGTCCGGCGGTTTCTCGAGGTAGCTCGCCCCGAGCGACATCAGGACGAAGTAGAGGGCGCCGAGGGCGTAAAATGCCATCGCGACGCTGAAGTTCTGGATCAGATAGTTACCCAGCGGCCCCGTCAGAAGGGCGCCGGCGCCGAACCCCATCACGGCGAGGCCCGTCGCCATACCCCGCCGATCGGGGAACCACTCGACGAGAGTTCCGATAGGTGAAATGTAGCCGATACCGAGCCCCATGCCGCCGATGACGCCGAATGTGGCGAGAAACAGAGGGAGGATTCCGAGCTGGACGCTGAGCCCCGACCCTACCATACCGATCCCGTACAAGACGGCCGCAGAGAGGGCTGCCGCCCGCGGACCGTACTTCTCGACGTACTTTCCGAGGAAGGCGGCGGTGAAACCGAGAACGAGAATCGCGATGGAGAACGCCAGCGTGACGCTGCCGGTCTCCCAGCCGAGCGTTTCGTTCAGCGGTATTTGATAGATGCTGTACGCGTAGATGCTTCCGATGGACAGGTGGATCGCAACGGCCGAAACTGCGATCAACCAGCGGTTCTTGTCAGCGTTTGCGGTAGACATCATCAACCAAGGAAGATTATAATGATTTAATGATATGTATAGAGTATCCAATTGCTTATTCCATAGGTTTTATATTCTTTGACGGTTTTGTTAACCGGATTCAATTAACTAACACTCAAACGCCCCGATCATTTATGATATTGTAGTCTGATCCTCCTAAGAGACGGTACCAAATGACAATACACTCACCTGATGATGGCCCAGTGATCCGGATTTCCGGACGACAACGAGTCCCTGAATCGGTTTCAGGTGGCGAGACACCGGTTGTAGCGGTCGGATCCACTGGAGTGGTATCGGCGGAGCCGCTCGTCATGGTCACGCTCGACGGTCAGACGGGGTTCCATACGGGGTGTTCACTCGAGCGGATCGAAGCGATCGTACGGGCGTTCGAGGAGACGGGTGACGTGACGGCAGCCGATCCTGACGCTGTCGTCGATCACGGGCCGGGCCAGACGACGTTTCCGACTCCGGAGTTATCCGGGTTACGAACCGGTGTACGCGAGATCCTCGATGGCTGTGGATGGCGTCGGCCGACGGACCCGGCAGACCACGAGGCGGTGGGCGGGTTCGTCGATCCGGACCCGGACGCCGTGATCGATCTTGGAGGGACGCTCGACGGGCGGGGATGGAGAGACCTCTGTCACGACGCGCCGCTCGCCGACACGTGGGAGTCCGTCCGGAGCGCCGCGGGCGACCCGGTCGTCGTGGTGAACGCGCATGGGAACGCCGCGGATACGCTTTTACTCGAGAGCGCGCCGTTCGAGGCGTTGGACGGGGCCGTGGCTCTCGCCGACGCCGTGGGCGCCGAACGGGTCATCGTGTACGCGTCCGCCGAC
Source organism: Halorubrum halophilum (assembly GCF_000739595.1). Lineage (GTDB taxonomy): Archaea > Halobacteriota > Halobacteria > Halobacteriales > Haloferacaceae > Halorubrum > Halorubrum halophilum. The sequence goes on along the minus strand of NZ_BBJP01000008.1, from coordinate 33,461 downwards.
GACGAGCGCGCCGTTCAGACGGTGCGGGACGCGGCGGCGAACTACCCGGACTCGCCGATCACCGTCGACGTCGAGACCGGTCCCGCTGAGTATCGGGCGGCCGAGCCGTCGATGGCGATCGAATCCCTCGAAGGGAACCACCGGCTGGAGGCCCGGATCCGCCCGCCAGACCTCGACGCGGTCGGCCTCCACGGCCGGCCGACCCTCGTTCACACCCCCCGAACGCTCGCGCATCTCTCCGTGGCGCTTCGGGAGGGGGAGCCCGCGGGAACGCGAGTGATGACCGTTACGGGAGACGTCGCGGACCCCGTAACGGTCGAAGTACCGGCCTCCGAGACGCTGGAGACGGTCGTCGACGCGGCCGAGATGACGGGAGCGTTCAAGGCGGCGTCGGTCGGCGGACGGTTCGGCGGCGTGACGGACGACCTGACCGTCGGCGTGAAGCCGGACGCGCTGGCGGCCAACGACCTAGGATCGGAGGGCGTCGTCCGCGTGTTGGCCGACGATCGGTGTCTGGTCGAGTTCGTCGGCCAGCGGGCGCAGTTCGCCGCCGACGAGAACTGCGGCCGCTGTGTGCCTTGTCGCGAGGGAACGACACAGCTCGCCGGGCTGCTCCGTGACGTGTACGACGGTGGATACGACCCGGAGGCGATCGAGGAACTGATCGACGTGATGACCACGTCGAGCATCTGCGCGTTCGGGGTCCAGGCCGGGCGGCCGACCCGAACCGCGCTTTCGGCGTTCGAATCCGAATTCGAGGCGCACGCCGACGGCCGGTGTCCGGCCGGCAGCTGCCTTGAGCCACTGGAGGCCTAACAGAATGAGTTCAGAACAGCAGCAGGCAGTCGACGCACCGCCACTGACAGAGGAAATCGCGCCGGGAACGGCGTCGGATCCGCCGGTAGGGGGTGACGCGCCGGCGACGGTGACAGTCGACGGGATCGAGGTGTCGGTCGAGGCCGGCGCGACGCTGATCGACGCCGTCGAGGCGATCGAGCCCGCCGAGTCCGTCCCCGCCCTCTGTCACTACGGCCGGGAGGAGATCGGCCCTCGGAGCGAGTGCCGGACCTGTATGGTCGAGACCGACGAGCACGGCGTCGTCCCGGCCTGTAGCTTCCCGGCCGAGGACGGGATGACGGTCCGAACCGACGCGACCGACGCCGCGCAGGCGCGAGACGTGAACCTCGATCTGGTCTTATCGGACCACAACCTCCGGTGTACGACCTGCGGGAAGAACGGTCGGTGTGAGCTCCAAGACGCCGCCATCGACGCGGAGGTCGAGGAGCCGCGGTACGGCGTGCTCGACGACCGCGACGAGTACGAACCGATCGACGACTCCTCGTCGTTCATCCAAATCGACCGCAACAAGTGTATCCTCTGTAACAGGTGTGTCGAGGCCTGTAACGACGTCCAGGTTGAGGGCGTGCTCCGGATGGAGGGCTCCGGTCAAGACACGCGTATCGGTTTCCAGAGCGACGCGGAGACGATGGAAGACTCGACGTGCGTCTCCTGCGGGCACTGTGCGACCGTCTGCCCCACGGGGTCGCTCGTGGAAAAGGGGATCGAGGACGCGACGACGATCCCGCTTCCGGGATTCACACAGACGAACAGCGTCGGAAAGACACACGAGAACACGGGGAAGACGAAAGGACCGATGACACCCAAAAAGCGGACGGAGGACTCTTCCGACGAGCGCTCGCTGACGGACGGCGGCGACAGATCGGCCGGTACGAAGACCGAGACCGAAACGAGCCATGCGGACGGCGACGACTGGGGAGACGCCTCCGAGCGCGGGGGTGAATGGCCGTGAGCGACGACGAGCTCGACGGCGTCGCGGGCTACATGCAGGAAGCGAAACGGGAGGCGTTACAGAACGTCGAACACGTCGCCGAGGGGGTGGCCGCGGAGACGCTGTCGGAGGGGAAACTGTTCGAGATCGCCCAGTCGATCGGCGACAAGCGGCTGGAAGAGCTCAACGTCGCCGACACCACCTGCGGCTACTGCGCGGTCGGGTGTCGGTTCGACCTCTACTCGGACGGCGAGGAGATCCTCGCCGCACGACCGACCGCCGAAGAGGACGCGCCGGTCAACGGCATTTCGACCTGTGTGAAGGGGAAGTTCGGCTACGACTTCATCAACTCCGACGACCGGCTGACGGCGCCGCTCGTCCGAGACGAAAACGGGGAGTTCCGCGAGGCGACGTGGGACGAGGCGCTCACACGCGTCGCGGAGGGCCTCGGTTCGATCAAAGAGGAGCACGGCGGTGAAGCGCTGTCGGTGATCGCCTCGTCGAAGGCGACGAACGAGGAGAACTACCTGATGGGGAAGTTCGCCCGGCAGGTGCTCGGCACTAACAGCGTCGACAACTGCAATCGACTCTGTCACTCTTCGACTGTCGCCGGCCTCGCCAAGACGTACGGCTACGGCGCGGCCTCGATCAGCACCGACGACCTCGAGATCGCCGACTGTATCCTGCTCACGGGATCGAACACCACCGAGGCACATCCGGTGCTCGCGACGCGGATCAAACAGAACGTTCGGGACGGCGCCGACCTCCTCGTCTTCGACCCGCGAGAGATCCAGATCGCCGAGTACGCGACCCAGTACAGTCAGGTCAACCCGGGATACGACGCGGTCTGGATCAACGCGATCACGCGACACATCATCAATAACGACCTCTACGACGAGGCGTTCGTCGAGGAGCGGACGACCGGGTTCGAGGACGTGAAAGAGTCGGTCCAAGAGTTCACGCCCGAGCGCGTCGAGGAGGTGACGGGGATTCCCCACGACGAGATCGTCTCGGCGGCCGAGACCATCGCCGACGCCGACCGGTGCGTCTTCGGCTGGACGCTCGGACTTACGGAACACTCCCACGGGACCGAGAACGTGTTGGCGATGGCCAACCTCGCGGCGATCACCGGAAACCTCGGCAAGCCGGGGACGGGCGTGTCGCCGTTCCGCGGACAGAACAACGTCCAGGGCGGCGGTGGCGACATGGGCCCGCTGCCAGACAACTTCCCCGGCTATCAGGACATCGCCGACGACGAGATCCGCGCGAAGTTCGAGGACGCCTGGGACTGCGATATCTCGCCGGAGTACGGCTACTACACGACGCAGATGTTCCTCGCGGCCGACGACGACGACATCCGCGGGATGTACATCATCGGCGAGAACGCCGCGCTCTCGGAGCCCGGCGTCAACCACGCCGAGGCGGTCCTCGAGGACCTGGAGTTCCTCGTCGTACAGGATCTCTTCGTCAACGAGACCGCCCAGTACGCGGACGTCGTGCTCCCCGCGTGCTCGTTCGTCGAGAAGACCGGCACGTTCACCAACACCGACCGGACCGTCCAGATGGTCAACGAGGTGATGGAGCCGAAGGGAGACTCCCGTCCAGACTGGAAGATCCTCCAGGATCTCGCCAACCGGATGGGCCGCGACTGGGACTACGACGACACGGCGGAGATCATGGAGGAGGTGAACTCGTTGACGCCGCTGTACGGCGGTGTCAGCCACGAGCGCGTCGAAGAAGAAGGCGGGCTCCAGTGGCCGTGCTGGGACGAGGACCATCCCGGCACCGAGCGGTTATACGCCGAGGAGTTCAACACGGAGAACGGGAAAGCGAACCTCCAGGGGGTCGGGTACAGCGAACCCGCGGAGACGCCCGACGACCAGTACCCGTTCACCCTCACGACCGGGCGGGTGCTCTACCAGTACCACACCGGGACGATGACCCACCGTGAGGAGGGGATCATGCAGTACACGCCGAGCGACTTCATCGAGATCCACCCGCAGACGGCTGCGAATCACGGGATCGAAAGCGGAGACATGGTCAAGGTGGAGTCGCGCCGCGGGGAGATCGTCGTGCCGGCGCAGGTGACGGACCGCGTCGGCCCCGACAACGTCTTCGTCCCGATCCACTTCGCCGAGAGCGCGGTTAACCGACTCACCGACGAGGAACACCTCGACCCGGCCGCGGCGACGCCCGAGTTCAAGGTGTCCGCCGTTCGCATCGGTCCCTACGAGGGTGAGGCGGAATCGGTTCAGGTGACGGACGCGGAAGCAACGGGGGACGACTGAGATGGCGCAGCCACAGGATTCCTACCCGGAGACGGCGACGAACGCCGCGAGCAAGCGGCGCACGAACGGCGACGGGGAGGCGGCGCTCCGAGCGGCGCTCGACGACCACGGAGCGGCGCTCGCGGAGGCGGTCGAGAGGAGCGACGAGCTGGAGGACGCGCTCACGACGGCGATCATCGTCGCCGCCAGCGCCGACGAGGAAGAGCTCGAACATCTCACCGGCTCGGCCGCGAACCTCGTACAGGCGGCGGACGGGCTCTCGACCGACGGGGCGGCGGATCTGGCGACCGACCTCGGCGAGAACGCCGACGACCTGTCGGCGTCGCTCGACACCGTTCTCGAACTCGAACGGGAGGGACACCTTGACGATCTGGTGGAGCTCACGACGGCGTTCACCGAGTCGCTGTCCGCCGAAGAGCTTGAAGAGCTGTCAACGATGCTTGAAGAGAGCGGCACCGAACTCGTCGAGGCGCTCGACCTCGTCTTGGACCTCCAGCGGGAGGGACAGCTCGAGAACCTCGTCGGCCTCGCGCAGACGTTCTCCGACCTCGAGGTGGACGATGACGCCGCTCGGGGGATGAACGCATTCCTCGCGAGCGTCGGCGAGGCGCAGCGCGAGTCGAAGCCGGTCGGCATTCTCGGCATGCTCGGCGGGCTCAGGAGCCGTGACGCCCGCGCCGGCCTCGGCTACCTCCTCGCTCTGCTCAAAGCGCAGGGCCGCCGGATCAGAGAGCGGTGACGGGCGACGACGCGAGAGATCGGTCGCCGACGGGGTCGGAAACGGTGTGTTCTCTCTGTGGGGTCGGCTGCCGGCTGGAGCCGGGCGATCCGCCGCGAGCGCGCGGCGTCGCCGGTCCCGCGAACCCGAACGGCCGGCTCTGCCAGAAGGGAGTACGGGCGTTCGAGTCACCGGAAAATCGCCTCGAACGCCCGCTCGTCCGCCGCGGCGGAGAGCTGACGCCGGTGTCGTGGGCGACCGCGTACGATCGCGTCGTCGAGTCGTTTCGGGAGATACTGGCGAGCGGCGGCCCCGACGCGCTGGCGTTTCTCGGCGCCCCCCACTCGACGAACGAGGAGAACTACCTCCTCCAGAAACTTGCCCGAATCCTCGGGACGAACAACGTTGACAACCGATCCCGACTCTGTCACGTATCGACCGCTCGTGCGCTCTCCGAGCGGGTCGGGTGGCCGGCGACGACGAACAGCCTTTCGAGCCTGCCGGACGCGGACGTGATCGTCGTCGCGGGTGCCAACCCCGCGGAACGCCAGCCGATCGCGTTCAATAGCTTCATTCGCCCCGCCGTCAACGACGGCACCACGCTCGTCCACGTCGACCCGGCGGGGAACCGGACGACGCGCCTCGCCGATATCCACGTGAAGCCGCGTCCGGGGACGGACGCGCTCCTGTTCGACCTCCTGAGCGCCCGAATACACGCAGACGAGCGCGGCGTCGATCGGACGTTCGTCGACGAACGAACCAGCGGGTACGAGGGGTTCGCGGCGTCTCTCGGCGACATCGCGTCCGACGAAACGCTCCTTGCCGCGGGGGTCGAGGAGACGTCCGTAGAGCGAGTGGCGGATCTGATCGCGGACGCCAACCGCGTCGCGGGACTCGTCGGAACGGGAATCGAGGGCTCGCCGGGCGACGCGAACGCCTCGGCGGCGCTCCTCAATCTCCTGCTGTTGACCGGAAACGTCGGCCGTTCGGGAACCGGCCTCTACATCCTTCGCGGGCTCGCCAACGAACAGGGGGCGACGGACGCCGGTTGCGTCCCCGATAAACTTCCCGGACATCAGCCGGTGACCGACTCGGCGGCCCGAGCGCGAGTCGCTGCCGAATGGGGGACTACCCCGCCCTCGGATCCCGGAACACACGCGAAGGACATGCTCACGTCGTTCGGGGACGGAATTCGCGGCGCGCTCGCGGTCGGCGAAAACCCCGCGATCTCCAAGCGCGATCCGGACTGGGTTCGACAGCAGCTGGATGCGCTCGACACGCTGGTCGTCGTCGACGTCATGTCGAACGAGACGACGCAGCACGCCGATGTCGTCCTCCCGGCTATGACTGGTGCGGAGAAGGAGGGCACCGTTACCAACCTTGAGCGCCGCGTTCAGAGGCTGCAGCAGGTGCAGACACCGCCGGAACGGGCACGCTCGGACTTCGAAATACTGAGCGATATCGGAGCCAGAGTAACTGACCGTCCAGACGAATTCGACTACGCGAGCGTCGCGGACGTGTTCGACGAGCTGAGCCGCGTGGCGCCGACTCACGTGGGAATGTCGTACGACGAGATCGGACGCGAGGGCAGTCAGTGGCCCGTGGATTGCGGAGACGTGTTGTACCGGGACGAGTTCGAGACCGCCGACAGTCGCGCTCGGTTCGGCTCGGCACAGCCGCTCATCTCTCCCGGATCCGACGACGGCTTCTGGTTAGTGACGGGGGGACGCATGAGCGAATTTCACGACGACGCGTCTTCGGGCGATCCGACGCTTCGTATCAATCCCACCGACGCGAGGGAGCTCGGCGTCGATCCCGGCGCAACTGTCGACGTTTCGAGCGACGGCACCGCCGTTCGAACGAGGGTACAGCTCGACGACGGCATTCGCTGTGGGGCCGTCTACCTCCCGGCGAACGTGGCTGATCCGCTTCTCCGACACGGGGCCACGACCGTGTCGGTCGCGTTACCATCAGCGGAGAGGGACCGCCCAGAGAGGCGAAACGGGGACGAATCAGCCGGGGCCGAGCGTTGCGGAAAGTGAACGTCAGGTCCGTTTCGAGGCGATCGAATAGCATTACAAATAATTACATTGGCAGACAAACGACACACGGCGATGTACGAAAGCATACTCGTTCCGACAGACGGGAGCGAATCGGTAGCGGAGGCGATCAGTGAAGCCATCGGCGTCGCTGATCTCTGTGATGCCACCGTTCACGCTATTAACGTCGTCGATACGGCGGAGATATCGGTTGCTCACGACGTGGAGCTCGCGGAGATCGAACAGGGGTTGGAGGGCGCCGGCAGCGAGGCGGTCAATCGGGTCGCGGATCGAGCCTCCGAACGGGGAGTAGACGTTCGGACGGCGATACGGCGGGGCTCCCCGGCGCAGCAGATCCTCGACTACGCCGACGAAAATTCAATTGATTTGATAATAATGGGTACGAGAGGACACTCCGGGATGGATCGAATCCTACTCGGAAGCGTCGCCGAGACGGTCGTGAGGAACGCGAATCGGCCCGTCATGGTGACACACTCCGAGGAGTGACGTCGCCGCAGACCGACCGCGTGCGGTATCGCTCCTCTCATATCGGTGCGAAGCTCACCGCCGCTCTCGCAGTCTCTCCAGCTCCTCCTGCCGATCGACGTCAGCAAGAACGCCATCGTCACCCGTCTCGACGAGCACGGACCGGTTGTCGGTCAGCAGTATCTCGCGACCCCCGGTGTCGCCGGCGACGTCGGAGAGGGCGTCAAAGTGTCGATCGCCGAACAACACCGGATTTCCCCGAACACCCTCACAACAGGCGGCGAGCGCGTCTCCGACGCTCGCTCGATAGGCCGCTACGAGGCGATCGACGCTCTCGACGGCGACGAACGGCATGTCGCCGAGCGCGATGAGGGCGGCCGCGCCGTTCCGGTCGCGGACAGCCGCCACGCCTCGCCGGACGGTCGTCGCCTGTCCCGTCTTGTACGCGTCATTGTGAACGACGGTCACGTCGAGGTCCGCGACGGCGGCTCCGACGCGCTCGCGGTCGTGACCGGTCACGACGACGACGCCGTCGACGGCGGACTCACGGAGGGTGCGAGCCGCGTGACGGACGAGCGGCTCGCCTCGCCACGTCGCGAGGAGCTTGTTCTGGTCGCCGAAGCGAGAACTCGTCCCGGCCGCGAGGACGACCCCAACAATTGGCGACTCCTCGACCTGCGACGCGGGCGTAGCCGAGCCCCCCGAGCCATCCCAGGCATGGCCGTCGAAGGGAGGCTCGACGACCGGGAGATCCCCGGAAGCTGGAGGATCACCGTCGGGATCCCCGGTCACTGGACGACCTCCGTCGGGACGACGGCGATCGAATCGCCCTTCTCACCGCCCTGATCCGTGATCCAAACGGCGTCGGCACGGGTGGCTCGGGTGCTCGCGGCGAGCCGTCCCGGCCGGTACCGCCGCCGAAAGATACGGATCCCCGAGTCGACGTGACCAAGCGGCATCGCTCCCTCGCCGGTCAGCGAGACGGGGACGGCGTACTTCATGGCGTCGTCGGGGACGCCGAGGTCGCGCCGGAGCGTCGCCGTCAGCGTGGGGAGCGGTTCCGTCGCGTCCGCCCCCTCGAAGAGCGGGCGGCAGACGAGCGTGGCGGCGAAGAGGGCGGCGACGGGTTTGCCGGGCAGCGCGGCGACGACCGTGCCGTCGTCGAGGCGGGCGGCCGTCACCGGGCGTCCGGGACGGAGCGCGACGCCGCGGAACAGGAGCTCGCCGAGCCCGCCGAGGGCGTCAACCGCGTGGTCTCCGCGACCGACGCTCGTCCCGCCCGTCGTCACCACCACGTCATAGCTGCCCGCGAGGTCGTCTATCCGGTCGCGGACGCGCTCCGATTCGTCCGGGACGCTCCCGACGAGCGTCGGCTCGTGCCCCCACTCGTCGACGAGTCCGGCGAGCATCTCGGAGTCCCGATCGGGCTGAACGCCCTCGTGGATCTCCGTCCCGGTCGCCAGTACGGCGACCGCGAACCGCTCGGCGACGGGAACTGTCTCCCGACCGATATCTCGGAGCAGCGCCGCGTCCTTCGGAGTGAGCACTTCGCCGCGCTCAGCGAGGATCTCGCCGGCGGTGACGCTGCTCCCCTGCCGGTAGACGTTCGCTCCGGCCTCGATCGGCGGCCCGCGGAGGGCGGTCCCGTCGCAGTCGGCCTCCTCGCGTTTCAGTACCGCCGTCGCGCTCGGCGGGAGCGGTGCCCCGGTCGCGACCGGAACGGTTTTCCCGGGATCGAGCGACGGCGGGTCATCCTCCGGTGCGACGGCGTCGTCGACGATCTGTAACGGGTACGCGTCGTCGGCCGCGAACGCGAACCCGTCCATCGTCGCCACGTCGTGAGCCGGAACATCGGCTCCGGCGACGATTGGTTTGGCGAGCGACCGCCCGTCGACCTTCGTCAGCGGGACCCCCTCCGATGGAGCGTCGTTGAGCAGCCGCGTTCGTTCGGCGAGCAGTCGGCGTGTCGCTTCAGTCCGGCTCGAGAGTTCGCGGTCGGTCATGTAGTTACCTCTGTGGTCTTGGGAGGCCCGCCCGTTGACCGCCAGCGCGTCCACCGACCCGGCGATTGATCAAAATAAGTTACACATTCCGCGGTGGCGTAACTAACAACGGCTACATAACCATCACTATATTTTATTATGTAAGCGTTCTTGATCCCCATCACAGTAAAATGGTAACACTCACCATGTTGATAAGAACTACGGGACGAACCGAGGTCGACTGAATTGTGGAGTTCGAAGGGACGTTTACAATCGAAGAGGTGTCGACAGAAGAGGTGTGGCTGGCGCTGTCCGACCCGTTCCTCATCAAACAGTGCTTGCCGGGATGTCAGTTCCTGACGCGGGTCGAAGACCCAGACGACGTGGACTTCGAGGCGCTCGGGGAGCAGGAGCCGGACGAGGATCCGCCGACGCTGCCCGAAGCTGCACCGGAAGACATCTCGGATCGAGCCTTCGAGGAGGGCGGCCACTACGCGGCGCTCATGCAGATCGGCGTCGGCAGCGTCAAGCCGACCTTCCGGACGGTCGTCACGATCGATGAACGGGAGTTCCCGGCGATGAACGCCTCCGGTGAGGGGAGCGCGACCGACTCCTCGTTCGAGATGTCGTCGGGAATGACCCTCGTAGAGACCGACGGGGGCGTCGACATCGAGTGGGAGGCCGAGGCGGACGTGTTCGGCAAGATCGCCCAGATGGGACAGCGAGTTATCAGTCCAGTGGCCAACCGAGTCGTCAGTCGGTTCTTTGGCAGCGTCGAGGACCGCCTGACCGAGGTTGCCAAGGAGGACGACTCGGAGGGGCTTCGCGATCGGGTCCGGAACCTGCTGTGACCCGAGGTGCCGGTCAGTCGGACAGTCCGGCCGCGGCGGCCGAATCAGAACTCGCCCTGATCGACGACGATCACGGGCCCACGGACCGCAGACAACATGGCAGAACACGAGATCACGCTCACGGTAAACGGGACCGACCACGAACTGACAGTCGAATCACGGGAGTTGCTGGTACACGCCCTGCGAGAGGAGCTGGGATACACGGGGCTCAACGTCGGGTGTGAAAGCACGATGTGCGGGGCCTGTACGGTCCACCTCGACGGTGACGCCGTCAAGTCCTGCACCGTTCTGGCCGCACAGGCCGACGGTCAAGAGGTCACCACCGTCGAGGGGCTCGCCGAGGGCGGCGAGTTCCACCCGATTCAGGAGGGGTTCCAGGAGGAACACGGCCTCCAGTGCGGCTACTGTACGCCCGGCATGATGATGACGGCGACGCAACTTCTCGAGGAGAATCCGGACCCGAACGATGAGGAGATCCGCGATGCACTCGAGGGAAACCTCTGTCGGTGTACAGGCTATCAGAACATCGTTAATGCGGTCGAGAACGCCGCTGAAAAGATGGGTGCTAGCACCCAGGGGGATGACTGAGATGAGCGTCGAATCCGTCGATCCGGACGACGTCGACGCCGCTGACATCCTCGGGTCGGCCATCGAACGCCGGGAGGACCCCGCTCTGTTGACCGGGGACGCCGAGTACACCGACGATATCCAGCTCCCGCAGATGACCCACATGGCGGTCAAGCGGAGCCAACACGCCCACGCGACGATCGAGGGCATCGACACGAGCGCCGCGGAGGCGATGGACGACGTGGTCGCGGTTTACACCGCCGAGGACATCGACGTGCCGGGGAACCTACCGACCGGCTGGCTCCTCGACACGCTAAACCAAGTCGATCACCCGATCCTCGCCGACGACCGCGTTCGCTACCAGGGCGACGCGATCGCCGTCGTGATCGCCGAGGAGCGGTACGCGGCTCACGATGCCGTCGATGCCATCGACGTCGACTGCGAGCGACTAGAAGCGGTCACGAGCCCGCGAGAGGCGCTGGATACCGCTCCCGACCTCCACGATGACGCCCCCGGGAACACCGCCTTCGAGTGGGAGATTGGCGACGCCGAGAAGACCAGCGCCGCGTTTGAGAGCGCCAGTCACACGGCGAGTATTGACTTAGAGAACCAGCTGATCATCCCGAACGCGATGGAACCCCGCGCCGCCGTCGCCGACTACAATCCCTCGACTGAGGAACTGGAGGTCGCGATGACCACGCAAAACCCGCACCTCCATCGCCTGCTCATGTCGGGAGTCATCGACCACCCGGAACACAAGCTCCAGATCCGGGCGCCGGACGTGGGGGGCGGGTTCGGGAGCAAGATTCACCACTACGCCGACGAGGCGCTGGCCGCGTGGACCGCGAAGCAGGTCGAGCGCCCGGTCAAGTGGGTCGCCACGCGCACGGAGACGTACCTAACCGACGCGCAGGGACGCGGGCACGAGACCCACGGCGAGATCGCAATGGACGACGACGGCACCATCGTCGGTCTGAAAGTCGAGACCGAGGCGAACCTCGGGGCCTATCTCTCGACGTTCGCGCCCGCGGTCCCGACCTACCTCTACGGCACCCTGCTGTCGGGCCAGTACGACATTCCGGCCATCCACTGCGAGGTCACCGGCGCCTTCACGAACGTGCCCCCGGTCGACGCCTACCGCGGCGCCGGCCGCCCGGAAGCATCATACGTCGTCGAACGGTTGATCCACCTCGCCGCGAAGAAGATGGAGATGGATCCGGCCGAGTTCCGGCGGCAGAACTTCGTCCCGGACGACGCGTTCCCATATGAGACCCAAGTCGCGGTCGCTTACGACAGCGGAGAGTACGAGAAGACGCTCGATCGTGCGCTAGAGATGCTCGACTACGAGGACTTCCGTGAGCGGCAACGGGAGGCCCGAGAGGAGGGCAGATACCTCGGTGTGGGCTTCTCGGCGTACATCGAGGCTTGCGGGCTCGCCCCCTCGGAACTCGCGGGGCAACTCGGCGCACAGGCGGGACTGTGGGAGTCGTCGCTGGTGCGCTTCCAGCCGTCCGGAACCGTCACGGCCTACTGTGGCACCTCCGGCCACGGCCAGGGTCACGACACGACGTACGCGCAGATCGTGGCCAACGAGCTCGGGATCGACTACGAGGACGTCGACGTCGTCGAGGGCGACACCGACGAGATCCCACAGGGAATGGGGACGTACGGCTCCCGGTCGGCGGCCGTCGGCGGGAGCGCCCTCGTCAAGAGCTCACAGAAAGTCGTCGAGAAGGCAAGGTCGATCGCGGCACACCAACTCGAGGCCAGTGAGGCGGACATTGACTTCGAGAACGGCGAGTTCCACGTCACGGGAGCGCCGGACCGCTCGATGCACATCACCGAAGTGGCCGAACAAGCGTACCTAGCGCACAATATGCCCGACGAGACCGAACCGGGGCTGGAGGCGACGAGCTTCTACGACCCGGACAACTTCGTATTCCCGTTCGGGATGCACGCCGCGATCGTCGAGATCGACCCGGACACCGGCGAGATCGAGTTCGAACGGTACGTCGCCGTCGACGACGTCGGCAATCAAATAAATCCGAAGATCGTCGAGGGGCAGATCCACGGTGGGGTCGCACAGGGGATCGGCCAGGCGCTGTACGAGGCTGCCGAGTATGACGAGAACGGCCAACTCTTGACGGGATCGATGCAGGATTACGCGGTGCCGAAAGCGGAACACATTCCGGAGATGGAGACCGACTCGACAGTAACGCCATCGCCGCACAACCCCTTAGGCGTCAAGGGCGTCGGCGAGGCCGGTACGATCGCCGCGCCGCAGGCCGTCGTCAATGCGGTCGTCGATGCGTTGGAACCGTTCGGTGTCGACCACATCGACATGCCGCTGAAAGACGAGAAGGTGTGGCGTGCCATCCACGAGAACGGAGGTGAGAACTGATGTACCCGGGAGAGTTCGACTATCTCCGCGCCGACAGCGTCGAACACGCGCTCGACCTGCTGGACGATCACCCGGACGCAGAGGTGCTGGCCGGCGGCCACAGCCTGCTCCCGACGATGAAGAGCGGGCTGGCGGACCCGGATGTCGTCGTCGACATCGGTCACATCGAGTCGATGCAGGGCATCGAGCACGACGGCGACACCACCAGCCTCGGCGCGCTGACGACTTACGCGGCGATCGACGACACGGACGAGCTGTGGGAGGGCGCGACGGCGTTGGCCGAGGCCGCAAGCGAAATCGGCGACACGCAGGTCCGTAACCGCGGCACGATCGGCGGCAACCTGGCGCACGCTGACCCGGCCTCTGACCTTCCCGGTGCGGCCATCGCGAGCGATCTGACGCTCGTCGCCGAAGGGCGAGACGGAGAACGACGGATCGACGCCGATGACTTCTTCATCGCGATGTACATGACCGACCTCAGGGAAGACGAACTCCTCACACGGATCGAGGTCCCGCGTCTGAACGGATCGGCAGGTGGCGCGTACGTGAAGAAGCCGAGCCCCTCGTCGGGGTACGCGCTGATCGGCGTCGCCGCCCGGCTTCAGATCGACGACGGAGCGGTCACGGGCGCCCGCGTCGGGGCCAACGGTGCGATGGACCACGGCGTCAGGCTCGGTCCCGTCGAGGACGCCATTGAGGGCGAGTCTCTGACCGAGGACACCATCGCGGCCGCGGCCGAGCAGGCGACCGATAACCTAGACATCTCGATGATGATGGATGACCTCCAAGCGTCCTCGGAGTACCGCTCGCACCTGCTTGAAGCTTACACCGAACGAGCGCTCGCACGGGCCGCCGAGCGCGCCGGCGCGACCGTCCCAGCGTGACTCGGACGACGGACCCGCGCGCCACGGCTCGCGCCGAGCCACGGACGGAGGGTCCCCCGGACCACGGGTATCCGAGCGCGACCGGGCCACCCTGTCGCGAGCCGCGCCCCCGGCCGCCAGTAGTAACCGCCCCTCCCGCGAGAGGTCCGCCATGACGGACGAACCGAGCGCGACGGCGGGCCGAGATACGACAGAGTCGACCGGATTCGACGACGTGAGCGAAGACGAGCTGCGGGCGGCGTTCGAGGCGACCGACTACGTGGCCGACGACGACATCGTGACGACGGTGTTGTTGGCACTCCGCCTCGGTCGCCCGCTGCTGGTCGAAGGCGAGCCCGGAGCGGGCAAAACGGAACTCGCGAAGGTGCTCGCTACGGGTTTCGACACGGAACTCATCAGACTCCAGTGTTACGAGGGGCTGGCGGCCGAAAACGCGCTGTACGAGTGGAACTACACGAAACAGCTGCTCGCCGTTCAGGCCGACGAACGCGGCGTCGACGACCCCGATGCGTCGGTGTTCGACGAGGAGTACTTGCTCGAACGACCGCTCCTACAGGTCCTCTCGGCCGGCGGCGACCGCCCGCCAGTTCTGCTCATCGACGAGGTGGATCGCGCCGATGAGGAGTTCGAGGCGCTCCTACTCGAAGTGCTGTCGGACTTCCAGGTCTCGATTCCGGAATTCGGGACGGTAGAGGCGGAGACTCAGCCGGTCGTTATCATCACCTCGAACCGGACGCGTGCACTCAGCGACGCGCTCAAGCGACGATGTCTCTTCCTCCACGTCGAACCGCCGAGCTTCGAGAAGGAGAAATCGATCGTTGAGCGCAAGGTCCCGGAGTTGGACGGGGCGATCGCGACAGAACTGTGTGCCGTCACCCAGCGGCTCCGGCAGGAGCCGCTTCGGAAGCAACCGGGCGTCGCGGAGACGCTGGATTGGGCGCGAGCGATCGCACAGCTCCGAGCTGACGACGGAACGGGGCCGCTCTCACCGGCGGAGATCGAACACACGATCGGCTGTCTCCTGAAAGAAGTCGACGACGTGGAGCGGATCGACGAAGCGATGCTGGAGACGCTCACGGAGGCGGCACAGCGAGCGAGGGGAAACGAGTGACGATGCTCCCGACCGACGGCGACGGCGTGCCCGACGCGGCCGGGATCCGGGACGAAGTAGTCGAGGCTCTCGTGATGTTCGTCCGCGCGCTTCGACGGGCGGGCGTCGACGTCCCCGCGAACGCCGGCGTCGTCGGAGCCCAGGCGCTGGTCGAAGTCGGCTTCGACGACGAGGACCGCGCTCGGGCCGCGCTCCGAGCGGCGCTCGTGACGCGCGCGGAGGGCGTCGAAACGTTCGACAGACTGTTCGGGGAGTTCTGGCGGCGGCTCGCCGCACACCTCGATGGCGACGCGAACGACGCCCTCGACGACGCACCCGACGGCGCGCTCGCTCCGCTCGGCGCTGAGAGCGCGCCATCCGATGAGGCCGCGGAGACGGCCGCAGCCGAGATGGAGCCGGGTGACGATTGGAACGACGGTGATCTACCGCTCGTGCGAAGCGCGATCGAACCTGGAGCGTCGGACGGACAAGAGACGGACAGCACGACTGCGACGTACAGCCCCAGTGGCCGCCCGGAGACGGTCACCGTCGACGTGGGTGCGCTGATCGACGACGATCCACTGGATGCCGCGGTCGATCGGCTCGTCGGGTCGCTCGCGTCGCTTCGAGGCCGTCGCTGGCGGCGCGCGGGGAGCGGCGAACGGGCGGACCCACGCCGTGCCCTCCGTCAGAGCGTCGCCACCGGCGGGACGGTCGCCTCGCTACCCGAACGGGCCCGCCGTGAGACGGCGGTGCAGGTGGCCGTCCTCGCGGACGTCTCGCAGTCGGTACTCGACGTCGTCGACCGCGGGTTCCTACTGCGGTTTCTCCGGACACTCACGGCACGAGTCCGCCGGAGTCGTGTGTTCTTTTTCGACAGCGACGTGCGAGATGTAACGACGGCGTTCGACGAACCGACGACCGCAGACGCCGTTCGGGCGCTTGAACGCGCAGAGACGAGCTGGGGCGGCGGCACGCGAATCGGTCATGCCGTTGAAACCGTCAGGCGTGAACACTCGGAGGCTATCGACAGGCGAACCGTCGCACTCATCGTCAGCGACGGGCTAGAAATGGGCGATGTGGCAGGTCTTGAGCGCGAAATGACGTGGCTCGCGAGTCGTTCTCGGGGCGTTCTGTGGCTCAATCCGCTCGCCGCCAACCCAGAGTACGAGCCGACGCCGGCTGGAATGGCGGCTGCGCTCCAAGCCGTCAACGGTCTCTTTGCGTTCATCGACTCGAGAGACATCCTCGAGATCGCGCGGCAACTAGAACAATACGGGATCGGCGGCCGGATCGGCTTAGAGTACGATCCACGCCGGCGACAGAAAACCACCCGGCCTGATACGAAGACAAAACCATGACTCAGCGATCGACGAACGACCGGATCGAACAGGACACGAGGTGCTCGGCATGACAGCCGGCGACTGGAGCGTTCCTGAGACAGAAGTGATGGACGCCGTCGACGAGGGCCTTGACGAACAGAATGCGGTACTGGCAACCGTCGTCGCAGTCGAGGGGAGTGCCTACCGGCGTCCCGGTGCGAAGATGGTTGTCGTCGATGACGGGAACGGAGTCGGCTCGATCACAGCGGGCTGTCTCGAAGACGAAGTGCTAACGCTGGCAGCAGAAGTACTAGACGTTGGCGAGCCGCGAATCAAACAGTTCGATCTAACTGGCGACGACGACGTGTGGGGCCTCGGAGTGGGTTGTAACGGTGTCATCGACATACTTCTCGAACCGCTTGACGACCGGTATCGTCCCGTCGTAGACGCCTACCAGCGCGGTGAGGACACTGCCGTGCTAACTGTCCTTACCTCGGACAACAGCCGACTCGATGTCGGCGACCGCGCGCTCGGGTTCTCGACCGCGACTTCGGACGATCCGGATCTGCGCTTCGAGACCACGGAATGGCCGGAGTGGGTGATCGAGGAAGTGTCGCCGACGGCAGAACTGCTTATCAGTCGTGACAAATCGGACAGCGTCGCTCTCGAACGAAACGGCGAGACAGTCGAGGTGTTCGTCGACAGCGTTACTGCCCCACCCGAACTCATCGTTTTCGGGAGCGGTCACGACGTGGCACCAGTCGCCAGTCTCGCGAAACAGGTCGATTTTCGCGTGACAGTGGCGTCGTTCCGTGGGGGTGCTGCCGAAGGAGATCGGTTCCCCGCCGCAGATCGCGTCGTGTCGACATCGCCGGCTGCGACCAGGGAGACACTAGCATTCGACGAAAACACCTACGCGGTCGTGATGACGCACAACTTCATCGACGACCGGATTGTTCTTGAGGAACTACTCGAGACACCGCTCGAATACATCGGGCTGATGGGGCCACGAAAGCGCTTCGAAGAGATGCAAGAGGAGTTCCACGAGGAAGGACGAACGTTCGGTGAGAGGGAATTGGAACGGGTTTACACGCCGGCCGGTCTCGACCTCGGCGGGGGCACACCGTTCCACATCGCACAAAGCATCGTCGCCGAGCTCACGGCAATTCATCACGACCGAGATCCCAAACATCTCAAAGAACGAGAGGGAACGATTCACAGGCGGGTGGAAATAGATAGCTGACATCGTCTACTCTCAACAAATTTAGCCGAATAGAGGCGCTAAGTCACTTTCTCAGCAAGCGGGCAGTCGGGTAGTTCACGCTGAATTCTGCTTCCAATCTCTCGGGACGTACTGTTCAAACGCGGATATCTCAGAACTTGACATAGATCGAAATGCCTGTTCGCCGCCGATCCGAAACCCGTCAATGCGTGTTTGGCCCGCCCCCGTGAGATATCCCACGAACGCCATCCCCAATCGATAAGCCACCTCGCGGCGGGCAGGATTCACCGGGATAACCCCGTATTCGTTCCGCAGTAGCGGCGGCGGGTCCTCAATACCGCCCTCAACGTAAGCGACGAGTTGGTCTTCGGCGACGTTCAGAAAGGTCCCGCGATCACAGAGTGTGTACGCCTCCGCCTGCTCAGCGATCACGAGCGTGTCGCCCATTCCCTGGCCAGTTTCTGTGTACCACGAACCATCGGGATCGATGGAGGTCTCACTCCACAGTCTGCGTTCACGGAGATGCGTTCCCGAGCGATCACCCCGTGATACGAACGGCGCGTCGGCGGTTGCAATAGCCTCAAACGCGGCGACCGGGCCTAAACCAGCTACCCCCGCAGGGTCGTCCGGCGGGCCGACCACGAGAAAATCGTTCACCATGACCGCCCGCCGATTCACTCCGTACCCGTCGCGTAGAAAAGCATCTTCCAACGGGCGAGCATGAACGAGCACGATGTCACAGTCACCGTTCCGGGCCGTTTCGAGCGCTGCACCGCTCCCACGCGCGATCGCATCCACAGCCGCCCCGAACTCCCGCTGGAAACCCGTGATTAGTTCGGTGAGCAGTCCGCTATCGTGAACTGTCGTTGCTGTAGCGAGTGTGAGATGCTCGTCAGTGATTTCTGCTGTAACAGTAGAAGAACCGGCACTACCACATCCAGCAAGAGAAACAGCCCCACCGACACCAAGCAGTTGTATCCACGTTCGCCGGTTCATACATAGTTATTGATAACAATTATATTAATATTTCAGGGAACAACTTCGGGCTCTATATTACTAGATTACATATCTCGTTGTTTTATATTGAATTTATATAATCCCAAGATCATCCAGTAGGTTAATTTCGTAATCCATTTGAGCACACCATGTGAGCAGTTCAGGTGATTCATCTCTTAGCGAGAATTCCAGGATGCGGTATCTAAGCGAAGCCTATCAGCTTGGAATCGGTATCCGAAACGAACTCAAAAACTCCAATCTCGTCACAGCGGCAGAGGATCTGGATCATTCGCTAGACGCGATCGAAGACGGGTATCCAGCGTGGCATCCTGCTCCTCTCTCTTTTCGCGCGATGGTGCTCTCGTTCGTGTTTATGGAGATCACCGGTGACTCATACGCCGACTTCAGTCGACGACTTATCCGACAACCAGAAGTAGCGACGATCCTCGGCTTCAGCCGAGTACCCGACGAATCAGCCTTCTCGCGGGCGTGGCGGAACCGGTTCGACGATGCTGTTCACGAGTACGTCCACGCTGCCGCCCACTTCGTTGTCAAAGAAGTCCATGATCGCAACATCTCAGCGCCCGAAGTCCGGCCAAAGGCAGAGATCGTCGACGATACTGAGGAAGCCGCAGACCCAGTAGAAGACGAATCATTCTCACAGGAGAAGATCATCCAGATGACGCGCCTCGCACGTGATCACGCCTTCGGACACTTCGACTCGGATCGGGCGTCGAACGCCTCGTACGAGGACACGCAATTCTTCGAGTTACAGACGTTCATGGGGATGGTTCGGTGCGGAACCGCGCAGGGCGCTACTCGCTTCCAGTACCGGCGTGGTGAAGAGTATGGACCCCACGGCGACACACACCTCCGCACCGTCAAGCAGTTCGATCCCGAAGAGGTCGTGAACGGCTTCGATGAGACAACGGACCGCTTGCTTTCCGTGATCGCCTCAGAAGCATCCTTTCGAAGGCCAGTTACTGCCGCGATCGATATCACGACCATTCCCTACTACGGGGATGTCGAAGAGATGCCGATGGTCAGTGGAACCAAGGATAGAGACGGTCGAGCGTTCAAATTTGCGACGCTTTCGATCATCGGACAGAACATCCCGCTGATCTTAGCTGTTGAACCGGTTCAAGAGAGCTCTGAGTGGGATGAGAACCCGTCGAATCAGATCCATCGTACTGTTCGGCGACTCGTTCGACGAGCGAAAAGACACGTTCCGATCGAGACAGTACTCTGTGACCGAGAGTTCGATTCGATACAAGTGTTCCAGACGCTCTCAAACCTCGATGTGAACTACCTCATTCCGAAGCGGGTCTCCAGTTCCGAACAGGATGTACTCAAACAAATGGAGGAAGACGATCAAGAGGTGGCCGTTGAGTCAGCTTCTGTCCATGTGGAATCTGGATCGCATCCAATGCGGCTCCTGTACGTACCGTCGACGAGTGGAGAGGGAACGGCCGTCTTCGCGACGAATCTCCGAGTTGGTCCCGAGGAAGCCGAGGCGTTCTGTCAGCGCTACAGCCGCCGGTGGCAGATCGAGAGTGAGTACAAATCGATCAAAGGTGACTTTCTCGCCAAGACCTCCTCGAAAGACTACCGCGTTCGCTTGTTCTACTTCGTGTTCGCGGTCCTCTTGTACAATATCTGGCGGCTCACCGACTTCTTGCTGAAAGCGGGCGTGGGAGGTGAGATGGACTACGCACCCGTGTTGACTGCGGGTGAGTGTGTTGAGCTCGTTGCCTCGGCGTTGATCCCGCACGACTGATCAGCTGAACCCTCGCTGAGTCTGCGGTTCGGGAGTGGCAACCCTATTCAGCAGCGCTAAAATCCACGTATTTTCCAACCTCTGACCCAACAGTATGCCGACAAACGTTTGAAAGCAGCTTTCGGTTGTTGAATTGAACCACTGATCAGCAAGAATTTGGCCAAAAATGACCCATCCTCCGAAACTGTGGTGTTTCGCGGCGGGTGTAATTACGTATATCGACATACACTTTAAGACTTGCCTCGGTCAGAGTAGAACCGCTCTCGCGTCCGAAATCAGCCGACAACCTCACAGACGCGCCAATATCTAGCAGAATACTTTACTTTGTCTTATCTCGGTAAGACAAAGTAAACTCTTAGTGACCCCCACCCGTGGCCCCAAACGAGGCAGAATCAGAATCATGGCCGACGCTTCCCCATACTGTCGCTCCAGCTGGAATGCCGCGTCTGCAGCGGCGTTCCGACGGCACAACCCCTACACTTCGGAGGCTCAATGACGGGTCGTCGCTCCGTCGAGACGCCGATCGAGGACACATTCACGAAGTACCTCACGGACAAGGGGAAGGGCGATGCCGGCGAGCAAGGTGCGTACCGAACTGACGCCGATCGCGAGCTGAATCGATTCCACCGCTGGTGCCTCGGCGAGACCGCCGACCCGGCGAACGCCTCCCCACCCGAGTCGTGGGCTGGCGTCGTCGACGGCGACACCGTCCGGTTTGCGGACCTCGACACGACGGTCTTCTCGGACTACGCACGGTACCTCTCAACCGCCGGGTACGCCGCCGGCACCGTTCTCACCTACTACGCCCACGTCGCGTCGTGGTGCGGGTGGGCGCACGCGCAGGGGTACATCTCGCGGCACTACGCCCGCGAGTCGGACGCCGAAGATCCGCTTCCCGAGAACGACGGCCGCCGGCCGGGCGACCAGCAGGCGTGGGAACCGATCCACCGCGACCTGATCACCCAGTTTGTCGATCGGCGCGTCTCCGAGGCGTTCGACGCGCTCGGCGCGATTGAGGTTTCCCACGCCGATCGAGGGGACCCGGAGAGTGAGACGTGGCAGGCTAAACAGCGCGCTCGGTTCAAGGCCTACCAGCGGTGTCGTGAGCAGGCACTCGTGTATGTTGTCGCCTACACGGGCCTGCGCGGCTCGGAGTTCCTCTCGGCACCGAAAGAAGACCGCGACGGTCGGAACGGGATTCGCTGGCGTGACGTGTCGTTCGCAGACAGCAGCGTCACCGTGTTCCGAAAGAGCCGTGAGTGGAAGGAGGCGTCACTCCCCGAGCCCGTTATCGGCCCGTTGCAGCGGTACGCTGAGGTGCTGGACGTGCCGGACTCGTGGCCGGTGTTCACGACGCTACACCGCCCCTCGCTCGCCTCACACGTCGCCAAAGGACTCGCCACTGTCGGTCTCCGCGACAGCGCGATCGAGCGTGTTCGAAACGGGGCACCTGACCTGATCGTCGCTGCTGAGCACGACCTCGACGCGCCGAAGCCGCTCACCACTGACGGTGCCCGGTCGATCATGGAACGGCTCTGGACACACGACACACTCGCCGAGCGTCGCGACGAACTGGACCTCTCACTCGATGGCGACTATCTCGAACTACACGGCGGGCGTCGGGGTGTCGGAGAAGTGCTTGTTCGACAGTTCGGCTACGCCGCTGCAGCCCGGTATCTCGACAATAGTGAGGAACAGGTCCGCAAGGCCTACCAGCACATCGAGGCGGCTGAGCGCGCCGACATGGCGACAGAGGCGTTTTCACAGACAGACCAGCGAGTCAGTGATCAGTAGAGCTCTGTCGAGATCAACGACGAATGGTGGCCGTATCCTCTGTGGTCAGTCCGTCAGAAAGCGATCATCCAGAGAACTGGTACCGGTTTTCGACGGACGTGACGAAGTCGAAGGCCTTGACGAGTTGAACTGCGTCCTCGTAGCCATGCTGTGAGAGGGCGCGCTCAATTCCGCGGAACGCGGGCAAATCATTCGTGTAGATGCCGATCGATTCTGTCCGTCCGGCTTTGTTGAAATCCTCAGGAAGTGACATATACTGACCCAGTTGCGGTCAGTGAAGAAATATTATTTGTTCAATGATTTAGCTGTCCTGTGAGTCTATCAGGGACTGTTCTGACTCATCGCAAACGCCACAAATCTGGAGAGCCTGTCGAATATGGAAGTTCTTCTCTTCGCGAGTATCGACTTCTAGAGCTTTCTCAAGGTGGAATAGATACCCCTCAGATCGCTGTGTCATATGCCTATGTGGCACAGGAGATAGAATAACTCTTGCTCGTATTTATCAGAACAGATAATAATCAGATACCCGGTATGTACTCTTCGGTGACCTGCTGTTTCAGTCGGTAATATGTCTGAAAAGTAGGATTTCAACAGAGCCTCTCAAAGGATATTCCAAATATGGTATAATACGTAAAACAATTATAACACTACAAATTAAAACACAAACAATGACGTACGAAAACCTTGATACAGAGTTGGTAAACGCACTTCTGGGAAATGGCCGTGAGAGCTTGCGTAATCTCAGCGACGAACTTGATGTGTCTGTGACGACGGTCTCGAACCATTTGGCAGATCTCGAAGAAGCAGGCGCAATTGAGGGTTACACGCCAATTGTCGATTACAGCAAACTTGGCTACGACGTGACTGCCATTCTCCAACTCAAAGTCGATGGCCCCGGGCTACCGGATATTACAGACGCGCTTCGCGATGAACCACAGATGATGAGTGTATATGAGACGACTGGTGATTACGACATCATCGCGATTGGAAAGTTCACAGATTCCGACGATATGAACAACCAGATCAAGCGCGTCTTGGCCGATGCAGATGTGCAAGAATCCAATACGAGCGTCGTCTTGAACACTGTGAGTGAATACACGCAGTTCAGCGTTGGTGACGACTAGCGCGCTTGTGGAACCATTTGCCGTATCTAATGCGTCACAGCAGAACTAATTCTCACTCATAGCGAAACCCCATCTCTCCTCCTCTTACCCAAACTATAGTGACTCAGTTCCGTGGCAAACGTTTATAATTTCTAGTTTCGTAACTCTATACAGGATGAGCTACGATACAGAACACGTGCGAAACGCGGGTGACACTCCGGGGATGATCACCGGAATCCCTACGTTCGCAGAATTACTCGAGAACCCGTCTCTCGCTAGTCTCTATACATCCATTCGGCGGTCCGGGACTACGACGGGCCCTGAACTCGTTGAAACAACGACAGTCTCGAAGAAGACGGTGTACGACTATCTGCATAAACTGGAACAGGCGGGCCTGATCAGCAAAGTTGACCATGATAGCAGAACCGCCGTATACACCGCTGAAAAGTTCGAACTGACATTGACAGTCCGCGAAACAGAAGTCTCGATTACGCCTGAACTTATCGAAGTGATCGCACAGAAGAACGAATATCCAGCGATCGAGCGGGTGCTCGAAGATCACGGCATCGTCACGTTTGCACTCGCATACGACCTCGTGAAAGCACACAGTAAGGGGGATGTCACAATCCGGCAGATCGCGAGCCTCGCAGACCTTTCCTCTGGAACTGCGTATGATCTTGTCGAAGCCATCTATTCGATTCTCGATCTTGGTGACGACGAGTCGGGCCCGACGACGTACACACCAGATGATTTCGATGAGAACGAAGGCGATCTCCTCGAGGAATTTGACGACAAGTAGACCGAATGACGAGGATTTATACTGCGAATATTGCGGACACGGTGATGTTTCGGAACTTGGGAAAGCACCCCAGTCCGCACCTACAATCACTCAAAACTGCCGTAGAGGAAATCGGAACAGAAATTTGGGTGCCAGCAGCAGTCTACCACGAACTGGCGGATACCGGGAGTGCTGACTCACCGGCGAATCCATACCTCGATATGGCTATCGAAGAAGGGTGGCTGCGGGTAACCCCACCACTTCCCGGTAACCGCACAGCGGGATTCGATAGTAGCGCTGGACCGGTTGAGAAAGCACGGTTCGTTGCAGATGGGTTTCTCAATCAGCAAAGCAAGTATCCAGAGACGAACAACTGGCAGGATGCAGCAGTAGTCGCGTTGGCAGTTCGATTGTTTGATGTGAATGCTCGAATCCGTGTGATCACCCACACAGCGGACGAAAATCTGGCCAAGGCGTGCGCTCGTATCCCTCCTGAATTTGGGTACTACGATATCAAATCCCGATACTATAACCCGCCCCAGACAGCAAAGGCTGAGTTTCCAACTATAGACCGGCTTTCGTGGAATGAGTGATCCACCTCTAGGTCCTGCTCTGAGGCACTCGCTTTGATTATTGACATATATGCCAGACGACTGTTACAGATACCTGTTACAGATATCTGTAATAGGTACTTATTCTAGATAGTTCTATCAAGTGCATGCTTCAAGATCGCCATCAGTACAGCTTCTAGTTCCAACACAACCGAAACAGCTGGAAATCACAGACAAATTCCAGCGCACAGCTCCCTAACTGATTGCGTCTTTGCAGTTGAATCCGTGTGTCCTCACTACCCATCAATAAATACAGATAGTTGATACAGAAAGATGGTCTAGATATTCGTTACAGATCATAGGCCCGAATGTCTGACACAGATATATGTAACAGGCGCTCATATGAGTCGGTATATGATAACGACTGTCATTTACGCTGAGTCCGGGGGGACGTACAAAACGACCATGACAGCAAACCTCGCGGTCGCGCTCAAGCGGATGGGGCTTGATGTCCTCGCGATCGACTTAGACCCACAGACAGGTAATCTCACCTCACTCTTCGACGTCGGAGAGAACCGTGGGAACCCGGATGCAGACAATCTCGTAAAGCACATTCTGGAAATGCCTGATAGCGACTTCGACAACCTCATCGAGACCTCTGAAGAGGGCATCGACATAATTCCGAGCCACGACATGCTGGGGGACTTTACCTCCAACCTCGAGCAGAAAATCTCCTATGAAACGGGGATGAAGGGTATCTCTCGGGACGAGTACCCCCGCTTCGAGCTTCTATACAATCTCCTCTGGGAGCGAGAGCAGTTGAACGAAAAGTACGACGCAGTCCTCATCGACCCTAACGCGCGCGCCGAAGACCTCCTGTACAATGCTATCTACGCACTTCGGACACTGGTAGCACCCGTTAAGCCAGCTGGGAAGGGAAGTCTCAGCCTCGATGGTCTCGAGGAGATGGTCGGAAACATGGAGACTGCGCTGGACATCGAAATCGGGCTTTCGTGCGTGGTTCCGTCCGGGGTCGGGCAGACGAACGCCCACAAGCAGTATCGCGATCAGTTCGAAAATACGGACTCCTTTGCAACGCCAGTCTCTATCGGGTCACGAGAGAGTCTGATGGACGCTATGTGGGAAGCCCGTGGCTCTGCGTTCAAAGTAGTCGAAGAAAGGTGGAAGACCTACGAGGAGGACGGCGAGATGATCACGGAGAAAGGTGAGCGAAGAGTGCCCGACCGTGAACTCGAAACGCTGGAGAAGCTATGGCAGCTGGCGGGATTCATTGCGACGGAGACGTTCGGTGTAGATGTAGACGACGAACTCGTCCTAAATATCGACGACTACGGGACTGAGACGATGCGGTTCAACCTCGCAACTGAACCGGAGGTGGCTGACTAATGGGGGGAGATTCATTCAAATCTGGGTCAGGGAACCTCAACTTCGGTGACGAGGAGGAAGAAGCAGATGACGAACCAGAGAAACCCGATGATATCGCGAACGAGGAGGCGGATGATCAGGAGCCCGAGGTAGCCACCTCTGCCGAAGTAGATGAATCTCGGACCTCCCGAGGAACAAAGAATACGAACAGTCCCAGCGAGAAGAGCACGACGACTACCCCGCCGGCCAGCGATACCGGAGCACACCAGTATCCGTACTTCGTACGTCGGAGTAATGTCGGAGACGAACGAGACAACCGGCTTGAGATCTTCGCTCGCGATGAAGTCGTCTCCCGAGAAGCGGAGTTTCGTAGCCGACTCGCCACGGAGCTCGGGGCTGATGATATCGCGAAGACAGATGCCCGTGAGTATGCACTTCTCGCGGCGTTCGACAATGTGGAGGACGTTGCAGAACTTATGAGAGGAGACGGGTACGGCGAACTCGATTAGCGGCTGTTTTCGTTCACTTCACCCTGCAACCGCTGAAGTTCTACTTCCTTTCCCCCACGGTAGCGCATACTTGATAGGAGACTTTAACGGCCTTAGAGATCTACGCAGTCCAGCCATTCAATGGGGGAAGATTCTGACTGGTGTGCCCTGTTGGATCCGCAGAAAGCGTTGGGATCTGGTCACTCCATATTCGTTTTAGGAGCGCTGTCGAGAGAATTCAGAGATAGAAACTTGCAGAGAATGAGGAGATCGGAGTCACTAGGGAAATCGATCCAACTCCTCGACGACGAAGAGTGAGATACTCGTGGCTTCGGAAATTGTGATGCCCGTCCCGTCATCGGATTCAACAGAGCACACGCCAGAGCTATTCTCAGTTGATCACATCGAGAACGTTCTACCCCCTCCAGTAGAGCTTGAATCCGCATCTTCGATGCGTGATCAGTTCTCGAAATGACACGGACGGTGAGTTTCCTCGGTGAGGAGTCGCTGTCGGCGGCGGACTGCCGCCGACGCGACAGCGTCGCCACTCACGACCGCTGTTCCGATCGGGGGACGGCTACCGGAAGAACCGGTTGTCAAGTGGTTGGTTCGCTGGGACAGCCCTCCGTACGCCAAGCGCTGTCCAAGCGGCCCGCAGCACCATCTCACAGAACTCCGTGAACGGCCACCTCCAGAGGCGGCGCCCCCCGCGGCGGGGCGCCGCCACGTACCGCCAGTGTAGATACCGCCAGCTGTTCTGGAGCAGCAGACTCACCACAAACATCACCAGCCGCAGGCCAGCATCCTGAGAACTAGTCAGAGCGAGACTCTGCTTGGCTAATCGGTAGCTCGACTCGATGCCGAAGCGCTTGCTGTAGTGCTCTCGTGCATCCCGTGGCGTGTCGACAAACGGCGCGTCAGCGGCGTAGCCGTGACGCGCCACCCCATGTTCGTCGTATCGCCCCTGCTGGTAAACGCAATCGATGAACACAGGAAATGTCACCTCGCCGGCGAGATCGTGTTCGATCTCGCGGCTCCAGCCTTTGCTGAGTTCGTCTTGAATCGTCTCCCCCCACTTGACGATCGGCATCACGTAGGCGTAGTTGTACGCGTACAGCAGTCCGAGACAGGTGCTGTTGTAGAATCCGCGATCGAGGTAGACGGCCTTGACGCTGAGGTCAAGGCCGTCGAGGAGTTCGAAAAACTCGGCGAGGACATCGCTGGTGGTGTCGCCAGCGACGAGCTGGCGAACCGCCAGCGTATACCGCTTGTTGCGCACCCGCGCGTAGAGCGTCGCATAGGCGTGAAACGTTGTTGTTCCGCGCTTGGCCTGTGAGGAGTACAGCGCCTCGGTTTCGTCCTCGTCGCCGTAGTAGGGATCGAGGTGGAGGTCTGCGCAGACCTCCACCGGCCGATCTGGAAGTGTCTCAAGAGCATCTCGTTGCAGGAGCATGTCCCCAACCGCCTCAACCGAGTCAAGCTCGAACTGATCGGTGAGATGTCCACGGACGGTATTGGCGTGCGGCGAGTCCTCGGTCGTCTCGCAGACGTGGTTGATTGAGGTCCCGCCGGCGCTGGCGCCGGCGAGGACCTCGTACAGTTTCTCCGTGGTGACTTTGACGTTCTCGCCAAGGTCTATCGCAAATTCCTCGTCAAGGCTGTTAACGACAAAATTAAGCAGATGCTCTTCCTCTATCTCGCTGTCTGCTTGGGGTTGTTGCACACCTTCCTCAAGCAGACGCTTACTCTAACCCGATGTGATCGACTGAGTTTCCAAGGCTCTGAACGGGAGGCTATTATTGTCTCCTTCGTTCGATCGAATCCCTACAATAGCAGCGGGTTTCTGACCTTCCCGGACGAGGGTAAACTCCGTCTGAACGTCGCTCTCACCCGGGCAAGACGCAGACTTGTGCTCGTCGGAAACTGGGAGACTCTTTCTACAGTTGCAGACCACAAATCTCCTGACGAGAGTTCTGCTGATGTATACGCTCAACTTCACGAGTATCTAAACGAAATGGGGCGACTCCGGGACATCAGTCTGTAGCCGCCGTTCGACAGCATATTGCTAACACATACCATTAAGTTCAACAACATATAATTACTCCTATGGCTTCGAATGAGGACCGCTACGGTTACGGTCACCGCCAAGACCCAGCACACGATATCGGTGACTCAGCACCAGGAACAGTCGGTGATAGTGAAGGGACCTTCCATGACCGGGCCCGCAAAGGGACGAATGTTATCGTAGACGGGAAAGTGACATCACAGGAAAAGCACAAGCGCTCATCCCAGCAGTCGGAGTCGAAATCAAAGTCGAAACAGAACAAGACATCCAACAGCTCAAAGTCCGCCTCAATGTCCGAACTTGAGGGGACTGAAGTAACAGTCACTGTCGACCGTATCAGCGGAAGCGGGAACGCGATTGCTGAATACAAAGGGCGGCACATCCACGTTGAAAACGGAAACGCGGGCGAAGAATACCGCGTTCGCCTCCAAGCAGAAAATAGCTATTTCATCGGCGAGCAAATCAAGGTCCAAAGCTGAACTCATCGCGCTGAGTACCGGGTCTACGATTACTCCGGGTCTGTACTTGTTCGAAACTCTGCGAACGCCGACATCTTTCCGCTCTTACTCAGTACAATGTATGATTCTGATAGTAGCTTAAATCGTCTCGCTACGCTCCAGTTTCGAGGTATGAGTCATTTGAGCGAATCGGAGGTGGGACAGTCATAGAACCACTGGTGGTTGGAGTTTTATTCAGTATCTTGAACTTGACGACAAATGGTTTGGAGATCATCCCTAAACTGTTCTGTAGCACTAGGTTCATCGTATCGCGTATGAACACAGCGCTCTCTGACGGTAGACTCTGAGATATCGAATGCGGAAGCAACGCTCGTGAACGCCCGATCAAGAGCGCTTTCGGGCCCAGTCCTGTAGCGGTTGCCCGCTTTCTTTTTTGGTGGTCCGCCAACGAACTTACAGAATTCCTGTGCTACGGCGACACGGTACTCTGCTTCGGTGATGTTCCCATTACCTTCGATCACATTGAGCGTGGCTGTGACGAGTTCCTTATCAAACTGTTCAATAAGATGGTCTCGAAGTCCGTGCAATTCGTCGAATTCAAATGGTGGAGTATTGTCGGTCATGAGTGTATTCTCACATTCCCCTAAGATGGGGACTAATAACCACGTTTTGGTCAGTTGGCTTCTAACTCAGCGTCGCAGCAATCGCACGGTTCGGTAGTAGCGATCTGTTTAACGAACTCACAGATCGTTCAGTACAGAGCCCTCCGATTTTGCCCACCAACACCGACACATCATTATGACCTGCTAAGTTATTAGAAATTCAGGTGAATCTATCCTATCATCATGCGAACCCAACTGGGGGAAATGAATCCTTTCTCTTGCGATTTCAGTCTACACAGACTGATGCTCCGACAACCATCTTGGTCGATGCCGGTGCAGAACTTGAACTTGATAGGATACTGAATCCTGGCGAAACAATTGATGCCGTCTGTCTCACCCACGCTCATTCGGATCATTATCAGTCTCTAAATCAGTGTGTAGGCCCCCACACGTCAGTATACACCTCGCCAGCAACGGCGAAGATCATCGGCGACGTATTCGATATCGCAACACAACAGACAGGCGTTGAAGCGGATGATTCGATGGTAGCGGCGATCGAACCGGTCGACGGGTGGACGTCGGTCGGATCAGAAGTAGCGTTTCATCCGGTTCCTGCCGGCCACGTCCCAGGGGCAGTGGGGTACCTATTCCGATTTGAGAAAGATCAGGGTGTCGACACCGGGTATATTCTTGCGACGGGTGATTTTACACTCACTCGAGCAGGCGGCTATCCGGGACTCCCACTTGAGTCAATTCAAGACGTAGATGTTTTGTTTCTCACCGTGGCGACGAGCAGTAACTTCTCTTCAGAGTTGTCTGAGGCGCTTGGCATTGCGCTACAGCAAGCACATAGCGGGATGCAGACACTCGTCACGACAAGCGGTATTGTGGGTGTTCACGTTGCGTATCTATTGGGCGCGTTGATTGAGCGATTTGAACTTGGAGTCCGAGTACGCGTCGTTGGGCAGGCCGCAAAGCTGTATGAGCGATTGGAGTACGAGGCTGACGCTGTCCGACCTGTCCCGGAGTTTTCCCATACTGATGAGGCCCTGGGACGTGGGATAATCACGATCGCTGGCCCAGATGTTCCGAGTGAACGTAGTTCTGGCCGACTATATGGCGTGTTACGGGATCAGCCAGACGCGTGTGTCGTACAGCTGATTGGGTCCGGGCAATCTCCGATTCGGAGCGGACAGTGTACCGTTCATGACTTCCGCATCGTGAACCATCCGGAATACGACGCGCTAGAATCGGTACATGAGTCGGCTAACCCACAGCACACCGTTATCACGCACACGCATCGCGGGGCTGGTAACCAGTTCAATCATCTCAATAGTAACGTGTGGTCACCATCGGATTCTGGCGAGTACACGCTGTACGCGAATGGACAGTGGCGCGCACCGCCGTGGGCTCCCAACGGCGGTCGGACCCCAACACAAGCCACGACGCAAAGCGTCGGTGCATTAACTGAAACAGATCTCTTTTCCGATGTCGATTTGCCCAGTCTATCACGTTCCCCAACGGTCGATCTTCCTGCTGAAGGCATTGACATCGAGCACGTGAAACAGGTATTGGCCCAGGAGACGGCGTATACCGGCCCGACCACAACAGAGGCCGCTGATAGCGATACCGGCTCCTCGACAACAACCGCCAGCGGATCAGACTCACCCGCCATGACTACGACCCCAGACGACGAACACGACTCCGCTAAATCCGACTCGCAAGGCTCACCCGCCGAATCCGTAGGGCTTGTTCGCACTACTGGCGCATCATTCAAGCAACTTGATGACTGGGTTGTGTCCGCAATACAATCCGGGGAGCTCTCAAAAGCCGATCTCAAAGAAATCGTACGGCGTAGTCAGCAGTCAGCGACATCGGCAGACGAAACCGAGTCACCTGATGATGAGACTGTCAATAGCGCTGGTGATGCCGATCACAATACATCACAATCTGATTCAGTTCGTTCAACCGCTGAGTCGGATGATTCGGACGCTACTACGTCAGCAGACAGTGAGGAGGATGTGGATTCTCCTGATGTTCCATCCGTGTCGTCGGATTCGAAGCCGGAAACGGAAACAACCGACACTCAATCCACGTCGGAAATTCCGGAAACGGAAACGACCAAGTCTCAACCCACACCAGAATCTCCCACTATATCGCCTGAGCAGGAAGGTAGTCGGGCATTCTCTGTTGTGTTAGAGCCGCTAACAACTGCACTTGCCACTTACCTCATAGCAGAGACTGACAAAGGTCCGATATCCATCGCTGATGTTGCTACCGACGCGACGACAGCATACCTTGGTGACCGACTTCGTGGAACAGAGACTGAACCGGAGACCAGTGTCTCCTCACACTCGTCGATAGTGGATCAGGCCTTAGCTGGTGTAGTTGCGGACTCCGATGAGTTCACTGATCTTGATTCGTTCAAAACCACGGCCTACGGAGAACTCCTTGGGGATCTTGTCGGACTCGACACAGACAACCAGACACCAACCGTGACGATCCGCGTTAACCCAGCACTCGTCGACGCCGTTACCGAACATCCTTCATCGACTGCTCAATCACGTGAAGACATCGTTGCTACCGCGGTTCGATGGTACGTTGTGAGTACATAGTAATTCACATCTGAATTTCAAACTACATGTTAAAATCAGACCTGCTAATTGGGTCATGAAAAAATACCTCTGAGTATGGTTACTGTGGATTCCCGGATGAATAAACGTACAATATCTGATAAGATGTGATCTCTCCCACAAGTATTATCACACAAACATGTATTCTATTTAGCATGGGGAAACGCCGACGGAAAGATAAGAACCACGATGTGGGCGATTCAATGCCAGGGACTGTCGGCGACAGTGACGGAACAGCTCACGACGGGCAAGATGGGCCTTCGTTTACTCCTGAAGACGTGAAGGTAACCGAACCCTCTGGTAGTCACTCAAAGCAACAGGAAAAGAGTGAATCAACTCGGCATGGTGATAATGACACATCTGAGTCGGACAAAGAGTCGGTAGATTCACAGGAAAAATCGACTCGGATGAAATACGCCGAGAGGTACGGCAATTCGTGGCCAGAAGACCGAAAACGCCGCTTCCTCAGAGAACATGAAGTTTCTTCAGAAGAGATGGGTTGGAAACTGAAAGAGTAGCTATCGACACCGCGAGTGAAGCAACATCATGTGACTAGAAGCTCGCACGCTGAGTCATTCGTCTTTAGTTAAGAAATCGCAAGACAGCAGGACGATTACTTTGCTGTGCAAGTAGCGGCTGAGATCTATTATGATAATATTTTGATCTGAATTACGATAAGCCGATAAGCTTACCGTGCACTTGGTGCACATGTTTCTAAGAGCGTCTAAGATTATGACTCGAACCAAAATGGGTGTCTCCGTCCGAACTGAACTCGTCGAAGAACTCGATACACTCGTCGATGAGTGCTCAGATCTCGGAGCAAGCCGCTCCGAGATCGTTGAAGCGATCCTCACAGCATATTTGCAGAATGATGAAGAGAGAATAGAAAAGACCCGAGAGCTGGTTATCCGCAATCGGAAACGATCTAACTCGTAGAGAAGTCCGTGCACCAAGTGCACGGACTTCTTAGAGCGTTATTCGAAATCACAAATTGACTGTATTAATATCGCCACCGCCTTAGGCGAATAGAAAACTGCTCTCTGCTAACTGATCCCGTCGCTGTACCGCGATTTCGCTCTTAACTAAAGACGAATGTGAGCCTACTGCTCCAGAATAGCTGGCGGTATCTACACTGGCGGTACGTGGCGGCGCCCCGCCGCGGGGGGCGCCCCCCCTTCTGTTTGTTTTTAT
>NZ_BBJP01000009.1 GCF_000739595.1 Halorubrum halophilum | reverse complement strand
CCAGAGTGGACAACTAGCGACTTTGAAAGAGAATTCAAGGAGTATCTGACATGATTCAAACTGCTAATGGATTCTTTGAGTATGTTGTAGATGACAATTATCTAGACGAGATCCAAGCAGATCTGAACGAATTTGATGCTCTTGTGGGTTATTATCACAACGATTTGGAGGGAAAAGTAACCATGATACTCAAAATGCCAGATATTGATACAGAGATAGGGTATATTCATTAAACATTAATTCAACACAATATATTATTTTCAATAATAACTAAAAAGAAAGCCTTAAATTAATAAGACTTCAATTTTTACGCACTAAAGATTTAGAATATAAATCTCATCGATGTATCTCTTTGAGATATTGAAAGCCCAAAGGTGTGATACCAACACACCCTTGATGGGAAGATGGTGATCTCCTACATGACTAAATTACATCCTCAAGAATTTAAACCTATTGATTTACCGCGAATAAGAGAACGATTAGCTAGTCAAATAGCAGAATCGTATAGAAACAAAAATAACGTGTTAATTGAATCTCTCCCGATCACGGGTAAGAGCCATTCGACATTCAAACAGGCTCAAGAGACTGATACTCAAATCCTGTATCTCACTTCATTGAATAGACTCAAGGAGGATTCTATTAAGAAGTGTAATGAATTTGGTTTATCGTACCATAAAATCCCGGTTCCGCATGATGAATGTCCCTCCTTTCAGAACGACAAACATGGATTGAGAGAACTATACCGAAGGGGAATATCAGCAAAGGAGTTACATGAAAGGCTTGAGCTTCCCTGTAATGGCTCATGTCCATATATTGAGTCTCTTAACCGTGATTTATCGGATATAGACGTATTGATCGGGAATCCAAAACACGCATATAACCCCAATTATCTTACTAATCGGGTAGCAGTAAAAGACGAATTTAGCGAAAATGAATATGAATTAGTCTATCACAAGCCGCGCGAATTGATAAACAGGTTTATACATAGTGTTAATTCTTTCCCGCTAAACTCCTTTACTGAAATAAGGGAAGCTTCCCAAGAAGAGACTGCGAAAGTCGTTAATTGGTTCCAAGAATTCGACGTATACCGTGATACAGAAACAGCATTAGATCCCGAAGAGTATCACGTCCATGCGCCGTTATTGGCCTATGCTCTTCTTGTAGGGATTGAGGTTAATCCGGGTTGGGAAAAGACCCATACTCAATTCTCTGAAATCGATGGGATTGATACTCATATCGGTGATAATGCTCAAGTTGTCTTTGATGAGAAACGCGAGAGTATGTATTTACTCAATCCTCCCGACTTTGAATCAGCTGATGGATTTATCGGTCTAGACGGAACCCCGATCCCGGAAATGTGGGATTGTGCTACAGGCTTGAATCTTGAGCATATTCAGGTTCTTTCCGAAGAGGAAAAGAAGCGATATATCACCGATATTCTGAACCTAGAAATCAAACAGGTATCAGAGCATAAGAGGTATTATCAAAACTCAAATAATATAGCAGTAAATCAGGATACCTCCTTAGCGTATTCTATTCAGCAAAAGGAGGGAGAGAAACCGGGGGTTATCACGTCGAAAAAAGCCATACAGAAATACGATGACGAAATAGAAGAGTATACAGATAACTCCCTGAACTTTGCGCGGATATTATCGTCTAACAAGTTCCAAGATAAGCAACTAGGATTTGTCACGGGTATGAGAAATTATGGTGATGAATACGTATTCAAGTGGGGTTCTTATCTTGGCAAATCGGTTCAAGTAGATCGGGAGGGAGAGACTGAATACCAATTCGGAAATGAGACATTCAATATCTTCCCTCTGTATAGGAATTTGACCCTACAGGATGTATTCAGGTTCGGACGATCCAAAGAGCCAACTACAGTATACGTTAATACCTCTGGTTTACCGAATTGGGTTCCGGTTCAGAAAGAAGAGCTACAGTCTCACTCTCCTAGTAAACTAGCAGTTATCCGGTATCTTCGGGAGAGTGATGAGCAACATAGCCAAAAGGAGATTGAGAAAGCTACAGGATACAGTCAAAAACAGATTAGCAGGGTTCTGAATCAACTAGAATCGATTAAGAAATACAATTCGTCCGGCGCGTTTTTCCCGGACAAGTATGAATGGTGTGGTAACTAATGTCACGTGAGTCATTTCGGCTTATTAGTTTATTAGAAGATATGACTCACGTGGTAATCACTAACATGGACTTTAGAAATATGATAGCAACATTCGGATCGATCTGTTTTGGTGGAATAGTAGGACTAGGACTAGCAGTTTTGACTTTTAGACTATGAGTGAATATAAGAGCGTAAGAGCGACAGTTAACGACCCTGAGCTAATAGAATTGATTGAGGAAGCGACTTATCAGAGTGAACTATCGGAACAAGACATTGTTATCGAGGGACTGTATAGGGTGTTTGAAGAGGAGTGTAGAATTACACACTAGGCAGATATTCTATTAGATTTTTACCCATCATAATTGAGATTACAAACAATCCAATTAGAACAGAAACAACAACTACAACAAATAATATAAGTTGGTCAAATATATCATTATGTGTGAGATAAGCTGAATATCCTTGTAATAATGAACCAGTTACCAAGAATATAGTCAAAATTCCAATTCCAATATTGGTTCTTATCTGGTTCTGATTTAGCTCTTCTTCATGAATTACTTCGAATCCTTTGGGTGTTAGGCCCAAATGAGTACCTGTTCTTTCTGCGTGTTCTGTTAAACCAGCTAAACTACTTTTCTTAGGGCGGTTTATCTCTGTTCGATGTCCAACATGATGGGATCCAATCAAACCAACCTCATGAAGAAAGGCTAAATCCTCTTGTACTTGTTTAGGATCTTTATCAGATTCTTCTACTACAGGATGATCACTATCATAGTCTGAATCTTTCGACCAAAGTATCTGATTGTCATATACTATTTGAAGGGCTGTGTTGAATCGCCATACGGCAGAGAGGTAGGCCGCTAAATCAAAGGAGTTGAAGCGGGAGACTTCAGTTGCCTATGACCCAAATCTCCCGCTTCATCGGGGAGGTTGTACCGGTTGCTCAAAGAGTTACTGGCGATGGAGGCGAATCCGCCGCCCCGGACGGTGGCGGCGGATTCGCCGACTATGCACTCGTTTCCCTTCACTGTCTGCGGATTTACCTTGATTCATCGTACCGCATGACGATCGACCTGCTCAAAGAGATGCCACAAATAACCGGGGAGATCGGCCTCAACGCGGCCGATCTCCCCGCGCCGTCCACGTTGTGTAAGGCGTTCGACCGGATCAGTATGAGCGTCTGTCGAGTGCTGCTGCGCCAGTCGGCGCAGCTGCACGATCTCTCTGAACACGCCGCGATCGACGCCACGTTCTACGACCGCTCACCAGCGAGCCGCCACTACTGCCAGCGAATCAGCTACCGCGTTCAAAAGCTGAAAGTCACAAAACTCGTCGATACAGCGTCTCAAGCCGTCCTTGACGTTCACTGCTCAACGAATCGGGAAGGAAGCGACGCAGACCTTGCTGAGCAGATCGCCCGCCGGAACGCGGGCGATCTGCGGTCTCTTGCGGCCGATAAAGGCTATGACAAGCAATCGCTTCGTGAAGGATTACGCGACCTCGGGATCAGACCGCTGATCAAGCACCGTATCTTCGCTCCGTACGACCACGCACACAACGCCAGAATCGACGATAACCGCTACAATCAGCGCTCTATGACCGAAACCGTGAACTCGGCTGTGAAGCGCTCGCTCGGCTTCGCCGTGCGAGCGCGCTCATGGTTCCGTGAGTTCCGCGAAATCGCGCTGATGTGTGTCGTCTATAACATCAAACGCTTCGTCAAACAGTGAATCTCCACGCCTTACAGCGATTCAACACAGCCATTTGAAGAGTATCTTTCCACTCGGGATCAGCCATAGTCTGAGATTTAGCTGAACCAGACTTAGGAGTTTGGTGGAGAGAAACGGGTTTTCCCCTTAGCTCATCAATCAAATCCTGTTTTCGAGCTTCAATTCTAAGCGAAGATTCTGAAAATTTTATTTCAGCTAACACTACCAATAAAAAAGCAACTATCCATACAAGAGGATCTGAATATCCTTCAATAAATAGCCACAAAATACCACCATACAGGATCCAAGAAATCTTTTTGAGTATGATTCTAAACCCAACTTTCTGATACTCATTCATAATTTGTGTATCAAAGCTCCAAACCATAGCAGAAACTTTCTCAAGAATCACGGATAGGGCTTTCCGTGTTTCAAAAAATCCATCTAGCTATACAGACTCAATTGTGATTGATTCAGTAACCGGATCACTCTCAGATCCATCTGGACCTTCAACAACAAGTGTAATCTCATAGTCTCCCGCTTGGATATCGTTATCCCGCCGATCGAGGAACCACATACTTTCTCCTACTAGGATAGTTTCTCGATCTGATTCAGTTTCAATTGTGTTTTCTCTTGTTCTTTCTGTCTCATAATCTTCGCTTGTTATTGTCCAATGCTCTTGAGTAGTAAATTCGCTAGAATAATTGGGAACCCGATACTCCCTTGAGAGCATTAACCAATCTTCATCATACTGAATCGATACTTCATCTATCTTAGGCCGGTCGATATTCTCTTGAGAATCTGTTTCTGTTTCAGATTCATTTTCATGGGTTTCCTCTGAATCTTCATTTTCAGAACCTTCTGTTTCTATGCTAGTATCAAATTCGGCACTACACCCCGCTAGAGATACAGAGCCACCGATTGCAATCAATATCCGCCGTCGATTCGTCATGTTTAGAATGACAATTGAACAGTAATAATGATTGTCGTCACACAATAGGAGCTATCTTCAACCTAAAACGCCGACGTGAGCCTGATAACACAATGGGGGGATTGTTAGTGTTATATTGGTGATTTCAGAGGATAGAATAGCTCTTCTTACAGTATTCTATTTTGATTACTATCTGTAATACCTTCGTTTTGGATTATAGATCGACAGGCTAGGGGGATCGTAGCAGCCAAAATCGAGGGATATAGGATTTAGAATTAGGGTGATAATCGATATTTGGTGGGTAGATAACACAATACTCCCTGTTATCACGGGATAGACTACACCCTACCCTCAAATTCTCTGGAGCGACGTGAGACGCAGAATCCCCCCAAGAGACTATTTTTAAACTTAATAGCCAAAAATCAGAAATATCAAAATCTGATAAGCTCTGAATGTGGGCATTTGTCCAAAAATATCAAAGATAAATAGACAAATATTTAAGTTTGGAGATGCAAAGTAATGTAAGGGCAAATTCCTGTCCTTTGTTCCCTTCGGGGGACAAAAAATAAATCCGGTTCTAGTGATGATTGAGTAGGTTCAGAAACCCTGTAGGTGGGGGACAATACACCTACCTAATTTCCGTTTTGGTAACGTGACTCACGAAAGCCCTTTATTTAGTATGCTACAAGCCGAAAACAGATATGGACAAAGACGATCTAACTCAAGAAGATATTGAAGCTCTAAAGACTGTAGCAAATTCGGATCTACGTTCAGCAAAGTATGCTAGTAAGCTCTGTGAGTCGTTCAATATCGATACGTCCGAAACCACTACTGAACCCAAAAAGACGCTAGACGCTTCTCCTGAACCGACAGAGAAAGAACAAGATTGGTTCTAGATATCGTTTAGATATTCTCTTCGTTGCTCTACTTTCACCTCTTCAGAGCGTCGATCGTAGTGTTGTTCCAATACATCCGGAGATACGTTCATCCGATCACTCACGACTTCTACGGGAACATCTTGAGTAAGGTGGTGGGTGATTGCTCCACGTCTCCAAGCATGGGGGCTTCTTGAGGAAGGACAAACAGAGGGAGAATAATCTTCTCCCCCTAGAGCTTGGCAGCTATCAATATCTTCTCCGTGGGGACAATCTCCACCATTGTACTTACATGGGTGACTCCACCGATAGCAGGTTTCACGGATTGTCGATCGCGAAACCCTCCCGAATTGTGTGGCAAATAATGGATTTCGCCCGTTACTGCCTGTTACCTCCGGTCTAGAGTGATTGACGTAATCGCTAATCACTTGGTTCAGATCCTCGCTGATAGAGATTAGCCTTTGACCCTTGTTCTTATTCTTTAAGGGCGTTTCCGGCGGTCGATGTATCGCTCTGAGTCTCTGATTTTCTCTATCATAATCACAAAGATCGAAGGATCTGAGTGTACCACTACGTACACCACACCGCCATAGAACGGTTAAGAGCGCATGGTGAAGTGAACCATATTCAAAGCGAGAAAGATACCCAAGTATGTCTGAAGCTGTTTCTGGTTGAATCAATTCGTCCCTCTGTCGTTCGGTTTGGCTTGGAGAGGGAGAGAGAATCTTGTTGTGTAAGTCTTGTTCGACCGCATCAATAGACTCACACCACCTGATAAACGATCTTAACGTATCTATCTGGTTCTTGAGTGAGACTGAATTAAGATCCTCTTGGCGATATTGTTTGAATCGCAGTAGGGTGCGACCGGAAAGGACATTTAGATTCTGAATCTCTTCTTGTTCACACCAATCGGAGAATTTCCCAAGCTTGTATCGATACGCTTTGATTGTGTTCTCTGCTAGCTCTGATTCTCTATCCTTCAGATAGAGATTGATTCCCTCTTCTGGATGGATGGGTTCAAGTTCGTTTTCGGACATTGTGTTTTCCTCTTAAAGCCCGAAAACGGGAGTTAGATGGCGTCTATCATGCGGTCGTAGTCGAAGCCGACCGGCACGATGTGGGTCTGCATACGCCGTACGTCGGGCGGGCGGTGGTAAAAACGGCAAGCATCGCGGCCGTCGATCGGCGGACGCAGAGACGGGACCGCGGAGCGCGGGGGGTTCCGTACTCCCGGCCCTCACGAGTACCGTCGGAACCGTTCGCGGAGGGAACCTCCGTCGAGGGATTAGGTCCCGCCGGCGCAGTCGCCGCTTCCGTCGTCGATCCGCTCGGTCGACCACGGAGTGAACTCCACGTAGTCGCTCACCGGCTGTCCCTGGGGATCGTCTTCGGGGTTGTCGGGGTGGTCGGGCCCCGACTCGTGGCCCCAGTAGTTGCAGGTGGCGTCGATGGTATCGTTTTCCGAGAAACTCTCCTCGACGACGGCTCCGTACTCCTCGTTCTCCTCGATGTTGTTGTTTCGGAGGATCGCCTCGTAAATCTGTGAATCCCTCAGCCGGTATCCATCTTGATTCCCTACCAAGGTACAGTTGCGGATGTCCAGGAACGAGGCGGCTTGGACGATTCCGGCGCCGTCGTTGTCGCGGATCTCGCAGTTCCGGATCGGAACCGGCT
Source organism: Halorubrum halophilum (assembly GCF_000739595.1). Lineage (GTDB taxonomy): Archaea > Halobacteriota > Halobacteria > Halobacteriales > Haloferacaceae > Halorubrum > Halorubrum halophilum. The sequence continues at coordinate 47,542 of NZ_BBJP01000009.1, read as the reverse complement.
CACCGACACTGCCTTCGGTCGCCCCGACTCGAACACCCGAACCCGCGTTGTCTCTCACAACGCTGTCGATAACCTCCGTTTCGAGGTCAGATCTGTAGTGATTGATGTACACTCCCGTATCGTTGTCGACAACGAGACAGTTCCGTACTCTGACGGTCGTGTACGGCGCGCCGCTAACCCCATTACCGCCGTTCCCCCGTAACTCACAGTCGGTAAGCGTGAGGTCGCTGTACTCGTCGGTGATGACTCCTATACCACCGTTTCCACGGATTGTACAGTCGGTTAGCGTGAATCTCACATATCTGTCTCCCACCACGGCGTTCCCGACGTTCTCTTCGACGGTCACGCCTTCGAGACGGACACCTCTGCCAATTTCGTTGTAAATCCCGGTCTCGAACCCGTGGACCGTGAGATTCCGGGCCTCGAAACCGCCCTCATTATGGATGCCCGTACCGTTCCCCGATCCGAGTAGCGAGTAGCCGTGTCCGTGGATGGTCACGTCACCCGTCCGTGTGATTTCGATACACGTGTCGTCCGATCTGATATCGGACCTAACGTGATACTCGCCGGGTTCCGTGATCGTCGTCGGTTCGGTAATGACGTTCTCCTCGGGATCCGAACGCACGGGCTCGTACTCGACTTGTACGATCTCGTGGATCGTTCTGGCGAACCCGCCCGTATCGACCTCCTCGTAGGCGGCGTCTGGGTCGTCGGTGACGATTCGGTACTCGACGTCGGCGCGGAGATCCTGATCGGGATCGACGAAGAGCAGCGACTCGCACTCGCCCCGCTCGCCGCCCCACGTCGGCAGCGTGACCGCGGCGTCCGACTCCGCCCGGATGACGTGTCCGGGGAGTTCGCGCTCCTCGGCGTCCTCTCCTTCCTCCGAGGACGCAGGAACCGTGATCGCGCCGGGACCCGCGAATCCGGCGTCCTCGACGTCCGACGGGTCGGTGACGTAGACGGTTCCGCCCCAGCAGTCCACGTCCTCGTACGGTCCGATCTCCTTGATCCGCATGTAGGACTTCCTCGAGATGTATCCGGTTCCGCCCTCGGGCGGCCCCTCCGGCTCTTCCGGCTCCTCGTCGAGGCCGCCATCGCATACGCCCTCGCCGTCCTCGATGCGCTCGGTCGACCACGGAACGAACTCCACGTCGCCGCTGACGCGTTGGCCCCCCGGATCCTCGTTGGGGTTGTCCTCGTGAACCGGGCCGGACTCGGCCCCCCACCAGTTGCACGTCGCGTCGACGGTGGGGGAGTACTCCTCCGCAGGATTCACGACCCCGTACTCCTCGTTGTCCTCGATATTGCTGTCCCGGAGCGTCGTCTCGTAGGGGTCCGGGGAAGGTTCGCCCGCCCGATAGCCGACGCGATTCCCCGAAAGCGTGCACTCGCGAACGTCGAGGGAGCCGTTCGGCTGATCGATGCCGGCGCCGTCGCAGTCCTCGATCACGCAGTTCCGTATCGGGGTCGGATCGTCGAAGATCCCGGAATCTCCGTACTTCGTTTCCATTCCGGCCCCGTCGCTCCCGCTGACGAGCGTTCCCTCTATTTTCGATCCCGGCATCGGCGTGAACAGGACCGGATCGCCGTTGTCGACGACGCGGCAGTCCTCGACGGCTATGACAGCGCTGCTCCCCGCCCGTATCGGATACGACTCGTTCTCTACCAGGTCGCAGTTCCGCATCGTGACTACCCCGGAGTAATCGGAGAGAGACACACCCCAACCGTTTTGCCGGATCGTCGAATCCTCACAGAGAATATCGCGGGAATTGCGAGTCAGTACTCCAGTGTCGTTGTCTCGAACCGTTATCGAAGAGAGGGTCACGTCATTGCTGAGTTCGACTTCGATGCCGGTCCCGAAGTTCTGGACCGTGAGGTTTCGGACGGTACTTCCGGACGATTCCATGGATAGTCCGGTTCCGGTCCCGTCGCCGTCGATCGTGTACCCGTTCCCGTCGAGCGTCACGTCGTCCGCGGTGATCCGCAAACAGCCCCCCTCCGCGGAGAGGTCGCTGTCGAGGACGTACTCGCCGGGCTCGTCGATCTCCCGGCACTCCGTGATCGCGGTCGGTCCTTCCTGGGCGTCCGTCTGCGAGACGGACGAGAGTCCGAACAGGCTCACACCGCCAACGGCACCGATTCGAAGCGCAGTTCGGCGCGATAACCCCGTCGTAATATTGTCCCGATCTGACATAGCGCATGAGAATATCCGCCGCACCCACTATCGTTATGAGCGGTGTAGATACCGCAGTTGGCGGTTATTCGGACCATTCGCGTCTGTCGCGTGAGACCGTTTCACAGGGGGAACGGAGCGCGTCGTCGACGGCGACTCCCGGCCGCGGTACGCGCGGTCCTCGGCGTTTCCGCCGGGGCAGTCGCCTCAGAACTCCCCGAGCGTCGAGTCGCCGCCGAGGAGGCGTCGGTAGGTGTCGTCGCCGGTCGCGTCGGCGAGGCCCTCGCACAGATCGCGGAGGTCGTCGTCCACGTCCCACTTCGAGAGGTACTCCTGCGTGGACTTGCCCTGCTCGTAGCGGTGGCGCAGGAACTGGGCCTTATCGAGGGGTGTCAGTCCCTCGCCGTCGTCGCCGGTGACGCGCTCTTGGACGTAGGCCAATCGCCGCTCGTCGTCCCACGTGCCGAGGACGAATTCGCCGCCCTCCATCCGGTAGAGGTGGAGTTCCTTCATCTCGTCGGGGTTCGCGCTCGTGCCGCGGGTCAGCATGTTCAGGTCGTTGTAGGTAGGGTTGTCCAGTTCCAGCAGGTCGAGGAACACGTCCACCTCGCCGAGGTCGCTTCCCTGCTGGATGATGCCGTAGATTTCGTCGACGACCGCCTTCGCGCTCATGACCTCGCCGTTGCGGTCCCCCCCAGATCGATCGCAGGCTTCCGCCAGCAGTAGCGTTATTCTCTTGACGCCCGTACCACGATGTGGTATGTCACAGCAAGGCGTTCAAGACGAACTCTACGTCGACCAGTACACGCTCGGGCTGGTCGGGCCCGATCAGGAGTGGGCCGGCACGGTCGCCGACGGCGGGACGGTGGAGACGTACACGCCGCCGGGGTGTTGGGGACCGATGGTCACGCCCTCGTTCCGCGGCGGCCACGAGGTGACCCGCCCGATCCGCGTCGAGGGCGCCGAGGTCGGCGACGCGATCGCGATCCACATCCGCGACGTGACCGTGACGAGCATGGCCACCAGCACGGGGTCGATGGCGGAACGCGAGGGCGCGTTCGGCGACGACCCCTTCGTCGACCACCGCTGCCCCGAGTGCGGGACGACCTGGCCCGACTCGATCGTCGAGGGCACCGGCGAGGACGCGATCCGGTGTGCCGAGTGCGGCGCCAACGCCTCCTCGTTCGGCTTCGAGTACGGCTACACCGTCGCGTTCGACCACGAGAACGCGGTCGGGATCACCCTCGACAAGGAGGGCGCCCACGAACTCGCGCTCGACGCCGAGCGCGTGATGGACATCCCCGAGAACTCGCGGCAACACCCGATCCTGCTGTACGAGCCGGACGGGATGCCCGGCACGCTCGGTCGCCTCCGACCCTTCATCGGGAACATCGGGACGACACCCTCGGTGACGATGCCCGACTCGCACAATGCGGGCGACTTCGGCCAGAGCCTCATCGGCGCCGACCACGACTACGGCGTCGAGACCGAGGAGGACCTCGAACTGCGAACCGACGGCCACATGGACATCCCGGAGGTCCGGGCGGGCGCCACGCTGATCTGCCCGGTCGTCGTCGACGGCGGCGGCGTCTACGTCGGGGACCTCCACGCGAACCAAGGCGACGGCGAACTCTCCCTCCACACGACCGACGTGAGCGGGACGGTCACGATGGATGTGGAGGTGATCGAGGACGTCGACCTTGACGGCCCCGTGCTCCTCCCGAACGAGGAGGACCTCCCCTTTATTAGCAAGCCCTACAGCGACGACGAGGTCGCGGCGGGCGACGACCTTGGGGCAGAGCACGGCGTCGACATCGACACCGACGCCGCCCCGATTCAGGTCGTCGGCTCCGGCGCGACCGTCAACGACGCCACGCAGAACGCCTTCGACCGCGCGGGGACCCTGCTCGGCATGAGCGAGGGCGAGGTCCGCGGCCGGTGTACGTTCACCGGCGGCGTCCAGATCGGCCGGCTCCCCGGCGTTGTCCAGCTCGATATGTTGGTTCCGTCGGACGTGCTGGCAGACTCCGGACTCGACGACGTGACGCGCGAAAAGTACGACTTATAAATCGTTGCTGGCGGATCGACGCCGGGGACGGCCGAACCTCTGGCGGATCACTTATAAATGGTTGATAGCGGATCGACGACGAACTCCTCTAAAGTCCCAGCCGCTCACTTATAAGTAGTTGATTACGGATCGACGGCGGACACCGCCAAAGCCCCAGCCGCGAGGACGGCGCACACTCGTTGCGCTCCTCGCTCGTTCGCTCCGCTCACTCGCTGCGGTGCTTACGTCGTCTGCGCCGTCCTCGCGACTGCCCCTTTGAGTCCCGCCCCGCAACAGCAACCGCGCCTCACGCCTCCCCAGCCTCGCCGCTCGCTTCGCTCGCGGCGTCCCTCGCGCGTGCGATTCGCGCCCTACGGGCGCTCATCGGCACGCGCCACCGCAGTACCGGTCGAATCGCGTCGCTCGCGCCTTTCACCGCCGTGACCGCCCCCGCCCGACGCTAGCCCCCGACAGACCCACGGGGATCCGCCGCGTCGGCCCCTGCGACTCGGCCGTCTGGCGCAGGCGCTCGACGCGCTCGTCGGTCGAGGGGTGCGTCGACAGCCAGCGCTCGGCCGGCTCGTCGGTCCGCTTGTGCGTCGAGAAGGGCGCGAGCGGCCACGACGGCTCGGCCGCGCGCTCGATCCGGCGGAGCGCCCGCGCGAGCGCTATCGGGTCGCCGGTCACCTCGGCCGCGCGGTCGTCGGCCGCGAACTCCCGCTTTCGCGACCGCGACCGGGAGACGAGCGTCGCGACAACGAACCCGGCGAACAGCCCGCCGGCGAGCGCGTGGTGAAGCCGCGCGAAGAGGCCCGAGCGATCGCTCGGCCGCCCGCGGATCCACCCCGAGGCGGCGGCGAGTCCGGAGAGCGCGAGCAGCGCCGGCAGCGCGGCGACCGTGGCGATCCCGACCAGCGAGCGCCCGACCCCGTCGGCCATCGCGATCGCGAACCCGTCGTTCCCCTCTAAGTGCGCCAACTCGTGCGCGAGGATCGCCTCCATCTCGCGCGGGGAGAGCAGCCGGAACAGCGACCGGTCGATCACCAGCGCACCGCCGTCGCTCCCGCCGCCGACCGCGAACGCGTTGGGGGTGCGCGCGTCGGTGACGTACAGATTCGGGCGCGCGAGGTCCATCCGGGCCGCGAGCGAGTCGATCCGGCGGTGGAGGTCCGGCGCCCGCTCCCGCGGGACGCGGTCCCCCTCCAGGTTCGCGAGGAGCTGTGCGGTGCCGAGCCGGTAGCTGAGGTACGCCGACGCGAGCGCGCCCGCGGCCAGCAGCGCGAGGAGGACCGGGAGGTCGGGGCGGGCGGCCCAGGCCGCGCGCAGCAGGTCCGCGACGAACAGCGCCGCGGTCAGGTAGAGCGCGAGCAGCGCGACCCCGACGACCGCCGCGGCCGCGCGGAACGCGAGCCGTGACATACTCGTTCGTACGACGCGGGGCGTCAAACCCGTTACGTCGGCGTCGACCCGTGAGCACGGTCCGGTCGGCTCCCCACGCGCGCCGCCGGAAGGAAAGCCGTAATTCCCCGGCCGCGAAACGCCGTGTATGGACGCACGCGTTCGCGAACACGCGGAGATCATCGCCGACCACTCCACCGGCATCGAGTCGGGCGACGACGTGGTCATCCAGATGCCCAAGGAGGCCGAGGACCTCGCGGTCGCCCTCCACGAGGTCTGCGGGGACCGCGGCGCGAACCCCGTCTACCTCAACTACTCGAAGCGCGCGCAGCGCGCCTTCAAGCGCTCCGCCGACGACTTCTCCGAGCCGAGCCACCGACGCGCGCTCTACGAGGAGGCCGACGTGTTCGTCATCGCGCGCGGCGGCGCGAACGCCACCGAGGACGCCGACATCGCTCCGGAGACGAACGCCGCGTACAACCGCGCGATGGAGGAGGTCAAGCGCACGCGGCTCTCGAAGACGTGGTGTCTCACGCAGTACCCGACCGCGAGCCACGCCCAGCTCGCCGGGATGAGCACCGAGGCGTACGAGAACTTCGTGTGGGACGCCGTCTCGCTCGACTGGGACGAACAGCGCGAGTTCCAGGCGGAGATGGTCGAGATACTCGACGACGCCGACGAAGTTCGGATCAAGTCCGGCGACGAGACCGACCTCACGCTCGACGTGTCCGGGAACTCCACGCTCAACGACTACGGCGAGGCGAACCTCCCCGGCGGCGAGGTGTTCACCGCGCCCGCGCGAGACGGCGTCGACGGCGAGGTCCACTTCGATCTCCCCCTCTACCGCTACGGCCGCGAGATCGACGGGGTCCGGCTCCGGTTCGAGGACGGCGAAGTCGTCTCGCACTCCGCCGAGCGCAACGAGGACCTCCTCTCCGGCATCCTCGACACCGACGAGGGCTCCCGGCGCCTCGGCGAACTCGGTATCGGGATGAACCGCCAGATCGACCGGTTCACCTACAACATGCTGTTCGACGAGAAGATGGGCGACACGGTCCACATGGCGGTCGGCTCCGCGTACCCGGAGACGGTCGGCGGCGACAACGAGGTCAACGAGTCCGCCGAGCACGTCGACATGATCGTCGACATGAGCGAGGACTCCGTCATCGAGGTCGACGGCGAGGTCGTCCAGCGCGACGGGACGTTCGTCTTCGAGGACGGATTCTGAGGACGAGTTCTGAGGCCGGTCATCGTTCGGGTCGGCGGCTTGTTCGGTGATCGTCAACCGCGAAAAGGCGGTGATCGACGGCGGGAGTAGATATAGCGAATTGGGTGATCGGTTGTTTATAAGCGATCGAGTGGTGTTGCTGTCGGCTGGTTATCCGTGATCGATGGTGCTGCGGTGAACACCTCCAAAGCCCCAGCCGACGAGGCCCACCCACCCGCAACCGCAGCCTCACGCCTCCCCAGCCTCGCGGTTCGCGCTCTCCGAGCGCTCACCGCGTCCCTCGCACCGGCGGCTCGCGGCCCTGCGGGCCGCTCACCGGGGCGCGCCACCGCATCGCGTATATAAGTGATCATCGCGGTCGCTCACGGCTGTTTAAATACTTGCTCGCCGCCATCGATCTGCAACACCCTCTCCCGTTCTCGATCGCCGCGGTGTCGTACTGATCGGAACCGATCGAGGCGTGTTGCTCGCCGAGGATCGCAACAAAGCCGCTCAAACCAACCCGACGGCGCCCAGCACCGCGAACAGCGCGTCGCCGTACGTCAGCGAGACGAACAGCCCGATCGCCATCGGGACGACGAACGGCATCCCCGGCGACACCAGCACGCGGTCCGTCCGGGCGACGACCGCCAGTCCGCCCCGGAGCGTCTCGGCGTCGGTACCGTACGCGCCGTGGTCGATCTCCTCCAAGAAGCGCTCGGCGGCCCACGGGTCGTCGAGACGGTCGCCGGAGCGATCGGTGCCGCTGTCGCCGTCGCCCTCGGTCGCGACGCCCCCGTCCGTCCGCGGTCCCACGTGCGTCCCGCCGTCGGTCGGGTCGTGCGTCTTGCCGACGCTGTCGGGGTCGCGGAGGCGGTCCGGGTTCTCGCGCAGGTCCGCGAGGGTCAGTCCGCGCCACCGCAGGTACATCCGGAGGGCGTCCAGATCGAGCCCGTTCCGGGTCGTCCCCGCGTCGTCCTCGAACAGGCGCCCGTGGCGGTCCGGCAGCGAGTCGGTCGCCACCGGCCGCGCGAAGAACATCGTCGCCGAGCGCTCTCCCCGAATGAGGTTGATCCCGGCGAGCGCGAGCGGGTACGCGAGCGCGATCAGGACCGTGTTCGTGAGCACCGTCAGCGAGAACACGCCGATCTGGGTCTCGACGAGCGGGAGTTCCGCTCCGGCGACGACGTACTCCGGGAAGGTGGGGAAGAGGACCGCGATCGCGATCAGCGCCTTCGCGTCGGCGCCGCCGAACGCGCCGAGGTACCAGAACGCGTAGCCCAGCGGCGCGACGAACAGCAGGCTGATCGCGGCCTGGACGAGGAACAGCCGTCCGTCGAGCCCCGTGAGGGGCCACAGCCGGGCGGTCTCCCAGAGCAACAGCAGCGCCCCGAACGCGTACAGCGGCGGCCACAGCCGGTTCGGGAGGCGTCGGGTCCGAACGTCCCGCAGGGCCGCCCACGCGAAGACGGGGACGACGAACAGGCGGAGGGCGTCCGGCAGCGTCGCGAACATGTCACCACGGGCGGCGCGGGCGTAATTAGGCGTTCGGGTTCGCGTATCGCGATCGATAGCGCGGCCCACGGTCGCGGCGGGACACCGCCGGTCTAGTCACCGGTACCGTCTATTTACGAACGGTTGATCGAACCCGATCAGCGCTGGATATCTAAAAAATCAAGATAGTACTGAAAATTCATACTTTGGATAAGTACGGTTGGCACAGATATTCATCAACAGCCGTGGTTTCACTTCTCGCTCTACGCACGCTGCGTTTATTACGTGTAAACAGCCGACAAGGCGGTGTTTTTCGGATACAGCTCATCTTGGACCCCATCGCCTCACCGTTAATTCACCTGAATATCATCCGGATCACACTACATAGCTTTTTGATATGTGAGGTGCTGTTTCTGGATATGCGAAACTACGAACTCGGTCGGGGACTCCTCCCCGGTCGCGATTCCCTCCCACTGATCGCTGCCGTCGGTGGGCTTTACCTTCTCGTCACGCTGGGAGAGCGGGTGCTCTCCGGAGTCGTGTCGATTCCGGCGTTTTCGGTCGTCGAGTTGACCGCGGCGCTCCCGGTTCCAGTGCTGTTGGCGGCCGGGCCCGCGGCGATGTGGGGGATTCCACTCGGTCTCGTACTGAGCGATGCGGCGACGAGTTCGCTCGGACCGGGCACCCTCGTCAGCGCGAGCGCGCACCTGTATCTCGGCTACGCGACGTGCAGCCTCCTCCGGCGGTTCGACGGCGACGCCCCCCGCCTCTCCGTCTCGGTCGTCCGCGAGCGAATCGGTCTCGGCCGATTCGTTCTCGCCGTCGCCCTCGCGGCGGCCGGCGCGGCGGCCGTCTTCGGATGGGGCGGCGAACTCACCCACCGGACGCCGTTCTTCGTCGCCGCTCCCGTGGCGTTCGCCGAACTCGCCCTCCTGAGTGTTCCGTTCGCGCTTCCGCTGGCCGGTCTGTTCGAACGGGCCGCGTCCGCGGGCACGTCGGCGTTCGGGGTCACGGCCCCCCTGCGACGGCAGTTCGACGGCCGTCCAGACCTCCGCCGAGTCGCCGGCGTATCGGTCGGATGGCTCGCCGTCGGGACGGTGGCGAGCGTCGGCTACCGAACGTTCGAGAAGGTCCCCGCCGGTGCGTTCACGAGCCGGGATCTGGAGTTCGTCTTGCTGTTGCGACAGCCGGCGCTGTTCGGACCCGGCGCGGGCCGGCTACAGGTGCTTTTGGGTGCGGTGCTCCTGTCGGTGCTCGTGGTCCTCTTGGCCGAGCCGTCGGAGCGAGCGGAGGTCCCCGCCCGATGAGACTGACCAGGCGGCGGGCCCTCCTCGGTCTAGTCGGCGCGAGTTCCGCCGGTGGTCTCGGCGTCCACGAGCTGCTCGACCGGACGACGACCGACGGCCCACTCTCCGACGCCGGAATGGACGGCCTGCTCACGGTCGCCGATGTCGTCCACCCGGCGGCCCGGGAAGATGTCGAACCCGTGATTTCGGCCTACGTCGGCAGACTGAACCAGGACCGGATTCGCGGAGTCGTCAGGGCGCTGTCCGAGCTCGACAGTCGCTCGCGCCGTCACTTCGGCTCGTCGTTCGGCGGGCTCTCTCGCGCGCAGGGCGAGCGTCTGCTGGCGACGCTCGGGGTGAACCGAGTTCAGTCGAGACCGGAGGGGACGCTGGCCGAACGCGCCCGCTATCACCTCGTCAACTCCGTCCTGTACGCGCTGTTGACCCGACCCGTCGGGACCGAACCGTTCGGTATCGGCAACCCGATCGGCTTCCCCGGCGGGTTCGCCTCGCACACGGGGGAACCATGAGCGCGGACGACGGACGACCGACGCAGATCGATCGCTCCCCGTCGTCGCGGGCTGACGTCTGCGTCGTGGGTGCCGGCGTCGCCGGCGGACTCCTCACGCACTCGCTGGCGACGGCGGGACTCGACGTGGTCGTCCTCGAAGCCGGACCCCGGTTCGAGTTCGACTCGCGAATCGAGCGGATGGAGCGTGCCCTCCGTCCCGACAGTCCCCAGTCCGTCTGGGACATGGGCGGCGAGCGCGACGTGTTCACCTCCTCGGGGCCGGAGGACTACGACCTCAATAACAGACGCGTCAAGGGCGTCGGCGGCACGACGCTCCACTGGGCGGGGTACACCCCGCGCCTCCACGAGAAGGACTTCGAGATGCGCTCGCGGTACGGTCTCGCGAGCGACTGGCCCCTCGGGTACGGCGACCTGCGGTCGTACTTCGCCGAGGCGGAGACGGAACTTGGCGTCGCGGGCGGCGACGACAACCCGTTCTCCCCGCCGCGCGAACGGGACCTCCCGCTCCCACCGTTCCCCACGGGACCCGTCGACTCGCGCTACGCCGAAGCGTGTTCGGACCTCGGGATAACGCTGCACTCGGCTCCGCAGGCCCGGAACTCCGAGGCGTACGACGGCCGCAGTCCGTGCATCGGCTACGGCACCTGTATCCCGGTCTGTCCCTCGGGGGCGAAGTACAGCGGCGACGTGCACGTCCGGAAGGCGGAGGAGGCGGGCGCGCGCGTCGTCGACCGCGCGCCCGTTCAGTCGCTCGAACACGACGACGCGGGGGAGACCGTCGAAGCCGCGGTGTACAACACGCCCGACGCGACGGCACTGCGTCAGGAGGCCCGGTACTTCGTGCTCGCGGGCGGCGCGGTCGAAATTCCTCGCCTCCTCCTGTCCTCGACTTCGGAGGCGTTCCCCGACGGACTGGCGAACTCAAGCGGTCTGGTGGGTAAACGCTTCATGGAACACCCCATCGCGAGCGTCCGGGGGACGATACCGAAGCCCGACGGTCAGGAACCCACCTTCTGGTGGCCGCTCGAATCTCACCAGTTCTACGACCACGAGGAAGCGACGCCCGGAAGCATCAAACTGGAGTTCAAGCAGGGGAGTCTGACCGACCCGACCGACGCGATCAACGGGTCGGAGAGCCTCGCCAGCCCACTCGTGGGCGACGACCTGTCGGTCGCGGACGATCCCGAGTGGGACGGCTGGCGGCTGACGATAAGCGCGCTCGTCGAGATGCTCCCGCGAGAGCGCAACCGCGTGGCGCTCGACGAGAGCCGGACGGACGACCACGGCAACCCCGTTCCCGACGTGGCGCTGGACGTCGGAGAGCGAGAGGTCGAAACGCTGGAACACGCTATCGACGTCGGCACGCGCATCCTCGAATCGATGGGCGCGACGGACATCGAGGCGACCGACCCCGAGAACCCCGGCTACGCGTCGCACCACATGGGTACCACCCGAATGGGCGAGGACCCGACCGAGAGCGTGGTGAACCCGCAGCTGCGGACGCACGACCTCGACAACCTGTTCGTCTCCTCGTCGAGCGTCTTCGTCACGGCGGGGGCGATGAACCCGACCCTGACCATCGCGGCGCTGTCGCTACGGCTCGCGGACCACATCGCCGGGTTGGACTGAGTTCGGTTTCCTGCCGCCGTTCGACGGGTGAACGAACTCGAATCCGGCAGTCAAGCTCGGAGCTATCGGACCAAACGCTACCTGTCGGAGTTGGAGCGTCCGGAACCGGGCGGGCGCGACGGGCACTCGACGGCGAATCGCCGCCGCTTTGTGGAGCCGCCGCTGACTGACAGTCGATGCGCCGCCGCGCCGGAACCAGTCTGTACGCCGGGCTCCTCTTCACCGTGCTCGGTGCGATCGCGTGGGGGACCGGCCAGCCGTTCGTCTTCCCGAGCCTCGGACCGTCGGCGTTCCTGCTCGCGTTCGACCGCCGGAGCGAGCGCGATCGCGCCGCCCGGATCGTCGGGAGCCACCTCATCGGCGGCGTCGCCGGGATCGCGGCGTGGACGGTTATCGCCGACGGCGCTGCGCTCACGGCGACACCCCCCGCCTTCTCCCCCGAGGGGTTCCGCTTGGCCGCGAGCGCGACCGTCTCGCTCGTGGCGACGAGCTGGGCGATGATCGCGACCGACGCCGTCCACGCGCCCGCCTGCGCGACGACGCTCATCGTCTCGCTCGGCCTCCTCTCGACCCCGATCGAGGTGGCGATCATCGTCGCGAGCGTGACCGTGCTCGTTGGCTTTCACGCCGGCGTGATTCTGATCTTCAAGGGGATCGTCGGCGACGCACATCCGATCTACCGCGCCGAGAACCGCTGATCACCGCACTCAGCAGCCGATCGCTCAGCCGTCCGGCCGCTCAGTCGTCCGATCGCTCAGCCGTCCGGCCGGTCCGCGCGCCTGTCGAAGACTGAAAGCACCGGCTCCGAGTCCGCCAGCCCCGGAATCCGGTACTCGTCGTCACGGAGTTCGATCACGACGGTCTCCGTGTCCAACCGGCGGTCCAGCCGCCCGCGCCGCACCCGCAGGTCGGTCTCGTCCCACGGCTCGACGCGCCACAGCGCGACGCCGAACAGCCGGTCGCGGGCGACGAGCGCATCGTCGCCGGCGCGGTACTCGACGAGTCCGTACCGGAGCTCGTGGTCGAGCGCGGCGAGCGCCAGCGGGACCGCGACCGCGGCCGCAGCGAGGGTACCGGCGATCGGCCAGTTGCCGCCGACCGCGAACAGGAGACCGACGAACGCGAAGATCCCGGCGATGTACCACAGGCCCGGGTGGCCGAGGGGGGTCGCCAGCGCTCCCGCGACCCGCGCGCGTCGGGACTGGCGAACCGTCTCGACCGGCTCCGCGAGCGACCCGTCGACCGGCTCCGGCGGGGGCGGGTCGTAGGAGAACCCCAGATCGAGCGCCGACGACTCGTCGAACGCCGCCAGCCGGTCGCCGTACAGGCCGCCGAGGTCGAACGCGGCCTTCACCGCCACGATTCCGAGCAGGAGCGGGAGTCCGATCGCGTCGGAGCTGAGCGCGGATATCGGCGCGTCGTCCTCCAGCCTCCCCGCGCCGACGACGGTGACGGTGAACATCGCGCCGAGGAATATCGCCGCGCCCCGGGCGAACACGCCTCGAATCGCCGTCTGTGCGCTGTGGTCGCGGTGCTCGCCGCGGCCGAAGTACTCGACGAGCGTCGTCGCCCCTTCCCCGACGAAGAGGGCGAGGATCGCGAGCGTCACGGTGTCGAGCGCGTCCGGACCCAGTCCCCCGTCCGCGACGACGCCGACCGTGAGCCCGCCGACGAACAGCCAGACAACGGCGAGGATCGGCGCCGCAATCGGGAGCACGAGCAGCGAGGAGAGCCGGACCTGAACGTCAGTCCACGGGAGCGACAGTCCGATCCGGCGCTGCGCGAGGGGGCCGGAGAGCAGCATCTCGCGCTCGATCTCGGACGGCCGCCCGGCGAACAGCCCGCGGACGAGCGCCCAGCCGGAGGCGATCCCGAGTTCGAACCAGTACAGCGTCATCAGCGCGGCCGCGTTCCAGCCGAGCGAGACGACGCCGACGAGCGGAAACAGATTGGCGACGGCGACCGAGAGCGCTCGGGGCCGACGGCCGCGACCGAGCGCACGTAGCCGGTCGCTCAGGTGGAGGGAGGGCATCCGTCGGTCGTTCCGCGCGGTCGCATATAAGCGGCCGGGAGCGGTCGGCGGCGGCGGGATACCGTGTCGGTCCGGCGCGAAACGCGACCGGCTCAGCGCGCCGGGCCGGCGTCGCGGTGGAGAAACAGGTACGCGAGCACCGGAACGATCGTGAAGAGGAGCGTCGCGAGCGCCCAAACGATCGCGTAGCGGCTCCCGCGCGCCCTCGCGTCGCGGTAGATCCACACCGCGGCGGCCACGACGACGCCGTAGATCACGAGCGTGAGCGGGAGCGACCACGGGAGCGCGGCGCCGAAGAGGCTCACGGCTCACCGGTGAGGTCCGCGGCCATCACGAAGTCCGGTTCGGACGCGACCGGGACCCGATTGGCGCCCGTGTCGCTCACGTGTTCGACCGTCTCCGGGATCAGCACGCGGGCCGCGTCGGCGTCGACCGCGGCGGCGTCGGTCGCGATCGCGTCGTACAGCGCTCCCGCCGCGTCGATGTCGCGCCACGCCGCGACGCCGTAGGTCGCGGTTCGGGTCGTCTCTCCCTCCTCCTCGCGCTCCGTCACGCGCGCTCGGACCGCGAACCCGGCGAGCGCGTCCGCGCCGGCGACGGCGAGGAGCCGGTCGTCGTCGGCCGCGCTTCGCAGGCGCTCGCGGGTGAGCGCCGAGCACGCCCACGACTCGTCGGGATCGAGCGCGAGTCCGCGCAGGTGGTCGCGGGCGTCGCTGTCGCTCCAGAGCGCCCACGCGGCGTTCGGGTCGGGATCGGCGAGGATGTCGAGATCGGTCGCATCACGGTCGACCGCGTCCGGGTCGGGTGCCGGCTCCGCGAACCGGAACTCCGTCGCGGGCTCGAAGCCGACCGCGCGCGACTGCCCGAGCCCCATGATGTTCCACGAGAACACCATGTTGCGGCAGACCGTCGCGCCGCGCTCGCGCGACCAGTCGAGCGCAGCCTCCGAGAGCACGGTCCCGACGCCGTGGCCGCGCGCGGCGGGGTCGACGCGGATCCCCTGTCCCCACGCCTCCCACTCGGAGAGCAGAACGCCTTGGATACAGCCGACGACCGCCTCTCGGTCGCCCGACGCGGCCGCGTCCGTCCCGTCGTCCTCGACGAGGGTGTCGCCCGATTCGCGGTCGTCGAGGTCGGCGGCCTCGACGGCGTCCGGCGGCAGCGTCGCGACGAAGGTGCCGCGGTCGGGGTCGTCGGACGCGGCCCACTCCGGGAACACGCGCGGGATGTAGTCGTCGGAGCGCTCGCCCCACGTGTCCCGCGTGAACGCGGCGACCGCGTCGGCGTCGGCGGGGCGGGCCTCGCGGACGACGGGGGCCGGCGCCGAGTCGGAATCGGGCGCCGACTCCTCGTCCGATCCCGTCATCGCCAGGGCTGCGACTCCTCGGTCAGCTCGCCGGCGAGGTCGCGGCCCATCGCCTCGGCGGGGTCCGACAGGTTCGCGAGCGCCCACAGCAGCTTCACCTTCGCGGTGCCGGGAAGGGTGTCGCCCGCCTCGACGACGCCCGCGTCGAGGAGGTCGCGGCCGGTGTCGTACACGCGGTCGCAGACGCGGCCGGCGAGACACTGGCTCGTCATCGCGACGACGGTCCCCGAATCGACGAGCTCCTCGATCCGCGGAATGAGGTCGGTGTGGACGTGGCCGAGGCCGGTTCCCTCGATGACGACGCCGTCCTTCCCGTCGAGGTAGTCCCACGCGGCCGGGTCCATGCCGGGCGTGAACTTCACCAGCTCCACGTCGGCGTCGAGGTCCGGATCGAGGGCGACGGAGTCGTCGTCTTCTCCCCGCGGGAGCGGCTCGCGGGCCCACTCGATGGCGGCGTCGGCCGCGTCCCCGTCGGCGCCCGCCTCGGCCGCGGCCTCGTAGTCGATGCGACCGAGGGGCGCGGCGCCGACCGTCTCGAAGGCGTCGCGGCGGGAGGTGTGGTTCTTCCGGACGCGGGTGCCGCGGTGGAGCGCGCAGGCGTCGTCGGACTGCGTCGCGTGCATGCAGACCAGCGTCTCGGCGTGGTCGGCCTTCGCGGCCTCGACCGCGCACACCGCGTTCATCACGTTGTCGGAGGAGGGGCGGTCCGCCGAGCGCTGGCTCCCGGTGAACACGATCGGGACCGGCGAGTCGAGCATGAACGAGAGCGCGGACGCGGAGTACTGCATCGTGTCGGTGCCGTGCATGACGACGACGCCGTCGGCGCCGGCCGCGATCTCCTCGCGGACGGCCTCGGCGAGCTCCCGCCAGATGTCCGGCTCCATGTTCTCCGAGAGGATGTTGGCGACGACGCGACCGCGGTAGTTCGCGCGGCCCGCCAGATCGGGGACCGCCCGGAGCACGTCCTCGGCGTCGAACTGCGCGGTGACCGCGCCGGTCCGGTAGTCGACGGTGGAGGCGATGGTCCCGCCGGTCGAGATGAGCGAGACCGTCGGCAGGTCGTCGTCGAAGGTGATCTCGGAGGCCTCGCCGCCGCCCGCGTCGGCGCCCTCGTCGACGTCGCGGGCGCCGGATTCGAGCACATCTACGTCGGCCTCGTCGCGGTCGATGCCGACGTTGTACCCCCCGTCGAGCTTGACGACGAGGTGGTCGCGAGTCGTCGAGGGGAGCAGTACGCCCTCGTTCGTGACGTCCCCGCGGTCGACGCGGACGCGATCTCCCGGTTGCATACCACCGGGTTCCCCTCCGGCGGACTTGAATCCAACCGTTCGGCGGTCCGGGATCGGTCCCGTGTCGGACCGGACTCAGCCCCGACCCGGACCCAGTACGTCTTTCACCCGCGCACCCGACCGTAATCGCATGAACCGCGACGAGTTCGCCGCCAGCATCGACCACACCGTGCTCGGCCCGGAGACGACGTGGGGCGACGTGGAGACCGTGCTCGACGAGGCCGCCGACCACGGGATGAACGCCTGCATCCCACCCTGTTACCTCCCCGACGCGGCCGAGTACGAAAACGCGCCCGAGACGATCGCGACCGTGGTCGGGTTCCCGCACGGCCAGCACGCGCCCGGGGCGAAGCGCGACGAGGCGGTCGCCGCGTGGGACGACGGCGCCGACGAGATAGACCTGGTGATTAACGTCGGCCGGCTGAAGGCCGGCGAGGACGACGCCGTCGCCGCCGAGATCTCGGACGTGGTCGCCGCGGTGCCGGTCCCCGTGAAGGTGATCATCGAGACCGCGCTCCTGAGCGACGGCGAGAAGCGCCGTGCCTGCGAGGCCGCCGTCGACGCCGACGCAGACATGGTGAAGACCTCCACGGGGTTCGCCGACGGCGGCGCCACGGTTCCGGACGTGGAGCTGATGAGCGAGTACCTCCCGGTGAAGGCCTCCGGCGGCGTCGGCTCCTACGCGGAGGCGATGGAGATGCTCGACGCCGGCGCGGTCCGGATCGGCGCCTCCTCCGGCGTCGCCATCGTCGACGGGTATCCCGAGAGCGCGAGTGCGGACGGGAGCTAGCGCCCGACCATCGTCGACGGGTAGCCCGACCGACGACGGCTTCGGCTCCCCCGCAGCGTTCTCTCGCCGTGAGAATGCCGTCTTACCCATTTATACGTCGAACTCGTACAGGCGTGTATGAATCATTCGACCGCACCCGAATCGCGCGGACCCGACCTCGACGCGGCGTTCAAGGCGTTCGGCGCGGTGGGCATCCTCATCTCCGTCGCGCTCATCGTCGGCGTGCTGGCGCTGACCGACCCGTTCGGCGAGTTCGTCAGGACCTCGCCGGCGGTGTTCGGAAGCCTGCTGTCGGCCGGCCTGCTCGTCGCCGTCGGCTACGCGACCTACGCGCTGCGCCGCCGCTGAGGGAACGATCGACGCGGGAAAACGAGAAAACCGATCAGCTCGACGCGGCCGCGGACTCGGTCTCCGATCGGTCGTACTTCTCCTCGAACTCCTGGATGAGTTGGCCCATCTTCGCGTACCAGTCGTTGAGCATGCGCTGCATCTCGTCGGTGACCGTCTCGGGATCGGTCGGCGAGTAGACGTGGTAGTAGCCGCCCTGATCGTAGTTGATCTGCTCTTTCGCGATGAACCCGGTCTGGAGCAGCCGCTGGACCGCCCGATACGCGGTCGAGCGCTCGCGGTCGACCGCCTGGGCGACCTCGTCGATGGTCATCGGCTCGTCGCTCTCGACGAGCACCCCGAAGCACTCCCGATCGAGCGGCTTGAGCCCGTGGAAACACTCGAGTAGTCCCTCGCACTCCATGTCGCTCTGAAGCTGTTCAGACAGGGAATCCGGCATGTTGTTGCTCGTGCGTACGGTGCGTACCGGCAAAAGGATTGTGTGTGAATGACACAATCTCGCGATATCCCGATAACGCGGACGGGCGCGGCGACCGCGGCCGCCGCGCTCGCCGTTCGGAAGTACCGGTCTCGAACGCGGCTGTGTCCCGGTATTTCGGCGGACGAGTCCGTTTGGTCGACAGGTCGTTCTCGGATCGAACAAGACCGTTCCGCGAGAGACCTCCTCTATCGGATCGCGACGCGACGACGCGGCGAGGGGTATAACCCGGCGGCGGTCGAATCGGCGACCATGAGCGACGAGCCGATCGAGGCCGCGGTCGAACGCTTCCTCAACGAGACCGAGTCCTCGCTGGACAGCTACGATCAGGGGTACGCGGACGCCGACGCGACGATCTCGGTGATCCGGACGCACATCGACGAACTGGCCGACGCCGTCGACGACGAGCGGACGGAGTAGGCGACTGACCTCCCTCGCGTCGTCGTCGGACCCTCACTCCCGCGGCCGACCCGCCGTCGTTTATGAGGGCGCCCGCCAACACGCGCGTATGGTCTCGGAAATCTTCGACCCCGACGCGTGGGAGCCGGTTACCGACGAGTTCGACGACATCACCTATCACCGCGGCGTCGACGTGCCGGTCGTCCGGATCGCGTTCGACCGCCCGGCGGTCCGGAACGCGTTCCGGCCGGGCACCGTCGACGAGCTGTACGCCGCGCTCGACCACGCGCGCAAGCAGGCGGACGTGGGCTGCGTGCTGCTCACGGGCAACGGCCCCTCCGAGAAGGACGGCGGCTGGGCGTTCTGCTCGGGCGGCGACCAGTCGGTTCGGGGCGGCTCCGGCTACGAGTACCGCGACGGCGACGAGGCGAGCGACGAGGACGACCCGCTCGTCAAGGAGGCGCGCGCCGGCCGGCTCCACGTCCTCGAAGTCCAGCGGCTGATCCGGTTCATGCCGAAGCCGGTCGTCGCGGTCGTGCCGGGCTGGGCGGTCGGCGGCGGCCACTCCCTCCACGTGGTCTGCGACCTCACGCTCGCCAGCGAGGAGCACGCGAAGTTCCTCCAGACCGACCCCGACGTGGCCTCCTTCGACGGCGGGTTCGGCTCCGCGTACCTCGCGAAGCAGATCGGCCAGAAGAAGGCCCGCGAGGTGTTCTTCCGCGGGAAGACCTACTCCGCCGAGGAGGCCGCGGACATGGGGATGGTCAACGAGGCGATCCCCCACGAGGAACTGGAGGAGGTCGCGCTGGAGTGGGC
The DNA here is from genome assembly GCF_000739595.1 of Halorubrum halophilum. Classification (GTDB taxonomy): domain Archaea; phylum Halobacteriota; class Halobacteria; order Halobacteriales; family Haloferacaceae; genus Halorubrum; species Halorubrum halophilum. The sequence continues at coordinate 28,255 of NZ_BBJP01000009.1, read as the reverse complement.
CGACGAGATGACGAAGAAGTCCCCGACCGCGATGCGCATGCTGAAGTACGCGTTCAACATGACCGACGACGGCATGGTCGGCCAGCAGGTGTTCGCGGGCGAGGCGACCCGCTTGGCGTACATGACCGATGAGGCGCAGGAGGGCCGGGACGCGTTCTTAGAGAAGCGGGAGCCCGAGTTCCGCGACTACCCGTGGCACTACTGAGTCGGTTTCGCCGCAGCGAGGTCGAGCGCGCCCCTACCCGTGCGTGTACCCGCGGTCCGGGAGCGGGTCGCCGTCGGCGGTCACCCCGTCGGCGGCGTCGACGACTCGCCCCACGCGGGTCAGCCCGCCCGGACACGCCTCGCGGGCGGGGTCGACCGCCTCTTCGGGAAGCGCGCAGACGAGCTCGAAGTCCTCGCCGAAGTGCGCGGCCAGCTCGAAGCGCTCGGCCTCGTCCCCCTCGGCGACCGCGTCGACGGCGGGGTGAACGGGGAGGTCGTCGCGGTCGAGCTCGAACCCAACCTCGCTCGCCTCCGCGAGCTGGTGGAGCGAGCGCGCGAGCCCGTCCGACGAGTCCATCATCGCGGTCGCCCGGTCCGCGAGCGCGAGCCCGTCGGCGACGCGGGGCGTGAACCGGAACAGGTCGTTTGCGCGCTCCACCGCCTCCTCGTCGTCCCTTTTAAACAACCGGAGCGCGGCGGCGGAGCGCCCCCACGCGCCCGTGACGCAGAGCGCGTCGCCGGGACGCGCGCCCGACCGCGTGACCGCGCCGGCGTCCGTCACGTCGCCGACCGCGGTCGAGGCCGTGGTGAACTCGTCGTGGGTGTCGAGGTCACCGCCGACGTACTCGGCGTCGACCGCCTCGCAGACGTCGACCGCGCCCGCGATGAAGCGGTCGAGGTCCCCCTCTTCGAAGGTCGCGTCGGCGTAGACCGCGACCGCCGCGGTCGCCGCCGCGCCCATCGCCGCCACGTCCGAGAGCGACGCGCCGACCGCGCGCCACCCGGCGGTGTACCGCGTCGTCCCGGGCGGAAAGTCGGTCCGCTCGTGGAGCATGTCGGTCGTGATCACGGTGTCGCCCACGACGGCGGCGTCGTCGCCGGCGTGCGGGAGGTCGGCCGCGAGCGCCCGGAGCGCGTCTCGCTCGTTCACGATACCGGCGTGTCGGGCCCCAACGGATTATAAGGGATCGGTCCCGCTGACGCGGCTCCCTCCCCTGTTCTCCCTAACGTCCTGTGGGGAGTTACCAATAACCAATTAAACCGATAATACACATTAACGAATATTATCATTATCAATCATTATGTTTATTACCAACCCTCCGAACGTACCGAGTGCAATGACAGTATCCGTACGCGGACACGCAGCAGCCCGACCCGGCGACAGCACGATCACCAGACGACCGCCGCAACCGCCCACACGACCCGATGACGACACCTAACGACACCACACCCGCGGACGACCCGACGAACCGGACGACGACTGACCGTACGCCGACCGATCAAACGGCGACCGATCGACGAGGTACCGATCGAGCGTCGACCGATCCTTCTCCCCGGACGATCCCCGGGCGCACGCCGATCACCGAAGCGGCGGGCGCTCCGATCGTCCCGACGACCCGGACGCCGACCGAGGGGTCGACCGCGACCGACACGCCTCGACGCCCGAGTCCGCCGCCGACCGATAGCGAGCGGGACGCCCCGCTCGTCCCCGACCTGCGACCGGCTAGTCGCACGCGGACCGCCGGGGGGTCGCGATGAGCGCCGTCCCTATGGCGGGGACCGGACGCGGACCGCGACCGGACCCGACGACGTTCACGCGGCGCGCGGCCGAGCAGTTCGACGACACGACCGACCAATTCGACGACACCACCACGGAGTCATCACTATGAATCCCAACGAACTCGACGACGACGTCTTCACGAGAGACATCGACAACCCGGCCGGCCGGAAGCTCCGCGAGCTGTTCGAGGAGCAGGACTACACGTTCGCGCCCGGGATCTACCACGCGCTCGACGCCCGCCTCGCGGAGATGGCCGGGCTTGACGCGGCCTACATGAGCGGCTACTCGACCGTGCTCGGCCAGTTCGGCTTCCCCGACCTGGAGATGGTCACGATGAGCGAGATGGTCGAGAACGCGAAGCGCATGGTCGAGGCGACGAACCTCCCCGTCATCGCCGACTGCGACACCGGCTACGGCGGCGTCCACAACGTCCGACGTGCGGTCCGCGAGTACGAGAAGGCCGGCGTCGCCGCGATCCACATCGAGGACCAGACCTCGCCGAAGCGCTGCGGGCACATCGCGGGCAAGCAGATCGTCTCCCGCGAGGAGGCGCGCTCGCGGTTCGAGGCCGCGGTCGACGCCAAGCAGAGCGAGGACACCGTCATCATCGCGCGCACCGACGCGTACGGCTCCGCCAACGGCGACTGGGAGGAGCACCTCGAACGCGGGCGGATCTACGCCGACGCCGGCGTTGACCTCGTCTGGCCCGAGATGCCCGACCCGTCCCGCGAGGACGCGGTCGAGTACGCCGAGACGATCCACGAGACCCACCCCGACCTCGACCTCGCGTTCAACTACTCCTCCTCGTTCGAGTGGGGCGCGGAGGAGGACCCGCTCACCTTCGAGGAACTCGGCGACCTGGGCTACCAGTACATCTTCATCACGCTGTACGGGCTCCACTCGGGCGCCCACGCCGCCTACGAGGACTTCGAGAACATCGCCGAAAACGACGAGGAGGCGCAGTTCGACCTCGAAGAGCGCTACATCGGCCACGAGACCGAGAGCCACCACGAGCTCTCCTTCGTCCCGCGGTACCAGGACATCGAGGCCGAGTTCGATCCCGAGGCGCGCCAGCGGCAGGAGGAGTCGGCCGGCTTCACCGAGGACGAGAACGACCCGATCACGGCCTCCGAGGGGGACGACTGATGGGCGGGCCGGAAGACGTGACGCTCCGGCGGAGCCAACTCGCGACGCCGGGCTCGGACCCGAAGATGATCGAGCGGGCGCCCGACTCCGGCGCCGACGAGGCGTTCCTCGATTTAGAGGACTCCGTCGCGCCCTCGGAGAAGATCGACGCCCGGGAGAACGTCATCGAGGGCCTGATCGAGTACGACTGGTCCGACACCCGGCCGTGTTACCGGATGAACGGCGTCGACACCGAGTGGTTCTACGACGACGTGATCGAGGTCGTCGGCCGGGCGGGCGAGTACCTCGACACGATCATGGTGCCGATGGCGAACAACCCGGAGACGGTCGCTACGGTCGACAACCTGCTGACGCAGGTCGAGAAGAACAGCGGTCTGCCGGTCGGCGACATCGGCCTCCAGGCGCAGATCGAGTCGCCGGAGGCGATGACGAAAGTCGCCGCCATCGCCCGCGCGTCGGACCGGCTGGAGTCGCTGGTGTTCGGTCCCGGCGACTACACCGCCAACGTCGGCGCCGCCGGGCTCACCATCGGCTCCGGCGACGACTACCCCGGCCACTACTGGCACTACCAGCTCGCGCGCATCGCCCACGCGGCGAAGGCGCAGGACCTGCAGGTGATCGACGGCCCCTACGCCGAGATCGAGGACGCCGAGGGGTTCCGCGACTCCTGCCGGTGGGCGAGCCAGCTGGGCTGTGACGGCAAGTGGGCGATCCACCCGAGCCAGATCGAGCCCGCGAACGAGACGTTCGCGCCCTCGCCCGACGAGGCCGAGAAGGCCCGTCGGATCGTCGACGCCTACGCCGAGGCGAAGGAACAGGGCAAAGGCGCAGTCTCGGTCGACGGCGAGATGGTCGACGAGGCGACCGACAAGATGGCCCGCGGCATCGTCGCTCGCGCGCAGCGGGCGGGGATCCTGTAGCGACCGGTTCGGTCTTTTTCGGTCCTTTTCGGGCCCGAAAACGGATTTGGGACTTTTCGGGCCGAACGCGGATTCGGGGTTCCGGTGGGCATCACGGAACTCCGAGCCGACTTCGAGCGCGTCCCGCACTCACTCCGGGATCGCACCCTGCCTTTTCAGCTCGTCGAGGTCGCCGTCGCCGTAGCCGTACTCGCCGAGCACCGCCTCCGTGTGCTCGCCGAGTGACGGCGGATACCGGCGGACCGTCGTCGGCGTTCGCGAGAAGTGCATCGGCGAGCCCGGCACCCGCATCGGTCCGGCGGTCGGGTGATCAAACTCGGCGACCATGTCCCGCGCGGCCAGCTGCGGGTCGTCGAACACCTCGGCCATGTCGCGGACGGGGCTCGCGGGGACGCCGTGCTCGCCGAGTCGATCGAGGGCCCGTTCCGTGGTGAGCTCCGCGAACGCGGCGTCGAGCGCGGGGTCAAGCGCGTCTCGGTTGCGCACGCGCTTCTCGTTGGTCTCGAACCGCTCGTCGGCCAGCAGGTCGGGACGGTCGAGCGCCTCGCAGAGCCGCGGCCAGAACGCGTCGGACGCGCAGGCGACGACGACGTACCCGTCCCGCGTCTCGAACGCCTGATACGGGGCGATGTTCGGGTGTTTGCTCCCCATTCGCCCCGGCGGCTCGCCGCTCGCGAAGTAGTTCGCCGCCATGTAGCTGGTCCACGCGGCCTGCCCGTCGAGCAGGCTCACGTCGATCTTCTGGCCGGTTCCGTCGCCGAGTTCCCGTTCGAGAAGGGCGGCGAGGATCGCCTGCGTCGCGTACATCCCGGCGCCGATGTCCGCGAGCGCGACGCCGATCCTGACCGGGGCGCCGCCCTCGACGCCCGTGATCGACATGAAGCCGCCGCGGGCCTGCATCACGATGTCGTACGCGGGCTCGTCGCGGTCCGGCCCCCACTCGCCGTACCCGGAGAGTCCGCAGTATATCAGGCCGGGGTTCTCCGCGGCGAGTTCGGGGTAGTCGAGGCCCCAGTCGTCCATCTTCCCGACGCGGAAGTTCTCGACCAGCACGTCGGCCTCGCGGGCGAGGTCGCGGAAGACCTCTCGGCCGGCCTCGCTCGCGAGGTTCAGCTCGACGGAGCGCTTGTTGCGGTTGACGCTCGCGTAGTAGGCGCTCTGGGCGCCGTTGGCCCCGTCCGCATCGTCGCCGTCTCTATCGCCGTCTCCATCGTCCTCGCCGAAGGCGGGCGGGCGCCACGTCCGCGTCTGGTCGCCCTCGCCCGGGCGCTCGATCTTGATCACCTCGGCGCCGAGGTCGCCGAGCTGCATGGTGCAGAACGGTCCCACCAGCACCCGCGAGGCGTCGAGCACGGTGAGCCCGTCGAGCGGCCCGGCGTCGCCGTCGGGGTCGCGCGCCTCAGCGACCACGGGGGAGCACCTCCGCGGTCGACAGCGATCTCTCGTCCATGCACCCCGACTCGGGCGGGCGGGTAATGAGCCTCCCGGCGGGTGGAGGTCTCCGGCCGGCCGCCCCCGCCGGCGACGCCCGCCGCGTCGCCAACGGTTAAACCGCGCCGCGACGATCGGAACCGTATGGATCTCGACATCGAGGGGAACGTCGCGCTGACGACGGCATCGAGCAGCGGCCTCGGCTTCGCCTCCGCGCAGGCGCTCGTCCGCGAGGGCGCGAACGTGGTCGTCAACGGCCGCGACGCCGACCGCCTCGCGGAGGCGAAGTCAGACCTGGAGGCGGAAGCGGCCGGCGACGCGCGCGTCGTCGCGGTCGAGGGCGACATCACGGACCCGGACGACCTCGACCGGCTCGTCGAGACGACGCTCGACGAGTTCGGCCGGCTCGACCACCTCGTCACGTCCGCCGGGGGGCCGCCGTCGGGCGCGTTCCTCGACACCGACGACGAGGACTGGGAGGAGGCGTACGAGCTGCTCGTGATGAGTGTCGTCCGGCTCGCGCGGAAGTGCGCCGAGCCCCTCGCCGACGGCGACGGCGGCACCATCGTCACCGTCGCCTCGCGGTCGGTGAAGGAGGCGATCGACGGGCTGGTGCTCTCGAACTCGGTGCGGATGAGCGTGGTCGGGCTGGAGAAGACGCTCTCGAAGGAGCTCGGGCCGGACGTGCGCGCGAACGCCGTGCTCCCCGGCTCCCACGAGACCAGCCGGATCCGGGAGCTGGTCGATCAGGCGATCGAGCGCGGCGAGTACGACTCCTACGAGGAGGGGCTCGCCGACTGGGTGGACAATCCGCTCGACCGCATCGGCGACCCGATCGAACTCGGCAACACTGTCGCGTTCCTCTCCTCGCCGAAGTCCGGATACGTGAACGGACAGGCGATCGTCATCGACGGCGGCGGCGGGAGCTCGAACCTCTAGTCACGTTGTTTGCCCGCAACCGTCAACCGCCGGGATCGACACGGTCCGCGTAGATGGAGGTTCTCATCCGTCTCTCGGGGCTGCTCGCGCTGCTGCTCGCGGGGACGGGGCTCCGGCGCGTCGGGGTCCTCGACGCGGACCGCACGGAGCTGCTCAACCAGACCGCGTACTACGTCGCGCTCCCGGCACTCGTGTTCGTCGCGACCTACGACCAGGCGATCGGCGACGTGGTCTCGTGGGAGCTCCTCGTTGCCGTGGTCGCCACGCTGCTCGGGACCGCGCTCGTCGCGTCGGTCGTCCACCGGAACCGATCGCCGATCGCGCGCCGCAGCGTCGCGGTCGTCCAGTCGTACCACTCCAACCTCGGGTACCTCGGCGTCCCGCTGGTGGCGGCGACGTTCGACGCCGAGGTGACCGCGATCGCGAGCGTCATCTTGGGGATCGGGGCGCTGGTGCAGGTTCCCTTGACCGTGATCCTGTTGGTGTCGATGAACGGCGAGAATGCCGAGGGCGCGCTGGGGCGGCACCTCCGGTCGCTCGCGGGGAACCCCGTCCTCATCGCGCTCGTCGCGGGCATGGCGATCGGCGGGTTCGAGCTCGGCGTACCGACCGCGGCCGCGACCGCCCTTGACGGGGTCGGGTCGCTGGCGCTCCCCCTCGCGCTGCTCTGCGTCGGCGCGACCCTGCAGGTCGACCCCTCGACGATCGACCGCGGGGCGACCGCCTCGGTGGTCGCGCTCAAGGTGGCGTGTATGCCCGCCATCGCGTGGGGCGTCCTCGCGCTGCTCGGCGTCGACGCCGCGACGTTCACCGCCGGGGTCGTCATGCTCGGGACGCCGACCGCGGTGTCGACGTACGTGTTCGCGACCGAGCTCGGCGGCGACGCCGGGTTCGCCTCGCTGAACGTGTTCGTCACCACGGTCGCGTCAGTCGCGTCGCTGACGCTGCTGATCGAGTTGGTCGGCCCCGTGGTGTAGGAGGGGCGAGTTCGACGCGGAGCCGGCCAGCGTCCCGCCGCGACCCGACCCGATCTGATGATCCGGGGCACCTACGGACGCCCATGGGACACGTCGCGTTCGAGGAGGCGGAGACGGACGAGCCGGACGACGGGTGGGCGCGCGCGCCGCGCCGGCGGGGAGCGACCGGCTCCCCTTCGAGTGGTTTCGACTTTCGGACGGACCGGGAGGAGTGAGACAAGCGCAGGAAACGCGAGGGAGGTGGGAAACGCGGAGCGGTTCGGATGCGGGAACGGAGCGGATCGGTGCTCGCGGGTCAGGCCGGCAGCGTGTCGATCCCGTTTATCTCGACGTAGCCGAACCCGCACTCGGGGCAGCGCCACTTCGTCTTCTCGCCGAGGTGGAGCGTCATCGCCGCGGTTCGGTAGAACGACTGGGCCTCTCCGCACGCGGGACAGTCAACGTCCTTTTCGAGCGCCATGTGCGCGGATCCGTCCGGCGCGGTTTTGAAGCTACTGATTCGCCGGTTGTGCTCGGTCGATCACCGACAAATCCGCCGCCGCGCTCGTGCCGTCGATCGCCCTGCGACCGAATTCGACCGCCTGTTTTTAACTACCGCCTCGGCGAACGGGGTGATATGTTCGACACGATAGTGGTCGCGACCGACGGCTCCGACAGCGTCCGCCGGGCCGTCGACGTCGCGGTCGACGTCGCCGCGCGGTTCGACGCGGAGGTCCACGCCGTCTACGTCGTCGACAGCGGCGAGGTCGAATCCACGCCGGACGAGGTCCGCGACGACCTCCGCGACGCGCTCGACGATCACGGCGAGGACGCGCTCGATCAGGTGACCGACGCCGCGGCCGCTCGCGACGCGGATCTCGACATCACGACCGAGGTGCGAGAGGGTCGCCCCGCCCCCGAGATCGCCGGGTACGCGCGGCAGGTCGACGCCGACGTGGTCGCGATGGGGACGCGCGGGCGACACGGCGAGAACCGGTTCCTCATCGGCTCGGTGGCCGAGCGTGTCGTCCGGACGTGCCCGATCCCGGTGCTCACCGTCCGACAGCTCACCGACGAGGACCCGCGCCGGACGACGATCTAAGGCGACAATCTGAGGGCTGCGGCGCGCGGGAGTCGCGTCTTTCGACCGCCCGAGAACGGCGGAGTTTTCCCCCTCCCGCCCGGCGCGACGGTATGGACGACGAACTCATCGACGAGGGTGACATCCCCCGGTCACGGTACACGCGGCTGCCGGGGAAGGGGTTCTTCTACCCGGACTCGCTGGACGAGGAGCGCGCCGAGCGCCGCGCGAAGGAGGCGATCGAGGGCAGCGAGGCGGTCGTCATCGCCGACGGCGACGCCGACGGGCTCGCCTGCGCGGCGATGATCCGGGAGGTGTACGACGCCGCGCTCGATCCCGCGGACTTCGAGGCGGCCATCGCGGCGCGGCTCGACGAGGGAGAGGAGGAAGACGACGACGAGGCTGGAGTCGAAGACGACGAGTCCGACGCCGACGACCCCACCGAGGACGCCCACGCCGAGTCGCCGGTCGGGCTGGTCGCCGCCGGGCCGTACTCCCTCGACACGTCGCTCGAACGCGTGCTCGCGTACGCCGACGACGACGTGGACCTCTTTATCTGCGATCTGTGCCCCGACGACTACAAGTGGATCGCCGAGCCGCTGGAGGCGCTCGCGGAGTCGACCGCCTCGATCCGGTGGTTCGACCACCACCAGTGGGACGAGGCGACCGCCGCGGCGGTCCGCGACCTCGGCGTCGACCTCGTCGTGGGCGAGTCCGACGAGGAGTGCACCGCCGACGTCGCGCTCCGCTCGCTCGACGGCGACTTCGACGAGCGCTGGGACGAGCTGGCGGCCGTGACTCGGGACCACGACCTCTGGATCAAGGAGGACCCGCGCTCCGACGACCTGGCCGACTACTCCTACTGGGCCGGCAGCGAGGAGTACGCGACGATCGTGGGCGCGTACGGCGCCGACCTCCCCGAGACGGTCCGTGAGTTCGTCACCGACCGGCGGGTCGAGAAGGAGGCCCGGATCGACGCCGCCGTCGACCGCGCGGTCGTCCACGAGGTCGGCGAGTGGAGCGTCGCCGTGACGTACGGCCGGTGCTCGCAGAACGAGGTCGCGGAGACGCTCCGCGGCGAGGGCGCCGATGCCGCGGTCATCGTCAAGCCCGCCGGCTCCGCGTCGATCCGCGGCTCCGAGGACTTCCAACACGCCCACGAGGTCGCCGGGAAGGTGAACGGGGGCGGCCACCCGCAGGCGGCCGGCTGCAAGCCCGATATCTACGACGACATGCTCGACTACGCGCAGCACTGGACGACCGAGGGGCAGGCCTGCAAGCGGGTCATCCTCGCGGCGTTCGAGGCGGTCGCGGAGGAGGTCGCGGCGGGGGAGGACGAGACGGAAGAAGGCGACGAGTCTGACTCCGGCGCCGACGAGTAGACGTTCGGCTGCGAGCGATCTGGCATCCCCACCCCGGCGGCGAACGCGTACCTTCATGCCGACCGCCGACGCTTCTTCCACTCATGACCGACATCCTCGTGGCCGGCGAGACGCTCGTCGACCTGCTCCCCGGGGCGGGCGAGACGCTGCGCGACGTGGACGGCTTCACGCACCGCCCGGGCGGCGCCCCGGCCAACGTTGCCGTCGGGCTCTCGCGGCTCGGCTCGCCGCCGGCGTTCTGGACCCGGCTCGGCGACGACCCCTTCGGCGACTTCCTCCGGGAGACCCTCGACGAGGAGGGCGTCCCGGACGCGCTCTCTCGGCGCGTCGCCGGCAACACCACCCTCGCGGTGGTCTCGCCGCCGGGCGTCGACCGCCGGCGCTTCCGGTTTTACGGCTCGCGCGACGTGACCTTCGGGTTCGATCCCGAGGCGGTCCCGACCGACGCGCTGACCTCGGTCTCATGGGTCCACCTCGGCGGCGTCGCCCTGACGCACCCCGCGGGCCGGAGGGCGATGCGCAGGGTGGCGGCCGTGGCCGACGAGCGCGGCTGCACCGTCTCGTTCGACGTGAACTACCGCCCGGATCTGGTTCCGGAGGGCGATCGGGACGCGGTTGTCGAGGCGATCCGCGACCTCCTCGCGGATACCGACGTGGCGTTCGCCAGCGACGAGGACGTGGCGGCGACCGGCATCTCCTCGCAGCAGGGCGAAGACTTGGCCAGAGACCTGCTGGGACTCGGGCCCCACACGGCGGTCGTCACCCTCGGCTCCGCGGGCGCGGTCGCGGCGAGCATGGACGCAGCGCCGTGGGGCGAGACGACCGCGCGCCACGGGGGATTCCCGGTCGAGGCGGTCGACGCGACCGGCGCGGGCGACGCGTTCACCGCGGGGCTGATAGGCCGGCTGGCCGCGCGGGTGGACGTCACTACGTCCTCCGCGACGGCCGAGGGCGACCTCGACGACGCGCTCGCGTTCGCCAACGCGACCGCGGCGCTCTCGGTGCGAGATCACGGGGGGATGACCGCGCTCCCCGACCGCGAGGCCGTCGAGGCGTTCGTCGCGGAGCGGGAGTAGCGGTCGGCGGGGGCCGTTCGGCGAGAGCGGCCCCGGCGGGAGCCGCGCGCTTTATTTCCCGCCCGGCGCACGCTGTCGGTATGGAGCGCTCCGAGTACGTGCGACGACTCGACGACCGGCTCGACACGGCCGCGTACGCCGACGTCGACGCCAGCGCGAACGGGTTACAGGTGGGGTCGGACCGGGGAGAGATCGAGCGCGTCGCCTTCGCGGTCGACGCCGCGGAGGCGACGATCGAGGCCGCGGCCGAGGCGGGCGCCGACCTCCTCGTCGTTCACCACGGGATCTCGTGGGGCGGGATCGACCGCGTCACGGGCCGGACCTACGACCGAGTCGCGGCGCTCGCGGAACACAACATCGCCCTCTACGTCTCGCACCTCCCGCTCGACGGCCACCCGGACCTCGGCAACGCCGCGGGCGTCGCGGCCGAACTCGGCCTCGGCGACCGGGAGCCCTTCGGTGAGATCGGGCCGGTCACGATCGGGACGATCGGTGAGACGGACGCGCCGCGGTCGGCCGCGTCGCTCCGCGAGACGCTCGACGGGTTCGAGGGGCAGCCGGGCGGTGAGGGCGAGAGTGAGGAGTCGCCGACGCAGGTCGTCGACTTCGGCCCCGACGAGATCGAGCGCGTCGCGGTCGTCACCGGCTCCGGAACCGACTGGCTCGACGAGGCGGTCGCGGCGGGCGCCGACGCGCTGATCACGGGCGAGGGGAAGGGGCAAGTGTACCACGACGCGCGCGAGGCCGGGATCACCGTCTTCCTCGCGGGCCACTACGCCACCGAGACGTTCGGCGTGCGGTCGCTGCAGGCGCTGACCGAGGAGTGGGGGTTGGAGACGGCGTACGTGAGCCACCCGACGGGGCTCTGAGTCGGGAGCAGTTCACGGTCCACCGCCGAGGCGGTGGCGGCGCTGACTCCGCCCCGTCGCCCCCGAACGCAACTCTTACCGCCCGCGTCCCCGCACTCCGGGTATGCGCGATCACTTCGAGATCCGGGACCACGACGCCGCCGGGCGGATCGGGCGGCTGGAGGTCCCCCGCGCCGGGGTTACCGTCGAGACGCCGGCGCTCCTGCCGGTCGTCAACCCCAACGTCCTCACGGTCGAGCCCCGGCGGCTCGCCGAGGAGTTCGGCGCGGAGATGCTGATCACCAACTCCTACATCATCCGGAGCACCGACCGGATCCGGGATCGGGTGCTCGATCAAGGGCTCCACGACTTCCTCGGGTTCGACGGCGCGATCATGACCGACTCCGGCTCCTTCCAGCTCGCCGAGTACGGCGACATCGACGTGACCACCGAGGAGATCATCGAGTTCCAGCGGCAGATCGGCAGCGACGTGGCCACTCCGGTCGACGTGCCCACGCCCCCGGACGTCGACCGCGAGCGCGCGGAGCGGGAGTTGGAGACGACGAAGCAGGCGCTCGCCGACGCTGAGGCCGCGGAGACGGGCGAGATGCTCGTCAACGCCCCCGTGCAGGGGTCGACGTTCCCGGACCTCCGCGAGGAGGCGGGCCGCGGCGCGAGCGCGACCGATCTAGACGTGTTCCCGGTCGGCGCGATGGTCCCCCTCCTCAACTCCTACCGCTACGCAGAGGTCGTCGAGGCGGTGCGCGCGGCCAAGCGCGGGCTCGACCCCGACGCCCCGGTCCACCTGTTCGGCGCCGGCCACCCGATGATGCTCGCGCTGGCGGTCGCCGCCGGCTGCGACCTGTTCGACTCGGCCGCCTACGCGCTGATGGCCCGCGACGGTCGGTACCTCACCGTCGCGGGGACCGAACACCTCGAGGAGATGGAGTACTTCCCCTGCTCGTGTCCCGTCTGCGCCGAGCACACGCCCGCGGAGCTGCGGGAGCTGGACGGGAGCGACGGGGGCGGCGACGCCGACCGAACCACGGAGGTGCTCCTCGCCGAACACAACCTCCACGTCACCTTCGAGGAGCTTCGGCGCGTGAAGGCCGCGATCCGGTCCGGGAACCTCCTCCAGCTCGTCGACCGCCGCGCCCGCGGCCACCCCGCCATGCTCGACGGGCTCCGGACCCTCCTTGACCACGCCGACGAACTGGAGGAGACGGATCCGGTCTCGAAGGACGCGTTCTTCTACACCTCTCACGAGTCGGCCCGCCGCCCCGAGGTCCGCCGACACCACGACCGGCTCTCCCGGCTCGCGGTCCCCGACCGGCTCCTCCTCACCGAGTCGGACGCGCCCTCCGAGCACGACTACGACGCGGTGTGGCGCGTGAAACCGCCGTTCGGTCCCTTCCCGCGGGCGCTCTCCGAGACGTACCCGCTCACCGCGGAGGTGCCCGAGCGGGTCGACGGCGCGGCGCAGGTCGCGGCCGCCGAGGGCGTCGCGAGTCTCGCCGACGCCAACCCCGAAGCCGAACTCACCCTCGGCCACGACGACTGGGTACCGCGCGCGGTCGACGCGGTGCCGGACCGAGTCGAGACGGAGAACCTGCGGCACCTCGGTCGCTGAGAACGCGGGGGCGGCAGTCAGCGCTTACTCGGGTCCATCCGCTCGCTGTAGTCCCACGAGTGCAGCCGCTCCGGTTCGATCCGCACCCGAATCTCCTCGCGCTCCGGCCGGAGGAGCCGCTCGCCGGTCGGGTTGTCGACGCCGCCGAGGTACCGCTCCAACAGCGCACGGAGCAACTCCTTGTCCGCGTCCGGCGACACCGTCGCACGTCCCCGTCCCCTGACGCCTTTATACGGCGGGTCGTTCGTCGAGGCCTCGAACGAGACGTGATCGTCGTGCGCGAGGAAGTCGGCGAGGTCGGCGCTTGCGCTCGTCGCGCAGTTGATCGCGCCGTCCCACGAGAACCACAGCGAGACGATCCACGGCGCGTCGCTCGGGGTGCGACAGCCGATGCGGACCGGAATCCGCGCTCCGTCGAGGAACTCGTCGACGCGCTCCCGGTCCCACGGGCCGGTGATCTCCATGTGAGTCGTAGGGCGTGAGGGACCTAAACAGTGGGTGTCGACGTAGCGTGGTTGCCGTCGAGGAATCAGACAGCGTACAATCGAGCTTGTCGAACTCCTCGGTAGGTGACACGCTCTGAACCGGACGGACCAAGACGGATACAGTGGTGAGCGATGGCGGGAGTAAGTGTTGCAGATCAATAGCGACGATACAGTATTTAAAAGGACATGAGCGATGGCGACGGCCACTTATAAATGAACACGGCGGTGGCGCGCCCCGGTGAGCGGCCCGCAGGGCCGCGAATCGACGGTGCGAGGGAGTCGCTGGCGCCTTATAAGGCGCCAGCGACGAGGCTGGGGAGGCGTGAGGCTGTGCGGTTGCGGTCGGGTGGGACTCAAAGGGGCAGCAGCGAGGGCTTCACCGCGTCGTCGACGACGTATAAACAGCCGTCAGCAACATCACTTGATCGCTTATAAACAACCGTTTCACAAATTCGCTATACCTACTCCCGCTATCGATCAAGAACCAGATTCTTTCTGGCTCCTTCTACGGCTCTCTCAAGCCGCCGGGATCCCCATCGTCACCGTCGTACCGGTGTCGCCGTCGCTCGCGCCCTCGTCGTCCGCCCGCGTCGTCTCGATCGAGAGCCACCCGTCGAACGCGTCGGCGGTCGCCCGGACGATCCAGAGTCCGAGCCCGCTTCCGTGCTCAAGTTGCGTCTCCGGGTCCCGACCGGTGATCACGCGGATCTCGGACTCGTGGATCCCGGGGCCGTCGTCGACGACAGTGATCTCCACGTCGCCGTCGATCTCGCGGGCCGACAGCTCGACCCTGCTCGCGCCGTGTTCGGGCGCGTTCGTCGCGAGCTCCTCGACCGCGGTCGCGAGTCGCTCGTCGGCCAGCGCGGCGCAGGGCTCGGTGTCGACCGCGACGGTCTCGGCGCCGGCGTCGCGGGCGGCCTCAGCGGCGTCCTCCAGCATCGGTTCGACCGGCACCGACTCGCGCTCGCCGGGTCGTCGCTCGAAGGCCGCCTGCAGGCGCTTGGCGTCCTCCGCGAGCCCGCCGATCACGTCGGCGCTCTTCGCCACCGCCTCGGCCGAGTTGCGGAGCTCCGGATCGTCGACGCCCTCGGCGATGAGCGACGCGTGGCCGCCGAGCACCGTCGTCTCGTTGCGGAGGTTGTGCCTGATCATCCGGTTCAGCACGGAGACCCGGCGCTGCTCCTTGGCGAGCTGCTGGGCGCGGACCCGTCGGGCGTCGTAGACGCCGATGATCACGTGCGCGACCGCCCCGATCGCGAGCACCTTCGCGACGGTGAAGGACGGCGCGACCATCGGCGACCCGAGCTGCGCCTGATACCGGATGATCCCGAGCATGATCGCGCCGAGCACCACGATCCCGAAAAGGCTCCAGACGGCGATTCGGACCGCGTTGCGCGTCGTGAACGTACTGCGGTACAGGAGGGCGCCGACGAGTACCAGCGCGACCGAGAGGACCGTCCCCAGCGCCGAGAGGGCGATCCCGATCGGCGGTTCGCCGCCCGAGGCCAGCGGGGTCACGTTCGGGATCAGTAAGACGAACCCGGAAAGCGAGACGAACAGCGCGGCGGCCGCGCGGGCGACTCCGCCCTCGGGACTCTCGGAGACGTGGTCCGGGTCGATCACCCCGAGCGTCACCAACAGTTCTCGTAGTCGTCCCTCTCCCGAATCTCGCGTGTCGTACCGTCCTGCCATCCCATTCGGCGACGGCAGGCCTAAATAAAACGCTTCGCACGCGAGTATCGGCGATGAGATCGAGAAATCAAACTGATGACGGTCCGATGCGCCCCGCGGCCGCGGAACACAAGAGAATTGACCGTCCCCCCGCGAGGGGGAGTATGACCGAGTACTTCGAGGTCCACGAGCGCGACGGCGCCGGCCGGCTCGGTGAGCTCCGGCTCGCCGACCCGGTGACGACGCCGGCGCTCGCGGACCCGTTCCTTGAGGACGCGGGCAGTCTCTGGGCCGGCGCCCGCGAGGTTCCCGACGGCGACGAGGGGTCGCTCACCGTCCTGCCGCATCGCGCGTTCCCGGCGGGGACCCGCGAAGAGGTCCGCGAGTCGTTCGCGGTCGATCACCCCGACGTCGACTATCCCTCAGCCGCGGTCGTCGACAGCGAGAGCGCCCGCGACGCCGGCGCCGACGCGTACGTCCTCGCGGACGCCTCCGGGTTCGTCGGCCACGGCGAGGCGTTCCGCGACGCGATCGTGGCGGCGAAAGAGGCCCTCCCGGCCGACACCGCCCTCACGCTGTCGGGCGTCGCCACGCCCCGGAACGTCGCGCTCCTCGCGTACGCCGGCGTCGACCTCGTGGACGCGACGCTCGCGCGGACGAAGGGGACGCAGGGGATGTACTGCACCGCCGACGCCGAGCACTTCCTCGAAGACCTCGACGAGCTGCCGTGCGCCTGCCCGGCCTGCGCGGGGCCCCGCGAGGAGTTCACCCGCGCCGACTGCGCCGAACACAACGTCAACGCCCTCCGCGCCGAGCTACGGCGGGTCCGCGAGCGGATCCGGGCGGGTCGCCTGCGCGACTACATCGAGGGACAGGCCCGTCACGAGCAGTGGCTCACGGCCGCGTTCCGCGAGTTCGACGACCAGTGGGGATACCTCGAAGAGCGGACGCCCCTCATGCGCGACGCCGAGGTGACCGCGGCGACAGCCGAGACGCTCGACCGCGTCGAGATCCGGCGGTTCGCCGACCGCGTCACGAGCCGGTATCGGAATCGGTTCACGGACCAGCCGCTCGTCCTCGTGCCCTGTTCGGCGACCAAGCCGTACAGCGACTCCCAGAGCCACGGGCAGTTCCACGACGCGATCCAGTGGCGCGGTCACACCGTCTCGATGACCTCGCCGATCGGCGTGGTCCCCCAAGAGCTGGAGACGACCTACCCGGCACAGCACTACGACGCGGTCGTCACGGGCGACTGGAGCGAAGACGAGATCGGGTTCGTCGCGGAGGTGCTCCGCCGGTACTTGGAGCGGAACGACTACTCCCGCGTCATCGCGCACGTCCCGGACCACGGCTACCGCGAGATCTGCGAGCGCGTCGAGAGCGACCCCGCGATCGATATCCCCTTCGAGTACACCTGCGTCGGCCATCCGACCAGCGACGAGTCGCTCGGGGAGCTGAACGCGACCCTGCAGGGCGAGCCCGCATACAGCAAGCGCGAGCGCGAGCACAACACGGTCCGGGCGCTCGCCGACTACCTGCTCGGCGACGGCGCCGGCGACGAGCTGTTCGGCGGCCCCGGCGAGGCGGACATCCGGACTACCGGGCGCTACCCCAAACTGCAGGTGTGGGGCGACGATCCCGACGCCGGCCGCGAGGGCGAGCCGGGCGAGCAGCTCGCGACGATGGTGCCGCAGTACGGCACTCTCTCCTTCACTCTCGCCGGCGCGCGTCGCTGGGCCGAGAGCGACGCCCCGACCAAGCGGGTCGAGATCGACCCGTTCGTCCCGCACGGCTCCGTGCTCGCGCCGGGCGTCGTCGACGCGGACGACGACATCCGCGTCGGCGACGAGGTCGTCATCGAGGGACCGAAGGCGTTCGGGGTCGGCCGCGCCGAGATGTCCGGCCCGGAGATGGTCGACTCGACGCGCGGCGTCGCCAGCGAAGTCCGGCACGTCGACGAAAAGTAGCGAGCGGGAGCACGGAAGGCGATCGCCTTCCGACGGTGCCGTGCGGGGCGGGACTCAAAGGGCTCGCCTCACGCCTGAGACTTTGGAGATGTCCGTCCCGTCACCGGGGAACCGCTTATAAACCAACGGGTGAGTCTTCGAAAATCGCGGAGTCAGATCGGCGGCAACGATCCGGCTCCGATCAACCTTGCCTACGCCAGGAAGACGTGCCGCGGTCGATCCGCCAGCACCTCGCGTCCCCACTGGACGGTCTCGCGGAACTCGTCGGAGCCGAAGAACGCCATCGCGTCCTCCTTCGCGTGCCACTGGCTGGCGATGAACATGTCGTTCTCGTCCTCGACGTTCATCATCAGGTCCGTCTCGACGTGGCCGTCCATCTCCGCGAGGATCTCGCCCACGTCGTCGAACGTGTCGGTGAAGTCCCCCTGATGCTCCGGCTTGACGGTGTAGAACATCCCCATCGTGCCGAAGCCGGATTCCTCGCCGGCACGGGCGACGATCTCCGGCAGCTCCGAGAGGAAGCCGGCGGCGGTCTCCGCGGCGGAGGCCGTGTCCCAGATGGAGACGACTGCGGCGCGGTCGGTGACGCGCCCCTCGTACACCGCCGTCTTCACGTGGGTGCCGTAGTGGTCGAAGTTGCCGCGGAGCCCCTCGACCTCGTCGAACAGCTCGTCCACGTCGGCCTCGCTGTACAGCACGGTCGCGTACACGTCCTCGCCGCTGGGCTTCCCGGCGTAGATGTCGAGATCCGCGAGTTCGCCGCGGATGTCGGCGTCCGAGGCGTCGTCGCCGCCTTCGCCGTCCTCCTCGCCCGCGTGCGGATGGTCGCCCTCGCCGCTCGCCTCCCCCTCGCCGTGGGGGTGATCGCCGTGCGCGGAGCCGCCGCCGGAGCCGGCGTGGTCGTGTCCCCCGCCGTGATCAGCACCGTGGTCGCCGCCCTCGCCGTGGTGCCCGCCCTCGCCGTGGTGCCCGCCCTCGCCGTGAGCGTGCCCGCTCTCACCGTGTCCGCCTTCGTCTCCGTCACCCTCGCCCGTCGGTACCGTCTCCCCCGCGAGGTACGCGCCCAGATCCGCGGGCGGGAACCGGCGACCGATGTAGAATTCGCCGAACTCGCCGTACCGCGAGGAGGCGGGATCGAACCGCATCTCGTAGACGATGTCCTTGATGTCGGTCGGGTCCGAGCCGAACAGCGTGACGCCCCACTCGTGATCGTCAAGGCCGACCGAGGACGCGATCACCTGCTTGATCTTGCCCGCGTACTCCTTGCCGACCTCGCCGTGGTCGGCCATGAGGTCGGCGCGGTCCTCGAAGGAGAGGTCGTACCAGTTGTACTCCTCGCCGCGGCGCTTGCTCATCGGGTAGAAGCAGACGTACTCGTCGTCCGGGATCTCCGGCGTCAGCTTCCCCTCGATGTAGCGTTTGAGGCCCGCGTCGACTGACTCAGGATTCTCGAAGTACTCGTCGGAGACGTAGCCGGAGACCTCGGTGACGGAGACGTAGGAGGTCGTCTGCTCCGTGAACTTCGCGAGCGCGGTGTTCTCGAACCGGCGCTCGATCGACGACAGGTCGTCGAGCGCGGGACGGAAGTGGACGAACAGCAGGTCGGCCTTGTGCCCGAGCACGGAGAACAGCCCGGAGTCGCCCTCGTCGGAGTCGGCGACCTGTTCGCGATGTCGCAGGAAGCGCTTCCCCTCCTCGATCGCCCGTTCACGCTCTCGCTCGGGGGCGTCGCGCCACGCGTCCCAGTCGACGGACCGGAAGTCGTGCAGCGCGAACCACCCCTCCTCGGTCTGTGGAGCCTCGACCATACCTCCGCTTGGGTCGCCGGGGCTTTGGGGTTTGCGAGTCGTCGGCGTCCCGTCTCCGGGACGGAAGTCGTCTCGACGAGTTGAAAAGTCATACTTGTGAAAACTCCAACAGGATTAATCGTGATTAGCGCGTTGGTAGCGCATGGCAATCGCTCGGCACGAACGCGGAGTACGGGCTGACCTCCGAGCGTTGCTCTCGCAGGTCCACCCGGTGTTCATGCTGCCGCCGCTCGCGGCCTCGTGGTTCGGGGCCGCTGTCGCCGGCGAGTTCGCGCTCTCGGCCGGTGCGATCCACATGACCGCGATCTTCTTCGCGGTGTACACGGCGCACGTGAAGGACGGCTACGTCGACTTCCACCGACGCGGCGAGGACGACGACCACCCGATGACGGTCCACGGCTGTCGACGCTCCCTCCTCGCCGCCGGCGTCGGCTTCGCCGCCTGTACGCTCGCGCTCGGCGCTCTCGTCGGCCGGGGCGCCGCGCTCGTCACCCTGCCGACGTGGGTCATCGGGTACCTCCACGCGCCGCAGCTCGACACGAACCCGATCACCACGACGCTGGGGTACCCGACCGGGATCGCCCTCGCGCTGCTCGGCGGGTTCTACGTCCAGACGGCCGCGGTGACCGGAACGATACTCGGATTCGCGCTCGTCTTCCTCGTGACGCTCGCCGGCGTGAAGATCATCGACGACGAACAGGACTACGCGTACGACCGGTCGATCGACAAGCGGACCGTCTCGGTGCTGCTCGGCCGACGGCGGGCCCGGACGCTGGCGTTCTCCCTCCTGATGATCGGGCTGGTCGGCGTGCTCTGGGGGACGGTCGCCGGGCTGTTCCCGCCGTCGGCGCCGGCCGCGGCGCTCGCTTTCGGCTCGGTGGCGCTGGTGGCCAGTCGGGCGAACCCGACGATCGCGACGATGCTGCTGATCCGCGGCGCCTACGTCTTCCTGGCGCTCCTGCTCGTGGCCGTCTGGTTCCGGCCGCTGTCGGGCGCCGCGCTCCCGGACATCACCGTTCTCGGACCGTACACGTACCTCGCCACTGAGGTCGTCTTCGGCGCGGTCGCGGTCGGCCTGCTCCGCTACGCCGGCGCGCTCCGCGGGGCGGCCCGGACGATCGCCGCCCTGTATCCGGTCGCGTACCTCTGGGACTGGTACACGCTGGAGGTCGGCGTCTTCGAGATCACGCTGCGAACCGGGTACGACCTGTTCGGGATCCCGATCGAGGAGCATCTCTTCATGGTCGTCGTGCCGGCGCTCGTCCTCGGCCTCCACGAGACAATCCGGACGCTCTCGGCCGAGTCTGACGACGCGTCTCGGAGCGACTCTCGTCCGTGAACGGGCCACCGACGGCGATGACAGTCCGGACGGCGACGGCGACGGCTGCGCCCGCGCTACCGATCGATGAGTCGCCCGAGTATCCCGCCCGGTAGCCCGGCGCGAATCAGGCGGTCGTACAGCCGGTCGGGGAGCACCGCGGCCAGCCGCGGGAGCCAGCGCGCGCGGCGGCTCACCCGGTAGACGGCCCGCGGCCGCTCGGTCGTGGCCGCGACGACGATGCGCTCGACCACGGTCTCCAGGTCCGTCGCGGCGGGCGCGTACCCCTCGAACGCCCGATAGGCGTCGGCGTAGGGGCCATCGGAATCCGTGTCCGCGTTCCGCTCCGCGAGCCCCGCAGCCGCGCGCTCGTTGAATCCGGTCGGGACCGGCCCCGGCTCGACGAACGCGACCGTTACGTCGCGGGGCTCGACCTCGCGGCGAAGGGCGTCGGCGTACCCGCGCAGCCCGGCCTTCGCGGCGCTGTAGGCGCCGTGATAGGGGAGCGCGGTCGACCCGACCATCGACCCGACCACGATGATCCGGCCGTCGCGCTCTCGGATCGACGGGAGAGACGCCCGGACGACGGTGTGGACCGCGGTCAGGTTCGTGTCGATCTGGCGGCGGAACGACTCGACGGTGGTGTCCTCGATCGCCGCGATCTCGTACCCGCCGACGCAGGAGACGACGCGGTCCAACTCGCGGTCGGCGAGCAGCGCCTCGACCGCGTCGCCGTCGCGCAGGTCGAGCGCGTGCGTCTCCGCGGCCTCGGGGAGGGCCGCCAGCCCCGCGGCGTCGCGGTCGACCCCGATCACGTCGTGGCCGGCGGCCGCGAGCGTTCGCACGACGCCGCCACCTATCCCGCCGGCCGCTCCGGTCACGAGGACGCGCATGGGGAGCGGTAGCACTCCGAAACGGGTGACGCTGGCGGTTCGAGTCGGTGGCGGGGCTCCGGTCCGCCCGAACTCTCGGTCCGCGAGGGCCGCGCCCCCGAAGGCATATACCGCCGACCCGCGACTACTCGACGTATGTCCACCGACGAACCGTCCGTCCCGATCGTGTGCACCGAGTGCGAGACGGAGACCAGCGTCCCGCTGTCCGACGTGGCGGACACGCTCGCCAAACACAACGACGGGAAACACGACGGGGAGGAGATCGCGGAGGTCGATCCGGCGCTGAAAGACCAACTCGCGGACCTCGTCGCGGAGGACCTCGGCCTCTTCGACGAGGCCTGACGGGCCTGACAGGATGAGCGGAGAGAACCGTGAGAGCGACTGAAAATCGGAACGAGCGAAGCGGAGTCGTCAGTCGTTCTGCGCGAGCGCGCCCTTCGGATGCCCCTTGTGCTGGAGGTTCCGGTTGTCACGCTTGCGCGTCGCCGTCGCGGGAATGACCTCGTCGACCGCGTCGCGCGGGCGCCCGGTGTAGCCGTGCTCCGGGTGCTCGGCGCAGTGCGCCATCGCGTCGTGGGACCCTTCCCACGGGCCCTCGTCGCAGCCGTCCGCCGTGCAGACGAACACTATATCATCGGACATGTTGACCGACTGTTCAGACCGGGTCTATAAAAACGCCACAGTCAAATTATCAAGTAGGATAACGGAGGCGAACTGTGGAGAAACCGAGGGAGTGAGAAAGTGGGAACGGTACGGTGCTGTTCGAACCCTCAGTAGCTGCCGTTTTTCCCAGTCCCCCTCAATACGGGCGTCGTGACGAGCGATTGCGGGAGTGGGTGTAGTACATCGCGAGTGAGGTTGTTTATACGTGATCGAGTGGTGTTGCTGTCGGCTGTTTATCCGTGAGCGATGGTGCTGCGGTGAAGACTCGCAAAGCCCCAGCCGCCCGCAACCGCACCGCCGGAAGACGTTTCTGCTCGCTTCGCTGCGCGGGCTGCGACTTCCGTGCTCCCGCTCGCGTTGCTCGCGGGACCGCAGCCTCACGCCTCCCCAGCCTCGTCGGTGGTCCTTCGCTTCGCTTCGGACCACCGACTCCCTCGCGGGCTGCTCGCGCCCGGTGGGCGCTCGCAGGCGCGCCACCGCATCATTCTTTATAAGCAATCGTCGCTGCCGCTCGTGGGCGTTTAAATACTCTATCGCTACCACCGATCTGCAATACTCACTCCGGGTATCGATCAAGGAGCGGGTTTCATCGAACTGTCATTTCATGCGATGATCCGGCTGAAAAGCGGATTTTAACAGAACTAAAAAGGGAGAAAACGACCGTCGCAGACGCGGCGATCAGTCGCTGAGAGCCGGCGCGGCGGAGAGTTCCACGCTCGTCCCGCCGTCACGACAGGTCTCAAGGGCGTGTTTGGCCGCGTAGCCCGCCTCGTGGGCGGAGGCGCCGCGGCCGACCCCGACCTGCAGTTCGATGTCGGCGTCGTCGGCCACGTGCGCGACCGCGTCGGCGAACGCCCCCTCGGGCAGGTCCGGGCAGACGGCGATGATGTTGTCGCCGCCGACGAAAAAGGAGAGGGCGCCGTGCGTCTCGCGGAGGTACCGCGTCAGCGAGCCGTAGGCGCGCTCGACGTTCAGGAACGTGTCGAACTCGTTGAGCCGGTCGGTGTACTTCCCGGTCACGTCCACCACGTCGAAGTGGGCGATCTGGAGGTCCGAGGGGTCGGTCTCGGTGAGGTAGTCGCCGGCAAGCACCTCGGTCCGGCCCTCGTCTTGCGCGCTCCCTTCAGTCTGGAGCAGGCGGTTCGCGGCCTCTAAGGCGTCGATCGGCCGATCGGCGACCCCGGTCCCGAGGCTGACGCTCACGGGGTAGCGGTTCCCGATGGACTCCTGAAGCGCCGCGTGGGCCGCGCCGTCGACGCCGTTCGTCACGGCGATCATGTTGTCGTAGCGGGTGGAGAAGACGTAGGCGTCCCGCGGACCCATGAACTGGGCGATATCGGCGAAGAGCCGCGACTGGAGGGCTTGGAGGTCCATCTCCCGGCGAGGCTCCGGCGTCACAGTCCACGGCCCGTAGTTGTCGATCTGGACCAGCGTCACCTGAGTCGTCGTCACAGTGAGCGCAGGTTGGGAACGGTCCCGCTTTACGCTTCCGTTATCCCGAAGGTGGAACCGGTATCGGATATGGAACGAGATCGATCGCGGTAGTCAGAGGCGGTCGGGCGCAGGCGGGGCGCCGCAACCCCTACGGCGGTGGCGCCCCGATTCCTCCTATGGAGTTCAGCGGCGCCGTCCTCGACGTGGACGGCACGGTCGTGCGAGGCGACGATCCGATCCCCGGCGCACCGGCGGGCTACCGACGGCTCCGCGAGGCCGGCACCGAGACGCTGTTCGTCTCGAACAACCCGACGAAGGCCCCGCCTGCGTACGTCGACCGACTCGGTGCCGCGGGCTACGAGGTCGATGCGGAGCAGGTGTTCACCGCCGGGACCGTGACGACGCGGTACCTGCGTGGGCGCCACGCGGACGACGAGCTGCTGTGTATCGGCGCCCCGGGGCTGGTCGACCAGTTCGAGGCGGCCGGGCTCGCGACGACCGACGACGTTGACGCCGCGGACGCGCTCGTCGCCTCGATCGACCGCGAGTTCGACTACGGCGATCTCTGTACGGCGCTGTGGGCGCTCGAACGCGACATCCCCTTCATCGGGACCGACCCCGACGTGGTTATCCCGGCGCCCGAGCGCGACGTGCCGGGCTCCGGGGCCGTGATCAACGCGATCGCGGGGGTCGCCGAGCGCGAGCCGGACGCGGTCCTCGGGAAGCCCTCGGACACCGCGATCGAGATGGTCCACGAGCGGCTCCCGTACCCTCCTGAGGAGTGTCTCGTCGTCGGCGACCGTCTCGACACCGACATCGCGCTCGGCGAGCGCGCCGGGATGACCACCGCGCTCGTGCTGTCCGGCGTCACCGACGAGGCGGCCGTCGCGGACGCGAGCGTCTCGCCGGACTACGTGCTCGGCGACCTCGGCGAGATCGACCGCATCATCGACTGAGAGTCGGTGGTGCGGTGCGTCGACCCCTTAAACCGCCGATCGCATCGCTTCCCTCCGTGACCCCGACCCTGGAACCGACCACTTCCGCCTCGTGGGCAACACTTATCGCGGAGAGTTGTCTTCGTCAGAGTATGAGAGACGTTGCCTCACACGAGAACGGGACGACCGACGACGAGAAAGACCCGGAACGGGCCGTCCGCGTGATCGAGGGGCACGCGGTGCAGTTCAACGAGTACCGCTACTGAACGTCGGATCCGCGCCACGGGGAAACCGCGCGACTGCGCGGCGACCGTCTGTCGGCGGCACCGAGGCGCTGTCGGGAGCGTTAAGTGCGCGTCGCAGGTATCCGAGGGTGTGATACGGAGGCTTCGACGGGCGAGTATCTTCGCCGCGGTGGCCGCGATCGCCGTCCTCGCGCCGTCGCTCGGCGACGCCGCCGCCGTGCCGTTCCTCGCCGTCGCCGGCCTCGCCTTCTTCGGGGTCCGCGACGGCGAGTGGTTCGAGACGCTCGCCCTCCCGGGCGACCGCGAGGAAGAACGCCTCTACGGCTTCGTCGCGTTCGCGCTCGCGGCCGCCGGCCTCGCGCTGTTCGCCTCCCTCCCCCGCGCCCCGCTTCCCTACGAAGCGTTCGCCGCGGCGACGCTCGCGGTCGGCTGCGGCCGCCTCGGCCGAGCGGTCGTCGCCGGACGTTCTACCGACGAGTTCTCCCTCGTAGCGGGGTACGTCGCCGGCGGCACGCTCGGCGCCCTCGCCGGGCAGGTCGGCGTGCTGCTCCAGACGGGCGGGACCGACCTCATCGACGGCCTCCCCGAGATCGTCTTCCTCGCGGCCGTGGCCGCGCTCACGGCGGCGCTCGTCAGATCGCTCGTGTTCGACCGAGACGCACACATCACGGTCATCCTCGTCGCGTTCGCCGTCTGGGGGTTCGTCGCGGTGGACCCGACCGTCACCGTCCCGGTCGTCGCCTTCGGGCTGGCAGTGACCGGCGCGCTCGGCTACGTCTCGTTCGCGCTCGGGACGGCCTCCGTTCCCGGCATGCTGACGGGGGTGTTGTCCGCGCTACTGGCCGTCGTCCTCGGCGGCGTCGGGTGGTTCGCCACGCTCATGTCGTTTTACGCGATCGGCGGGTTGGCCTCGAAGTACCGCTTCGACGAGAAGGCGAACCGGGGCGTCGCACAGGAGAACGAGGGCGCCCGCGGCACCGGGAACGTGCTGGCGAACTCGGCGGTCGCGCTCGTCGCCGTCGTCGGCTACGCGGCGACCGCCCACGTCGGCGTGCCGGGCGCGCTCTTCGGCTTCGCGTTCGCGGGCGCGACCGCGACCGCGATGGCCGACACGCTCTCCTCGGAGATCGGCGGGCTCTTCGACGGTCCCCGGCTGGTGACCACCCTACGGCGCGTCGAACCGGGCACCGACGGCGCGGTGACGTGGCAGGGCGAGCTGGCCGGGCTCGCGGGCGCGCTCCTCGTCGCCGGCCTCGCCGCGTTCGGGATGCCGATCGGCGACGCGGTCGCCGGCGGAGGGATCGTCGCCCTCGCGGGCGTCGCGGGGATGACCGTCGACAGCCTCCTCGGCGCGCTGATCGAGGGCGAGCGGATCGGCAACCAGGCGGTGAACTTCCTCGCGACGCTGTCGGGAGCGATCGTCGCTGTCGCCGCTGCCCTCGCGCTCGGGGTGGGCGCGTGAGATGACGAGGGAGCCGCCCGGGGATCGTCACGGCGCCGACGACCGCCCCGCCTCCGACGACCGCCCCGCCTCCGACGACCGCCCCGCCGACCGCCCTGCCCCCGATCCCAGAGTCCGCGCCGCCCGCCCGGCCGACGCCGCCCGGATCCGAGAGCTACAGGACCACCTCCGACAGCCCAACCCGGACCTGCTGGAGTACGGGCTCGCGGTCGGGTCGGCGCTCGTCAGCGTCGCCGACGGGCGGGCGGTCGGCTATCTGCTGCCGGTCGACGCGCCGAACCGCCCCGGCGTCCACCTCGCCGAGCTCGCGATCGACCCGAACTATCGTCGAGAAGGCCGTGCTCGCGGGCTACTCGCGGCCGTCATCGCTGACGCGACCGGTCCCGTGACGCTGCAGGCGCACCCCGACAACGACGCCGCGCTGGCGCTGTACGAGGGACTGGAGTTCGAGGTCGTCGACCGGCGCGCCGACGCGTACGCCGACGGCGACGCGCTGGTGCTGCGTCGGGAGTAGGGAACAGACAAAAGGACTATTCGAGCCCCACGCGTCCGGCGAGACATGACCGACGCCGACGCGGGAGAGGAGGCTATCGAGGTGGACTTCGGCGACGACGGGCTCGTCCCGGCAATTGCGCAGGACGCCGACTCGGGCGAGGTGCTGATGCTCGCGTACGTCTCGCCGGCGGCGCTCGAACGGACCCGCGAGACGGGAGAGGCGCACTACTACTCACGGTCGCGCGACGAGCTGTGGCACAAGGGCGGCTCCTCCGGACACACGCAAGCGGTCCGCGAAGTGCGGGTCGACTGCGACGCCGACACCCTGCTGTACCTCGTCGACCAGAACGTGGGGGCGTGTCACACGGGACACCGCTCCTGTTTCCATCGGACGATCGAGGGGGAGAACGTCGGCGAGCGCGTCTTCGACCCGGACGAGGTGTACTGAATGAGCGGCGCGGGGGCGACGACCGGCGCGGAGGAAACCGATCCCGTCCGCGAGGCGGGCGAGTCGGCCGCGACGCTGCGCGAGCGCTACGACGAGCTCGCCCGGATCGAGGGTCGGATCGCCGACCTCGGGCGGGACCGGATCGAGACCGCCGCCGACGCGTACCGCCGGGCACACCGCGTGCTCGACCAGTACGAGGGGGACGCGGTCGGCACCGGCGACTTCGGCTCGTACGTCCAGTTCCGCGGGGAGTTCGACGAGGCGGTCGACGTCGACGACGACGCGCTCGCGGCCGACGCGTTCGCCGCCGCGGACGAGGCGGTCGACAAGCGCCGACTCTCGGAGTCCGACTTCGCCGCCGCCCGCGAGGCGCTGGAGCCGGCCGGCGAGTACGTCGACCTGCTCGCCGACCGCGACGAGGCCCTCGACGACTACCGCGCCGCGCGGAAGGCGGCTCGCCAGGCGAAGAAAGCGCTCGACGCTCGGCTCGACGAGCTGCGCGAGGTCGCCGACATGGCCGACGCCGACCTCGGCGCCGACGTGGACCGGCTCCGCGAGCCGATCGAGTCGTACAACGACGCGGTCCGCGAGGCGTTCCGCGAGTTCTACAAGTCGGCGTCGGCCCGAGACGCCTTCTCGTTCCTCGACCGCGCCGACGGCACCCCGTTCGTCGACGCCGACGTGCCGCCGACAGACCTCCGCGAGTACGTCGCCGAGTACGAGGCGGGGGAGGAGCCCCTCCCGACCCTCTTGGAGTACGCCGACTACTCGAACTCGAAGCTGGAACACTACGTCGACGACCCCGGCGCCCTCCGGACTGCGGTCGCGGTTCACCGCACGTACGTCGAGCGACTCGACGCCGAGCCGCTGACGCTCGACTGGCCGCCGGCGGGCGGCGACGAGCTGGCATACGAGATCGACGAGCTGATCCCCCTCGTCTCGCGGGTCGCCGACGACGAGACGGTGGCGACGCTCCGATCGGTCCGCGACCTCGCGCGCGACGAGGAGTACGAGCGACTCCGCCGCGCGGCCGCGGTGCGCGACGCGCTCGACGACCCCGAACTGCGGCTTTTAAAGGAGGACGTCATCGACGATCGAGTACGCGAGGCGGAGCGGACGCTGTCGGTCGTCGAAGACGTGCTGGCGGAGACTGAGCGAGAGTAATCCGTTTTGACATCCTCCTCCGCCTGAAGGCGGAGGAATCCCGAGCGGTGGGAGTTTCAGGTTCGCAACCATGACTCCGACTGCGGCGGTGGG
>NZ_BBJP01000010.1 GCF_000739595.1 Halorubrum halophilum | reverse complement strand
GATTCTCTCCTCGTAGAAAGATCGTGTCAGCGTTGTCGGATTCACTCCCGGCGTAAACGCCGGGATTCTCTCCTCGTAGAAAGATAGCCGAGCGGCTGGAGCTCTGGAGACGTTCTCCGCGCTAGTAGCACCAATTTATAAGTGAGTGGCTGGAGATTCGAAGACCCTCATAGCCACAAAAAGACCCGATTCGGCGTATCAACCGACGAATTCGATCGAGAGTCCTACTTAAATCGCGCAGCCGACCTCGCGGTACATGTAGTGGGTCATCACGTAGACGCCGAGGATGATCCCCGCGCCGGCGATGAAGGAGTGGACCGACAGCAGCGCGATCCCCGAGAAGAGGTTCGCGATGTTACAGCCCGCCGCGAGCCGCGATCCGACGCCCATCAGGAGCCCGCCGATCGCGTAGTTCGGCACCCGGTTCAGCTTCGGCTTCCGGACCCTGAAGTCGCCGGAGGCGTACGCGGCGATGAAGGAGCCGACGATCAGCGACGAGATCATCACCATGTCGATGGTCAGCGAGATGTTCCCGTCGCGGAACAGGATCGACCCCCAGTACTCGACGCTCGCTACGTCGAACCCGGCCCCGGAGAGCAGGTAGCCGGCCCAGCGCGCCTCGCTGCCGGTGATCGCCCAGTGGCCGTGCACGTAGAACCAGAGGCTCGCGACGAGCGCCATCGCCACGCCCGCGGTCCGCGCGTCCCACGAGTCGCGGAGCCGGACCGTCAGCGGCCGGTCGTCGTCGCGGATCCCACGGACGTACTCGACGGTCCCGTCGGCGATGCCGTGTAGGCCGACCGAGACGGCCGAGAGCGTTCGGGAGGCGCCGACCGCCGCCTGCGCGCGGGTGTCGGCCCCGACTCCCGCTCCGCCGGAGGGGTCGTCGGGGAGCTGACTCCTCCCCTTCACCAACGCGTACGCGAGGGTGCCGAGCGACACCGCCAGCACCCCCGTCACGGCCGGGGAGAACGGCAGCGAGAGGTACAGCGTCTGTCCCTCGAACGGGTTCAGCGTCGCGAAGTAGTACGTCTCGGCGACGGGGAACGCGAACGCGAACAGGACGTAGCCGACGAACATGAACAGGAGCACGAGCCAGAACTGGATGTACCCTTGTCCGGCGCGGTAGAGAGTCCCGGACGCGCAGCCGCCGGCGAGGGTCATTCCGAGGCCGAAGACGAAGCCGCCGATCAGCGAGCCGAGTCCCCACGCGGGCGTCCAGAAGCCGCGGAAGTACCCGAACGTGGCCTGGATACTCCAGAACACGGTCATCACGGCGATCCCGGCGAGCAGCCCCTTCAGCACGCGGGTGTCTTTGAACGCGACGAAGTCGCGGAAGGCGCTGACGAAGCAGAACCGCGCCTTCTGTAACAGGATCCCGAACGACAACCCGACCGCGATAGAGACGCCGATGTAGGCGACGGGCGACAGCAACATTACCGGAACACACGCTCCCGGACGTAAAGCGTCGCCGGAGACGGTAACGGCTCCCTCGGGTCGGAGGACGGCGCAATAGTTGCCGTTACGTGACACACGGGGCAACGAACGAGGCGTCCGGGGAGACTTTAGCCGTGAGACGCGTCGCACGGGTATGAGCGACGACTGCGGCTGCGGGACGACCAACGCGGATTCGTGTCCCTCGGGGGCCGACGCGGATCCCCGCCCCGCGAAGGGGAGCGATCTGGCGAACGACGACCGTCGGAATCCCTTCGCGGAAGGTATCGACCGGCGGCGCCTCCTCAAGAGCTCCGGCGCCGTCGGCGCGACCGCGGCCCTCGCCGGCTGTTCCGGCGGGGGCGGCGGAAGCGGCGGCGAGGACGATCCAGTGCCGACGATGTTCGTGTTCAACAACGGCGACCGGACGGTGAGCGTCATCGACGCCGAGTCGGACGAACTCGTCGCCTCGCCGTTCCTCGGGACAACGGCGTCGTTCCCGGCCAACCAGTACTCCACCGGAATCGACGACGACCACGACGTGCTCTGGCTCAACGTCTCCGGGGGCGTCCGCGGCGTCGACCAGCGGACACTGGAGGAGGTCGCGTACGTCGAAACCGGCTACGGCCCGAACTACCCGAACGTCACTCCCGACGGGAACCACCTGCTGATCGCCTCGGGCGGCACCACCGGGATGGAGCCCGAGGGCGACGAGAACCACGCGATCTTCCGCGTCGACGCCGACCGCGACAGCGAGGCCTTCGGCGAGGTGACCGCGGAGATCGAGACCGGCTACGTCGGCCCCTGCGACATGACGCTCGGGCCCGACGGCGACTACGCGTTCGTCGTCGACGTGGCCGACGAGGCGATCCGCGTGCTGAGCGTCGACCCCTTCGAAACGGTCGCGCGCGTCGACGCGGGCGAGCCGGTGACCGACGGGAACGTTCTCCCGTTCATGTGTACCTCCTCCTTTGACGGGGAGCTCCTCCTCGTGGAGAACGGCGAGGGGACGCTCGGCGGCGAGCCCGAGGTGCCTCGTGAAGGCTCCGAGAGCGTCTGGGACGTCTCCGACCCGGAAAACCCAGAGGAACTCGCGAAGATCACCCGCGACGACGGCCTGCCGGGGGCGCCGATCACGAGCGAGGTCTCGCCGGACAACACCGCGGCGTACCTCTTCATCCCCGGGGAGGGCGTCGGCGTGATCGACTTGGAGGCCAACGAGTACGAGACGACCCTCGACGTCGGCGGCAGCAGTATCTCGGGCTCGTGGGGGCCCAACCGCGAGAAGCTGTACGTCCCCGTGCAGGACGCGAACCAGGTGGCCGTGATCGAACACGAGAGCCGCGAGGTCGTCGAGACGATCGAGGTCGGCGAGGCGCCCACGGGCGCCGCCGCCGGCACCGTCCGTCCGGAAGGCGACGCCGTGGCGAACGTCCAGGGATCGCTCGCCTCGCTCGGGATCACGTTCGGCGAGATGGAGGCGTCGTGGTGTATGGACGGCCACTGCTACTGCGGATGACGGGACAGAAACCGGACGCCGACGGCGCCGACGGTGAAAACGCGACCCGTCGCGGCCTGCTACGAGCGGCCGCGGGCGCGACCGTCGCGGGCGCGGCGAGCACGGCCGGCTGTCTCAGCGTGACGACCCCCGCCGACGTGGCGGCGCAGAACGAGGTGTCGGGGAACGTGGGCCACTTCGTCGGGCCGAGCTGGCTCGCCGACAACCGCGAGGACGCCGTCGTCCTCGACGCGCGCGACGCAGAGCGGTTCCGCGAGGAGCGCATCTATCGCGCCCGGCGCGTGCCGTTCGACGCGATCACGGCCCGCAAGTCGACCGACGAGGGAGCCGTTCCCGACACCGACGCGATCGCGGACGCGTTCGGCGAGATCGGCCTGACCCCCGACGACGACGTGCTCGTCTACGGCGCGAGCGTCGGGTCCCGCGTCACCCGCGTCGCGTTCGCGCTCGCTGCGGTCGGTCACGAGGGGGCTATCCGCGTCCTCAACGGCGGGCTCTCCGCCTGGAACGGTCGCCTCGGGACGGGGTCGCGGGACCGCGTCTCGCCGACCGACTACGAGCCGGACCCCGCGACGTCGACGTGGGTCACCCGCGAGTGGCTGGCCGACGGGGCCGGGACGTTCAACGCGGACGGCCCGGGGCTGGTCGACGTGCGCATGCCGGAGGCGTACCTCGCCGCGGCGGGCTCCGACGTCCTGAACGAGGACCACGACCGCCACGGCCACCTCCCCGGCGCGATCGACGTGCACTGGGTCGGCAACGTCGACGGCCGGCGGATGACCGACCCCGGCCGGCTCGTCCAGCTGTACGAGGTCGAAGGCGAACTGGACCGGAGCGAGACGGTCGTCGTCTACGGCGGCGACAACGTGGACCCGACCTCGACGTGGCTGACGCTGAAGGCGATCGGCTTCGAGGACGTGCGGCTGTACGACGGCGGCTTCGGCGAGTGGGCGAACGTCCAGGGCGACCGCGGTCGGTACCCCGTCGAGACGGCGACGAACGTCGTGGTCGAGACGGACGGGAGCGTCGGCGGCGACGACGGCGGCGGCGACTTCTCCTGTACGGGATGACCGGGGGCGACGGACGGACCGACGCACCCGCCGACCGCGTCCTCGCGGTCCCCTGCGAGGGCGACGACCTCCTCGCGCTGTTCGCGCTCGACACGGGAGAGCGGCTCGGCGAGGTCCCGGTCGGGAGCCATCCGGTCCACGCGACGACGTGTCGCGGACGGACCGTCGTCGCGACCATGGGCGAGCGGTCCGTCACCGCGGTCGACCCGAGCGGGGAGGTAACGAGAGTCGAGACCGGCGTGTTGGGCCCGTCGCATTTCGCGGTCGCGAACGGCGAGCTGTACGTCTCCTGTTCCGCCGGCGACGCCCTTGCCGTCGTCGACCCCGAGACCCTGACGCTCGTCGACCGCGTCGCGGTCGGCGCGGAGCCGCACGAACTCGCGGTCGCCTCGGGCGGCGAACGGCTCTACTCTGGGAGCCGCCGCGAGGGCGTCGTCGACGTCGTCGACACCGGGAGCCGCGAGCGGATCGGCGCGATCGACGCCGGGCCGGACGCCCGCGTGCAGGGCGTCGCGGTCTCGTCGGACGGGGAGCGCGGGTACGCGGTCGACCAGCGCGGCGCCCGCGTCGTCGCCTTCGAGACCGGGGGTGATGTCGCGGGAGACGCCGCCTCCGCCGGACCGGTCCGCGCCGAGGCCGCGGTCGGCGCCGACCCGTACGACCTCGTCGCGACCGGGAACCGCGTGTTCGTCCCCGGCCGCGGCGACGGCGTCGTCCACGAGTTCGACCGGGAGCTGGAGTTGACCGCGGTCCACGAGGGGTTCTCGCGCCCCGTCGACGTCTTCGAGGTCGCCGGCGACTGGTGGGTGCTCGACGCGGGCGCCGCCCGACTCCGGTCGTTCGACGGCGCGGTCGTCGAGACGCCGGCGCCCGGGCTGGTCGCGACGCCGGTCGGCGGAGCAGGAGACAGGCGGCTCGCCGTCTCGCACTACGACGACGACCGGGTGTCCCTCGTCGACGTCGACTCCGGGACCGTCTGGACCGCGGAGTCGCCGGCGTACCCGTTCGGCTCCGTCGTGGTCTGAGCGTCACCGATAGCGGGGAGCCATGCCGGAGTCGGGTGAGCCATTCCCCGGCCCGTCGTGGTCGGCGCATGAAGGTGGCGTACGTCTTCGCGACGGCCGGACAGACCATCGACTACGTGCTCGGAGACATGATCCTCCCGCAGTTGGAGGCCGAGGCCCACGGCGTCGACGTGGTCGGAATGTTCTTCTTCCACGACAACACCTACGCGCTCCGCGAGGACGACCCGCTGGGGCAGCGACTCGCCGACGTGGCGGCCGAACAGGACATCCTGCTCATGCTGTGCGACCAGTGCGCGACCCGCCGGGGGCTCGCCGAGTTCGACCACACCGACGAGCACGGTCGCGACCACTACGAGCCGACCGACACCGTGGAGGGCGCGACCGTCGGTTGCTTCCCGGACCTCTACGAGGCGCTCGGCGAGATCGGCGTCGACCACGTGATCACGCTGTAGGCGCGTCGAAGGCAGTCGGTTCGCGATCGCTCGCGCTCTGAGCCTACCGTGGTATGTCACGACGTGTCGAATCGGCGCTGACGACACACAGCCGCGGACGGGTTTTGTAGCGGTGTCGGGTACGTGTGTGTACGATGGCAAAAGCGGCAATCGTGATTCTCGCCGGCAACGAATCGCACGCAGACTACGGCCGCCTCGCGAACGCCCTGGAAGCAGCCAAGGAGTTCGCCGAGAACGACGACGAGCTGGAGCTCATCTTCGACGGCGCCGGAACGCAGTGGATCCCGGAGCTCGAAGACGAGGAGAGCGACTACCACGAGCTCTACCAGGCGGTCCGCGACGACGCGGCGGTCTGTGACTACTGTTCCGGCGCGTTCGGCGTCGACGAGGCGGTCGCGGACGCCGGACTCGTCACGCTCGACGAGTACGACGGCCACCCAAGCATCCGCTCGCTCGTCGACGACGACTACGAGATCATCACGTTCTGACTCGGGCGGTCGGCCGACTCGACCGGATTTTGCGGCCGCCTAGATATCGAAGTCGGGCGTGTCGAACGCCCCCTCGTCGGCCTCCACGTCGTACCCCTCGATCGCCGTGAGCGCGAGGTCCAGCGTCGCCTCGGCGTCCCAGCGCCCCGTGTTGATCGCCAGGTCGTAGATGGAGCGATCGGAGAGGTCGATCCCGTAGTACGACTGGTAGCGCTGTTCCTCGATCACTTCGCGGACCTGCATCTCCGAGGTCATCTCCTCGCGGTCGAGGGTGCGGTTGGCGCGCACCTCGTCGGGCGCGTCGAGCCAGATTCGCATGTCGGCGCGGTTGCCGGCGATCCAGCCGGCGAGCCGCGATTCGAGGACGAACGCCTTGTTCGCGGTCCCCCACTTCTCGGCGATCCGGCGGAGCCGCTCGTCGAGCGCGCGGTCGATCTCCTCGGACTCGCCGGCCTTCGCGATCAGTTGCGAGAGGCTCATGTCGCGCTCGGCGGCGATCTCACGGAACAGCTCGCCACCGGAGACGTAGCCGCAGTCGAGCGCGGCCGCGATCCCCTCCACCAGCGTCGTCGCGCCGCAGCCCGGCGGCCCCGAGACGGTGACGAAGAGGTTCCGGTCGATCTCCCGTTCCGCCGTCGCCGAGGTTCCACTCATACGTGCGCCGCCACGTGCGGATCCCGGATAAACCGGCCGGTTCGCGCGAACGCGGTCGACTCGCGTGAAGGCGCGGCGTACCTCGTCGATCCCGACGTAACCGCTTTCCCGCGCCGCGCCCAGAGTCCGACAGTGAGCGAACTCACCGACAGCGGCTCGGACGGGGACGGGGAGCGCTCCGACCCGTCGCCGTCCGCGCGGGCGCTCCTCCGCGAGGCGCTCGCGGTTGAGGACGCGCCCACGGTCGAGTTCGATCCGGAGACGGTCCCGCTCCCCGACGCCGACGTGCTCGACCGCCTCTCGCCGCCGGTCCGCCGGTGGTGGGTCTCGGAGTTCGCGGCGTACGCCGGCGAGAACGGCGGCCTGTTCACCCCGCCGCAGCGCGGGACGATCCCTCGCGTCGCCGACGGGGAGAACTGCCTCGTCGCCGCGCCGACGGGGAGCGGGAAGACGCTCGCCGCCTTCACCGCGGTCCTCGACGACCTCTTCGAGCGCGAGCGGGCCGGCGAGCTGGAGAACTCCGTCTACTGCCTGTACGTCTCCCCGCTGAAGTCGCTCGCGAATGACATCGAGCGCAACCTCGAAGCGCCGCTCGACGGGATCGCGGCTGAGATCGCGGCCGAGGGTGAGACAGGTAAAGACGAGGGGACCGCTCCCGACCCCGGCGTCCGACAGGCGATCCGCCACGGCGACACGAGTAAAGCCGATCGGCAGGCGATGCTGGAGGAGACGCCGCACGTGCTCAACACCACGCCCGAGACGCTGGCGATCCTGCTCAACGCCCCGCGGTTCAGGGAGAAGCTCCGCACCGTCGAGTACGTCGTCGTCGACGAGATCCACGCGCTGGCGGACAACAAGCGCGGCACCCACCTCTCGGTCTCGCTGGAGCGGCTGACGGAGCTGGCCGACGGCTCACCGACCCGGATCGGCTGCTCCGCGACGGTCGAACCGCTCGACGAGGTCGCCGACTTCCTCGTCGGGCGCGAGCGCGTCGCCGGCGAGGTCGGCGACGCCGACGGGTTCGCCCCCCGCGACTGCGAGGTGGTGGACGCACGGTTCGGCCGCGAGTTCGACCTGCAACTTCGGACGCCGGCGGCCGACCTGATTCACGCGGACGGCTCGGTCGTCACCGACCGCTTCTACGACGCGCTCCACGAGCTAATCACGGACCACGAGAACACGCTGGTGTTCGCGAACTCGCGGTCGGGGGCCGAGCGCACCCTCCGGGAGCTGCGCGAGCGGTTCGACTACGACGAGTCGGACTCGGGCTGTCACCACGGGAGCCTCGGCGAGGGCCAGCGCGCCCGGATCGAGGAGGGGTTAAAGTCGGGCACGCTCGACGTGGTGACCACCTCGACGAGCCTCGAACTCGGCATCGACATGCCCCACCTCGATCTGGTCGTGCAGGTCGGGTCGCCGAAGTCGGTCGCGGCGCTGCTCCAGCGCGTCGGACGCGCGGGCCACAGCCCCGGCGAGACCGTCGAGGGGCGGGTGTTCGCGCTCGACCGCGACGAGCTCGTCGAGTGCGCGGCGATGCTCGCCCGGGCCGAGGAGGGATTCGTCGACGGCGTGTCGCTCCCCGAGGGCGCCGCCGACGTGGCCGCCCAACACGTCTACGGGATGGCGATCAACCGGGTCCGTCCAGACCGAGAGATCCGCGATATCCTCCGACGCGCGCATCCGTACCGTGAGTTCGGAGACGACGAGTACGAGCGACTGATGCGCTACCTCACCGGCGACTACGAGGGGCTCGCGGAGCGGAACGTCTACCCGAAGGTGTGGCGCGACGCGAACGACCCGCCGGACGGCGAACACCACCATGAAGAGTACTCGGTCGGCGAGACGCTCGTCGGGAAGCGCGGGCGGCTCGCGCGGGTCATCTACATGACGAACGTCGGGACGATCCCCGACTCGTTCGGCTGCGACGTGGTCACCCGCGACGGTGAGCCGGTCGGGACTCTCGACGAGAACTACCTCGACACCCTCTCGCCCGGCGACGTGTTCGCGCTGGGAGGCGAGCGGTTCGCGTTCCGCTACCGCCGCGGCTCGAAGGTCTACGCCGACCGAACCGACAAGCGCCCGACGGTCCCCACGTGGTACGCCGAGCGCCTCCCGCTGTCGGCCGATCTGGCGGCGGAGGTGCTCGCGTTCCAGGCCGACCTGCTCGACCGGCTGGAGGACGGCGGTCCGCCCGCGGTCCGCGCGTGGCTCCGGGAGCTTCCGATCGACGGGAACTCGGTCCGGGCGATCACTCGCATGTACGACGAGCAGGTCGCGTACGCGGGCGCGGAGAGCGTGTCGACCCCGTCGCGACTCGCCGTCGAGGAAGTGCTCGACCGCGACGCGTACAAGCGCCGGTTCCATGTCCACTCCACCTACGGCCGGCGGTTCAACGAGGGCCTCTCGCGGCTGATCGCCGCCGAGTGCCGTGCCCGCACCGACGCCGAGCCGACGGTCGCGGTCTCGGACCGCGGGTTCAGCCTCGCGCTCCCGCTGAACCGCAAGGTCGACGTGGCCGGAATCCTCCGCGATCTGGACCCCGAGACGGTCCGCAGGGACCTCCGGGCGGCGCTGGAAGGGACCGACCTCCTCCAGCGCTACTTCCGGATCAACGCGACGCGCTCGCTCATGATCCTCAAGCGGTACAAGGGGTACGAGAAGTCGGCCGCCGAACAGCAGGTGTCCGCCGAGACGCTGCTCTCGCTCGCGGAAGGGCTCGACGGCTTCGCGGTGATCGAGGAGACGTACCGCGAGCTGTTGGACGACCGGCTCGACGCGCCCCGGATCCACGCGGTGGCCGAACGGATCGCCGAGGGCGACCTCGCGGTCGTCGATCAGACGGTCGACTCGCCGACCCCGCTCGCGTTCGGGCTCGCGACGCTCGTCGACTCGGACGCGGTGCTCGCGGACGACGAGTCGGCCGCACTCCGGGAGTTCCACGAGCGGGTTCGGGCGGCGATCGACGATTCGTAGGAGCTCCCGACGCTGTTTCCCAAATGCGTGACAGATTTCACAGCGGTTGCGAGCAGCGATCACTGTCGGTGCGGTGACGGTTGATCACGGGAGTGGGTGTTGCAGATCGGTGGTGGCGATCCAGTATTTAAATAATCGTGAGCGCTAGCGACGATCACTTATAAAGAACGATGTGGTCGGCGCGCCCCGGTGAGCGGCCGCCATCGGCGGCCGCGAATCGCGAGGGACCGAAGGTCCCTCTGGCAGCCGGCGGCGAAGCCGCCGGCGACGCCGGTGCGAGGGAGTCGCTGGCGGCAGCCGCCGCCAGCGACAGGGCGAGAGCGGAGCTCTCGCTTGCAACCGGACGTAGTCCGGTGACGAGGCTGGGGAGGTGTGAGGTGCTGTGCGGTTGCGGTGCGAGGCGGGACTCAAAGGGGCAGTCGCCGGCGGCTTCGCCGCCGGCTGCCAGAGGCGCGAAGCGCCTCGCTGCCGCTGCGGACGGCGCAGGCGTTCACGAGAGCGAAGCTCTCGTGAGCCAATCAGAACGCTTCGCGTTCTGATGACGACGCAAGCACCGCAACGAGGGAGCGTCAGCGACCGAGTGAGGCGCGTAGCGAGCGTGCGCCGTCCGCAGCGGCTGGGGCTTTGGAGGTCTTCACCGCAGCACCGTCGTACCCTTATAAACAGCCGACAGCAACCCCACTCGATCACTTATAAACAACCACCCTACAACCGTACTATACCTACTCCCGGTATTGATCGCCGTTGTACCGACCCCGCTCGGGAGAGAACGGCCCCGCCGGTCAGAAGAACAGCCAGATGACGAGCAACGCGTACAGCATCGCGAGCGCGATGATCGTCAGCCGGATCAGGATGTTGACGCTGAACACGAGCCCGTTGTAGTCGTTCTTCAGGAGCTTTAGCGGGCGGGTCCGCCGGCTCGCCAAGCCGATCGTCGCGGGGGCCACGTCGTCGGCGGCGCGCTCGACGGCCTCGCGCAGCGCGTCGATGTCCGACCGCGTCGTGTTCGCGAGTTCGTGGATCGAGGCGTGGGTGTCCGTCGAGAAGATCAGCACCTCGTCGAACTCCTCGCGGTAGTCGGCCGCCAGCGCCCGCACGTCGGGCGTGACCCCGTTGGTGTCGATTCCCAGTAACAGCGTCTCCTGGCCGTCGACCGACTCGACGAGCGCCGCTACGTCCTGATCCGCGCGTCGGACCGCGAAGCCGGCCGCGTAGTCGCGGAGCGGCGCGTCGGCGAGCCGGTCGCGGAAGTCGTCGAAGTGACGCTTCAGCCGGTCCGCCTCGGCGGAGCCGTACAGTACCTCCTTTGCCGGCCCATTCTGGAGGTCGTGTTTGTGGAGGTCCACGAGCAGCACCTCCGACTCGTCCACGTCGCCCATGAACACGCCCGTGTCGTAGTCGTCGATCCCCTCGCCGTGGAGGAAGATCATCTGCTTGTCGCCGATCCGCCGGCCGTAAAACTCGATCTCGCCGTAGTCGTGGCTCACCAGCCGCGACGCGCGGGCGCCGCGCTCGGGGTCCGCGACCGCGTCGAGGATCTTCTCGGCGTCCTCCGGGTTCGAGAGATCCTCCTTGTGCGTGCAGGGGACGTGGAGGAAGAACCCGCGTTCGCCCTCGTCGCCGTCGTTTAAGGCGTCGATGACGTTCCCGCTCAGCTGCCCCCCGCCGAACCCGCCGAGCGGACCGGGGTGGACCCAGGGCGCGGCGAGCGTCAGCCGGTCGCCGTTGTCGATCGCCAGCGTCTCGACGGCGGGCTCGGCCTCGACGCCCAGGTCGAGCGAGGCGCGGTCGTTCTGCAGGATACCGGAGGTGAGTTCGAACGCGGAGACGTCGGTGTTGCTCCGGATGAGGTAGTCGACGATCGCGAGCACCAACACGAGGAACGCCGCCGCGATGAGCAGCGAGGCGAACGCGAACACGTGGCGATACGTCGAGAACCCCAGATCCCCGCCGGCGAACGCGTAGAACGCGGCGATCAGCGCCGCCGGCTCGGCGAGCGCGACGAGGAGGATCCGCTTGTAGCGGTCGATCCCCGTCGAGACGACGAGCGCGAGGATGTTGATCAGGTAGACCGTGATGAAGAGGAGCCAGACGATGCTCCACGCGTTCCCCACGTCGTTGGCCCCGGAGAGGACCAGCGCGTGGATGAACAGGACGAACTGGTTGATCAGGGCCAGAAAGAAGCTCCACGTCCGCGGATACCCCGGGAGGACGCGGTGGAACAGCTCCCCGGCGAGCAGGAAGGGGAGAAGGAAGAGCAGCACCGCGACCGGGAGGAGCGTCGACGGCTCGGGGGACAGCGGCGTGAACGCCGAAAGGGCGGCGAACGAGACGACGCTGTAAACGACTGCGAGAACCGCCATCGCGGGGAGCTGTCGAGAGAGCGGCGGCACGCTGAACACCAGCCGTTGGAACACGTCGACGTTGTCCGCGCCCATCTACGACACCCCGTATATCTCCTCCAAGTCGTCTATCGTTCGCTCGACGGAGAACCCCTCGACCGCCGCGCGAGTCTGTCTGTCCCCGTCGAGGCAGTCGGCGACGGCGCGCCCCATGTCGGTGAGGTCGCCGTGTTCGAACCGGGCGCCGTTGTCCGGCCCGATGGTGCGGTCGAACGGGGGCACGTCGGCGGCGGCGACCGGGGTCCCGCAGGCGTTCGCCTCCAGCGTCGAGAGTCCGAGCGTGTCGCAGGTCGAGGCGGTGACGAAGACGTCGAGCGCGGAGTAGAACGCCGGGAGGTCCTCCCGCGGGAGGAAGTCGCGGAACCGGACGTTCTCCGGCGCGCCGCGTTCGAGGTCGTCCCGGACCGGCCCCTCGCCGACCAGCTCGAACCGCAGGTCGGGTCGCCGCTCGGCCAGCCGGAGGAGTTCGTCGACGTGCTTCTTCCGGGCCATCCGGCCGCTGTACCCCACCGTCGGTTCGTCGTTCGCGAACTTCGAGTCGGACACCGGTCGGAACGTGTCGATCTCGATGCCAACGGGGAGCTTTCGCGGCGTCACGTCCCGTCGGATCCGCGAGGTCGACGCGGTGACGCAGTCGAACGACTGGAGGAACCGGTTCTCGTAGGCCACGTACGCCCGGCCGGCGATCCCGGCCAGCGACTCCAGTTTCAGCCCCTGAACGAAGTAGTCCTCCACGGGCGTGTGGTGGGTGTAGACGGAGGTCACGTCGCGCTTCTTCGCGTATCGGCGACCCATCAGGCCGGTCGAGGCCGGGCCGTGGCAGTGGACAACGTCCAGATCGGGAAGCGTCGAGAGGCGTCGATACAGCGGAACGCGGTACTGGCGGTAGAAGAGGTTCGGTAGCGACGGCACGGGGATCTCGCGATCGCCGGGCTCGTGGCTGCTCGCCGGGTAGACGACGTACACCTCGTGGCCGCGGTCCTCGAGCCGGTCCCGCCACGCGCGGATCGTGTACGTCACGCCGTCGATGCCGGGGAAGTAGCTGTCCGTGAAGAATCCGATGTTCATGCGAGGGTTCGCCGTCGTCGCGTCGTCTGTCGCACGTCTCTGCCGGGGCACTCGTCGGCGTCCGACGACCGCGCCGATCCGCCGTGGATCGGTGTGGGGGTCGCCGAAACGCCGTTGCACTGAGGCCGTTCCGCAGCGCCGTTGTCGTATTCAAGCTGTGCCACAGTTGTTGTGTCGCGGATTTCCTTCGGACGTGCATCAACATTTTCATTTCCCGACTGCCCCGCTTCTGGAAGCGAAGAGGCCGTTCCGCCTCGCGGCCCCACAATTAATCACTCGGCGCGCGAACGCCTCCCCATGATCACGACCGATCGGATGGCGGCGGTCGACGCCAACGCCGCCGCCCTCGGCGTCCCGCGGAAGCAGCTGATGGAGTCGTCCGGCAACGCGGTCGCCCGCGAGGTCCGGGCGTTCGCGGACCCCGGCGCGAGCGTCGAACTCCTCTGCGGGCGCGGGAACAACGGCGGCGACGCGTTCGCGGCGGCGCGATTTCTCTCCGCGTACGACGTGACCGTCCGCCTGCTCGGGCGGCCCGAGTCGATCCGGACCGAAATCTCACGCGAGAACTGGGCGGCCCTCGGGAGCGCCGAGATCCCGACCGAAACCGTCACCGACGCCGTCGACCTCGCGCTTGACGACCCGGACGTGGTCGTCGACGCGATGCTCGGAACCGGAATTACCGGCGCGCTCAGAGAGCCGGAGCGCACCGCGGCGCGGCTGGCGAACGAGAGCGATGCCACGGTCGTCGCCGTCGACGTGCCCACCGGGATCGACGCCGACACCGGCGAGCCGACCGGGAGCGGGGCCGGGTCGGGGGGATCCGCCGAGAGCGACGCCGGCGACGCGGTCTACGTCGAGGCCGACCGCGTCGTGACCTTCCACGACGAGAAGCCCGGGCTGAGGGCGCTCGACGCGGACGTGACGGTCGCGGACATCGGCATTCCGAGGGCCGCGGAGCGGTTCACCGGTCCGGGCGACCTGCTCGGGATCGCGCGCGACCCGGACTCGCACAAGGGCGAGAACGGCGAGGTGCTCGTCATCGGCGGCGGGCCGTACACCGGCGCGCCGTCGCTCTCGGCCCGGTCGGCGCTCCGGACCGGCGCCGACCTCGTGCGCGTCGCCTGCCCGGAGACGGTCGCGGGGACGGTGCAGGGGTACTCCGCGGACCTGATCGTCCGCGGGCTCCCGGGGGACCGGATCGGCCCCGCCCACGTCGACCGCGCGCTGGAGCTCGCCGCCGGCAACGACGCCGTCGTGATCGGTCCGGGGCTCGGCGACGGCGACGGCGCACGCGAATTCGTCCGGGAGTTCCTGTCGCGGTACGACGGGCGCGCGGTCGTCGACGCCGACGCGCTGCGCGTCGTCCCCGAGGTCGACACGGGCGCCGAGCTGATCTGCACGCCCCACCAGGGCGAGCTGGTCGGCATGGGCGGCGAGACCGCGGACGACGCCGACGAGCGCGCGGCGCTCGTGCGGTCGTTCGCGGAGGAGATCGGTCACACCCTGCTGGTGAAAGGTGCGAAGGACGTGATCAGCGACGGCGACGCGGTCCGGCTGAATAGCACGGGCAACCCGGGGATGACCGTCGGCGGGACCGGCGACGTGCTCGCGGGCGCGGTCGGCGCGCTCGCGGCCGTGACCGACCCCCTTCGCGCGGCCGCGATCGGCGCGTACGTCAACGGGCTGGCCGGCGACGCGGCGGCCAAGGATATGGGGGACGGCCTCGTGGCGACGGACTTACCCGACCGGCTTCCCGAGGCGATGCGTGATGAGTGACGAGCGCGAGGAAGGTCCCGCTGGCGACCCCACCGACGACCTGACTCACACCGACGCGTCCGGCGAAGTCAATATGGTCGACGTGGGCGAGAAGCCCGACACGAGCCGCCGCGCGGTCGCGAGCGGCGAGATCCGGCTGACGCCCTCGACGGTCGCGGCGGTCGAGGCCGACGAGGTCGGGAAGGGCGACGTGCTCGCGACCGCGCGGGTCGGCGCGGTGCAGGCCGTCAAACACACGTGGGAGACGATCCCGATGTGCCACCAGATCCCGATCACGAACGTCGACACCGACTTTGCCGTCGGCGACGACCGGATCGAGCTGACGGTCGCGGTGGAGACGACCGGGAAGACCGGCTGCGAGATGGAGGCGCTGGAGGGCGTGACCACCGGGCTCAACGTCGTCTGGGACATGGTGAAGGCCGCGGAGAAGGACGACGACGGCGGCTATCCGGACACCGGAATCACGGACGTCGAGGTCGTCGAGAAGGAGAAGCGGACGCTCGGCGAGTAGCCGAATCGAAAGTCGGG
Source organism: Halorubrum halophilum (assembly GCF_000739595.1). Classification (GTDB taxonomy): domain Archaea; phylum Halobacteriota; class Halobacteria; order Halobacteriales; family Haloferacaceae; genus Halorubrum; species Halorubrum halophilum. Next base: position 63,619 of record NZ_BBJP01000010.1, on the reverse strand, counting down.
GACAACGACGGCGGTGAGCCCTTCCGTCAGTCGTCTGCCGGCTCCGCGTCCCCCGCTTTCACGCCCTCATCGGGCTCCCCGCCGTCGGCGACGGTGACCGCGATGTCCGCCGCGGCGGCCTTGTACTCGGGGATCTTCGCCCGTTCGTCGAGCACGTCGTTCGTGAGGCGGTTCGCGGAGGCGGCCGCGAAGTGCGGGGTCGTCCAGACGACGCCCTCCTTGATGTCCTCCGTCACCTGCGCTTTCACCTCGATCTCGCCGCGGCGAGATTGGAGCGTCACCGTGTCGCCGTCCTCGATGCCGTACTCCGCGGCGTCGTTCGGGTGCACGTCGACGAAGTTCTCCGGGTGCTGGCGCATGAGCGTCGGCGACCGCCGGCTCATCGTCCCCGTGTTGTAGTGCTCTTCGAGGCGGGCGGTGGTGAGAATCAGCGGGTACTCCTCGTCGGGCACTTCGGCGGGGGGCTGGTGGCGCACGCCCTCGATCTGTCCGAGCCCGCTCTCGGTGTCGAACGAGTCCTCGTAGAGGTACTGGTCGCCCTCGTCGCCCTCCTCGTAGCAGGGCCACTGGATCCCGGTCTCGCCGAGCGCGTCGTAGGTCATCCCGTGGTAGATCGGACACACCTCGCGCAGCTCCTCGAAGACGGCCTCCACGTCGTCGAAGCGGAACTCGTCTTCGCTGAAGAGCCGGCTGCCGACCTCCATCAGGATCTCGAGGTCGTGTTTCGTGTTCTCGTGGACCTTTTCGGCGCCGCGCATGCGCTGGACGCGACGGTCGGTGTTGGTGACGGTGCCGCCGCGCTCCGCCCACGTCGTCGCCGGGAGGACCACGTCCGCGAGCTCGGCGGTCTCGGTCATGAAGATGTCCTGTGCGACCATGAACTCCAGCGACTCCAGGCGCTCCTCGACCTCGTTGCCGTCGGGCTCGCTCATCACGGGGTTCTCGCCCATCACGTACAGCCCCTTCACCGAGCGGCCGGCCTCGTGGGATATCTCCACGTTGGTGAGACCGGGCTCGTCGGGCACTTCGAACCCCCACACGTCCTCGACGCCCTCGCGGGCCTCGTCGTCGTCGACGAGCTGGTAGCCGGGGAGGACGTTCGGCATCGCGCCCACGTCGCTCGTCCCCTGGACGTTGTTCTGCCCGCGCAGGGGGTTGACGCCGGTGCCGGGCTTCCCGAGGTTCCCCGTGATCAGCGCGAGGTTGATCTCGTTCTGGACGTTGTCGACGCCGCAGGTGTGCTGGCTCATCCCCATCCCGGTGAAGATGGCCGCGTTGTTCGCCATCGCGTACTTCTCGGCGGCGAGTTCGATGTCTTCGAGGGGGACGCCGGCCTCCTCCGCGGCCGCCTCCTTGTCGAAGTCTTCGAGCGTCTCTTTGAGGTGTTCGAACCCCTCAGTGCGCTCCTCAATGAACGCCTCGTCGATCCAGCCCGCGTCGGGCTCCGCCTCGTGGCGTTCGAGGATCGTCTTCAACACGACGTTGAGGAGCGGGATGTCGGCGCCGGGCTTCACCTGTAGGTGCATGTGCCGCTCCGTCTCGTCGATCTCGAACGACCGGGTGGTCTTGTTGGCGTGGGGATCGACCTGGATGACCGTCGCGCCCTCCAGCACGGCCTGCCGGAAGTACTGGCTGTTGGCGATCGGGTGCTGCTCGCCGGGGTTCGCGCCCTGGATCCAGAACACGTCGGCCGACTCCTCCAAGTCGGCCATGCTGTTCGTCATCGCGCCCGCACCGAGGCTCGTCCGGAGCGCCCAGACGGTCGAGGCGTGGCACATCCGGGTGCAGTTGTCGACGTTGTTCGTGCCGTACCGGCGCGCGATCTTCTGGAGGAGGTAGTTCTCCTCGTTCATCGTCTTCGAGGAGCCGAAGAATCCCATCGCGTCGGGACCGTTCTCCTCGCGGATTCCCTCCATCTCCGAGACGATCCGCGAGTAGGCCTCCTCCCACGTCGCCTCGCGGAACTCCCCGTCCTCTTTTATAAGCGGCTCCGTCAGCCGGTCCTCGTGGTCGACGACCTGCGTCGCCGCACCGCCCTTGATGCAGACGCGTCCCTCGTTGACCGGCGCCTCGCCCCACGGCATGAAGTTCACGTCGCCGGGGTCGTCGCCTTGGTTCACCGAGATCCCGCAGCCGACGCCGCAGTACGGGCAGATGGTCTTCACCGGATCGTCGCCCTCAGTCGACATGGAACTCACCCTGACGTGCGATCATATGTCACGATCTGTGGTGCCATCTCAATGAGTGTGTCGGTGGTTTCCGTCGAGAGGCGACCCGAGGCGACGCGAGCGAGCGCCGAACCGTTTTGTCGACCGGGGTCGTTCGACGGGTATGGACCTCTCGCTCGCCGATGTCGAGGACCGCGTCGCCGACCACGTCGAGGCGTACCGGGAGTCGGCCCCCTTCCACCCGGTCGAGGCGGAGGCGATCGGATCGCTCTCGGACGCGTTTCGGGCCGGCGAGTACGGGAAGCGAGACGTGGACTGGGTCGTCCGCTGGTACTTCCGCCGGGCCGTGACCGACATCGACCACGAGGAGCGGCGGGCGGTCGAGGCGGCGGTCGCCGACACGGAGCCGCGGGAGCTACGTGGAGCGATGTGGGACGCGATCGACGCGCTCGACGAGGAGGCGGCCGACGGCGCCCGAGATCCCCCGCACCGCCGCGCCCTCGACGCGCTGACTCAGATTCCGGGAGTGGACACGGAAGTCGGCTCCGCGCTGCTGTGGTTCCTCGAACCGGACGAGTACTTCGTCGTCGGGGAGCGCGAGTGGGCGGTCGTCGCCGCCCTGACCGGCGACGCTCGCTCCGGCGCCGACCTCGACGGCCCGTACCCGGAGCCGATGACTGTCGACGCGTACGACCGATTCCTCGACGGGGTGCGAGACCTCGCCGACCGGCTCGGCGTCGACCACTGGCACCTGTACATGGTGATCCGGAGCGTTCACGCGGAGACAGTCGATGGAGAGGCGACCGCAGAAGAATCCTGATTGGGGTTACCGGTCCAAAAACGGCGGTATCACGATCTCGGCGCGCTTCTCGTCGCCGCGTACGACGACGCTCACCTCGGTGCCCGGCTCGGTGTAGTGCTCGTGGAGGTACCCCAACCCGATCGGCTCGTCGAGCGTGGGGCTCATGGTGCCGGAGGTGAGCTGCCCGACCCGCGTGAGGTCGCCGTCGGTGACGGCGTAGCCGTTGCGGGGGACGCCGCGTTCGAGCAGGCGGACACCGACGAACATCTCGTCGACGCCCTCCTCCTTCTGTGCTTCGAGGGCGTCGCGGCCGACGAACTCCGTGTCGAGCTTCACGACGAAGCCGATACGGGCCTCGTAGGGGGTCCGCGGCTCGGTCTCCGGGTCGAAGTCCTGTCCGGAGAGCAGGTAGCCCATCTCCGTGCGGAGGGTGTCGCGCGCGCCGAGCCCGCACGGCTGGGCGTCGCGGGGCGCGCCGACGAACGCCTCCCAAACGGTCTCGGCGTCGCCCGCGGGGCACATCACCTCGAAGCCGTCCTCGCCGGTGTAGCCAGTCCGAGCGACCCAGCTGTCGACCCCGTCGACCGCCGCGACCGTCGCCTCGAACTTCGAGAGGTCGACGACCCGGTCGGCGGGAGTGGCGTCGTCGAGGGCGTCGGCCGCGTCCGGCCCCTGCACCGCGATCATCGCCCAGTCGTCGGTCGCATTCGCCACCGCGGCGTCGAGCCCCTCGCCGTCGCGGTAGTCGACCCACCGGTCGTACATCCCCTCGTCGTGGCCGGCGTTGGGGACGAAGAGGTACGCGGGGTCGCCGGCGCCGGCGTCGAGGTCGCGGTCGAGTCCGGCGAGCGCGTCGGCGCCCTCTCCCGCCTCGATCCCGTCGGGGAGCCGGTAGACGACCGTGTCGTCGAGCATGACGCCGTCCTCGTTCGTGATCGCTGCGTACTGGGAGTCGCCCGGGTCGAGCGCCGTCACGTCGTTGGTGGTGAGGCGGTTCAGCAGGGTCGTCGCGTCCGGCCCGGACACCTCGATCTCGCCCATATGCGACACGTCGAAGACGCCGAGCGAGTCGCGGACTGAGGCGTGTTCCTCGCTGATCGAGTCGAACTCGACGGGCATCTGCCACCCGCCGAAGTCGGTGAACTTCGCGCCGCGTTCCTCGTGGAGTCCGTGGAGAGGAGTGCGTCGGTCTGGCATGGCTGACCCGTCTCTCGGCCCGACCTAAGGTCTTACCATCCCCCGCACCCGGTCTCCGTCTCGCGGTCGCGACACCTCCGTCTCACGACCGCGACACCGCAACTGTCCCGCCTCACCGCCGACAGCCTCAAGCCGTTTCCACCCCCGATACCGCACGTGACGCGGAACCTCTCCGGTCTGCTCGCGCCCGCTGCTGCAGTCCTGCTGGTCGCGGTTGTCGTCGCCGCGGTCGCCGGCGCGTGGCCCCCGTTCGTCGCCGTCGAGAGCGGGAGCATGGCCCCGGAGGTCGAGCGCGGTGACCTCGTCGTCGTCACGTCGACCGACCGGTTCCCGTGGGGCGGGCTCGTCGGCGCGGCCGAGCCCGGCGCGCCGACCAGATTCGGGAGCGCCGGCGACGTGATCGTGTTCAATCCACCGAGCGACGGCCAACGGCCGATAATGCACCGGATCGCCTTTCCGGTGACCGCCGGCGAGGACTGGACCGACCGGGCCGACCCCGCGCTGCTTGAGGGAGACTGCTCGACGATCGCGGCCTGTCCGGCTCCCTACGACGGGTTCGTCACGTACGGCGACGCCAACGGCGAGTACGACCAGAGCGCCGGGATCGCGCCGATCGTCCGCGAGGAGTGGGTAACGGCCAAAGCGCTGTTCGCCGTCCCGAACCTCGGCTGGTTCCGGGTCGGTGTCGACGCCGCGATAGCGCGGGTGGGCTTCCTCCCGACCGCCGTGGGATTCGGCGGCCTCGCTGCCGCTACCGGGGGTTTCGGCGCGCTCCTTCTCGGGCGGATCACGGTGTGGCGGGAACGGCGCGACCACCCCGGCCGTCTCGACCGGGACGAGCGCGACCGCTAGAAGCTGCGGCGTCGTCCGTCGCCGATTACGACTCGCCGTCGCCGTCCTTCTCGTCGTCGCCGTCTGTGTCGCCGTCGAGCGTCACCGAGTCGTTCGTGGCGTTGCGGAGGGCGTCGGACCGACCGAACTCGCCGGGCGCGATCGCGAGCGTCCGGATCCCGTAGCTGTTCGCGGTCTCGACGACCGGCTTGAAGTCGGTGTCCCGCGAGGCGATCGCGAGCGTCGACATCCGGCCCTCGGCCGCGAAGCGCGCGGCGTCGACGGCGAGCTTCACGTCGACGTCGCCGCTCGTGATGACGACCTCGAAGCCGCGGGCCTCCGCGGCCTGTATCAGTCCCGGCGTCGCGTGCTCGTCGAGGTAGAGCCGCGTCGTCACGAGCTGTCCCTCCGCCTCCGCCGCGACGCGCACGTCGTCGAGGTCGACGTCGAACTCCTCGCGCAACACGTTCGGTCCGTCGACGAACAGCGCCACGCCGACGGGGTCGTCGTCCGACCGGCTGGATTCCATGCCTCTCGGTGCGTGACCCGCGGAGATATGCGTGCTGGTCTGGCGGAAGGTAATTGATCCGTGAGAACATACCACTTATCCCCGCGTCGGGCGTAGATAGACCATGATATCCCGCGTGCTGGTACCGATGGACGAGTCGGAGATGGCGGAGCGCGCGCTCCGGTTCGCGCTGGAGGCGCACCCGGACGCGGAGATAGTCGTGCTCCACGTGGTGGGTCAACCCTCCTCGATGATGGGAGGCGCGGCGGGGCTCGCGCTCGCCGACGACACCGAGGAGGCGGCGCGAGAACAGGCGAGCGACCTGCTCGAACGCGCCACCGAGATCGCCGCCGAGAGCGGAACCGAGATCAAGACGGACGTGATGGCCGGCCACCCAGCGCGGTCGGTCGTCGAAGCGAGCGAGGAGTTCGATGTCGTCGTCATCGGGAGCCACAGCGGGAGCCTCGCGGACCGACTGCTCGTCGGCAACATCGCCGAGAAGATCGTCCGGGGCTCCGCGGCGCCCGTGACCGTCGTTCGGTGAATCGTCCGCGTCGACGACCAGAGTCGTAGCGACGAGCGGAACCGCGGGCGTGACGCGCCGCTATCGTTTCGGCTTTTGAACACCTTATATCCCTATTACCACCTGATCGACGACTGTAGTGAATATACGAAGTATTGAAGTAGTATGTCCAAGAATAACGAAGTAAGATGTCGGAAACCAACGCCTACACCGTCATTTCCGAGCAGAATGATCACGATTGCACCACAGTACGTGCACATCCGCGCAACGAGACGTACCACGTCGTCGAGTACGCCGACGAGGACGCGCGGGACCGCGTCGCTGACCTCCCGGTGGGCTCGGTGGTCAAAATGGAACTGTCGCGCGCCGGCCGCCGGAGTAACGTCTGGCGCGCCGAATCGGTCCGGACGGCACATACGGACGGCGGGGTAACGGGAGAGTAGGGAAGGAAAGAGATCTTGCTTCGGAGTCGCTTATAAACGCTCGGAGACGGCAGTTCGCCTCCTTATAAATCGCGAGTCAGCCGCGGGTTCGTCACGGCGCCGTCCGACGCCCCGGCGAAGTCGCGGGCGTACTTCGCGAGGATACCGCCCTCGTACTGCGGTTCCGGCGCCTCCCACTCCTCGCGGCGCTCGGCGAGTTCCTCCTCGCTGAGGTCGATCGCGAGGTCGCGCTCCGGGATGTCGACGGTGACGTGGTCGCCGTCTTCGATGAGGCCGATCGGGCCGCCGTCGGCCGCCTCGGGCGCGACGTGGCCGATCATCGGTCCGCGGGTCGCGCCGGAGAAGCGGCCGTCGGTGAGCAGCGCCACGTCGTCCTCGTGGCCCGCGCCGACGACGGCGGCGGTGACGCCGAGCATCTCGCGCATGCCGGGGCCGCCGGTCGGCCCCTCGTTGCGGATCACGATCACGTCGCCGGAGTCGACCGCGCCCGACTGGACGTACTCCATCGCGTCCTCCTCGTTCTCGAACACGCGGGCCGGCCCCTCGTGGTAGAACTCGTCGTCGCCGGTCACCTTCAGCACGGAGCCGTTCGGCGCGAGGTTGCCGTCAAGGATCTTGATAGCTCCCTCTTCCTCCTTCGGGTCGTCGACCGTGTAGAGGAAGTCGGCCTCGATCTCCGAATCGTCGGGAAGCGCTCCGCGCTCCTCCAGTTCTGCAAGCTCCTCGGCGAGAGTGCGGCCGGTGACGGTCATCGCGTCGCCGTGGAGCAGGTCGGCGTCGAGCAGCCGCCGGAGAACCACAGGAACGCCGCCGACCTCGTGGAGGTCGTTCATCACGCGGCTCCCGCCGGGCTGGAGGTCCGCGATCTTCGGCGTGCGCCGCGAGATCTCGTCGAAGTCCTCGATCGAGAGGTCCACGTCGGCCTCGGCGGCCAGCGCGAGCAGGTGGAGCACGCCGTTCGTGGAGCCGCCGATGGCGGTCTGGAGCGCGATCGCGTTCTCGAACGACTCCCGCGAGAGGATGTCGGAGGGGCGGCGGTCCTCCTCGATGCACTCCAAGGCGAGCTCGCCGGCGCGCTCGGCGACCTCGTAGCGCTCTTCGTCCTCGGCGGGCGCGGAGGCGGAGCCGAGCGGCGCCATCCCGAGCGCCTCGGAGATGGACGCCATCGTGTTCGCCGTGAACATCCCGCCGCAGGAGCCCGCGCCGGGGCAGGCGTGGCGCTCCAAGTCGTCGAGCTCCTCGCCGCTCATGTCGCCCTCGGCGTAGGCGCCGACGCCCTCGAACACCTGCACGATGGTCACGTCGCGTCCCTCGTGCTCGCCGGGCATGATCGAGCCGCCGTAGAGGAACACCGACGGGAGGTCGGTGCGGATCGACGCCATCAGCATCCCGGGGAGGTTCTTGTCGCAGCCCGCCACCGTCACCAGCGCGTCCATCCGCTCGCCGAAGGAGACGAGTTCGACGGAGTCGGCGATCACCTCGCGGGAGATGAGGCTCGCCTTCATCCCCTCGGTCCCCATCGAGATGGCGTCGGAGATGGTGATCGTCCCGAACTCGATCGGCATCCCGCCCGCCGCGTCGATCCCGTCGATCGCGGCGTCCGCCACGTCGTCGAGGTGGACGTTACACGGCGTGATGTCGGCCGCCGGGTTCGGCACGCCGATGATGGGCGAGGAGAGATCCTCGTCGTCGAACCCCATCGCTCGGAACATCGCGCGGTGGGGGGCCTTGTCCGCCCCCTCCGTCACGTCTCTGCTCCGCAGGTCCTCGTCCTTCTCGCCCGCGAACCGATCCGCCTCGTCGCGGCGTCGGGAGCCCGCTCCCTCCGACCGCGGCTGCTGTTCGCTCATACCTGCCCGTGTCGCTCGGGGCTCTTAAACAACCGCAACGGGGCGAGGGTTGCTCGGTCGGGCGAACCGGTTCGGGAGGGTGTCGGTCTGCGCCTTTCGTGCGCTCACACCCGCGCTTTCAGCTCGATCCGGTACCCGAACGGGTCTCTCACGTACACCGCCGGCGCCTCCCCGGTCGCGCCGAGCGGCGAGTCGAGCCGCTTCTCGATCTCGACGCCAGCCGAGTACAGTTCGCTCTCGATCTCGTCGAGGGACTCCTCGACGACGACCGCGACGTGGTCGTAGTTCGCCGCGGTCGGCGGCTCGAACTCCTCGGTCGGCCGGCAGTGGATCACGGCGGTCGCCGACAGCCGCACGTCGAAGAACGGCTTCTCGTCGGCCGCATACAGCGTGTCCTCGATCCCGAAGCCGAGCTTCTCCCCGTAGAACTCCCGGGCGTCGTCGACGCCGTCGATGGGGATCCGGAGGTTGACGTGGTCGATGTGGCGTGCCTGCATACGACTCGATTCGATATCGCGGCCGAAAAAGCGAAGGGGATTTCGAGGGTTTGAGATCGAGCGCATCGTATATCCGTGTAGAAATGTGTATATTATACATGACTACGACCGATCGAGCCGGACGCGTCGCTACCGGAGCCGCCGTCGCCGCGTTCGCGGGCGTTGCCCTCGTTGCGCTCGTCGGGATGGCGACTGCGGGCACGACCGCCGGCACCGGAATGATGGGTGGTACCGGAATGATGGGTGGGTCGGGGGCCTTCCCTCTCGTGTTCTTCCCGTTCATGTTCCTCACGCTTGGGGCCCTCCTCGCGCTCGGCTACGTCGGGATCCGCGCGCTCGCAGAGTCCGACGGAGACGAGCCGACAAGTGAGGGGGCCGACAGCGGCGAGGAACGTGACCCGATCGCCCGACTCCAGCGGCGGTACACCGAAGGGGAACTCACCGAGGAAGCGTTCGAGCGGGCGCTGGAGCGCGAACTCGGGGACGGGTCGGGAGACAGCGACGAGGCAGCCAGAGGGACGGACGCAGAGCGCTCGACGTCGGTGCGCGAGCGATAGTTCGGTCGATCGGAGTCGCGGTCCGATCAGGTGAACGCTTCGAGGATCCCCGCGCCGTCCGTGCTCCGGCCGAGGTCGGGGAGCGTGGCGCGCTCGGGATGAGGCATTAGCACGGCGACCGACTCGCGCTCGCCGAGGACGCCGGCGACGTTGTCGGTGGAGCCGTTGGGGTTGGCTTCGTCTGTGACCTCGCCGTCGGCGTCGCAGTAGCGGAAGAGCACGCGGTCGTCCGCGACGAGGTCGGCGTGGGCCTCCTCGCCGATCTCGAAGCGCCCCTCGCCGTGCGCGATGGGGACTTCGATCACGTCGCCCTCGTCGTAGGCAGCGGTCCACGGCGTGTCCGCGCGCTCGACGCGCAGGTGGACCGGCTCGCACTGGAAGCGCGCGGAGGCGTTGGTGGTGAACGCGCCGGGGGTGAGCCCGGACTCCGAGCCGATCTGGGCGCCGTTGCAGACGCCGATCACGGGGACGCCGTCGGCGGCGGCCTCGCGGACATCGGCCATGATCGGGGCGCGAGCGGCCATCGCGCCGGCGCGGAGGTAATCGCCGTAGGAGAAGCCGCCCGGGAGGACGATCCCCTCCGTGTCGGCGGGGAGCCCGTCCTCGTGCCAGACGCGCTCGGCGTCGACCCCGATGTACTCCAGCGCGCGGACCGCGTCGCGGTCGCAGTTCGAGCCGCCGAACTGGATCACGGAGACCGTCATCGCTCCGCGACCGCGACCTCGTAGTCGTGGATCGTCGGGTTCGCGAGCAGCCGCTCGGCCATCTCGTCGGCGCGGTCGGCGGCCTCGTCGGCGTCGGCGGCGTCGAGGTCGACCTCGAAGCGGTCGGCCGACCTGAGGTCCGACAGCTCGAACCCGAGGCGTTCGAGGGCCTGCTGGGTCGTCTCGGCCTCCGGGTCGAGGACGCCCCGCTTCAGGCGGACCGTCACCGTCGCGGTGTATGCCGTCATGTCCGGTAGTGCGGAGTCGTGTGTAAAAACCGTTTTGGAACGCTCCGTATATACATGTTTGTGGATATATATCGGTCTATCGTGGGGGCGGCAGGCTCGGCGCGGAGCGAAAGGGGCAAACCCCTTCGCGTTCTCGATGGGGTGTATGCAGCTGTTCGAACTTGCGGAGGTGATCGTCGCATGACCCGCGAACTGACCGAAATCACGGTCGTCGGAGGAGACAAGACCGGACTCATCGCGCGGGTCACCTCCCTGCTGTTCGAGCGGGGGATCAACATCGAAGACCTCGATCAGGCGGTCCGCGAGGGCGTCTTCCGGATGACGACCCGCGTGGACGCCTCGGAGATGGAGACTTCCCGTGGCGAGCTCCGGCGCGCGCTCGCTGAACTCGGCCGCGAGCTCGACGTGGACATCCAGGTCCGGTTCCCGAGCGACCGCGACGCCCGCCGGATCGCGCTGTTGGTCACCAAAGAGACCCACGCGCCCGAGGCGCTCTTGGAGGCGGAGGCCGCGGGCGACCTCGCCGACGACGGCGAGGAGGCCGAGATCCCGGTCGTGATCGGCAACCGCGGCGACCTCCGGTCGCTCGCGGAGCGCTACGACAAGCCCTTCTACGACGTGGGCGACGGCAACGGCAACACCGACGAGGAGCGCCTGCTCGACCTGTTGGCCGAGTACGACGTGGACCTGATCGCCCTGGCCCGCTACATGCGCATCCTCTCGCCGGAGGTCGTCTTCCGCTACGAGGGCCGGATCATCAACGTCCACCCCTCGCTGCTGCCGGCGTTCCCCGGCGCGGAGGCGTACCGGCAGGCGAAGGACGCGGGCGTCCGCGTCGCCGGCGTCACCGCCCACTACGTGACCACGGACCTCGATCAGGGGCCGGTGATCGCCCAGCGCGCCTTCGACATCCCTGCCGGCGCCGACGTTGCCGAGATCAAACGGCGCGGGCAGCCCCTCGAGGCCGACGTGCTGCTCGACGCGGTCCGGCTCCACCTCGCGGACGCGATCGCGATCCACCGCGGCACGGTGCACGTGCGCGAGGACGCCGACGTCGACGCCCAACTCGGGCTCAGCGAGGCCGCGGTCGACGCCAACCCGGACGAGCCGGTCGACGGCGAGCCGCTGTCGCGCTCGCGGACGCCGACCGCCGAGAGCGACTGAGCCGGTCGGATCGGCCGGCGGCGCCCGCCCTTTAAGAACTCGCGAGACGTATCGTCGGCCATGAAGTCGCGTGCGGTGGTCCGCCGGTTCGCCGCCGACGCCAGCGCGGTGGTGCGCAGCGACGAGCGGCTCATTCTTCTCTTCCTCGTGCTCCTGTCGGTCGTCGCGCTCGCCGTGTTCCTCCACTACACCGTGTCGCTCCTCGACGGGCTCCCGGAGGTACTTCCCCCGGAGATGCCGCGGCCGGGGGACTCGATCCTGTGGGAATAACGTTTTTCCGACATAATTCCGACTGCAACGTCTGGTCGCCGGAGAATGACTCTTGATCGACTGCGGGAGTAGGTGTTGCAGATCGGTGGTGGCAAGAGTATATTTAAAAGGGCCTGAGCGGAAGTGATGGTCGCTTATAAATACGGTGCGGTGGCGCGCCCCGGTGAGCGGCCCAGTGGGCCGCTCACTGACGGTGCGAGGTCGCCGGCGCTGTGCGCCGGCTGCCAGAGGGACCTTCGGTCCCTCGCTGGAGTCGGTCGCCTACGGCGACCGACGAGGCTGGGGAGGTGTGAGGCTGCGGTGCGGTTGCGGGTGGGTGGGACTCAAAGGGGCAGCCGTGCTCGGCGAACCCCAGCGACGTAAGCACCGCAGCGAGCAACGCGAGCGAGGAGCGCAGCGAGCTGTGGGAGCCGAGCACGGCTGGGGCTTTGGAGGTCGTCACCGCGTCGTTGACGACGTACAGACAGCCGACAGCAACACTTCAACCCGATTTATAAACAACTACTCCACCATAGTGATTCACTTACTCCCGCTATCGATCAGTAGCCATCACCGAGCCGAGACGCCCTCACCGCTACGGAACGACCACGCCGGACACCTCGAAGCGCGCGCCGCCGTCGCCGCTTTCCCCGGCCGTAATCGCCCACCCGTGGGCGTCGACGACGCCTTCAACGATCGCGAGGCCGAGGCCGATCCCCTCCGTTCCGGTCGTGAACCCCGTCTCGAAGACCCGATCTCGATCGGCCGCCGGAATCCCGGGGCCGTCGTCTTCGACGTAGAACCCGTCTCCGTCGTCAAGCGGACCGACGCGGACCGACACGTCTGATCCCCCGTGTTCCACGCTGTTCCGGAACAGATTCTCGAAGAGGTGACGGACCCGGCCGGGGTCCGCTTTGAACGTCAGATCCGCCTCGATGGTCACGCTCGCACCGCCGGTCCGCACTCCGTCCCAGCACTCCTCGGCCATCGCGTCGAGCGAGACCAGCTCCGCCTCCTCGATCTCGTGCCCCTGTCTGGCCATCGTGAGTACGTCGGCGATCAGGTCTTCCATCCGGTCCAGCGACCGCGCGGCGATCTCCAGGTTGTCGCTGTCGCGGGCCGAGCGTTCGATGTCGACGCGCCCCTGCGCGACGTTCAGCGGGCTTCTGAGGTCGTGGGAGACCACGCTGGCGAACTGGTCGAGCCGCTCGATCTTCGCCTCCGTCCGCTCGGCTTGGAGTTCCGTTTCCAACATCCGCGCGATCAGCTCCGCGAACAGCGTCTCGCCGTCGTCGAACGGCTCCGCGCGCGGCTCCGTGGAGACGAAACACAGCGTTCCGAAGAGCTCGTCGTCGATGGTGATCGCGCTGCCGTGGTAGCAGTGGAGCCCGTGCCGCTGGAACGCGGGGTCGTCGTCCCACCCTTGGTTCGGCGCGTCGTGCAGCCTGACGGGGCTCTCGCCGCCGATCGTCCGCCGGCAGTACGTGTCTCGGAGGTCTAGCTGGAGCCCGGCCGGAAACGTCCCGTCGGCCGAGTCCGTGCTCGCGATCGCCTTCCAGTAGTCGCTCTCGGGGTCGATCCGCGTCAGGTGCCCGTTCTCCACGCCGAGGTACGTCTCACCGACGGAGAGCGCCAGCGTCGCCTTCTCCTCGAACGGGAGGTCCCGGTCCATCACTTCGTAGAGCTTCTCCCGGGCCTCCATCGCGCTGAGAGCGTCGACGGCCATCTGTAAGTCCGAGATACCGACCCCACCGATAAAAATAGCCCTGTTAGACGAGAATACAGTTTTTTCAGCCAACACATGTGTTGCGGTCGGGCGGCGCAGTCCCGAACTCACCGGACCGTGCGGACGCCGAGCACCGACGCCGACACGCCCCCGATCGCCACCGGCATCCAGTAGACGCCGCCGCGGAACACGAGCACGGCGGCCGTGACCGCGGAGGCCGGGACGCCGGTCGTGGGGACGAGCAGCGCGACGAACGCCGCCTCGATCCCGCCGAGCCCGCCGGGGAGCGGCGTCGCGCCCGCGACGTACGCCAGCGGGACGGCGAACAGCGGGACCACCGGCGGGATCCCATGGCCGACGGCGGCGAACGCGACCGTGAGCGCGGCCGCCTGGAACAGCCAGCCGGAGAGCGAGAGGCCGACCGCGGCGGCGAGGCGCCCAGGACTCGTCCCGACGCGCTCGATGTCCTCGAAGAAGTTCTCCAGCCGGTTGGCGATCCCGGCCTCGACGGTGTCGGCGTCGAACCGGTCGAGCCGTCCGGCCAGTCCGCCGACCGCGCTCGGGAGGCGGTCGACGACGACCCGCCGGTACCGCCAGCCGAGACCGATTCCCGCGACGATCGCCGCGATCAGCGCGACGGCGACGCCGACTGCGACCTCGAGTCGCTCGCCGACCGCGGCGGTCGTCGCGTAGTAGCCGACGCCGAGGAACACGAGCGAGATGGAGGGGACGACGTTGAGCACGTCGACGCTGGCTATCCCGACGAGCCCCGTCTCGTATCGCGACCCGGAGACCCGCGAGATGAGCGCGGCCGCCACCGGTTCGCCGCCGGCCTGCCCGAACGGAGTGACGTTGTTGGCGAAGACGGCCCCGGAGTACACGAGAAACGAGGTGGTGACCGTGAGATCGACGTCCAGCGAGCCGAGCACCGTCCGGAGCATGAGGCTCCACGCGACCAGCCAGCAGAGCGCGAACCCGAACGTGGCGGCGACCAGGGCCGGATCCGCCGAAACCAGCGTCTCGATCACGCGGTCCGCCCCGACGACGACGAAGAGGACGGCGAGGACCGCGATCGCAGCGACGCCGCCGATGAGCAGTCCCCGCCGCTGGCTCCCGTCCATAGGGCGAATGACGCGCTGGCGGACTTTAAACGTCTGATCGGTCCTCGCGCGTCGCGGTAGGGATCCCGGACCGACGGGAAATACTCTCGGACGGACGGGAGCTACTCACGAGCGGACGGGAGAGGCGGGACGCCCGAAACCCGACGTTAGGGGCGGAAAAGCCCGGATTCGACCCGAGAAACGGACCAACAAGAATACAACCGTCGACGGGGAACGGGCGCGTACTCATGGACGATCAGCGGTTCCTCGAATCGGAGTGGGACTACTGTCTGGTGTTGGACGCGTGCCGCTACGACGTGTTCGAGGACGTGTACGACGAGTACCTCGACGGCGACCTCGAAAAGCGCTGGAGCGTCGGGTCGTCGACGCCGGAGTGGGCCTACCGGACGTTCACCGGTGACCACGACATCGCCTACTTCTCGGGGAACCCCTTTATCAACGATCTGGGGATCCCGCTGAACGAGCTGAAGTGGGGCGCGAGCTGCGACTACGAGTGGACCGCCTCCGAGCACATCAGCGACATCCACGACGTCTGGAAGACGGGTTGGGACGACGATCTGGGCACCGTGCCGCCGGAAAGCCTCGCGGAGGCGTACCGGAACAACCTCGACGCCGTCGAGCGCGCCGATCGGACCGTGCTCCACTACATGCAGCCGCACGCGCCGTATCTCTCGCGCGGGAAGGGCCAGAAACTCAAGCAGATCCAGAAGGGGATCAAACGGCAGGAAGAGGAGGAGGCGGGCGAGGGCGACACGGACGACGACGGCGGCCTCCTCTCGTCGCTCAGCGACTCGGTCCGACCGAAGATCGAAAGCCGGCTCGACGACAGCGAGTTCGCCCAGAAGGCGGGGCTGTGGCTCGAACTCGACCCGAAGGACCTCGTGACGGACGGCACCCGCGTGACGGCGCTCAAGCTCTACGAGGAGAACCTCCGGATCGCCCTGGAGTCCGTCGCCGAACTCGTCGAGGAGCTGGACGGCACGGTCGTCGTCACCGCCGACCACGGCGAGGCGTTCGGCGAGGAGGGCGTGTGGGAACACCACATCGAGACGCACATCCCGCCGCTGATGGAGGTCCCGTGGCTGGAAGTGGAGTGAGCGCGTTCGGTCGGGCCCTCGGTTCCCTGACGCACGAGCGATGAAGGTCAGCCACTACTTCGAGTTCGAGGACCACGTCACCGGCGGCATCCGCGAGTCCGTCGTCCACCAGCGGAAGATGCTCGATCGGGAGGGAATCTCGTACACGACCGAGCCGACGCTCGACGCCGACGTGCTCCACTGCAACCTGATGGGGCCGCGCTCGGTGTGGTACGCGAAGCGCGCGAGCGACCGGGGAATCCCGGTGGTCGCGCACACCCACGTCACCGCGGAGGACTTCGGCGACAGCTTCCGGTTCACCAACGCGCTCGCGAAACCGCTCAAGCCCTACCTCAGTCGGGCGTACGGCCTCGCAGATGCGCTCGTCTGTCCCTCCGAGTACAACCGCGGCGTGATCGAGGGGTACACCGACGCGCCGACGACGGTCATCTCGAACGGCGTCGACCGCGAGAAGCTCGCCGGCTTCGAGTCGCTGGAGGCCGAGTACCGCGAGCGCTACGACCTGTCCCCGCCGACCGTCTTCCTCGTCGGCCACGTTATCAAGCGGAAGGGGCTGGAGACGTTCGTCGATCTGGCCCGCGAACTGCCCGATATCGACTTCGCGTGGTTCGGTCCGCTCGATCTCTCCTTAAAAGGCCGGGAGACCACCCGCCTCATCGAAGAGTCGCCGGACAACTGCACCTTCACCGGATTCGTCGACGACATTCGAGGCGCGTTCGCCGCGGGCGACGTGTTCCTGTTCCCGACCCACGAGGAGAACGAGGGGATCGCGCTGCTGGAGGCGATGACCGCCGGGAAGGCCGTGGTCGTCCGCGACATCGAGACGTTCTCGTGGCTCGACGACGGCGAGGACTGCCTGAAGGTCGACCCTGCCCCCGCGGACGACGAGACCGCGGCGTTCGCCGACGCGATCCGCCGGCTCTCCGATCCCGAGCTCCGAGAACGACTCGGGTCGAACGCCGAGGCGCGCAGCGAGTCGTTCTCGCTCGACGCGATCGCCGAGCGGTACCGGTCGCTGTACGAGTCGCTCTAAGCGGTCGTCGACCTCGGGTTTTCGCCGCCCGTCTGCGATCCGCCTCGCCTACCCGCCGCCGTCGCCGACGATCACCGCTTCGTCGCCCTCGACCGAGAGCGATCCGTCGTCGTCGAGCGCGAGCGCGAGCGCGACCGCCGCGACGTGGACGGTCGGATCGAGATACTCACCGGCGGGACACGGTCGGCCGAGCACGTCCACGATATCGTCGTCGAGGCGATGCGTGAACGGGATATCGACCTCAGCAACCGAACGCCGCGAGAGGTGACGCCAGACGAGCTACAGGCGGTCGACCTCGTCGTCACGATGGGGTGTTCGGCGTCGGACGTGTGCCCGGCGGCGTGGAACGGCGAGAACCGCGATTGGGGTCTCGACGATCCCCACGAGCGTCCGATCGAAGAGGTTCGTGAGATCCGCGACGAGATCGAGGAACGCGTCGTCACGCTGTTCGATGAACTCCTGTCGGAGACGCCGTCTGCGAAGTGACTCTGCGAAGTGACGCGATTGGCAGGGTCGCCGACCGACGCGACCCCCATCGACCTCCGTTAACAGCAGCCGTCGTCGTCGGCGCCACAGACGCTGCCGTAATCGATTCCGGTCTCGTCGCCGATCGCTTCGTTACACTGCATCACCATCGTCGTGAACGCGAATTCCGAGGACGACTCCTTCGCCGCCGCGAGCTCTTCGCCGAGCGACTCGGCGGCCGTGACGACCTCGTCGTCGGTGACTCCGTCCTTGCCGGCGTCCTGATCGGAAGCGCTCAACAGCACCCACCTCCGGTGGACCGCGCGAACTCCTCGGCGATCTCGTCGCTGATTGCGTCGTTCGTCCGCTGGAAGAGTTCTATCAGCTCGGCCTGTGCGGCCTGCTGACGCTGGATCGTCTCGTCGTTCGACATCTCGGTCTGGAGCCCTTTCAGTTCGGCCATCACCGACTCGTCGAAGCCGCCGCGCTGCATCTGCTGTTGCTTCCGCTGGTACTCGCGGAGCAGCGCCATCGCGTCGTCGTCCTCCTGTAGCGCCTCGTCGGCCGCGACGAACCGCTGGTACGTCTCCGAATCGCCGAGGGCGTCGAGGAACTCGCGGAGCGCCGCCTCGACGTTCGCCTCTACGTCCCCGTCGGCGGACGCGTTCGCGACGCTCTCTGCCGTGTCGTCCGCGTCCTGCGCGTCGCTCACGAGGGAGTCACCTCCGGTGCGTCGGCCTCGGCAACGTCCGCGAGCCCGGTGATCTCCTCGCCGAAGGCGCTCAGCTCGTCGAGCCCGATCGGCTCGTCGCGCCGGAGCGGCGCCAACATCAGCGGCGCGTCGAACCGGTCGCGGATCTCGTCGAGGTACTGCGCCTGCTGGGCACGCCGGTTCGCGAAGAAGGCGTTGTCGCCGTACTCCTCGGGGAGGAGGTAGTTGGCGACGACCAGCGAGGTCTCGATGCCGACTTGGTCTTCGAGGTCGGCTGCGGCCCGGTACGCCTCCATCATTGGCGTGTACTCGGGGTACATCACGAACGCGAACGTGCTCTGCTCGGGGTCTTTCATCGTCTCGATGACCTCGTCGTACTGGTCGCCTTTCGCGGGCGCGGCGCCCTTCGTCAGCGAGCCGAGGTCCATGAACCCCTTCCAGTCGGAGGGGAGTTCGAGCAGGCGGAGCGTGTGGCCCGTCGGCGCCGTGTCGAAGACGACGACGTCGTAGCCGTCCTCGTCGAAGTAGCTCACGAACTTCTCTAAGGCGGCCATCTCCTCGGCACAGGGCGACTCCAACTCCTCCTCGACGTTCGCGATCGCGGCGTCGACATCTATCTGCGTGTCCCCCTTGTTCTCGTACATCTCGGTGACGTGGTCGAGGACCTGCTCGCGGTATTCCGCAAGCGCTTTCTCTTGGTCGATCCGCGCCGCGTCGAGGTTCTCCTGGCCGACCGAGGTGGGCTCGTGGCCCACGGGCTCGCCGAAGATGTCCTCTAAGTGCGCGGCCGGGTCGGTCGTGACGACGAGCGTCTCGTGGCCCGCCTCGGCGAGTTTCGTCGCCGCCGTGGAGGCGACCGTGCTCTTGCCGACGCCGCCCTTCCCCGTGAAGAAGAGGTACTGCGTCTCGTCGCCCGGCGTCAGTTGACCGACGACCGCGTCGGCGTCCGCCATCGCGTCGAAGTCGACCCCGCCGTCGGCGTCCACGTCGGTCGCGGTCCCGGCGTCGACGGTCGCTTCCCTGCCGTCGTAGAGAACACCACCCACGTCCGCGAGCAGGTCGAGACCGGCGATCTCGCCCGGCTGAAGCGGATACGTCGCCGTCGCGTCGGCGTCGAACTCCTCGCGGGCGCGCTCGATGACGGCCTGTTCGTCCGCGCGCTTCCCCTCGAAGAAGGGGTCCTCGCACACCGACTCAGGCAGGTAGCCGTTGAGGATCAGCAATTGTGACTCGATCCCGAGGTCAGCGAGGTCGCTCGCGCTGCGTTCGATCTCGTCGATCGAGGAGTCCTCGGGCTTACCGACGAAGGCGAATGAGGTGCGATCGTCGTCCTGCAGCGTGTCGATGGCGCGCTCGTAATCCTGCTTTTTATCCTCCATCGAGGCGGCCGGCCCGATGCAGGTCGACCCGCCTTTCTCCAGTTCGGCGTTCCAGTCGGAGGGGAGCTCCATCAGCCGGATGGTGTGACCCGTCGGCGCCGTGTCGAAGACGACGGCGTCGTACTCGGGGCTGTCCATGAAGTCGACGAAGTTGTCGAAGGCCGCGATCTCCTCGACGCAGGGACTGTTGAGCTGCTCTTCGACCGTCTCGATCTCCTCTTCACCGAGTAGTTCGCGCATCGGCTCGATCGTCTCCTGTCGGTACTCCTCCGCGGCGGTGTCCGGGTCGATCTCGATCGCCGAGAGGTTCTCGATCCCGTCGATCGCGGTGACCTCGTGACCGATGGCTTGGCCGAAGATGTCCGAGAGGTTCGGCGCGGGGTCGGTGGTCACCAGCAGCGTCTCGTAGTCGTTGTCGGCGAGCCACGTCGCGGTCGCACAGCTCACCGTGCTCTTGCCGACGCCGCCCTTCCCGCTGAAGAAGACGAACTCCGTCTCGTCGCCGCTCGGTTCGACGATCTCGCGCGCGGTCGTCGCCGTCGTCCCCGCCGACTGCTCCGTCTGTGCCATTCGTTAGGCCTCCTGTGGCGTCGGGCTCTCGTCGATAGCCGCGGTCAGTTCGTCGTACGAGAGGTACTCGCCCTCGGCGACGATTTCGTCGTCGACGACCGTGATGGGGAGGATCGACGGACCGTCCTCCTGGACGCGGTCGTAGATCCGCTGTGTCTCGAGGAACTGGTCGATGTTGTGCTGCATGTTCGCCCGGTTGACCTCGAGGTCGTCGAACGCGTCTTCGAGCTGGTCGAGCGCCGCGCTGACCTCGACGAGTTCGTCGTCGGGGTCGGGACCGCAGACGCCGGTGGAGCAACACATCGCTTCTTCGTACAGGGTGAGTTCGGTCATGATGGGGTCGAATCGCCGTCGATCGGTTGAGCTATCGTTCGCGAAGAGGGGTACGTTCGGACACACCCTCTGCGATCGATTCAATTGAACAAACTCTCAAATAATTATAAACCCTTCGATCAGATAAGCCACTGAGGTCGATTCGTCTATCGTCTTATTATCGGATCTATATGGCCAACATACCTAAATAAGTCTGGTAACCAGTGAAAATGGGAGAAGATATCGCTGGTTGTAGCTGGTATAGATGAGCGATCGTGAAATCATTCTAGATATGTAGACGGCTTATGTCCGGCAGTCCATAACGCTTAATCTCGTATCAGTTCAATTGTCGTCTATGTCATCGACCGATCGTCTGCGGCGGTACGTCGCCGACGAGTGCGGCTCCTGCACCGACGAGGATCTATCTGAGCGACTGGCGGAGCTGGAGGAGCTGAACGACGCCACCGACGGATCTGACCTCGAGAGCGACATCGAGTTGCTGTCGGCGCTCGGGAACGAGACGCGGTACAAGATCGTTCGGATGTTGCATGCGGCTGACGACGACGAACTGTGCGTGTGTGAGTTCTCGCCGCTGCTGGACGTGAGCGACAGCGCGATCAGTCACGCCCTCTCGAAGCTCACCGACGCCGACCTCGTCACGCGCCGGAAAGAGGGCAAGTGGCGGATGTACCGCGCCACGCCGCGCGCGAACGCACTCCTGGTCGCGCTCGACGGCTCGCGGTCGCTGTGAGAACGGGGATACGTCGGCTGAGAGCAGGCCGGCGAAGACGGTGTTGGGCGGCACCCGGATCGGGATCTCCGCCTCGGTGAGAGGGGGAGTGATCGGTATCGTGCCGCCGAGGCCATCGTCGGTACGACACGCGATGGTAGGAACTACGATCGGTCTTTATCACTCTCGACGTGAACACCTCGGTATGACTCGGGGCTCGCTCGGAAACCGGCGCGATTTCCGAGCGCTGTTCGATCAGCTCGACGGCGTTGCGCTGTGGACGGCCACTGGACCGGGTGAGTTCGACTACATCAGTGCCGGATTCGAGGACATCTGGGGAATCCCCCCTGAAGACGTCAAAGACGACATCTCCCTGTTGATCGATAGCATCCACCCGGAGGACCGCGACCGGGTGCGAGCGAACATCGAGGCGTCGGCGCAGGGAGCCCGTGACGAGGCGTACGAGGGCCGCGTCGTCCAACCAGATGGATCGGTTCGGTGGGTGCTCACGCGGCAGGTCATGCTCCGAGACGACGACGGCGAGATCGCCGAAGTCGTCGGTATCTGTACGGATATCACGGAGCAACAGGGCCGCGAGCAAGAGCTCGAACTGCTGAACCGGATCGTCCGCCACGACATCCGCAACGACATGGCGGTCGTCCTCGGCTGGATGGAGCTGCTCGAAGACCACGTCGACGACGAAGGGAAAGAGTACCTGCAGAAGATCCTCGCCAGCGGCGAACACGTCGTCGAACTGACGGAGATAGCGCACGACTACGTCGAAACCGTCGTCTCGAACGAGGAGGTCGCCGTCGAGCCGATCTCGCTTCGATCGGCCCTGACGACCGAGCTGTCGCTTCGCGAGGAGTCCTTCCCACAAGCGGAGTTCGTCGTCGACGGGTCCATCCCCGACGTTGCGGTGGCCGCCGACGGCATGCTCAACTCGGTGTTCCGGAACCTCCTGAACAACGCCGTCCAGCACAACGACAAGGACACCCCCGTCGTCGAGGTGTCCTGCGAGCCCAGAGACGACGACGTCGACGTTCGGATCGCCGACAACGGTCCCGGAATCTCCGACGACAAGAAGGAGTTCGTGTTCGGGAAAGGCGAGCGAGGCCTCGGAAGCCCCGGCACGGGAATCGGGCTGTACCTCGTTCAGACGCTAGTCACTCAGTACGGCGGCGAGATACGGATCGAAGACAACGAGCCGACGGGGACCGTGTTCGTCGTCGAACTCCCGCGCGCCGAGTGACGCGGCTCGCATCGCGTCGATCGGCTTTCGATCCGCCGTCAGTAACCGCCGAACTCGGTCGTGGGCTTCGTCTTGTAGTGCTGTGTGCGACTCTCACCCGGTATTTTTAATTAGTATATGACTGATAAGTTAGAATTATACCAACTAAAACATATAAAATCCGGTTCGGATCCGATACTAACCGTATCGGCGATCGAGGCCGTGATTACTGCAGACTCACGGGGTATTGTCGAAGTATCCGTAACGACGGAAGATATAGAGCCGACTAGCTCTCAAACTCTTTCAGTCGCCTCGCATGGGCGATCGTCAAATCGAATTCGAGGGCGGTGTTCGCCAAAATTGGGTTCTTAAGGGTTTAAACCCCCTATGCGTATCAATGACTTCCTCCGGTATCCGAGAAGATCCCCAATAGAGTGTATAAGAACAGACCCTCCCACAGGTAGGAACCTAGGTCTGATCAACTCTCAGACACCAGTCTTAGAGAGGAATTCTTCATCATCGAACTGGAACCGCCGCTAGTTACGATCTCTAATTTATACGAATTCCTTATAGTACTGTTATCTGGTATTTTATAGGTATTCACGTATCTCTGACACTAGTGTCGCGGCCTGTGAGCGTCTCCCGCCGATCGGAACGCTCCCGCCGGTGATGAAGTTCGCCTCGTCGTTCGCGAGGAACGCCGCGACCCCGGCCGCGTCGTCGACTCGATACCGTCGCTCGCGGCTTGACTGCTGTCGGCCGCCTCCCGCTCGACGGCTTGTCCCTCGGCGACGCTTACCACTCGGCGACGCTCCCGTCGTCGTGTCGCCAGACGGGGTTGTGCCAGTCCACGTCTTTCTCCGCCTGCGCGCGCACGTGTTCCTCGTCGATCTCGATCCCGAGGCCGGGCTCGTCGGGGATCTGGACGGACCCGTCCTCGTAGTCGAAGACGGAGGGGTCCGCGAGGTAGTCGAGCACGTCGCTCGTCTCGTTGTAGTGGATGTCCAGGCTCTGCTCCTGGATGAAGGCGTTCGGCGAGCAGGCGTCGACCTGCAGACACGACGCGAGCGCGATCGGGCCGAGCGGGCAGTGGGGCGCCATCGCCACGTCGTACGCCTCGGCCATCGCGGCGATCTTCTTCACCTCGGTGATCCCGCCCGCGTGCGAGAGGTCCGGCTGGATCACGTCGACGGCGCCGTTCTCGAAAATCTCCTTAAAGTCCCAGCGCGAGTACATGCGCTCGCCGGTGGCGATCGGCGTCGTCGTGTGCGCGGCGATTTGGGGGAGCGAATCGTTGTGGCCCGAGAGGACGGGCTCTTCGACGAACATCGGATCGTACGGTTCGAGCGCCTCGACGAGCCGCTTCGCCATCGGCTTGGAGACGCGCCCGTGGAAGTCGACGCCGATACCGACCTCGTCGCCGACGGCCTCTCGGACCTCCCGCAATCGCGTCGCGGCGGCGTCGATCGCGGCGGGATCGTCGATCCGCTCCATCTCCTCGGTCGCGTTCATCTTCAGCGCCGTGAACCCCGCCTCGACCTGCTTTCGCGCCTGCTCGGCCACGTCGGAGGGGCGGTCGCCGCCGATCCACTGGTACACTCGGATCCGCTCGCGCGCCGCGCCGCCGAGCAGCTCGTAGACGGGGACGCCGAGTTCCTTCCCCTTGATGTCCCAGAGGGCCTGATCGACCCCGGCGATGGCGCTCATCAGCACCGGGCCGCCGCGGTAGAATCCGCCGCGGTACATCGTCTGCCAGTGGTCCTCGATCCGTCCGGCCTCCTCGCCGAGCAGGTAGGTTTCGAACAGCTCCTCGACCGCGGTTCGCACCGTCTTCGACCGCCCCTCGACGACCGGCTCTCCCCACCCGACCGTTCCGTCGGCGGTCTCGACGCGTAAGAAGAGCCACCGCGGCGGCACTTCGAACAGCTCGTAGTCGACGATTTCGCTCATTCCTGTCTCGGTGTACCCCGCCGCTTCTGTTAGTCGTTTCGGGTACGGCGAAAGCGGTCGATCGCACGGGGTCGTCAGTTGGTCCTCGGCGGCCGGAGGCCACGAGATTGATGCCGCGATGATTTCCCCGAATGCGGGACGAGTTCGGGAGGACTCGGCCGGTGAACGCGCTTCCGCGAGCCCCCGAGACCGAACCGATAGCGAGCCGTCCCATTTATAACGAGCGCCGTTCCGAATACCCGTATGCACACACAACAAGTCGATCGGATCCGCGAGGGCGGCGTCGTCGCGATCCTCCGCGGCGTGGACCCCGAGTCCGCGATCGACGTGGCGGACGCCGTGGTCGACGGCGGCGTCACGGCGCTCGAAGTGACCGCGGACACGCCGAACGTCGCGGAGACGATCAGCGCGCTCTCGGACCGGTTCGACGACGTGCTCGTCGGTGCCGGGACGGTTCTGGACGCCGAGACCGCCCGGACGGTTCAGCTCGCGGGCGCCGAGTTCCTCGTCACGCCGACCGTCGACGGCGGCGTCATCGAGACCGGTAACCGCTACGGGACGCCGGTCGCGACCGGCGCGTTCACGCCGACGGAGGCCGTCCGCGCGTACGAGGCCGGCGCCGACTTCGTGAAGGTGTTCCCCGCCAAGACCGGCGGCCCGGACCACGTCGCGGCCCTCGGCGGCCCGCTCCCGCAGATCCCGCTGGTGCCAACCGGCGGGGTCGGCCCCGCGAACGCCGGCGAGTACATCGAGGCGGGGGCCGCGGCAGTCGGCGTCGGCAGCGCGATCGTCGACGACGATTCCGTCGCGAACGAGGAGTACGAGGCCATCGCCGAGAACGCGCGCCGAACGGTCGACGCGGTCGCGGCGGCCAGAGACCGATAGCCTCCCGACCGCTCAGGCGATCCGGGACCGGAACTCGCGGACCCCTTCGGTGTCGAGGTCAGTCACGCGAAACGCGGCACCGGCACCGTCTCCCTCTCTCGACCGATCCCCGTCGGTGAGCGCGGTCGTCACGTAAAGCGTCTCATACTCGGCGTCGCCGAACGTGACCGAGGAGACCTTCCGCGCCGGCAGTTCGATCTCGGCGACGGGTTCCCCCGTCGGCGCGTGCCGAACGACTCGCCCCCCGTTCCATCGGGCCGACCACACGTGGTCGTCGGCGTCGACGGTCATCCCGTCGGGGATCCCGTCCGCTGGCGGAATCTCACAGAACGTCCGCTGACCCGCGATATCTCCGGTCTCTCGGTCGTAATCGAAGGCGTAGATCTTGCGAGCCTCCGACTCCGTGACGTAGAACGTCTCTCCGTCGCGCGAGAACCCCATCCCGTTCGGGATGTCGAGATCCTCGAGGACCGTCGTCACGCGTCCGTCCGGGTCGATCCGATAGAGATCGCCGAGCGCCTCCGATCCGGGCATGGTTCCGCAGAAGACCCGACCCTCCGGGTCGGCGATCACGTCGTTGAACCTCGTCCGGGCGTCGACCTCGAGTACGACGGTGGTTGCACCGGTTTCCGGGTCGAACCGTTCAACGGTCCGGTGAGTGAACAGGAGCAACGCTCCGTCGCGTTCGAGCGTGAACCCACCGATCGGTCCGGACGGGGCATCGTAGGCGACGCCGTGCTCGTCGGCTTCGGGATCGTACCACCAGAGCCGGCCGGCCGGGATATCAACCCAGTACAGACGTTGCCGATCCGGATGCCACAGGGGCCCCTCGCCGGTGTGGCTGTGCGTGTCCGCGACGCGCTCGAGGCGAACCATGCCCGATTACCTCGACACCAGTACTTGAAGATAGTGTTCACCGAGTACCGCGGCGGCGTGAAACGATGAGGTCCGGGAACTCACCGAAATGTGGTACACATTCGAGATCTCGATACCGTCCTACAACCGTTAACACGGTTGATATCGTTGATTCGGTTCCCCGATCGCTGCCCGTACACAATCACGGAGGATCGATCTGAGACGCGGCTTCGTTTCAGTTTCGACACCCGCTCCGCGCTGAACCGCGAGGATTCCTCCTTGTGCTTCCGCAAATCAAGATAATTCGCGGCGGCGTGGTAACGCGATGACAGCGTTCACTCTTCCCGCTGTCGGAATCTCGAGAAATTCGAGTCTCGTATAGTCATACACATTTACTATACTGGAATTTGACAATATTGTACAGCGTTCCGTCAGTCTTCGACGACCAGTACGGACCAAAAGCGATGTTCTAACAGAAATTATCCTACCTGACATCTATAATATCCGGTAAAACCTCAAGAACGGTGCTAGTTAGCGATGCAGTTATTCTGGGACCAATCCAGTACTGGCCGTCTGAATCTGCTAATACTTTATAAATTTAGAAGATAATATGATTTCGCAGACTAATACGGTGTCTTATTTTTCTTATAGCGTAACGGTTTGCGTACAGATACAATGTTCACCGCTACAACATTAATTGCCAAATTGAGTGGGTTCTGCGTTACGTTATAAGGAAGGCACGAGAAGTCGGGCGATCGCGTTCGAATTGGCCCTCCCCATGGACCGGTACCCGAGCGCTCCGACGGCTATCACACGGGTTCAGGCCCAGTAGGCGTCGCCCGGTTGCGTATCGAAGACGGCTCGCTGGAGCACGTCGACGGCCCGCTCCAGCCCTTCGCGGCTCGACGTGAGCGAGTCCTCGTGTTCGATCGACAGCGCGCCCTCGTAGCCGACCATCCGGAGCGTGGAGACGATGTCCTTCCAGTGGGACTCGCCGTGGCCGTAGCCGATCGAGCGGAACAGCCACGAGCGGTCGGCCTCCGCGGTGTACGGCTCCGTGTCGAGGACGCCCTTCACGCGCGCGTTCGCGTCGTACACCTTCGTGTCCTTGGCGTGGAAGTGGTGGATCGCGTCGCGTTCGCCCAAGAATCGGATGGCTTCGGTCACGTCGATCCCCTGCCAGTAGAGGTGCGACGGATCGAAGTTCGCCCCGATCCGCTCGTTCGTCGCCTCCCGGAGCCGCAGCAGCCCGGTCGGCTCGTACACCAGCATGTTCGGATGCATCTCGATGCAGATGTTCACGCCGTGGTCGTCGGCGTGCTCCGCCAGCGCAGTCCACGTCGGGATGGCGACCTCCTCCCACTGGTAGTCGAGCGCCTCGGCGTGTTCGGGCGGCCACGGCGCCGTGACCCAGTTCGGGACCTCGTCGTTCGGCCCGCCCCCGGGGAGCCCCGAGAAGGTGTTGACGTTTTCCACGCCCAACTGGTCGGCGAGGCGGACCGCCTCTCGGATCTCCGTTACCGCTCGGTCGGCGCGGTCCTCGTCCGGATGCAGCGGGTTGTTGTGCGTCGATAGCGCGCTGATCTCGAGGTCGTGTTCGTCGACCAGCTCGAGCAGCCCCCGCTGTGCCGCTTCGTCGTCGAGGTACTCCTCGCGAGTGAGGTGACTGTCGCCGACGAACCCGCCGCAGCCGAACTCGACCGCACCGACTCCGATCCCGGAGAGGTACTCTAGCGTTTGATCTAACGGTTCCTCGCCCAGCGCCACTGTTAGGACTCCGACCTCCATACCCACGAGATTGTCCCACTCTGAGATAAAATTATGGTAGAAAAATTCTTATCATCTCGCTCGCTTGGGCGCCGCCGACGAGTTGCTCCCTCCGGCCAGGGTCGTCTCGTTGGTACTTGTTAGCCACCTTGTATCATTGAAGAGATTGCTCGGCTGGGAGCGCAGCGGAGGTGCCCTTAATTCACATATTGTGAATAATGTGTGCTGCTAAGGTTCTCCAGCGCCATCTACTTACACACGTACTTTTGTAATGGTAAGTGGGATATCTCGTTATACATAAATTATTAATAGTTAACATTGTGCGTATTCTCATTATGTGAATTTGAGTTCAGTCAGACAAACTCAGACTCGACTGCGATCGACAACCCCCTCTCAGAGCGCTGACTCGATGTCGCTGACGGCGGCAGACAGGGGTTCGGCGAACTCCCGCTCCAACCGGGTGAGGCTGTTCCGGTATTTCGGACCGCCGACGCTCACTCCTCCAATGATTTCGCCGTCGGCGTCGTGGACGGGAGCCCCGATCGCAACGAGACCGGGAGCGAACTCCTCGTCAACGAGGGCGTACCCCTGTGACTCGTACTCGTCGAGCACGTCGAACAGCCGATCGCGGTTCGTAATTGTTCCCTCGGACTCGCGTGGAAGCCCCCAGTGATCCAGTATCGATTCGACCTCGTCCCGGTCGAGCTCGGCGAGGATCGCTTTCCCCGCGGCGGTGTTGTGAAGGTGGTACTCCGACCGGTAGCGAGCGTTCGTCTCGGTCGCGTTCTCGTCGGCCGACGTTCCGTAGCAGGCGAGGAGCCGCCCGTGCTCGAAGATGGTGAAGTTCGCTTCCTGCTCTGTCGTGTGCGCCAAGCGATCGATGACCGCTTCGATGTCGCCACCGGTCGGATACCGGTGTCTCGCTCGTTCACCTAACAGCGCGACCCGGAAGCTAACGTGATAGGTCCCGTTTTCCTTGACGAGATAGCGGCTTTCCAAGAGCGTGTTGAGGTGACTGCAGATCGAACTCTTCGAGCTGTCGACCATCCCGTCCAACTCGCTAAGCGTGAGGCCGTCGTGTTCGAGAATAAGCCGGAGGATCTCCAGCGAGGCCTCGGTCGTCTTGAGCCGTCGCCCGGTCACGTTGCCGATCATGTCCAGACCATGATCACGATCGATAATAATTGTTATCATAATGTAAATCGATTGTCCCGCCTGCGGTCACGCTTTCCATTGTCGCTGCGATCGCCGTCTCAGATCGCTCGCGAGCGTTTCACCCACCCGATCCGCGTGATCGCTTCCGCGCCGAGTTCACCGAGGAGACTCGCCGCCTCGAGGTCGTGTTCCTCGAAAGCGTCGACGACGACGTCGCCGGCGCTGAGGACGCCGTGGCTTCCGATCGGGGCGTACAGCCCTGACCGAAGGGCTCCCCGGCTGTGGTCGTCGCCGGTGTACTCGTGGTTCTCGTGGATGACAGGCGTTCCGGTTCGGTACGTCTCCGCGGCCGGGGTGTCCTCGGTGACGGCGTAATTCGGGCGGTCGCCCGCACGCTCTAAACACTCTTCGGTCGCGACGACGGTCTGTAGCATATTCCGATTCTCGTCGACCAGTCGAACGGTGGTGTTCACGAGACCCAAGACGTTCTTCGCGGCGTCGGCCAGCAGCTCCGCGACCTCGTCCTTCGAACTAGCGTTCCTGAGGTCCTCGCTCGTACGCCGAAGGATCTCGATGCGCTGTTCCTGTCGCTTCAGGTCGGTTACGTCCCGGACTACCCCCTGCAGCATGACGGTCCGGCCGTCCTCGACGATCGGCGCACACCGGAGCCGTATCGTGCGCTCGGTCGTCCGCTCGCTGGCGTATCCCACGTCGACGGAGAACGATTCGCCGCGTTCGACCGCTTCCGAGAGGCGCTCGAGTACCTTCCGCTGGTCCGCCTCCGCGTACTGTTCGATCACGTCCGGCACCGTCGGCGCCGCGTCGAGCCCGTGGATCCGTCTGGCCTCCTCGCTCCACCAAAGCTCCTCTTCGGCCACGTCGTACGTCCAGACGCCGACTTCGGCGAGCCGTTGGAGCGTCGTGAGCGTCTCCGCCGCCTCTCTCTCGAACGCGGGCGGTGTGGTACTCGACACCTCGATTCGGTTCCAGTCTAGGGATTCGGCCATGGATACCACCGTGTAGCGAGGACACGATAATAAATCCTCAGGCAAGATACGCCGCGCGGATGACGGCGTGAAAGACCGGATATCCGTCGCTGTCGGTCCGGCAGATCCGTCCCCGGGCGATCCGTCGCCGGGCAGCATGTCACGACAGTAACCCGAACGTTCATTACGGTCTACGGTGTCGTCTCGCACGTCATGAGACGAAAGCGCACGCGACGCGTGCCGCCCGCGAAACGGCACCGTGCGGGTCGTACGGAATCGACGGCGAACTGTCAGCGCGGGGGGCGGGGCCGCGGCCTCGGATCCGCTCGACGCGCTCGGTCCGTCGCGGGGCGACGATGAGTGTCTACATCGTCGGGACGCTCGACACGAAAGGCGAGGAGATCGGGTTCGCCCGCGACGTTATCGAGGCGGAGGGCGTCGAGGTCCGTCTCGTCGACGTGGGCGTGATGGGGGACCCCGAGATCGATCCGGACGTCGGCGCGGCCGAGGTGGCGGCGGCGGCCGATTCGGATCTCGACGCCCTTCGCGAGGCCGGCGACCGCGGACGGGCCGTCGAGGTCATGGGCGACGGCGCCGCCGCGATCGTCACGCGCGCCTACGAGGACGGGCGTCTCGACGGCGTCCTCGGGCTGGGAGGGTCGGGGAACACGTCCATGGCGACCGCCGCGATGCGCGCGCTTCCGGTCGGCGTGCCGAAGCTGATGGTCTCGACGGTGGCCTCGGGGGACACGGAGCCGTACGTGGGGTACGCCGACATCGCGATGATGTACTCCGTCGCCGACGTCGAGGGGCTCAATCAGCTCTCGCGGACCGTCATCGCGAACGCGGCGCTCGCGATGGTCGGGATGGTCGACCGGGACCCGGACGTGGAGACGGCGGAGAAGCCGACGATCGGTATCACGATGTTCGGCGTGACCACTCCGTGCGTCCAGACGGCTCGTGAATGGCTCGAAGATCAGGGGTACGAGACCATCGTGTTCCACGCGACCGGGACGGGCGGGCGCGCGATGGAGGCGCTGATCGAGGAGGGCGTCATCGACGGCGTCCTCGACACCACCACCACGGAGTGGGCGGACGAACTCGTGGGCGGCGTCCTCTCCGCCGGCCCCGAACGGCTCGACGCGGCCGGCGAGGCGGGGATCCCGCAAGTCGTTTCGACCGGCGCGCTCGACATGGTCAACTTCGGTCCGGAATCTTCGGTCCCCGACGAGTTCGACGATCGGCTCTTCCACGTCCACAACCCGCAGGTGACGCTGATGCGGACGACTCCGGAGGAGAACGCCGAACTCGGGCGGATCATCGCGGAGAAGCTCAACGCGGCGACCGGTCCGACCGCGCTGGCGCTGCCGCTCGCGGGCGTTTCGATGCTCGACGCGCCCGGAGAACCGTTTCACGACCCGGAAGCCGATGCGGCCCTATTCGACGCGCTCCGCGAACACGTCGACGAGAACGTGGAGCTGATCGAGCTGGACGCGAACATCAACGACGACGAGTTCGCGCTGGCGCTCGCGAAACAGATTGACCGATACATGGACGGAGCGACCGAGACCAGTACATAGATAGAGCGACATAGACCGGTACAGAGACGGAGCGATCGGGTCGCGAGCGCCCGACTTCTCTCGGCGCCAGGACGTGTCAATGTTCACCGATCCCAAAGCGGCCGCTAACTGGTGTCTTGCGGGGACTTCGCGGTTCACCCGGAGAGCAGACCCGGCCGAAGCCCCGTGTGAGATGTAAATCACCCAAAGGTTTAATTACTTCATCTCTCCATGTCTCTACGAACGTTGCGAAAATCCATGACGAAAAAGCAAACGCAAACTGACAGCTCGAGGAGACAGTATTTGAAAGCGATCGGCGCGACCGGCCTCGCCGCCGGTATCGCCGGTTGTTCAGACAACGGCGGCGACGGCAGCGACGGCAGCGACGGCAGCGATGGGGGTGACGGCGGAGATGGCGGGGACGGCGGGGACGACTACGAGGCCATCGGGAACTTCCCGCCCGAGGGAGACACCGTGGCTATCGGCTTTAACGGGCCGACCTCCGGAGCGCTGGGGCCGGACGGACAGGACCAGGAGAAGGGGTACGACCTCGCGGTCGAACACCTCAACAACGGCGGCGGGCTCGTCGACTACTGGGACCGGCTGAGCGGTGACGGCATCATGGGCTATGAGGTCGAGCCGACGCGGGCCGACACGGCCGGCAGCGCCGACACCGCACAGGACAACATCGAGCGGATGATCCAGCAGGACAACATCCAGTTCTGGACGGGCGGCATGTCCAGTACGGTGACGATGGCCATGCAGAACGTCGCGCAACGGGAGAAGGTCCCGTTCATGGGCGGTAACTCGACGTCCTCGGGGATCTCCGGAGAGAACTGCTCCCGGTACTACTTCCACCCGACGTTCCACGCGGAGATCATCGGGATGGCGATGGGCGAGGCGGCGCCCTCGGTCCTCGGCGAGGACCGCGAGCTGTTCCATATCTACATGGACTACTCGTACGGCCAGTCGAACCGAGACGCCGCCCGGAAGTACCTCACGGAGAACGGCCCGTGGGAGCACGCCGGCGAGGCCGCCATCGCGGAGGGCGAGTCGGACCACAGCTCGCAGATCCAGGCGCTCGAAGAGTCCGGGGCCGACACGCTGTACTTCTCCAGCTTCGGCGGCCTCGCCGCCAGCGGCCTCTCACAGCTGCGCGACGCCGGGCTGACCGACGACATCGACGTGATCATCCCGCACGTCAGCGCGTTCACGCTCGACCCGCTCGGCGCCGACGCGGAGGGCGTCCTCGGCATGGAGCCGTGGAACCCCGCCGCCGACAACGAGGCGAGCCAGGTGTTCATCGATGCGTACCGAGAGGAGTACGACGAGACGCCCAACCAGAGCTCGCTGCACACCTACGAGTCGATGATGGTCTACGCCGCTGCCGTCGAGGAGGCGGGGACGTTCCATCCGCCGACGGTGGTCCGCACGCTCGAGGACTTCGAGTGGAGCCTCGCGTGGGGCGACTCCGTCTTCCGCGAGGCCGATCACCAGGTCGAGCGCCCGTGGTACCTCGTTCAGGGAGTCGGCGACGACCGCGCCGAAGAGCTCGGCATCCGGACGGAGATCGTCGAGACGACCGATCCGCTGATCTACGGAACCGACGAGTTCCCGGCGTCCGAGTGTGCGATGGGCGACAACGAATACGGCGACGAATAGCCGCCGCCGCGACGAATTTTCAGACGAGGGGTTCGTTGCCCGCGCTGTCTTCCGATTTTTGCGTTCCGATACGTCGGGACCGTTTTCGACATCGCGTACTGTTTTCACGGTGAGAGTCACCCAATCACAAGATTAACGTACTGAAGAAATCATGAACAATCGTGCAATCCATGAGACAACTAACTCCGTCCGGTCCGAGGTGGCTGGGATGACTCTCGACGCGGCCGTCGGGTTCGTGTTCATCGCCTTGAGCGTCGCATCGCTGTATCTCCTGGTCGCGATCGGTCTGTCTATCGTATTCGGGTCGCTTAAATACGTGAACATGGCTCACGGTGTCCTCTATCTCGGGGGCGCGTACATCGGACTCCTCATCGCGTCCCGAGAGCAGTTCGGAGGGCTCCTCTCCGATTACGGCACGATCGGTCTCGGCTGGGGGTTCGTCCCGGCCTTAATTTTGACGCCGATCGTCATCTTCGTCGTCGGCGTGGCCATGGAGCGATTCCTCGCGAAGCCGTTCTACGATCGCGATCTGCTCGATCAGCTGTTGGTCACGTTCGGTGTCCTGATCGCGGCCCAAGAGCTCGTCGCCATCGTCTTCGGCCGGACGGGGACGATATATCCGCGACCCGAGTGGCTCGCGGGCGCGATCTCGCTTCCCGTGATCGGGACGCCGCCCGGGATGAGCGCGGCGTCGACGATACGGGTGCTCGTCGTGACGCTCACGCTGGTGCTCATCGGAGTCATCTTCGCGTTCTTCAAGTACACCGACTACGGCCTCGCGGTACGCGCCGGGACCGAAGACTCCGAGATGGCGGAGATGCTCGGCATCCGCGTCGGTCGTCCCTTCCTGCTCATCTTCGCGATCGGCGCCGCGTACGCGGGGCTCGCCGGCGTCCTCGGCGGATCGCTTTTCAACGTCACCAACAGTATCGGGATGGAGATCATCATCCCGTCGCTGGTGATCGTGATCATGGGCGGCGTCGGAAGCCTTCGCGGAACCGTCGTCGGCTCCCTGCTCGCCGGGCTCGTGTTCGCGGTGGCCACGGTGGTGGAACCGAGCATGACCAACGCCAGCATCTACCTGCTGGCTATCGTCGTGTTGACGATCAGACCGAGCGGTATCTTCCCCTCTGCGAAGATAGGACAATGAGCACTGACAACGCACAACCCGACGTCGAGGACGAATCGTCGCTGATTAGCGTGGACGCGTGGGATCGAATCAAACACACCGAGCGGTTCGTCTTCCTGATCTCGGTGGCGTTCGTCCTCACGTTCTCGTACCTGTTCAGCCGTGCACCCGTCATCTCGGACGTGACACAGGGGTATCACGGGCTCACGGTGACCATCCTCATCTGGTCCATCTTCGCGCTCGGATTCAATCTCCTGTTGGGACAGACCGGCCTCCTCTCGTTCGGGCACGCGATGTTCTTCGGAACCGCGAGCTACGCGACCGCCCTGTTCTCGATCCACGTGTTCAACGAGCCGCTCACGATCGTCATCGTCGGGATGCTGTCCGCGATCGCTCTCGGAGCGGTCGCGGCGGTCATCCTCCTCCGGCTCCACACGGTGTACTTCGCCATCGTCGCGCTGGCGATCGGCCAGTTCCTGTACTTCCTCGCGAGCAATCCCCTCGAAGGGATCACACAAGGAATAAACGGACTCGAAGTGGATCGAACTCCCCTCCTCGGGGTCGTCGACCTCGATCACGAGTACGGCGGGATCCTCGGGGCGCTCGTCGTGGACAACCTTTACCTCTTCGTCGGCGTCTTCTTCGTCGCCGTCGTCATGTTCATCACTCGGATCCGCAAATCGCCCTACGGACTGATCTTCAAGGCGATCCGCGAGAACGAGACCCGAGCGTCCTTCGTGGGACTCGACGTCTGGCGCTACAAGTTCGCCGCGTTCCTCCTCTCGGCCGGGATCGCCGGGATCGCCGGCGCGCTGCTGGCGGTCAACACGCAGTTCGCTGGCGTCGAGCGCCTCTACTGGTCGATCAGCGGCGACGTGGTCGTGATGGCCGTTCTCGGCGGTCTCGGCACGCTCGCCGGCCCGGTCATCGGCACGTTCGTGTGGTTCTACTTCAAGGGGATCGTCAACGGGTTCCCCACGCTCGGCGACTACTGGCTGCTCATGTTGGCGGTGTCGTTCACCGCCGTCGTGTGGGCCTACCCCGAAGGAATTTGGGGGATGATCACGGATCTCACTGCGGCGCTCCGCGAGCCGAAGACGCTGGCCGCGAAGGTGAAAAGCCGAGTGACCGGCGGCTCATCCACCGAGGGGTCCAACGGAGGTGATCGGTGATGGCGCTGCTCGAAACGGACGGGCTGACGAAGGAGTTCGGCGGTCTCACCGCCCTCCAAGACGTGGATATCGCCGTCGAAGAGGGCGAGCTGGTGTCGCTCATCGGCCCCAACGGCGCCGGGAAGTCGACGCTCATCAACACGATCACGGGCCGGCTCACGCCGACTCGGGGGACGGTGACGTACGCCGGCACCGATCTCGTCGGCATGGAGCCTTTCGAGATCGCCCAGCTCGGCGTGGGACGGACGTTCCAGACGGCGTCGATCCTGCCCGAGCTCACCGTCCGAGAGAACGTTCAGGTCGCGGCGTTCGCGGCCGAGCACGGCTCCTTCCGGATCAACTTCCTCAGCCGCCGGGACTCCTTCGACGAGGTCCAGCGGCTGACGGACGACATCCTCGACACCATCGAGCTCGACGACAAGGCGGAGACCGAGGCCGCGTCGCTCCCCTACGGCGACAAGCGCCGGCTGGAGGTCGCCATCGGGCTCGCGACCGATCCGGACCTGCTGTTCATGGACGAGCCGACGGCGGGGATGTCGCCGACGGAGACCGAGATGACCGTCGAACTCATCGAGAATCTCCTGTCGGAGTGGGGGATGACGATATTCCTCGTCGAACACGACATGGACATCGTCTTCGACATCTCCGACCGGATCTTCACGCTCCACCAGGGCGAACTCATCGCGAAGGGGACGCCCGACGAGATCAGGGACCATCCGGCGGTTCGCGAGGCCTACCTCGGAGGTGACGCGCAATGAGCCTGCTCGAACTCGACGGTGTCCACGCCCACTACGGACCCAGTCACATCCTCCGGGGCGTCTCGATGGCGATCGACGAAGGGGAGGTCGTTACCCTCCTCGGACGCAACGGCGCCGGGAAGACGACGACGGTCCGCAGTATCGCCGGCACGGAGCCGCCGGAGGTCCGCTCGGGATCGGTCCGGTTCGACGGAACCGACATCACCGACTGGCCGGCCGACGACATCGCCATGGGCGGGATCGGCGTCGTGCCCGAGGGCCGCCGGCTGTTCACCGAGCTGACCGTCGAGGAGAACCTCGAGCTGTCGACGATCACGCGGAACTGGTGGAACACCGTCCGGCGTCGCGGACTCGGCGGCGGCGAGAGCACCATGGCGATCGACGAGCTCTACGATCTGTTCCCCCGCTTGGAGGAGCGCCGGGCCCAGCAGGCCGGGACGCTCTCGGGCGGCGAACAGCAGATGCTGTCGATCGCCCGCACCCTTCGGCTGCCGGACCTCGATCTGCTCCTGTTGGACGAGCCCACCGAAGGATTGGCCCCGCAGATCGTCACCGCGGTCGGCGACGCCATCGAGGAGATCGCAGACCGGGGGCTGACGGTGCTGCTCATCGAGCAGAACGTCCACGAGGCGCTCCGCATCGCGGACCGCGGGTACGTCCTCGACCAGGGTGACATCGTGTATCAGGGAACCACCGAGGAACTCGAAAACGAGGACCTCGACGAGTACCTCGTCGTCTGAGTCGCGGACCCATTCCGATATTTGTCCGCGATCGACGGAACCATCTCCCGCCCGCCGCGCCGGTAGTATTATTCCGACGAAGCCGATAGAACGGGTAGATGACGAACCGAACTCGGCGACAGTTCCTCGCTGCGGTCTCGGCGTCCGCCGTCACCGCAACCGCCGGCTGTCAACGGTTAGGGGGGTCCGAATCACAGAGCCATCCCGTCTCGGAACCGATCACCTCGTGGCCGACGTTCCGGGGAGCGGAGCACAACACCGGCTACACGGGAGCCGCCTCGGGGATCGGCGCGGAGCCGACGATCGCGTGGACGTACGAGGCGGAGGGGCCGTTCTGGGGAAGCCCGGCGGTCGCGGACGGGACGGTGTTCATCGGGAGCGCGGACGACGCGCTGTACGCCCTCGACGCGGGAACGGGCGAGGAGCTGTGGACGTTCTCGTCGGACCACCGGATCGAAGCGACGCCGGCGTACGACGACGGGACGGTGTACGTCGGATCGTACGACAAACACCTGTACGCCGTCGACGCAGGGACGGGGGACGAGCGCTGGTCACGCTCGTTCGACGGGCTGATCCGCGGGAGTCCGACGCCGTGGAACGGATCGGTCCTCGTCGGCGTCGGCTGTCACAACCTCGCGTGCGCGTGGTACGCGGAGGAGGCCGAGGTACCGGAGAACGGCTGGATCTACTCGCTCGACGCGGACTCGGGGGAGACCGAGTGGCGGGTCGAGGTCGGTACCGAGGTCGTGAGCACGCCGGCCGTCACCGACGAGGCCGTGTACATCGGTGCCTCCGACGGCACGCTGTACGCGTTGGATCCGACCTCGGGGGACGAGCGATGGACCTACGAGACCCGCGATATGATCTGGTCGAGTCCGGCGGTCGCCTACGGGACGGTGTACATCACCGACTGGAACGGGAACGTTCACGCCGTCGACGCGGAGACGGGCGAGGAGACGTGGTTCGCGGACACGGCCGGTCGATACATCTCGGGATCCGTCGCTGTCAGTGAGGACGCGGTGTACGTCGGCCACACGCCGTACAATACGCTCGACGACCCGACCACGAACTACGCGAAGGTGTTCCGGTTCGACCGGCGGACCGGCGAGGAGGAGTGGGCCTACGAGACCGCCGCCCTGGAGGTCGGCAGCAGCCCGGTCGTCACGTCGGATCGGATATACGTCGGTAGCCACCGACAGACGGAGGACGGCAACAGTACCGTCGGAATGCACGCGCTCACGGCGGACGGCGATCAAGAGTGGTTCCTCGAGATCGGCGGGCGAGGCGTGGGGTCCAGTCCGGCGCTCGTCGACGGGAAGCTCTACTTCGGCGGGACCGACTCGACGGTGTACGCCGTCGAGTGAGTCGGCCGACGCGGGCGGACGATTTCGACGGCGGAATCGCTCGGACAGCGCTCAGAAGTCGATCGACTTGAACTTGCGGGCTTGGTTTTCGATCGCGTCTTCGGTCGCCAGGCGTTCGATACTCGACGCGCCGAAGAACCCGACGACGCCCTCCGTGTTGTTCAGGACGTACTCGGCGTCGTCGGGCCACGCGATGGGGCCGCCGTGACAGATGACGTGGACGTCGTCCCGGACGGACTTGGCCGCGTCGTGGTGCGCCTGCACGCGCTCGGACGCCTCATCGAGATCGAGCGCCGTCTCCGCGCCGATGTCGCCGGACGTCGTCAGTCCCATGTGCGAGACGATCACGTCGGCGCCGGCCTCGGTCATCGCTTTCGCCTGCTCTTCCGTGAACACGTACGGACAGGTCAACATCCCCTGATCGCTCGCCTCGCGGATCATCTCGACCTCCTTGTCGTACCCCATGTTCGTCTCTTCGAGGTTCTGCCGGAACGTGCTGTCGTCGTCGATGAGACCGACGGTGGGGAAGTTCTGTACGCCCGAGAAGCCGCGGCGACGCAGGTCCTCGATGAAGACGCTCATCTCTCGGAACGGGTCCGTCCCGTTGACGCCCGCGAGCACCGGCGTGTCCTCGACGACCGGGATGACCTCGTGGCCCATCTCGACGACGATCTCGTTCGCGTCGCCGTACGGCAGGAGTCCCGCGAGGGAGCCGCGTCCGTTCATCCGGTATCTCCCCGAGTTGTAAATGATCAGGAGATCGACGCCGCCGCGCTCGGCGAACTTCGCGGAGATACCGGTGCCGGCACCGGCCCCGATGACGGGTTCCCCTGCCTCGATAGTCGACTCTAGCCGGTCCAGTGATTCCGAACGGGTGTACTTCATACAACTTGAACGGTACCTCGCATTACTTTAATATTGTGGAAGAAACAAGAGAGTCGGCGTCACGCGGGGGACTCACACGACCGCCGGATCGGATGGCCCGGAGGTCACGAGCGACCGTCACGGGACCGGTCAGGATCCACGGCTGCGTTACACCGCTATTTCCCTCGTTCGCGGACGCGGGCTCAGGCGTCGGGGAACTCGCCCGGCGGGAAGATCGTCGCCTCCGCGACTTCGCGAATCTCGGCCTCCGGACCGGGCGGACAGTACACCGCGAGGAACCTGAGGGGGTCCCACGAGGTGTTTATCGTGCTGTGCTCGACCCCGCTCGGAATGTGGACCATCTCCCCTGCCGTGACCGTGCGCTCCTCGTCGGCGATGGTCTGTGTCCCCTCTCCGCTGAGAAAGTACAGTATCTCCTCGCTATCGGGATGGGTGTGTCGCTCGTGGCCCTTCCCGGGATCGAGTACCACGACGCCCGCGCTGAACCCGGACGAACCGGTGACCTCGGGGGTGTTCATCCACTTGAGCGTCCCCCAGTCGAGTTCGATGGTCTCCACGTCTTCCGGACTGACGAACCGCTTTTCAGCTACCATAATACACGCTACCAATTGACGGTTACTGGTAAATATCTTGGTGGTTGAAAGCACCGAATCGATACTAGCACAGACCATCCGACGACACTGGCGACTGCCTACCGGACGCGAGACCGATAACATATTGTGAACACATCTCACGCGGTTGATTGCCGTTCTCTGATCGAACAGCACCGCTCACGCGTTTACTTGATATGTCATGTGCGGTGGGAGGGGGACACGTCCCCTAGCCGAGATGCGGATTCAATATCGCTGGTCTCTCGATATCGGGCTTGCCTCTGTGTAATTTCGCAGATGTGCGATCGCCGTCATTCACTGATGACCTCCAGCGAGGCCGAGAACACGGATCCGAGATCCGAACCGAAACTATCGCAGGCTCTGACGTTCACATATCGAAAAGGGTCTGCCCGCCGGTCAGTCAACTGACTGTGCCGGTTGGTAGTGAGCCGTGCCTGCGGGACAAATCACCGGCCGAACAAACGTCTCCGAGATTGAAATTACAGAGATAAGTTTGTAATTCCGGACGCGGTTCGCTCCGCGACGATCGAGAGCGGTACGCACCGAGGTGGATAGCCCCGATTTGGTAAACGCATCAGTTGGAATCTAGTGACACACTTACATTATGAGAATCTTGTCCTCGGGATCGGAGCGACCGCGCGACACGAGCCGTCAAAAGAACGCGGCGGCTTGGAGCGCTGCGACGAGTACAGTGAGGACGCCGACGCTCGCGACGGTCGTCGTAAAGATGGCCGTGCTGAGGTACTCCGGCGCCGTGATCCCGTCGACAGTCACGTCGTCCGCGTACTCGATCGTGAGCGCGAGCGGGATGACCGCCGCCGGGGTCGCACACTCCAGCACGAACACCTTCGCGACGGTGGGATTGCTGAACCCGAGGGCGAGCGCGAGCGCGAGTCCGACGATCGGCGCGACGACGAGCTTCAGCGTGGAGGGAAGCACGGAGCGCGACACGGCCGAAACGTCGGTTCCCGCCATCTGGATACCGAGGATGAGAAGCATCACCGGGACCGAGGCGTCGCCGACGAGCCCGACGGTCTCCATCGCCGCCGACTCGGGCGACGGAACGAGTCCGAGCGCTCGCATCGCGACGGCGGCCACGATAGCGTATATCAGCGGGAGTCGAAACACCTCGAGCACCGCGTCGAGCGGTCGGCTGTTGGACCCGCCGGACGCGATGTAGACGCCGAGCGTGTACACCACGAGGTTCTGGATCGTGAGATAGAGGACGGCCGTCGTCCGCCCGACCTCTCCGAAGGCGAACTCGGAGAGCGGGATCCCGACGAACCCCGAGTTCGGGAACGCCGCCGCCAGCATCAACGCGCCGAGGAGCGGCCCGGACTCTCCCCGGAGGCGCCCGACTCCCCACGCGATCGCGATCATGAGGAGGGCGTACCCGACGACGCCGACGCCGAGTTTCGCGATCTCTCCGCCGCCGAGCGTGGTGGTCGCGATGCTGTGAAACGCGAGCGCCGGGATGAGGACGTAGAGTCCGAGGGTGTTTATCGGCCCGACATCGATGTCGATCGACCGCGCCAGCAGATACCCGACGACCGCCACCGAGAGGATCGGGAGAATGGCGTTCGTGAACGCGCCGGTTAGCGACATTCCCGCTCACCCGCCGGCGAATTCTGTGATTGGGCGACCGGTTCGACCGCGGCGGCCCGCCGTGGTTGTCGTCTCATATTCGTCCCCAACGCCCTCGGGTACAAATAGTGTCGGAGGTCCGTCCGAAACACGACGGCGGCGACGAGCCGTTCTCCCGGCTCCCCTTCAGAGAAAATATCCCCGCGTGAGATAGCTTTATTTCGATGGATGTGAGAAATTCTGTTGAATTATGTCAGACGTTACCCTTCGACGAACGCAGCTTGCGACGCCCGCGAGCGACGAGAAGATGATGCACTCGGCGGCCGACAGCGACGCCGACGAGGTGTTCCTCGATCTGGAGGACTCGGTGGCGCCCAGTGCGAAGCCGGACGCGCGCGAGCCGCTCATCACGGCCGCCCGGGAGGAGGACTGGAGCGACAAGGTGCTCAGTTTCCGGATGAACGGGATCGACACCAAGTGGTGGTACGACGACCTGATCACGGTCGTCGGCGAGGCCGGAGAGTTCATCGACGACATCATCGTCCCGAAGGTGAAGTCCGCGAGCGACGTGCACACCGTCGAGAACCTGCTCGCACAGGTCGAGGAGAACAACGACCTGGAGGTCGGCGGTATCGGCCTCGAGCCCCAGATCGAGGACGGCGAGGGGATCCACAACGTCCACGAGATCGCGCACGCCTCCGACCGGCTCTCGTCGATCATCTTCGGGCCGGGCGACTACTCCGCGGCGATGGGGACGCCCGGCCTCGACATCGGACAGTTCCCGGAGTATCCGGGCCACTACTGGCACCACGCCCTCTCCGAGTGTAACTCCGCGGCCAAATCCGCCGGCCTGCCGTGTCTCGACGGCCCGTACGCCGACATCGAGGACGCCGACGGGTTCCGCGAGTCCGCCGAGAACGCCAACATGATCGGCTGTGACGGCAAGTGGGCGATCCACCCGTCGCAGATCGAGATCGGCAACGAAGTGTTCGCGCCGGACCCGGAGACCGCCGAGCGCGCCAAGCGCATCGTCGACGCCTACGCCGAGGCGATGGAGGAGGGCAAGGGCGCCGTGAGCGTCGACGGCCAGATGGTTGACGAGGCGACCAACAAGATGGCGCAGGACATCGTCGAGACCGCCGAGGCCGCCGGCATTCTGTAAGCGGTCGGTCGCGCGTTTGACTCGCAGACCGCCGACACACCGACTTTTTGGCGTCGTTCGCGTCTC
This sequence comes from Halorubrum halophilum, assembly GCF_000739595.1. Lineage (GTDB taxonomy): Archaea > Halobacteriota > Halobacteria > Halobacteriales > Haloferacaceae > Halorubrum > Halorubrum halophilum. Next base: position 21,212 of record NZ_BBJP01000010.1, on the reverse strand, counting down.
GGAGCGGCAGCGGTCGATGACGGGAGTGAGCGTTTCCGTCCGTCCGTGGCAAAAGTGCATTTAAAAGCGTGAGTTACTGCGACAATTACTTATAAACCGACAGCGGTGGCGCGCGCCGTGAGCGGGCCGAAGGCCCGCGAGCGACCGTGCGAGGGAGTCGGACCGGCGCGACCGCGCCGGTCCGACGAGGCTGGGGAGGCGTGAGGTGCGGTTGCGGTGCTGTGCGGGGTGGGACTCAAAGGGGCAGCCACGAGGACGAAGCACGGCGACAGAAGCACCGCAGCGAGCAACGCGAGCGAGGAGCGCACCGAACCGCGCGAGGAGCGCACCGAGCCGCGCGAGTCCTCGTGGCTGGGGCTTTGGAAGTATTCACCGTCGATCTGCGATCAACCATTTATAAGCGAGCGGCTGGGGCTTTGGAGGAGTTCACCGCGCCGTCGACGACGTAGATACAGCCGCCAGCAACACTCGTTCCTATTTATAAATCCGCTCCCCGATCACCGATCCGCTTTATAACGGCTCGATCAGCTCGACCGTGTGCCCGTCGGGGTCCCTCACGAACGCGGTTCGCGCGCCGGCCTCCGGCTGGTCGCCGGGCTCCTTCACGACGCCGTGGTGGTCGATCGCCTCGAACGTCGCGTCGACGTCGTCGACGCCGACGGCGACGTGGTCGTAGCGGTCGCCGTCGTCGCTCGGCGCCTCGCCCGCCGTGTCGGACAGCTGAAACTCGACGCCGGCGTCGTCGCCCACGTACACGTTGCGCGTGTCGCCGTCGGCGGTCGTGAACTCCCAGGAGCGCTCGAAGCCGAGCTGCTCAACGTACCAGTCGGCCGTCCGATCCGCGTCGTCCACGTTGAGACACGTGTGGAGTATCTCCATGGCGTGAGATATCACGGTATCGTAATAAATCCCGACGCAACAGAGCGTTCCGTGGCAACCGTCCATATTCATCATGAACAAAGGTTTTATTCTCTCTTCGCTGTCAATCTATAGCATGGCAGGAAAGTCTACGCGGGGGAATAGCACACAGAACCCCGATACGTCGGCGGCCGCGCTCGGTTACGACCGACCGGACGTGCCCGCTTACGGGGCGCTCGCAGCCGACCTCCGCGAGCGCGTCGCCGGCGAGGTCCAGTTCGACGAGTACGCGCAGGTGTTGTACGCCACCGACGGGAGCATCTATCAGGCGCGCCCGGCCGGCGTCGTGATCCCGCACTCGGTCGCCGACGTGCAGGCGACGATGGAGGTCGCCGCCGACCACGGCGTTCCCGTCATCCCACGGGGCACCGGGTCGTCGCTGGCCGGGCAGAGCGTCGGCCCGGGCTGTGTCGTGCTCGACTTCTCGACGCATATGGACGAGATCGTCGAGGTTCGGCCCGACGACCGCCGGGCAGTGGTCCAGCCCGGGGTCGTCCAGGATCACCTCGACGACCGGCTGGCCGAGGACGGGCTGAAGTTCGCGCCCGATCCGGCCTCGTCGGCGCGCGCGACCGTCGTGGGCGGCATCGGCAACAACTCCACGGGCGCGCACTCGGTGCGGTACGGGATCACCGACGCGTACACGGAGGAACTGAAGGTCGTGCTCGCGGACGGCTCGCTGATCCACACGCGCGAGGTCGTGCTCGACTCGCCGGAGTACGAGGAGATCGTCTCGAAGGATGACCGAGAGGCCGCGCTGTACGAGACCACTCGCGCGCTCGTCGAGGAGAACCAGGCGGAGATCGACGAGAAGTACCCGAACCTGAAACGCTCCGTCTCCGGGTACAACCTCCACAAGGTGATCTACGAGAACGACGACGGGGACGAGGTGATCAACCTCTCGAAGCTGTTCGTCGGCGCCGAGGGGACGCTCGGGACGATCGTCGAGGCCGAGGTGTCGCTCGTCACCCGGCCCGAAGAGACGGCGCTCGCGCTGTACACCTTCGACTCGCTGGTCGACGCGATGAAGGCGGTGCCCGAGGCGTTGGAGTTCCCGGTGAGCGCGGTCGAGCTGATGGACGACGAGGTGTTCGCGCTCGCCGCGGGCTCACAGGAGTTCGCGCAGTACGCCGAACCGATCCCGGACCGCGCCACGGCGGCGCTCATGCTGGAGTGGGACTCGGAGCTCGTCGACGACTTCGAGGCCGCGATCGCCGACACGAACGCGCACTTCGTCGACGACGGCGACGCGTTCGACGTGCTGGAGGCGTACACCGATGAAGACCAAGCCGACCTCTGGAACCTCCGGAAGGCGGCCATCCCGCTGCTGATGAGCATGCGGGGCGACCCGAAGCCGTATCCGTTCATCGAGGACGCGACGGTGCCGCCTGAAGAACTCGCCGAGTACGTCGGCCAGTTCGAGGAAGTACTAGCGGACCACGACACCTCGGCCGCCTACTTCGCGCACGCCGGCTCTGGCACCCTCCACATCCGACCCATCCTCTCGCTGAAGGAGGAGGAGGGCGTCGAGAAGATGCACTCCATCTCCGAAGATGTCACCGACCTCGTGCTGGAACACCACGGCGCCTTCTCGGGCGAGCACGGCGACGGGCTCGCGCGCACCGAGTTCAACCCGAAGATGTACGGCGAGGCACTCTGGAGCGCGTTCCAGGAGCTCAAGTCGACGTTCGACCCCGAGTGGCGGATGAATCCGGGGAAGGTCGTTTACGTCGACGGCGAGACGGCCGAAGAGCGCGGCTACCCCGACACCGCCGCCGACACCGACATGCGGGAGAACCTCCGGTACGGACCGGAGTACCAGTCGATCGAGCCGCAGACGGACCTCGACTTCTCCGACGAGGGCGGCTTCTCCCACCTCGTCGAGCTGTGTAACGGCTGCGGCACCTGCCGGGAGACCGACTCCGGCGTGATGTGTCCGACCTACCGCGCATCCGAGGAGGAGATCCAGTCGACCCGCGGCCGGGCGAACATGCTCCGAGCCGCGATCAGCGGCGAACTCGACGACGACGAGATACACTCCGACCGCTTCCAGGAGGAGGTGCTCGGGCTTTGCGTCGGCTGTAAGGGGTGTCAGAGCGACTGCCCGACCGGCGTCGACCTCGCGAAGCTCAAGGCCGAGGTGAAACACGAACACCACGAGGAGGAGGGCGCCGGGCTCCGCGAGCGGATCTTCCGCGACATCGACCGCTTCTCGGCCATCGGGAGTACGCTCGCACCGGTGTCGAACGCGGCGACGAAGATCCCCGGCGCCCGCAAGGTGATGGACGCGGTCGCGGGGATCGCTCCGGACCGCGAGCTACCGACGTTCCGCTCCGAGAGCTTCGAGGAGTGGTTCGCGTCGCGCGGGGGGTCGACAGTTGCCCCCGACGAAGCGGTCGACACGGTCGCGCTGTTCCCCGACACCTACACCAACTACAGCTATCCCGCGGCCGGCAAGGCGGCGGTCGAAGTACTCGAGGCCGCTGGCGTCCGCGTGGAGGTGCCGGACGACCTCACGGCCTCTGGCCGCGCGGCGTTCTCGACCGGCTTCCTCGACGAGGCTCGCGACCGCGCCGCGACCAACGTCGCGGCGCTCGCGCCCCGCGTTCGCGACGGGCAGTCCGTCGTCTTCGTCGAGCCCTCGGACGCGGTGATGTTCCAGGACGAGTACCTCGATCTCCTCGACGGCGAGAACGTCGAGGGGGTGTCGGCCGCCGCGTACGGCGTGCTGGAGTACCTTGACGCCGGGCGCGTGGACGAGCGGCTGGCGTTCGAGGCGCCCGCGGAGTCGCTCACGTACCACGGCCACTGCAACCAGAAGGCGACGAACAAGGACCACCACGCCGTCGGCGTGCTCCGTCGGGCCGGCTACGACGTGGACCCGCTCGACTCCTCCTGTTGCGGGATGGCGGGCTCGTTCGGCTACGAGTCGGAGCACTACGACCTCTCGAAGGCGATCGGTCGGATCCTCTTTGATCAGGTGGAAGAGAGCGACGGCGAGACCGTGACGGCGCCGGGTGCCTCCTGCCGCTCCCAGCTCGGCGACCGCGACGGGGGCGAGAACCCGCCACACCCGATCGAGAAGGTCGCCGAGGCGGTGACCGAGACCGCCTCCGCCGCCGCCGCCACGAGCGCTGCCGACGCGCCGACCCCGTCGACCGCCGACGACTGAGACGGCGTCGATACGCATGAAACGTTACCTCGTCGAAAGGTTGATGAGAAATATAATCGAATGACACTGTATGGCAGGGAGTCCGAACCGAATTGGATTGTTCCTCATCGGTGATGATCCCGATTCGACTAAACGGTGGGGAGTAATAGCTGCCAGCCTCTTCGTCGTCACGTTCGCCGTCTCTGTGTTCGGGTACTACCGGACGGTCTATGCGCTCATTCCGGGGCGAGTGATCGTCTACGGGGCCGCGGGCATACTGGTCCTGCTGTCTGCGTGGCAGGCGTCTCAGAACCGTAGCCTCGTCGCGAGCCTCTTGCTATGTATCGCCCCCGTGACTGCGCTCTTCATCCGAATTATTGGAGAAGGTCAAACCAGCGATCCGCCGGTTGGTGAAACACTCCTACTCGGCGTCGGCTGGGGACTGCTGTTTGGTGTTCCACTTGGTGTTCTTGGCTTCATCCTTGGATACGCAGGTCAGAGATATATCGACTCAGAGATCCCACCCTAATCACGTATTTCCGTTTACTGTTCCGTTGAAATTCTATATCTCGGATATATTTTTGTTCGAAGCTGCTAGCGCCGAAGGGTGCATAAGAAACTCGCTGCACCAAGTGGGAACGTCACGCCTCCGAGGAGACCGAAGGAGGCTGACGCAGTGCTCAATCGCTCTCCAAACGCTTCGACCACGACAACGACGCCAAGCAGTGCCGGAACGACGAGTTCGGGACTGGCTGGTATCGATCCGATGGTAGGACACGTCGGGTACGGCTGCGGGAGGTAAGTAAACGACATTGCAGAAACGAGTGTGCTGGGGAATACTTTCATATCGCGATATACAGTTTATACGTCTCGCCTCAGACGGTTCAGCGTCGTCTGTTCAACGACGGGATATTCGATCAGCGCGGAAAATGGAACGAATTCCCGCCGACTCCGGAACGATTACCCCGCATGCACACCCAACGTCGGCTATGACCGATTCCGACTGGGGCGACTGGCTGCCGCGCGCGGTGGCGGACGCCGACCCCGACACGGTGGCGCTGTGGTATCTCGGCTGCAACGGCTTCGCGATCAAGGGGAGCGAGGGGACGGTCCTCTGGATCGATCCGTACGCCGGCACCGGCGATCCGCCGCGAACGATCCGGATGATCCCGGTCCCGTTCGACCCCGATGACATCGACGAGGCGGACGCGGTGCTGGCGACCCACGAGCACACGGACCACGTCCACGGCCCCTCGCAGGCGCCGATACTCGCGAACACCGACGCCGACTTCGTCGCGCCCGACGACTCGCTCGCGGTCGCCCGCGAGGAGGAGCGCTGGACCGAGAACTGGGGCGTCGACGACGAGGCGTTCCTCGAAGTGGCCGAGGGCGACGAGCTGAAGATCGGCGAGTTCACGGTTCACGTCGTCGAAACGCAGGACGCGGACGCGACACACCCGGTCGGGTACGTGATCGAACACGACTCGGGCACCCTGTTCCACGCCGGCGACAGCAAGCCCTCGGAGTCGTTCCCGGCGCTCGCCGACGAGTTCGATATCGATCTCGGAATCCTCGCGTTCGGATCCATCGGCAGAGTCCCGGACAAAGAGACGGGCGAGCCGGTCGAAACGAAGTGGTACAGCGACGAAAACGAGATCGCGGCCGCCGCGGAGGACCTCGCGCTCGACCGGCTCGTCCCGACCCACTGGGACATGTGGAAGGGGCTGACCGCGGACCCGACCGCGCTCCACGAACACGTCAGGAGCCGCTCGCATCCGAACCGGCTGGAGATCGTCGAAATCGGCGACCGGATCGATCTGTAGCTCGGCGGCCTCTTTCGAGCCGATCCCGCGTTTTCACCGGCAGGTGGTTATCAACGCCGAAACGCGGCCCGTGGAATTTAAGCCCCTGCTCCGGGAGGGTCTCCGTATGAGCGAACGGACGGCAGAAGCGACGACGACCGTCGACGAGGACGGTATTCGCGTCGAGAAGTCCTTCACGGACGACGCGTTCCCCGTACCCGCGGTGATGTACGAGCTCTCCTCGACCCGCGAGGACCCGGTGCGCGTGCGCATCGTCGACCGGATCCCCGAGTCGTTCCCGATGGACCGGGTCGGGTTCCACCCGGAGTACGAGAGCGAGAACTGGACCGCCTACAAGGACCACCGCGTGGAGTTCGAGCGCGTGATCGATCCCGACGAGGCGATCGAGACGGTGTTCGGCATCCGCGACGACGACCCCGACCTCGACGGGTTCCTCGGAACGCCGGTAATCGAGCACGTCCCGGCCGGTGAGGAGATCGAAGACGTCCTCGGCGCCGGTGACACCGACGCCGTCAGGGAGGTCCTCTCCGGCGACCGCGCGACCCTCCCCGGGATGGAGGAGCCACTCGGGCCCGAGGGTGACGAGCCCACAGCGATCGACGACGAAGCCGCCACGGAGGCGCCGGAGACCCCCGACAGTAACGAGGAAGCGATCGCAGAGGCGGAATCCGCGATCGAACCGGAGGGCGACGACGACACATCGGCGGCCGCAGCAGATGATGGAGAAGACGAAGTACTCGCCGACACCGAGGCTCCAGAACCCCGGGAAGTCGTCGAGGGAACCGCCGCAGTCACCTCGCACGACGCGGACGAGTCGGTCGCGGACGACGGTATAGATGAGCCGGTCGCGGACGACGATGCGGAGAACGAGGCGGTCGAGGAAGACGACGAGGACGAGTCCGCGGAGCCGGAAGTAGCCGAACCGGAAGCGGGCCTCGCGGCGGCGCTCGCCTCGGAGATCCGCGCGGGCGACGTGGACGACGACGACCTCGAGACCCTCCGGTCCGAGCTCGACGTGGGCGTTCCTCGCAGCGTCGACGTGCGGATCGCCCGCCTCCAGTCGAGCGTCGCCGACATCGAGGCGTACGCCGACGCGCTTGCGGAGTTCATCGACGGCGAAGGAACCGCCCGCGAGATCCTCGACGATCTCGACGAGAAGGTCGACGCCGTCGAGTCCGAGATGGCCGCGATCGACGACCGGTTCGCGTCCGCCGACGCCGACCGGAACGACCTGCGCGAGGAGGTCTCACGGGTCGACGAGTCGGTCGAGTCGGTGACCGACGAGGTCGATTCCGTCACTGAGCGCGTTGAGGGCGTCGACGAGCGCGTTGAGGGCGTCGACGAGCGCGTTGAGGGCGTCGACGAGCGCGTTGAGGGCGTCGACGAGCGCGTCGAAAGCGTGGAGTCGGACGTTTCGGGCGTCGAAGAATCGGTCTCGGGTATCGAAGAAACCGTCTCCAGCGTCGAGGAAACGGTCGCGAACGTCGAGGAAACTGTCGACGGCGTCACCGACGATGTGTCGCGGCTTGACGACGAGACGACCGGCCTCGACGAGGCGGTCGACGACCTGGGCGACGACGTGGAGACGCTGTACGAGGAGGTCGACGACGCCGCCGCGGGGCTGGAGGCGACCGAGGACCGCGTGGACGACGTGGAGTCCCGGATGGGACGGTTCGACGAGGAGTTCGACGACCTCTGGGACGACCTCGCCGAGGTCGACACCCGCCTGACCGACATCGAGGACCGACTCGGCGAGGACCTCGACGACGTGGAGTCGGAACTCGACGCGATCAACGACCACCTCGAAGAGCTCGAAGCCTTCAGAAAGCGACTCAACGAGGCGTTCGGACCGTAATTCCGGATTGCGACGCGGGACGCAACGCCGAAATCGCCCGGAACGAAAAGCGCAACCCGTTTTACCCGCGGCGGCTCATACCCGGTAATGAGCGAACCGGTACCGGTCGCCGTGCCGCGAAAGGGTCGACCGCTCGAAGCGGTCCTCGAACGGATCGCGGCCGTCGGCCCCGACGACCGGCTCGACGGGCTCGCGGACCGCGTAAGCAACACTCTCCGGTACGAGAAGGCCGTCACGAAGGGGCACGTCGACGCCGAGGACGGCCCGTACGAGCGGCTGACCGAGTACTCCGACCCCGACGACCCGCGTCGGCCCGAGTTCACGCTGCTGCGCGACGACCGCGACGGCAAACCCCGCCGGATCGTCTTCGACGCGGCCACCGTCGACCTCGGAGACGTGACGCTGAAGCTCGTCGGTCGCGAGGAGCCGTTCCGAGCCCTCCGGACCCACGAGTTCGCGCTCGGATTCGACTCCGCCGACCTCGTCTTGGAGGAGGTCGTCGGGATCCGATCGGGCGGGCTCGGACAGATCGCAGACATCAACGAGCGGATCGACCCCGTTGACACCGACGTGCGCGTCGTTAACGGGCTCGGAGACACCGTCTATCACACGCTGATGGGGAAACTGGAGGGGATCGAACCGGGAACCGATCTCGATCGCGAGTTCGTCGCGGAGTACGAGGGGCCGCTTTGCATCTCTCCGCGCTACGAGAGACTCGTCACCGCCGTGCTGGGAACGGACGCGCTGGAGGGCATCGAATTCGTCTATCCGAACGCCGACGAGGAGGAAGAGGCCGCTATCGCCCGGATCGGCCTCGGGGTTTACCTCACGGTCACCGGCTCGACGGCTCGCGAACACGGACTTGTCGTCGGCGAGCACCTCTTCCCCAGCGAGACCGTCCTGATGCGGAACGCGGCCGAACACGACCCGCGCGTCGAACGAGCCCTCGACGTGCTGGCGGTCGAAGAGTCGTCATCCGAGATTCGGGTCTGATCCCTACACTTTCTATAGCGATATGAGATATACGCGTTGGTGATCGATCGCTTTCCCACCTGCCTCAAACGACCGAGAAGTAGCGGACTCGACTCAGTGAGTGAGTATCGGCCTCTCGACTGCTGTAGCACCGTCGCAGTGCTCCCTCTGTCTCGGAGGGAATTATTCTCTCGTTGACGCACAACGCCCGTCAGCGGCGGGAGAGCGGTCTCAACGGTCCGGGGTGGGCGCGTCGACCTGAGTTTCGAAGCAGACGCCGTACGTCAAGATCGACACCGCGTTCCGGCTCGACGAAGCCGGGGCGTTCGGATTGAGGGGCGACGGGTGTTGGACAGTGTACACGCGAGACGGTGACAGTCGCTCAGGCTTGATCGACGGGGCGCGGGTGAAGCGACCGTCGCCCCAAGCGATTCCGGGGCACTACTCCGACCGTCTTGATAGAGGCGGTGACATGTAGCACGGTGTCGGCCAAGGGCGGAGGTGGGACAGATCGAGTGTAATATATCCCGAATCTTGGTACTACATCTCGATCTGAGTAGTCCTAGAAAAATAGATATTCGTCATATCTTCCGCATTTGACAGCCCTACAGTTCAGTATAAGTGACCTTATCCCGGATTGTGGGACAGATTGAAGGCGGCCGCCCGAGAAGCCACTGACGAAAGATGAGTGACGACCGCCGCTCGGTGAAGACGTACGTCCCCGAAGATCAGAAGGCGATCTGGCAGGACCACGCCGACGAGTTGGGGATGTCGCAAAGCGAGTTCGTCAGAACGATGGTACAGGCCGGGAGACGCGGTTTTTCGATCGACGAAGGCGAAAACCCCGTCGAACCCGATCCGTCGGGGTCTGACCCTCGGGGTAGCGACCTCGAGAGGCGGGTCGAAGCGGCGCTCGCCGACGGTGTACTCTCGTGGGAGGAGCTCGTCGACGCGGTGTTCGACGACTTCGAAGGGCGACTGGAAGACGCGCTCGATTCGCTTCAGGATCGGAATCGCGTCCGGTACAACGGACGGGAAGGAGGGTACACCCTGATCGATGAGTAGCACGCGAGCCCCCGCGGAAGTCGACGATCCGATCGCGTACTTCATCGAGGACCTCACCTACCACGGGAAAACCGAACGAACCCGTGATTCCTACGAGCGCGTGCTCCGTCGGTTCGAATCGTTTCTCGATCCGGAGACGACATCATCGTCGGCAACCCATCGCGACTGCATGGCGTTCGTCCACTCGCTGCGCGGCGACGTGGCCGACAGCACGGTGGCGACGTACGCGGCGTACCTCCACCGGTTCTACGGATACATGACCGAAGTCGGTGTTTTCGAGGGGAACCCGATGACGCTCGTGATGGAAGAGATGGACGAGACGGTCGATAAGGACCCGGCGCGACGAGACATCCCGATCCCCGCGATGCGCGAGTTCGTCGCCGGCATTCGCCATCCCCTTCACCGCGCGCTCGTCGTCACGCTGTTAAAGACCGGGATGCGAGTCGGGGAGCTCTGTAACCTCGATCTCCGCGATCTCGCGATCGACGATGGCGAACTCGAAAGGGCGTTCGCACTGGGAACGCGACCCGCCCTCGCGGATCGGCCGAACTCGCTGTACGTCACCCCGGACGCGACGGTAGGCGAGGAGCTGAACGGGGAGGTCCGCACCGCCTCGAACAAACGCAAGCGAGCCACCGTGATCCCGGTCGACGACGAGTTGGCGCGGACCTTGAAACGGTGGCTCGCCGTACGCCCGGACGGAGCCTCCGCCGCAGAGCCCCTGTTCGTCGGCACCACGGAGGGGTGGGGTGAGCGGCTCGACCCCCAAGCGGTCAGACACGCTGTCGAACGCTACGCCCGCGGCGCGGGGTGGTACCGTACGGGCGGAGGCGCCGCCGAGAACGTTACTCCCCACTACTTCCGGCACTTCTTCACGACACACCTTCGGGACCGGACGGGTGACCGCGGTGTCGTCAAATATCTCCGCGGCGACGTCGCCGACGACGTGATCGACACGTACACCCACAACTGGGGTGACCAAGTGCGCGAGACGTACGAAGCGAACGTATATCGGCTGCTGGGATAGCGACCGGACACACCACGCGGCTGTATCGCCTTTCTGTCGTCGTATACACAACTAGATGATGTCCAGTGATACGCAGATAAATCGCATATCGCTATATCGAATTTGAACTAACTCGCCCGAACTCCTCTGGCGTTTGTTACTCAACTCTCCCGGTCCTCGTCGTCGATGCGACCCGCGACGGCCGGGTCGAACCGGTGGTTCGCGACGACCGCTCGGTGCGGCCCTTGGGCCAGTGTACTCGAGAATCCACAGCCCCCGTGGGTGTCTGTAGTCGCAACGCTGTTCGAAGGTGGGTCGCTGAGAGTGGGGGCCGTCCGGTCTCACTTCACCAGCGTCGTCGGAACGTCCGTGTCCCGGGTGACGGCCTCGGCGACGCTCCCGATCAGCGCCCGCGAGAGCCCCGACCGACCGTGGGTACCGAGCACGACGTGGTCGAATGTCTCCTCGTCGGCGTACTCGGCGATCCGGCGCTCCGCCTCGCCCGTGAGGAGGGTGACCGTCACGTCGCGGTCGCCGGCGATCTCGCGGACGGCCTCGAACACCGACGCGGCGGTCTCGTCGCCCACGCCGTCGAGTTCGTCGAACGAGGCGCCGAAGACCTCCTCCGTGTCTTCGGGAAGCATGTCGAGGTCGGGATACGCGACGTGGACGACGGTTACCTCCGCGTCCGGGAACGTTTCGAGGGCGAACGAGAGCGCTTCGCGGCCCAGCGGCGAGTCGTCCATCGCGACGAGGACGGCATCGGTCATACGTCGCCTTCGGCGGGTGACGGTATCAAACCGGGGGATCATTCGGGTGGAGTTCTGTCAGGCGCTCGACCGCGCGTGAACACGTTCGGGACAGGACCCAAACGGGTGAGACGAAAAGACAGGATAAGCCGATGTTCGACGACCTCGACACGGACAGGCGGCCGCTGGTTCTCATCTGGGAGGTGACGCAGGCGTGCGGGCTCGCCTGCCGCCACTGCCGCGCCGACGCGAAGCCGTCGCGTCACCCGGACGAGCTGACGACCGAGGAGGGGAAGCGGCTCCTCGACGACGCGGCGTCGTTCGGAGAGGGCCAGCTCGTCGTGCTCTCCGGCGGCGACCCCCTCGCCAGAGACGACCTGCTTGAGATTGTCTCGTACGGCAATGATCGGGGGCTCCGCATGACGATCACTCCCAGCGGGACTGGGTCGCTGACGCCCGACCGGGTCGAGAAACTCGCCGACGCCGGGATCCGGCGGATGGCGCTCAGCCTCGACGGTGCGACGCGCGAGGGCCACGACCGGTTCCGGGGCGAGGAGAGCTTCGAGAGCGCGCTGGAAGCGGCGGAGGCGGCGTCCAACGCGGGGCTGCCGCTGCAGATCAACACGACCGTTTGCGCGGACACCGTCGACGAACTCCCCGCGATCCGCGACCGCGTGCGAGACCTCGGTGCCGTTCTCTGGAGCGTGTTCTTCCTCGTCCCCGTCGGCCGGGGACGGATCCTCGACCCCATCCCGCCGGAGCGGGCCGAGGAGGTGATGGAGTGGCTCCACGGCGTCGCCGACTCGGAGCCGTTCGGCGTCAAGACGACGGAGGCGCCCTTCTACCGCCGCGTCGGGCTGGAGTCGGACGGCGACGAGAGCGCGGTCCGGCGGCGCGGCGGGATCACCGCCGGCCGCGGGTTCGCGTTCGTGAGCCACACCGGCGAGGCGTACCCGTCCGGGTTCCTCCCGGAGTCCGCGGGCAACGTCCGAGACCGGTCAATCGTCGACATCTACCGGAACAGCGACCTGTTCGAGTCGCTCCGCGAGCCGGACCGGCTGAAGGGGAAGTGCGGCACCTGCGAGTTCAGACATGTGTGCGGCGGGAGCCGCTCGCGGGCGTTCGCGGCGACGGGAGACCCGCTGGAGAGCGATCCCCTCTGTTCGTACGTGCCAGAGGGGTACGACGGCGCGCTACCGGCGACGCTCGGCGGCGACGGTGCGGAGGGATCGGCCGGAACGCCGGACGCGGCGGACTGAGGGCGGAACACGGTCGAGTCACCGCGGTCGTCGCACGTGGCGAGGCTCCGTTCGTCGACGGTTAGGCTTCCGGAAGCTCGTCGAGGACGCGTTCGAACCGCTCGCGCACGTCTACTGCGATCGAGTCCAACTCGGGGTTGTCGGCCACCGCGAGCATGACCGTCGGATCGACGGCGCTCACGCCGATCTCTCCACCGTCCGTCTCGTAGACGACGACGTTACATGGGAGGAGCGTCCCCAACTGTAGTTCCTCTTCGAGGGCCTCCCGTGCAAGCGACGGGTTGCACGCACCGAGGATCCGGTACTGCCGAAACTCTTCGTCCAGTTTCTTCTTGAACGTCTGTTGAACATCGATGTCAGAGAGAATCCCGAACCCCTCCGCAGACAACGCATCCGCGGTTCGATCGATAACTTCGTCGAACTCGCCCTCGACTCGTTTGTCGATAGTATAGGACATACTCTACAATACAACTTCCCTACAAATAGGAGTTACGCCCGATCGCCACAGATAGAACGGTTACTGAGCGATACGTCTGTGAAATACGCGTGTCGTTTTTGTAGAGCCGTTAGTGGGGGAGCTGATGGATATTGTTTAAAATATACAAATTCGGGTCGAAGCCACAGCACCAGGGGAGTTCGATCGGTCCTTGCCTCGAACCTATCGAGAGCGAAGAATGGTCCGCGTCAGATGAGGAGTTGGATGTCGGCGTCAGCCAAATCCCGAATCGCCGTGGCGGCACCGACGCCCGTCGTCACGCCGTCGTAGAAGTCGTCCTCGTCGTAGTCCATCAGGTCGATGGTCATCTGACAGGCCTGGAACTCGACGCCCATCTCGAGGGACGTGTCGATGAGTTCCCCGACCGTGGCCGTATCGTTGTCCTCGATCTTCTTCTCCATCAGCATCGTCGTCAGGCGGTCCATCCCGGGGAGCGCGGCGACGGCGTTCGGGACTGGCGTGTTGGGGTTGCCGACCGAACTCAGCTTCAGGTTCTTCGAGCGTTCCTCGTGGAGGATGTCCAGTCCCCAGAACGTGTGGAAGACCGTTACGTCGTAGCCGAACGCGGCGGCCGTGCTCGCGAGGATGAGCGGCGGGTACGCCATGTCGAGCGTCCCCTTCGTGGCAATAATGCTCATTTTCTTGCCGTCTTCCTCGGCGGTGGCCTCACCGAGCGCATCCTCGAGTTCGGCGATGCGTGCGGCCAGTTCTGCACGCGAGGGCGCCTCGTCGGGTGACGCGTCAGGGGTGTCCGTACTCATCTTCACTCGGTCTTGCGCACGTAGTGCGTGTACACGTCGTCGCCCTCCTTCTGGTCAGCGAGTTCAACGCCGTCCGTGGTGTCGGCCCAACCGCGGAGGTCGCTCATACTCCCTTGCGAACAGTAAGTAGATGGGAGTGACGATGACCGACAGGAGAGAGTCCGACCCGGACGAAACGATCGCATCGACGACGCCAACCGAACTGAAAGACCGCATCGACGGCGGTGAGGGCGTGTTCATACTCGACGCCCGCTCGGAGGGTGACTTCGAAGAGTGGCACATCGACGGCGAGAACGTCGAGATCGTGAATCGTCCGTACTTTCAGTTGCTCGACGGTGTTCCCGAGGAGCTTCAGGCGGAGCTTCCCGACGACCGGCGCGTTACGGTTCTCTGTGTGAAAGGCGGATCGAGCGAGCTCGTCGCCGAGCGTCTCGACGAGGAGGGGTACGATGTGGATCACCTCGAACGCGGTATGAAAGGCTGGGCGGGAATCTACGAGTACCAGGAACTCGACGTCGACGTTCGCGAACCGCGAAGCGATTCGATAGCCGCCCAGAACGCGAAGGGTTCTGGTGGCCGCCGGGCGACCATCGCTCAGTACCGACGACCGTCTAGCGGCTGCCTTGCGTACCTCGTCGTCTCGGACGGCGAGGCGGCGGTTATCGATCCGCTTCGCGCGTTTACCGACGAGTACGTTCAAGACGCCCGGGCGCTGGGTGCCGATCTGATCTACGCGCTCGACACGCACATTCACGCCGATCACATCTCCGGGATTCGCGATCTTGCCGACGACACCGGCGCGACGGCAGCCCTCCCGGACGCGGCTGTCCAGCGCGGTGTCGATTACGAGCAACCGTACGAGACGGTCGCTGGTGGAGACACCCTTTCGGTTGGTGACATCGAAATCGAAGTTATTCCCACGCCCGGGCACACGACCGGGATGACGGCGTACAAAGTCGGTGACGTTCTGTTCACGGGCGACGGCCTCTTCACGGAGAGCGTTGCGCGCCCCGATCTCGAAGACCCCGAGGCGGCGGGAGACGCGGCCCGGACCCTCTACGAGAGCCTCCAGGAACGGGTCCTGACGCTCCCTGAGGACACCGTCGTCGCGCCGGCCCACTTCGGTGATTCGGCGACCCCGAACGACGGCGGTACCTACACCGCGAAGCTGGGAGACCTGGTCGAGCGGATGGACGCGCTCACCATGGAGGAGGACGAGTTCGTCGAGTTCGTCGTCGACGACATGCCGCCACGACCGGCGAACTACGAGGAGATCATCGCGACGAACCTCGGCCGGCAGGACCCCGACGACGAAGCGGCGTTCGAACTCGAGCTCGGCCCGAACAACTGCGCCGCGAGCGAAGGGGCGCTGACTAACTAACGATGGAGACGCTCGTCCCGCTGCTCGCAGTCAGCGACCTCTTCCCGCGGGGGATACTGCCGTATCTCCTGGGCGGGTTGCTCGTCGGGCTCGGCGCGGCGGTCATCTATCTCGCGACCGGAATCATCGCGGGCGCGAGTACGTTCCTCGACTCGACGCTCTCGTACGTCTCTACCGTCGATCGGTTCAACCGGTTCACGTACGTTCAGTCGCGCGGCTGGCGGGTCGTGTTCACGCTCGGCATCGTCAGTGGTGCGGCCGTCTGGGGACTTCTCCTCGCGCCCGACCCGACCATCTGGACGACCGATGTCCAGTGGTGGCGGCTGCTCGGCGGCGGCTTCCTCGTCGGCGTCGGGACGCGGCTCGGGAAGGGATGTACGTCGGGCCACGGCGTCTGTGGCGTCGGCTCGCTGTCGAACACCTCGCTGGTGAACGTCGCGACCTTCTTGGCGTTCGCGATAGGGACCGCCCAACTCGTCCAGGCGCTGGGGGTGACGCCGTGACAGACGGCGACCGCAGCCCGCTGTTCCTCCCCGTTATCTACGTCGGGGGGCTCGTCTTCGGACTCGGACTGGCGGTCAGCGGGATGGCCCGTCCGGAGGTCGTCCTCGACTTCCTCCAGTTCGAGGACTTCGGTCTCCTGTTCGTGATGGGCGGTGCTGCTGTCGTCACGGGCGTCACGTTCGCCCTCGCGACGCGCTATCTCGACCGCGCGCCGCTCACCGCGACCGAGTACACCCGGCGTGTGAAGGAGTTCGATCGGAACGTGGTCGTCGGCGGAACCGTCTTCGGGGTCGGATGGGGGCTCTCCGGAATCTGTCCCGGGGCGGCCTACGCCAGTTTCGGCGTCGGTAACTATCCCATCCTCTGGGCGATCGGAGGCATGTTCCTCGGCGCGTACGCCCACGGGTACGCCCGCTCGTTCGCGGGCGATAATACGGGAGGCAACTAATTCAATGCACTCACATCCACACGGAATCGACGCGGGGAAGCAGTATTGTATGCTAATGGAACGACAAAACAAAATAGAGAAGATCGCGTAACATGTTCGGACTCGAGAGTTTGAGCGGTTCAGTACAGGCTGTCGCCGTCGTGGGATTCGTCTTCACGGAGGCGATGGTCGTGTACGCCGTGTACGGTACGCTCAGCAGCGCCCTCGGATCAGCCGTGATCGACGCGGTCGGAGGGACCTGAAGATGCCCATCTTCGGCCTGAGCCTCGCGATGGTGGTGGTGTTCATCGGGTTTGGGCTCCTCATCGGGACCCTCTTCGGGTTCTTCGGAATGGGCGGGTCGTTCCTCGTGACGCCCGCGCTGCTCGTGATGGGGTATCCGTCGACGGTCGCCGTCGGGAGCGGTCTCGCGTTCGTCTTCGGGACGAGCGTTATCGGCGCGCTCCGCCACCGCGACCACGGTCAGGTCGACTACAAGCTCGCCGCGATCATGACGGTCGCGATGACGCTCGGCATCGAGGGCGGGAAGAGCGTCGTGTTCCTCCTCGAAGCCACCGGGACGGCCGACCTCATCATCAACGCAGCTTACGTCGGGCTGCTGGCCGCTGTCGGTTTGCTCACGCTCCGGGACGCGTGGTCCAATACGGGCGAGGACGAAGCCGGGAGCGACCTCGCGGATCGAGTCCAGTCGATACGGATCCCGCCGATGGTGACGTTACGCGGCGGCGTCCGCGTCTCCGCGACGATCATCTTCGCGGTCGGTCTCGTCGTTGGCGTCCTCTCGGGGTTCCTCGGCGTCGGCGGTGGGTTCCTCCTGATGCCGGCGATGATGTACGGACTCGGCGTCCCCGCTGCGATCGCCGTCGGGACCGATATCCTCCAGATCACGGTCTCGGGAGCGTTCGGCGCGTTCACGTACGCACAGTCCGGATCCGTCGCAGTACCCGTCGTCGCGTTCCTACTTCTCGGAAGCGCACTCGGCGCACGCATCGGGGCGGGGGCGACGAGCCTCGTCGACGAAGACGAAATTAAGGGCTACTTCGCGGCGATGCTGCTCGCCGGAAGCGTCGCCGTCGCCTCGAACAAGATCGGGGCAGTCTACGGAATCGGCATTCTCAACACCGCGAGTACCGTGCTGATCTTCGGGGCCGCGCTGCTCGTCAGTAGCGCTGTCGTCCTCGCTGCCGTCTGTCGACTCCGGAACGACGAGACCGGGACGTGGTGCCGGCTCACTACGTCATAGATCGCCGTGACGTTGCACTAACGGAGCGCTACCACGCGGACGACCCGATCTTCGGAGGAATCGCACGACTTCGAGGGGCCGTTTTTGGGAACCAATTGGTCGCCAGAAAATCGGCGACTTTGAGAAGCGCGAATCCGCCGAATTGGGTGCCGTAGACGGCTCTAGATGTGGATTTTATTTTGCTCCAATCCGACTTAATTTCGGATGGGCGCTGCAGGCTCCGGTTCGACTGTCGAACGAATCGACCTTTGAGGCGTGAGGCGGCTAAAACCGGCCGCCTCAGAACAGGTATTCAACCGGGGGTTCGCGTGGGACCGACAAATGAGTTTGGAACCCATCGAACCCGAACGCGCGCTTGAACTGTACATCGCTGACCGAGAAAACAACGTCTCCCAAGCGACGATCTACTCCCACCAATCCCGGCTTGGGCACTTCATCCGGTGGTGCAACGACGAAGCCAACATCACGAACCTGAACGAGCTGTCGGGCCGACAGCTACACGAGTTCCGAATCTGGCGGCGTATGGAAGGCGATCTCTCACCGGCAACGGAGAAGACCCAGATGGACACACTCCGAGTGTTCGTCAAGTGGTTAGAGTCCATCGACGCTGTTGAGCAGGATCTCCACACAAAGGTTCTGTCGCCAACGCTGAGTGGTGATGATAACATCCGTGATGAGATGCTGGACTCCGACCGAGCAGAACAGATCCTCACCTACCTCGAAAAGTACGAATACGCCTCGCGGCCGCACGTCGTCCTCACCCTGATGTGGCACACGATGATGCGCGTCGGTGAAATTCACGCGTTAGACTGCGATGACTACGACTCAGTCAACCAATCTTTACAAGTGGTGCATCGTCCGAAATCCGGAACGACACTGAAAAATCAAAAGAAGGGAGAACGGTTCGTCGCGCTGGCGGATGAAGTCTGTGAGATACTGGACGACTGGTTGGAACACTCGCGCCCAGCTGTGACTGATTCGAATGGACGGAAGCCCTTGGTCTCAACTTCAGCGGGACGAGCCCACACGACGACACTGCGCGGGGATTGCTATCGATATACGAGGCCGTGTGTGGTCACGCGGGAATGTCCTCATGGTCGTGATCTCGACGAGTGTGAGGCGAACTCGTATGATTCAGCCTCTGAATGCCCCTCAAGCGTGAACCCCCACGCGCTTCGTAGAGGCGGGATCACACACGCGCTGCAGGAAGGCTGGCCAATGAAAGCGGTTGGTGACCGTGCTAATGTCAGCGAAAAGGTGCTTTCGATGCACTACGACTCTAGAACTGAGGAAGCCAAAATGGAACAACGACGAGAGTATCTTGATGATCTCTAACTGACGACCTCTTCCCTCAATAACTAGGACAGAACTGAAATCAAAACACCAACCTGTTTTTTGAGTCGTTGAAATCCACGTTCTCGTATAGCTGAAGCCGATGCGATTCTCTGGTGTTGGTGTGGTATCCGTTTCTCCCGCAACACTTTAGACCATAGTTCGTGTACTATGGACTATGTCGAACGTTTCCAAGTCATCACATCCACGGGATGCGGGACACGCAGCACGCCAGTTTTTTGTCGTGCAAGAGTTGCTCGGCTCACCCGAACTCGCCCGGTTCTACACTGATCTCCTGATCAACTCACCCACGACAATCGTCGCTGTTCGTGACCGCCAGAATCTCTCGAAGAGCACTGCCTACAAGTATGCTAATACTCTCGCAGAACTCAACATTGCCGAGGAGCAGGGCGAATATCAAGACGGATCCGCATTATGGAGTGCTGAGCCAGTAAGTGGCGTCTGGTCCGGTGAAACCACCATCGAATTTAGTCCAGTCTTGATTGCCGTGTACGGAGCAACTAGTGTTGATGACGATCTTGATCTATTCGTCGATCGGCACGGAAAGGCTGCTCTTGCCCCTGCTGTTGCAGCCACAATCTCGTACCTACAGGGCGAAACAACCCGTCGCGGGGCAGGAGACGACCTTGACCTACCGGCTGTCGAGGCAATTGCCGTCACCCAGGCAATTGAACGGATAATCTCTGTCGTGAAACCTTACGATCCAACGCTCGAAGACGTGGATTTCGAGGTTGAAATTCACGAACGGGCGATCGAGGAAGCTCCGTACCTACGCGCTAATGAGTGAGGAGCACCCTTCGCCCTTCCCAACGGCATTACTCCTCGATACGAGCTTTCTCCGGACACTTGGTGGGACAGATAGTGATGCGTACCAGACGTTTATTGAGTACGTCAGAACGGAAGATAGTGAGTTGTACCTCACCAGCGGCGTTATTGAGGAACTCGCTGAACAATATGGGTATATCAGTATCGACTGGGTGGACCGTGCGGATACGGTAGAGTGGATTACTCTCCTTGACCCCCTGCAGCCTGGTGTCCGTGTGCATAACGGCCCACGTGCCGGTGAGATTATGGACCGAGTTCATCAGCGGTTAGCAAAGCTGGAACAGACCAATCCCGACGAGTTACGGAAAACAGATTCGGAACTCCCTGCAGCTGCCGTCATGCTCCTTGGTTCGACGGAACACGAATCAGTTGGCATACTGCTGGATGATCGAAATGCTGAGAAATCGATTACTGGCGTGATCCAAAATACATACTACGAGGGTCGGATTCGTGTGATGGAGATGTGGCCGACGATTGAGTATATTGAATCACAGCCCGATTAAAAATTCTGAAGGTGCATTCCAGGTATCTCTCTATGCCGTATTCCCCCTTTTTAGAGCATCAGTTACCAATAATAGATTCTCCGCTTAAGCACGATTGAAGTATATAAAACTGTGTCCGAAGGAAGATTTGCCAAAAGAGACTGGAACTCTGCAAAATTCACTCTAAGTGCTATGCACGATAAACATAGCAGTAAAGAGGTTGAACACGCCAACTGTGCGTCGACGCTCCCAGACAGCTATGAGGAAATTAGTATGGAGCGTGGCCGGAGTTTGATAAAGACCGATTCGAGAGTGATAGAACTCATCCACGAGTCCGGAGCTGCGTTCACCCTCTACGAACAATCTGGTACTGGATACGTTGGATGTCTTATGACCTCAGAACACGACCTGATATATTACAAGGTTGATCCCAGTAAAGTAGTCGACGGAGAGATTAAATGGCCCGACTCCGAGTGTCAGTTAGTAGAACCTGTAGTGTTACCACTACTGAATACCGAGTGGCTTCTCACATACTACGACGCAGAACATACGAAAACGAAGATGTATCAGCTCTTTAACGGAGACCGTTTAGTGTAGGCCGTACTGGCAGTTCCCTTAGTCGGTCAGTCGTTCATTCACTACCCCATTAACCTGGTGTAGAAGCTCCAAGAGATCATTCTCGGATTTCACCCGATATCGTTCTGGCGAAGAATCCTCGTACGTGTTTACCCCGAGGTCTCGACAGCCGGCACAGCGTGAGCCCGTGACATAACCTCATTATTGCTGACGACTCGACGAAGTTCTTCGTATGGATTGCGTCCCTGCTGGCGCCACGTCGCCAGCAGGGACAAGACCGTCTCGTGAACGAACATTCCTCGGTCATTACGGAGCGCTCCGATGATTTTCCGGAGAACCACTGGC
>NZ_BBJP01000011.1 GCF_000739595.1 Halorubrum halophilum | reverse complement strand
TGGTCTTGCTATCCAACTACTCATCCCTATCCACGTCATCCGGTATTGAGAAATTGTTTCGTTCTACGTCGGGGGTGACTGACTCTACCTCTGGTTCTGGAGCCGACAATTCGACCATCCGGAACCATCCGGAACACCGTGGGGTCGGCTTATATACTCACACCGAGACCGACCAAGACGTGATACGCGACGGAGACGTGGTACGCAATGGATCGGTCTTCGAAGACGATCACCTGCCTGACCCGATCGTCGACCGAAACCGACACATGAACGAGGTGACGGACGCCCTCGCACCGATCCAAGACGGCTTTCGCGCTGAGAACTGCTTTCTGTTCGGTCCCTCCGGTGTTGGGAAGACGACCGTCGCCCGCGCTGCCGTTCGCGAGCTTCGTCGAGAAGTCCTCGACGTCCCCTACGCCTACGTGAACTGCTGGAAGCATTACACCAGAAACGCGGTGCTCGAACGGATCTCCCACGATCTCGTCGGCGCCGCGATGCCGAGATCCGCACCGACGAGCCGACTCATCGACCGCATCATGGCCGACCTCAACGGTCCGGGCGTCGTCATCCTCGACGAGGTCGACCAGCTGCGCGAGACGAACGTCCTGTACGACCTCCACGAGATCCGCGGGCTCTCGTGGATCGGGATCGCGAATCGGGAAGTCGACCTCCTCGCGGACCTCGACGACCGGATCACCTCTCGGATCAGCGTCGCGTACCGCGTGCGGTTCGACTCCTACGGCGAGGACGCGATCACGGAGATCCTCTCTCGCCGGGCTCGGGAGGGACTCGGCCCCGGCGCCGTCGACGAGGACGTGCTCGCGCGGATCGCGCGCCTCTCCGAAGGAGACGCGCGACAGGCGATCGCGGCGTTGCGGGTCGGTGCGCGGATGGCGACACGTGAGGGACTGTCCGCGATCCCGGCGCGGCTCGTCGAGGACGCGGTCGCCGACGCCGAGCGCGAGGTCCGGCAGAAGACCATCTCGAAGCTGAACACACACCAGCGTGCGCTGTACGAGGTCCTCGCCGAGGAGGGCGGGCTCATCCAGAAAGAGCTGTACGCGCGGTACCAGGAGGCGCACGATGACCCCGTGACGCTGCGGTACCTTCGCGAGAATCACCTCCCGAAGCTGGAGCACTACAACCTCGTCGACGTCGAGCGGCACGGCGGATCGAAGCGGTACAGTCTCGTCGGGGTTGATCATCAAAATGGAACTCTCGGAGAGCCCTAATTATGTAGAAATCCGACTTTTGAGTCGTCAAATCCCAGCAGTGATTATACAACCATCTGCAGTTACACCTGTTCGCGGGCACCTAACACGTAACCGAGAAACACGATCATCGTTGTGCCGAGGAAGGTTTCAATTCCAGCAACCACACGCATCAGACCTGGATCCGGATCGCCCGGCGGTGACGTGGTAAAAGTAACAATACTGTAATATAGGCTTTCACCGAGACTCATCTCGTTCGTCGAATACACAACTGCTGAGCCTAGAAACAGCGCCATCATGACGAAGATCACCGGACGCAACTTCACGCCATACCCTGTAGTCAACCGCGATAGAAGAGATCCCAGCCAAGCTACCGTGCCCTGAAGTGTATCATCAGCTTTTGCTTCACGACGGCGAGCACGCCGCTCCCGAGAGCGAGCTTTCCTAGCTTGGCTAATCAGCCCGTTGTTACTGTATACGGTTTTGAGCTCGTTATTTGCCCTTGCTATCGCATCATAACGGTCAGTGGGGTCAGAAAGAGAATCTGTCTCCTCGTCATTTGCTAGTTGTTCAATGCGATCCCCTGGCGCATCAAACGCGGTTCCTCGGGAGACTAATGCTCCTGAAAGGGATGTGTTCCATAAAAGTACATCCTCTAACTGAGAACGCGTTAAGTTGGCCGTAGAGATGTCAGAGCCAGCTAGATCGGCCTTCGAAAGATTGGCGTCACGGAGGTTCGCTCCCACGAGGTCAGCGTTTCGCAAATTGGCTTGGAAGAGGCTTGCGTTGCGAAGGTTGGTCTCTGAAAGTCCAGCGCGGGAGAGGTCGGCCTCCGGAAGATCAGCACGGTAGAGATCGGACTCAAAAAGATCTGCTTTACGAAGGGTAGCCCCCGAGAGGTCAGCGTTACGCAGGGTGGCTTCGGGGAGGTCAGCGCGGTATAAATCGACTTCCGACAGATCAGCACCAACCAGAGTGGCCTCCGAGAGGTTGGCATGGTACATATCAGCACCTACGAGTTCGGATCTTTCCAGAGCGGCACCCGAAAGGTCTGCATCAATGAGATTACCCCTCGAAAGATCCGAGTCGCGCAGATCAGCGTCAGACAACTTGCCACGATATAGATCAGCACCTGTGAGATCGGCACCTGATAGAGTGGCCCCAGTAAGGTCGGCTCCGACCAGGATAGCCCCCGTAATATCTGCATTACGCAGGGTGGCTTCCGAAAGGTTGGCTCCCGTAAGTGTGGCTTCCGAGAGGTCGGCACCCTCGAGGTCAGCATTTGAGTCGATATCCTCCGGTGATACAGCCGGATCGTTAGGGATCTCGTAGTCGTGGCTGACCATACTCATATTTCACTCAGGATCATAATAATGACCCAGGGTACAATTTGGCTGAGATTTTCCCCAAATTCGTAGATTATCATGTCGGGCAGGGTGCTGCGATCAGTGAGGGTCACGTGGGGGTACTGCTGCTGCAACAGGATGTCGACCGGTTCGGTCATCCGGAACCCATCCCGAAGGCGACAAACTACATGACAGCGTGCTGTTCACCGGCATTCGGAACCATCCGGAACACTACGGGACACACTCAACCTTCACCGATGACCAGCCCTCGGTATGGCCTCGACCCAATCGGTCCACGACGGCAGCGCACAGACGAACGAGTTCGAGATCGACCTCGTCGACAAGCGGATTCGCGGTCGGAGTCCCGATCACGCCCGCGCCGTCGTCAGCGTCGACGCGAACTCCACGCTCCGCGTCGAGATCGAGGCGGCGAACCAGTACGACTGGCAGCTCGACGCGCGGATCGTCGGCGGTTCGATCGAGATCGTCCGCACCTTCTGCGAGGGGGGCACCGTTCACGACGCCGACGTGCCGGCCTGGGTCGAGCGCGTCGCCCGCGTCGTCGGAGAACGCCTGGAAGGTGGTCGCTGAGAGCGACAAGGCCGACCGCCTCGACGCGTTCGCCGACCGGTTCGAGGACGTGGTCCTCAAGAACCTCGACTGGTCCGAGGTCTTCGAGAAGCACGACAGCGAGGTTATGCAAAAGTCAGCGTTTCATCTGTTATATCAATATCACTTGGATTTCCGTTAAATATCCCGTACTCCCCGGAAATGCTAATCTGTTCTCGGTAGAGAGTTGACTCCGATGGCTCGTGTATCATCTGGAGTCGAATCTGGTCATCATCGGGATAGTTGGCCTCATCGCCGGCTAGCCGACACGCTACATTGACATCTGCACAGTTGACATCGCCCGGAATCGTGTTACCGCCTTGATTATTGTGAACTACCGTTAGCTCAACTGTTTCACCTGCTCTTAGCGATCTATTGAGCGTTCCAGTAACCCGCTGATTCCCATGATCAAGATAGACCACAATTTCGTCAGCGTCCACAGTTTCACCTCCTCTATTGGTGAGTTCGAGTTCCCACCGAAACTTGCCATAATCTGGTGCCGATGCAGGTTCTTCCTCAAAAGTCAATTCGAGAGCAGCAAAGGTGGGCTTTTCTCCGAGGTCATCTACGACCCCGAACGCAAACACACCGACAACACCTCCAAGAATAACCGTTATTGCAACAATTAGCACTATTCCGACAGCCGGCGTGGCCGCACGTTTATCAATTAATCCCCGCATTACTGACATTTTATATCACAATTAGAATAAAAATTGCGCTTCAAATTGTCTCAGCGATAATCGGAGAGTTCATCGAAATAACCTGAACGGCTTGGTGAAACTACACAGACTGACCGGCCCACTGCTTTCGGCTGGTGGATGCGCCCTGTATTCAGCACGGATTTCGTACTAGGGATAAAGGATTTCAACACCTATGAAAGCCTGCTAGCGCAGAGCCGGAGCAGTATGTTGACCGTCTCCGCGAAGTCCTGATACGCGCCTTGCAGGAAGACGAACTTCTCTCTCTGCTTGTCGTACGCGTACTTCTCGGCGACCTCATGGACGCCGCGTTCGGCTGTGGACAGGTTCTTGTCGGGATTCAGTGTCCACATGTCGAGCAGTTCGATGTCCCTGTTGCCTCTGCTGTACTGTCTGAGGGTGTTGTCGATGTTGGTGGACTTGCCGATCTTGATGTCCATTATCTTCAGGCCCGAATACTCCAAGTGAGAAATCCGGATCGCGTAGACAACTTCGTTCATAGACAGGTCTTGCGTGAGTGTCTCTTGAGGGTTTTCCGGTGAAACCAGATTGAGTGAGACGACAATTGGGATTGTCAGTCACTTCGTAGACAGAAATTAAGTCGTCCCCTATTACTCCTCTTCGTCGAACACGGTAGAAATGTAGCGTAAGCAGGATTTGGTGATACCAAGGGCAAGGTCACTATCTCTTTTCAGTGGTGGGGATATGTTCGTTTTTTCGGAGGCATGGGCTTGTCCACCCATGAATCCTTTTTCAACTTCACCCAGAATGTCATCAAGTTCGTCCAACTTTCTATCATCAATTAGACCCTCCAGGTCCTCATCAAGCGTTCGTAGTGTTTCCACCGCAGTTCTACATCCCACGATTGCGCCTTGATAATCCCCGTTGTCGTGTTTAGTTTGAGCTCTCTCTATCTGAGCATGAGCACTGTCTAACGAGTCTCTTACTCGGATATTTGACACACCTAAATTCAATGTAGCAGTTCGTGTGTCATGGTATCCAAGTCCACCAAGAACCTCGGTCCACACAGCTGGGATTAGGCTGTAGTCCGCAGATGAATGTGCTGATTCAATCTCGTCCTTCCTACGCGTACTTCCAGACATCCACAAATCAACCTCAAAAGTTAGTTTATCGTCCTCACGAATGGATTCTATCTTTTCGAGAGTAGAATACGAAACCTCAACATCGACGCTAAATCCGTGTGAATCTCTAATCTCCTCAGTTTTTTCGAGCGAGACAGCCGGTGATGGTAACAAAATACGTTTGCCGGAGGCCGTAGAGACTGAAACTTCAGCTCCAGAGGAGATTAAAGAAATTTTATTATTAAGTCTCAATTCACCGTTGATCTGAATTGTTGGAACAGCGGAACCATTGCGATAATCAACACCTCTAATCTGATAGTCAGTGTCCGAATCAAGTGACATAATTAGATATTATGATGTAAAGTAATGAATTTTTGCTAAACCAGTGCGGCCTAACATTTTTATCATTGTCTCAACACCGACCAAAGACTACCGTGACCGACGCGAGCCCTCCAACACGCCACGAACTCGCCGGAGACCTCACCCTCATCCTCGCAGTCCCGGCCCTCCTCGCGTCGATCTACTTCCTCACACCGACGACGCTCCAACAACAACTCGCGCTTCGACCGAGCGATCCGCAGTGGTACTCGGTGTTCACGGCGGCGTACGTCCACGCGGGCGTCGATCACCTCCGGGGGAACGTCGTCGGCTACCTGATCGCAGTGAGCTACGCGTATTGGCTGTGTCTCTACACCGATCGGCGACAGTGGTTCCGGCGGACGGTGATCGGACTGCTCGTCGTGACGCCGATAGTGGTCAACGGCGTCGATCTGCTCGTCTTCGGGACCGTGCTCCCCGAGGTCGAGGGATACTCTCGCGGCTTCTCGGGGGTCGTCGGCGGGTTCGGTGGGTTTCTGTTGGTCGCGTTCATCGTCGCCGTCTGGGATACGTACGGGTCAGAACTCGCGGAGGTCGTCGGCGTGTCGCTCGTGCTGCTCCTGCTGCTACTGGTCAGCGTGGTGTATGCCGGAGGGATTCAGCCGATCGTCGCCGGACTCGTCACGCTCGGAATCGGGCTTCAGGTCGTCGGGTCGCTGTATCAGCGTGACTGGGAACTGCCGACGGTCGACGTCGCATCGCGAGCGTTTGCGTTTCAGCTCGCTTCTGGAGGGCTCGTCGTGACCGTACTAGCGTTCTTGGTACTGCAACTGTTTCCGGCGGCGTTAGTGGAGGGTGGAACGTTAACGAATATTGTGAGCCACGGGATTGGGATAATACTAGGATCCATAATTGCTTATGTCACAAGTATATAACATATCACCATGGACAGAAGCAAAGACGGATTGTCTGTCGGAGAGAGAGAAGCTGAGAAGGCTGGTCCATGGAATAGTCGACTCTACATCTCACTCGTCTCTGGTTTCAGTATTATATCGATCGCAACTATGCTGTTATTAACGGTCCCTACAGATTGGGGGAATTATACCACCTATTTAAGATACTTTTTGACAGGAATTCTTCTCTCAATCTATGGTGTATACGTAAAACGGCTTGTGAGCGGATTGAGAGAAGGTTCAAGAAAGAGTTGGAAACGAATGACTGTTTATAGAGGGAATCAAATTTCCTTGCTCCCAAGTGTGGGACACCATGTTGACCCTCATCCTACCCAGATTGATCTACCAACAAAAGAGCAAATAAAAGTTCTTTCATCATCTGTTGCACTTTGGTACAGCTTCTCTGGTATTGTCTGTATTATTATTCTAATAATAACCACTCAAATAGTAGGTACGGAACTGTTTGGAAATATTTCATCTCAATTTGAGGGATCTCAAGGACTACTCCCACCAGTATTTGCAATATTTCAGCCTGCGGCAGCGATTATGTATCTCGTTATCTCTGCGTTTAGTCAAGATGCGTCAAGTACAATCGTTCTCATTGCAGTAGTTGGTATCCCTGGTCTGATTTCTGCCCCTGGAAGCAGAAATTTGCAAAGCATCGGGGAATATGCTGTATCAAAACTAACTGCCTATCTGTATCAACGACTCAATAACAATTTCAATAAAAACACATCAAAAATGTTGTCGGTCCTGATCGTGACTATTGCTGTATTCATCGGTTATTGGATAATAGTACGCTATCTTGGAATTTCATCACCTCTACTAAATAATCTCATCTAATCAATAAGTAGTCTCTCTGCCTTTCAGACCGTATGATTGGTCGACAATTCTACTCACATACGATATATATGCTAATAATATTAGAATGATTTTAAGAAGGTGTGCTGTCGAGAGCGATCGATATTCTCTCCGATCACGGCAGGCGTAAGGTTGAACCCGGCTTCAAGCGCCTCTAGAATCCGGTCGTCAGCTGGCATTTGTATCCTGTCCGCCGCTTTCGCATCATTCGTCGGCGTCTTCCAAGTCGTCGGCGTCGATCTCGCCCGCAAGGTACTCTCGACCGATATCCGTGATCTCGTAGTAGCCGCGTTTTGGCTTCTCTACAAGCCCGTAATCCGTAAGGTCGGAAAGTCGCCGGTTGATGTGGGCCGATATTTGTCGATCTTCTCGGCTATCACTAGCGCGTGTCCTTACACTCAGGTTTAAACCGGAAAACGCGACCAACTCACTTCGATGAACGACTGGCACCCTCAGGATTGGCTGCTCGTGGCGGAAGCACTCACGGCGTACGCGGGGGACCCGCGGGCACTCGACGAGCGTGAGGCACGGGCGTGGGAACTCGTCGACGAGATCGCTGACGAACAGGACCTACCAGTGACAGAGTTGATCGAGCAGGTCGACGACGACTGGCCGCGGTCAAAATCCGAAGACCGGTAGAGCTACCAGATGGCGAGGCTGAAGGCGACGACAGAGACGATCGGCACGTGAATACCGAGATCGACTTTTATGCGTCTTCCAGCTCGTCGGCGTCGATCTCACCTGCGAGGTAGTCCCCACCGAGGTCAGTCAGCTGGTAGTATCCGTCACTATCCTTCGCTAAGAGCCCCTTCTCGGCCAGTTCTGGTAGCCGTCCCCGCACTGTAGAATATCCGATATCGTGGCCGTGTCGATTTAAATTCCGGTAGAGAGGCTTCGGGGAGAGTTCTAGGTTGTGGTCGTTGAGGAACTCCAAGATGACCAGGTCAGTCATCGTCATCCACCCCGGAATAGGCCGCATTTTCGCTATCTCGTATGGGAACTTTGTTAGTTATACGGGGTGTGTCCTTTGAGGAGCTTATCTGAGCCATAAATTAGCTTGTATAGGCTAATCTTTAATACCCCCGAACCCACACGCTACAATCACGGACCCACTCGGCCGTCGTCGAACACGCGCCGGGCCTGAAAAGGACGCGGGCCGCGCTGCTGGAACAGCCGGCCCGTGTGGGGTTCCGTGTATACCCACGAAACCCATGCACACCGATTCGACGCGGGGGCTTGAAACTCCCGTCCGAGACGCGGCATCGACTCTGACTGACGAGTACCCGGCAGCGCTCGCGACGCTGATCCGCGCCGATCGCGCGAGCCACGACGTGGCGCAGACGACCCTCCGCGAGTTCCGCGACGAGGTCGATCTCTACCCCGACGGCCGATGATCGACGCGACGGCCACCCCGTCCGGAACACCATCCCGAACCGCGGAAACCCGGACACGCCGCCGAGGGCGCGACCATCCGGAACCGTTCGGAACCGGCCGGGGGACAGTAATCCGTGCGTCGGGGCGACTCCGACGTATGCCGACTCACGACGGCGCGACCAGTACCGCGCGACGACCGACCGATGACGCCTGACGACACCACCATGAGCGACGCACACACCCAGCCGACGGACGAGCCGCACAGCGACAAGACCACCTGGTACGACCTCCTCGGGTTCCAGCGCGACCTCCTTCTGGTCGCCGCCGAGGTCAACGGCGAGGAGCTGCCGAAGGGCCTCACGCTGATGAGCCGCCTCGAAGATCGGTACTCCGACCCGATCAACCACGGCCGCCTCTACACCAACCTGAGTGACCTCGAAGAGGAGGGCCTGATCGAGACGGAAGAGATCGACGGCCGCACCAACGCCTACCGCGTCACCGATCGCGGCCGCGAGCTGCTCACGGGACGCCGCACCGCGATCGACGTCGCCCTCGATGTCGGAGGTGAGAAGGCGTGAGCCCAACAGTTGAGGTCGAAGTCCGTCGAAACCGCCACGGATCGGTGCTCGCGTACGCCGACCGCGATCGCGCGGCGCGCCTGCTCGCGGACCACCGTGCCGTGCTCCAGTCGCTCTACGACCTCGTCGATCGCCGGCACGGGTCGGACGGCGAGATCGTGGCCCGACTCGCGATCCGCGAGGACGCCCGGACCGTCGACGAACTCGACCTCCGGGACCGCTTCCAGCGTGACCTCGAGGCGGACCGCGCGATCTCGCTCGTCGAGGACCTCCGGTACCACGCCGGCGAGCGCGACCTCGTGACCGACGGCGGCGTCGATCGAGACCCAAGTAGCGAGTGTGATGATCGAGGCAGCTGCGGTGACGAGAAAGGGGGAATCCGCGCGAATGCGCCTCTGACACGGTGCGCCGAATGCACCAGATCAACCGAAGGGCTAGATGACCAAAAACTAACTGCGGAATTGCGCCGCCGTCGCACTGACGGCGGCCGTGATCGGCCCGATAACGACCTCGCCCGCGTCGCGGACGCTCTCGAACTCCAGAACGCGCTCCTCTTACAGTTGGTTCAGGACCGAGAGCGTAAACGTGATCGCGAGCATCTGAACCCGGACCGAACGGGTCGGTCGGACCGTGCGACGGCGACCGCCGTTGTCGACGCTTACGGCGACTTATACGGAGGCTCGGTTGCCGGGTGGGAGTTTGATCCGGTGAGTGACCGAATCGAGAATATGGGGGACTCGCAGTGAGCGACGACCTCGATCCCATCACGCCGAGCGCCGCGCTCGACTACTACCTCGACGCGCGCCGCGGCGAACTCGCCGACGCAACGCTCCGCGACCACGAGTACCGCATCGGGACGTTCGTCGACTGGCTCGAAGATCGGAAGGAGGTCGCCAACATGAACGACGTCGACGTCCGGATGGTCCACGAGTGGCGGGTCTGGAAGCGCGAGGACAACGGCGACCACGACCCCTGCAACATGATGACGATGCAGGGGCAGGTCTCGACGGTCAAGCAGTTCCTCTACCGGGTCGCCGACATCCGCGGCGTCCCCGAGACACTCCCGGATCGCATCCGGGTCCCGTCGCCCTCGAAGGACCAGCAGTCGAACGACACGATCCTCTCCTCGGAGCGCACGAGGGCGACCCTCGACTACCTCTCCACCTACGAGTACGCGTCCCGCCGACACGTCACGCTCCTGCTCATGTGGCGCGTCCCGGCCCGGCGCGGGGGCGTCCGCGCCCTCGACCTCGAAGACTGGGACTCCGATGATCGCGCCCTCCAGTTCCGACACCGCCCGCCGCTGACGCCCCTGAAGAACGGCTCGACGAGCGAGCGCGACGTGATTCTGAAGGAGGCGGTCGCGGAGGTCGTCGACGACTACGTATCCGGGCCTCGCATCGACGTGGTCGACGACCAAGGGCGCAAGCCACTCATCACGACGAACCGCGGCCGGCCCGGCGTCTCGACGCTCCAGCGCTGGATCTACTGCGTGACGCGACCGT
This sequence comes from Halorubrum halophilum, assembly GCF_000739595.1. Taxonomy (GTDB): domain Archaea; phylum Halobacteriota; class Halobacteria; order Halobacteriales; family Haloferacaceae; genus Halorubrum; species Halorubrum halophilum. The sequence goes on along the minus strand of NZ_BBJP01000011.1, from coordinate 11,366 downwards.
GCGTCATCGGCGAGGAGTGCCCTCACGACCGCGACCCCGATGAGTGCGAGGCGATCCCGGCCGAACAGGCGAGCAAGTGCCCGTCGTCGCGCGCCCCGCACCACGTGCGGACCGGCTCGGTCACGGCGCATCGGACGGCCGGAACGCCGCGGCCCGTGATCAGCGATCGCGGCGATGCGTCCGAAGACGTGCTCGAAAAGCACTACGACAAGGCCGGCAACCGCGAGCGAGCGCACCGCCGGCAGGAACACATCCCGGAGGACATCTAACATGTACGCGAGCGAAACTTCGACGAAATCGCCCGACAGAAGAGCCAAGACCGTGTTGGCCCACCTACTGCGCGCACGGTCTTTGGCCGTGCGGGATTGGTGGGCTGGGACTCCCCAGCCACCCAATTTCGTCGTTCTACACCGCTAGTGACTCTGCTAGCGTGTCTTGTCCGGGCAAGAAGTACGCCGGTAGCCACTGCCCTCCCTCGATCTGCGTTAGCCGAGTGGTTTCGGCATGCTGTTGCTCCGATCTCACAGTAGCCGGAGCAACTGCCTCCAATGTGGCACCCACGTTCCGAACGACTTTCGGTGAGTCCACGGCGACGCCGACGATCGCGCCCACCGTTGCCCCGAGTGTGACTTGTGGGTGCGGATCCGCGAGGGGAGCGCGGCCGGGAAGGACGTTCCGACGGCCGACCCGCAGAACAGTCCTGCCCGCAACCCCAGCTCACCGACGGGCTCTCGCCGGTCGAGTGGGACTCGCTGGAGACGCTCGTCGCCGACGGCGGGGAGGTCTCGCCCGCGGAACTCGCGGACGAACACGACTGGCACCCCGACAGCGTGCGCCGGGGGCTCCGGCGGATCGAGGGCATGGTGGTCCGCGAGCAGGGCTCGGTCGCGTTGCGGTCGCATCACGCCGCGGAGCAGGTCGTCGAGGCGCTGCACGCGGCGCGTGAGGGCGTTCGCAACGCCGTGGGCGCGCGGCGAACGCGGTGCAGAACGCCGAGCGGAAGGCCCTCGACGAGCGCACGGACGAGCTGATCGCGTTCTGCCAGGCGAACGGGATCCACATCGACGAGCGCGAGGCGCACCTCCGGGTTCGGATGGGGAACCTCGCGGGCGAGTCGTGGTCGGACCTGGTAACGAGACTCAAGAAGTACTGGACCGACGCCGGCCGCGATCTGGAGCGGCTCAAGGAGGCGGTGACGCACTACCGCGACGAGGTGGGACGCTCGACGAGCTCGGCGTCGCCGTCGAACCGACGCCGGGGGGTCCGGTTAGGGGTGTAGCTAAGGCCACAGATTCTAAGGTACCTCTCCGGTTTCGCGGGATCGGTTACCTACTGAATAGTATGACCGGTTTAGACTAGTCCATCTTACCAAACAATTTAGCGTAAGAGTATCTATCTACAACCAAGCATGAGCAATCCGAAAGAATGCTTTGTGATATCTCCGATTGGCAGCGAGGGAAGTGAGACCAGAGAACACGCTAACAAGCTTCTTAAATACATAATTCGAGAGGCCCTAGAGGATTATGAGTATAATGTTATTAGATCTGATGAAATGTCTGAACCTGGTAGTATCACCTCGCAGGTCATCCGCAAAGTGGTTGATAGTGATCTTGTCATTGCAGATTTAACAGATCATAATCCAAATGTCTTCTATGAATTAGCTATACGACACGCAACTGGCGACCCATACATTCAGCTAATCAATACCTCTCAGAATATTCCATTTGATATTTCTGATTTGAGGACGATTAAATACAATTTTGATGTGAGTGTTGCAGAGCAAGCTGTCGAAGAAATTCAGAACCAGATTGACCTTATAGAAAGCGATGACCCAGAGTTCGACTCGCCTGTCTCCAAGTCTGCCAAGCTAAAATCTTGGGAAGAAAGTGAGGATCCGGATAGTCAGAGCTTTGCCGAGTTGGTGGGTTTTATGGAGCATCTTTCATCGAAGCTTGATAGGCTTGAGAATAAGGTGGGAGATAGGCCAAATAGCCTGAAAAGGGATGTATATATTACAGAAGAAAAATCTGATGGCGAACACAGGGATCTATCTGACGCTACTCTAAAACACATCAGAAAAAATATAGAATCAGATCAGTCGGTCAATAATGCAACAATATATGGTTCTTTGTCCGAAGAAGAAAAAGAAAATGAAAAATAGTACATCTATTCTATACTTGAAATGCTTCAACACAACCGGAGAATTTCACAACCGTAGCTGACTAGCCGGTACCTGCGCCTCCCGCGAATGACTCCGATAATGCGTCTCACCGGGATTCGTCCAGTTGTCGATCTCTAAAGCCCTCGCACGAACACTCCGCGACGACACGACCGTAATCTCCCGTCCTTCCGCCCGGTACCACACGAGGACGTACCCACCGCCCTCACGACCCAGCGTCCGGTGCTGATCCTTCCAGAACTTGAACGTCGGCCGGACGCCGTTCGTCATTGAGCCCTTCACGTCCCACGGCCGACCGTCCTTCTCGTCGGTCGCGTCGAACTTGAGCCCGTCAACCTCGGGATAGTCGAGCTCGATCGGATAGCGGTCGGCCGCCCACGTCTCGACGAGCTTCCCGTAGTAGCCGACGATCGCGGGGTCGTAGCTCATCGGTCGATCCGTTTGGGTTGGGGTTGGCAATCGAGATCTCGCCGCGAGTCGAACGTCGATCGCTCGAACTCGGCCGCGATTCCCCCACGCGGATTCGTGCCCCCCGTCACGATCGCCCGCGTATAAATAAGGTATGCGCCGGGGTGGGCGAGTGAATGAACGAGCGAATCGGCTCCGCGTCTCGCGATTCACGCGCTGGCTTCGTTCAGGGGATCCCCGTGCTCGCCGTCGCGGTATTCAGCGATTCGGTCCGAGACCCACGCCGCGGAGTAGCCCACCACGTCGCCCGCGTCGGCGTAGGTCATGCCGTGACGCTCCACCGCGCGGATCGCCTTGTCGATCGCCTCCTGTCGCTTCAGGCCGTCCGCGTCAAGCGCGTCTACGAGCGAGAACCCACGGGCGAATTTTGGCATTGACGTGGAGATTCTCACGTACGCCCACGATACCGATGGGTACGCCATCGAAAGTCCCGACTTCAGCGAGGAATGTGAGCGACTGAACGCGCACAACGCGACCTCTCACGGAAGGAACACGGCTCTGCGAATTGAGAGAAACAACGGCAGGTCGTGGCCGAACGACACGCCAATCTCAAACGAAAGCGACGGGACTTCCTCCACAAGTTGTCGAACTACTACGCGAGAGAATACGACCTGAGGGTTCAACAGGCCACTGTTTAAGTAATCAAATCATCAAACAAGAGATATGGACACGACGGGAACGTCGGGCGTCTTCGCCCGCGAGTTCGACGAGATCGGACGGGCAGTCGAGGTCGGCTTCGCCGGCGGCCGCGTCATCTCGGTGTCGTTCCCGGCGGAGGCGCCGGCGGACGCGACGGCGGATCACGAACTGCTCGACCGGATCGGGACGTACCTCGGCGGCGAGCGCGACGCGTTCGACGATGTCGCCACCGGGCTCACGGTACCGACCGACCGCCGGGGCGTCCTCGAAGCGCTCGACACGATCCCCTACGGCGAAGAGGTCTCGGTCAGCCGCCTGACGCGGCTGGCCGCGCTCGACGCCGATGACCCGGAGGATCTGGAGCTGGTGACCGACGCGCTCCGCGAGAACCCGATTCCGGTTTTCTTCCCGGATCACCGCGTGCAGGGCGGCCCGTACGCCACGCCGGGCGACGTGCGAGAGACGCTCCGCCGCGTCGAAGGGCTGTAGCGGCCCAGGTTGAGGCGCGGCCGACCCGCTACGTCTGTCCGTGCTCTTCGATGTTCTCCCAGACGACGGCCATCAGCTCGCCCGTCTTCTCGACCAGATCGTCGACAGCGTCGTCGCAGTCGCCCGGAGCGCAGCCGAGGTCCCGGATCGCCTTCGTCGCCGACACGTGGTGGACGTGGACGAGGTCGTCGCCCTCGCGCTCGTACACCATCGTGGTGCACGGTAACATCCCTGCGAGCGTCGGGTCGATGGAGAGCGCGTCGTACGCGATCTCCGGGTGGCAGACGACGATCAGGGCGGTGCGCTCCACGTCGTCGTGGCCTAACATTCCCTCGATCATCTCGTCGAGCCTGGTGACGCGGACCGTCTCGAAGTCGGCGAGTTCGTGTTCGATCTGCACGAACGGGACCGCGTCGTCGAACGGCATGTCGAGGGTGATGTGGAGCGCCTCGTCGGCGGTCGGCGCGGGCGATTCGGCCGCAGTGTCGCTCATAGAGGCGCTTCCGGCGGCGACAATAAAAAGGATCCGCGCCGACCACTCCCCGTCGATACCCCGAGCGGGCCGCGTCGCTTGCCGGACGAGACGGACTTATGGGGCGGAGCCGCCTCGGATCCGCTATGATCGAACTCTCACGGGCGGCCTACGACGACATCGTGTACCACGCGTACGGGGGCGGCGAGGCGGAGATCTGCGGCGTGCTCGCGGGCACCCACGGCGACGACGGGGAGCCGAGCGTCGTCACCGACACGTATCAGGCCGAGAACGTCGCGGAGACGCCACAGATCCGGTACCTGATCGACCCAGAAGAGCAGTTCAAGCTCATCGAGACGATCGAGGACGACGGACTCGACGTGGTCGGATTCTACCACTCGCACCCGACCGGGCCGACCCACCCGAGCGAGACGGACGCCGCGCGGGCGACGTGGCCCGACCACTCGTACGTGATCTGCGCGCTCGACGGCTACCCGTTCGTCGGGTCGTGGCGCTGGCGGGGCGACGAGGACGGCTTCGAGCAGGAGACGGTCTCGGTGCGGAGCGAGCGGTAGGCTCAGTTTCGACCTGTCACGCCGTACCCCGTACCGCGTTACTCGTCGTCTCCCTCCGCCGTCCCGTCCGCGTCGTCCGGATCTCCCGTCCGCTCGACCGCGTCGTCCGGGTCCGTGTCCCGGCGGTCGCGGACGACGAGAACCGGACCGACCGAGGCGGCCGCGACCCGTTCGCTCTCGTCGCCGAACACGAACGACCGGAACGAGGGCGCTCGCTCGCCCATCACGACGGCGTCGTGGCCCGGGACCGCGTCGATCAGCGAGTCGAACGGCGACCCCTCCGTCGCCACCGTCGTCTCCGCGTCGATCCCCGCCTCGCGGAGCCGATCGGCCGTGGCCTCCAGCTGGGCGGCCGGAGCGCCGTCGTCGCCGGTACCGATGGTGTCGGCGTCCCCCGCGGCGTCGTCGGAGATCTGCCCTCCCGTCGCGAGAAACAACGTGACGCCGATAGCGCGGTCGCCGACGAGCGCCTCGACGAACGAGCGGATCCGGTCGACATCGACGTCGCCCGAGAGCGACACGAGGATCCGGTCGACGTCGCCGGTCGTTCCGGGGACGGCGAACGCGTCCGCGTCGACCTCGCCGGCGACCCGGTCGATCGTCTGCTCGCGGTCGTGCGTGAACACGAGCCGGTGGTCGGCCGCGCCGCCGGCGGTCCGGAACTCCTGGCTCAGGTCCTCCAGCGCGGAGGTCGCGCGCTCCTCGAACTGGAGTCGGGCCTGGTCAGGCGGCGTCTGTTCGGGCAGGACGTGGTAGCCGAGCACCGTCACGTCGACGGTGCCGAGCAGCGACATCAAGCCGGGCGAGACGCTCCCTCCCTCGAGCACCGCGACGGGTACGAGTACGCGTGTCATTACAGGGCCCCCTTGAGTTCCACGTCGCGGGCGTAGTAGAAATACCATCCGGCCGTGACGGCGATGACCGCGATTCCGACGAGGATCGAGAGCCGGTTCATGAAGGCGATCAGCCCGAAACTGGCGAGCGCCCCGACGACGGGGATAACTGGCCCTCCGGGCACGACGAAGTCAGGGTCGTACCAGTCGGGACGGTCCCGGCGGATAGCGACGAGCGCGACCCACATCAGCCCGTACATGATCAGGTGGAGGAAGGAGGCGACCTCGGCGAGCAGCTGGACCTGCCCGGTCGCCGCGAGGACGACCACCGGACCGCCGGCCATGCCGAGCGCGACGTGCGGCGTGCCGTACCGCAGGTTGATCCGGCTCGCCCACCGCGGGAGGAGCGCGTCCTTCGAAACCCCGTAGATCGCCCGCGAGGTGCTGAGGATCGACGCGTTCGCCGACGACATCGTCGCCAACAGTCCGCCGACGATGATCACGAGCGCCCCGGCCGGCCCGAGGAGCGCCTGCCCGACCTCGACCATCGCGGTCTCGCCCGCCGTCAACAACGCGTCGCGCGTGAAGATGTTCGTCGCGATGAAGATGGTCAGCACGTAGAGGACCGTGACGATCAGGACGGAGCCGACCATCGCCAGCGGGAGGTTCCGTCCGGGATCCTTCATCTCCCCGGCCACCGTCGCGACCTGTGCGAACCCGAGGTAGGAGGTGAACACGAGCGCGGCGACCGAGAGGATCGGCACGGCCTCCCAGACGCTCTCGGACTGGCCGGGCGGCGTGTCGACGGCGACGACGCCGAACGCCTCCAACAGGCCGAACCCGAGGAAGGCGACCAGCATCGAGAGCAGGAGCGCGACGATGCCGTTCTGGAGCTTCGCGGCGTTTTCCGTGCCGGTGACGTTCAGGACGGTGAACGCGACCCCGGCGACGACGGCGATGGCGGAGACGATCGCGCCCGAGCTCGCGCCGACCGCGATCCCGACCTGCGCGAGCGCGTCGAGCGCGTAGTACCCGAGTCCGACGAGGTAGAAGGCGGTCGCGAACACCAGCCCGAGCCACAGCGACAGCCCGATGACCGTGCCCGCGAGTGTCCCGAGCCCCCACGAGATGAAGTAGTAGCTGCCGCCGCTCCGCGGCATCGCGGTCGCCAGCTCCGAGGTCGGGAGCGCGACGAGGAGGGCGATCACCCCGCCGACCGCGAACGAGGCGGTCGCCGCCGTCCCGATCTCGCCGCCGGCCAGCCCCGGAAACACGAAGATCCCGGCGCCGATCATCGTCCCGATCCCGATGGCGAGGCCGCCCGTCAGCCCGATGGTGCGCTCGAGCTCGGCGTCCTCGGTGATCGTCGCCTCCCCGGTCTCGACGACGGTCTCCGCGACCGGCGCGTCGCCGTCGAGGTTGCGGCCGCTCGGCTCGTCGGTCATGTGGCGACGGGCACGAACGACCGCCGGATAAGTGTGGGGAGGCGAAACCGCGGCGGACCGGCGCGGGGTCCCGGTCGTTCAGTCGCTCGCTTCGATCTCCGGCTCGGACTCGTCGTCGCCGCCGACGTCGATGGCGCAGGAGGCCGAGTACTCCACGTCGTGGACCGACTCGATGGCGGGGTCGTCGCCGCAGACGGGGCAGTCGTCGCGCTTGGGGATCTCCACCTTGTCGAACTCCATGTCGAGCGCGTCGAAGAACAGCATCGAGCCGTCGAGAGACTCGCCCTCGCCGATAATGTGTTTCACCGTCTCAGTCGCCTGCAGGCAGCCGACGGTGCCGGGGAGGACCCCGAGGACGCCGGCGGTCGCACAGTTCGGGACCATCCCGGCCGGCGGCGCTTCGGGGAACAGACAGCGGTAACACGGCGAGCCGTCGTCGCCCGCGAACGTCGTCACCTGCCCCTCGAACTTGAAGATGGAGCCGTGCGAGAAGGGGATGCCGGCCAGCGTGCAGGCGTCGTTGACGAGATATCGGGTTGCGAAGTTGTCTGTGCCGTCGACGACGAAGTCGTAGCCGTCGATCAGGTCCTCGATGTTGTCGGGCCGGACGCGGAGCTCGTGTTTCCGCACGTCGATGTCGGGGTTGAGCTGTTCGACGAAGTCGGCGGCGGAGTCGACCTTCTTGCGTCCCACGTCGTCGTTCCCGTGGATCACCTGGCGCTGGAGGTTCGACAGCTCCACCTCGTCGTCGTCGGCGATCCCGAGGGTGCCGACGCCGGCGGCCGCGAGGTACTGGATGATCGGCGCGCCGAGCCCGCCGGCGCCGAGCACGAGCACTTCGGCGTCGAGCAGGGCCTTCTGGCCCTCGGGGCCGACGTCGTCCATGATGATGTGTCTGGAGTAGCGGTCGAGTTGGGTGGGATCGAGGTCGAGATCGCTCATTAACGCCTCTTCACACCGGAAACTCATAAGCCGGCCGCCCCCCAAAGGTACTGCCGCCTTCTCGGAGGTGCGATCGCGGCGCACGACCGATCGACGAAGTTCCGCTACCGGCCGAACCGTCCGGGTCTCGCGACCGATCGACGGAGCCGACCGACACTCCCCGTTTCCACGGTCAGCGGTGCGTGTTAGACCGGGGTGTAGATTGCCGTCGGCGGGCCCCTTTTTGGGGAGGACGGCGAACCAAACGCATGGCAACGATCAAACTGCCGGCCGTGCTGGTCGGAGGATCCTCGACCTCCGAGGTCGAAGTCGCCGGCGAGACGGTCCGCGAACTGTTCGAGAACCACGCGGACGAGCACGGACCGGAGCTCAGAGACAGCGTCATCGAGGACGGCGAGATCAAGGAGTTCATCAATGTCTACGTCGAGGGAACGCCCGTCGACGGCCTCGACGCCGAAGTACCCGACGACGCGCAGGTCCGAGTCATCCCCGCCGCCAGCGGCGGACGGTAACCGTCGGTAGCCGACGGGGTGCCCGCGCCGCCGAAGCTCTGTCCTTATAAATAGTCCTCCCATAGCGGGATGTCCGCGTATTTGTCGCCGCGGTCGCACAGCATGAACACGACCACGTCGTCGTCCGCGAGATCGCCGGCCGCGTCGAGCCCTGCGACCGCCGCCGCGCCCCCGCCAGCGGACGTGCCCACGACGAACTGGTCGTCGACCCGGAGGTGGTCCCGGACCGTCGCCTCGTCGTGTCGGCCGGAGTCCGCGATCGGCACCGGGTCGTCTAGGTAGCGCTCGCGGAGCGCCCGCGCTCGGTCGTACGCGTCCGAGGTCGTAACGTACTCCGTCCGGTCGAGGACCGACTCGTCGTACGTGTCGGGGTGGTAGTGGTCGCCCGACTTGAGGTATTTCAGCCCGTCGATGGCGTGGAGCTGCTCGTCCGGCTCGAAGCCGACGATCTCGGCTGCGCCGTCTGTCAGGTCGGTCAGTCCGCGTCCGGTCCCGGTGATCGTCCCCCCGGTGCCGACGCCGGCGACGAAGTGGGTCACCTCGCCGTCGGTCGCCTCGTAGATCTCCCGGGCGGTCGTGCGCTCGTGCGTGCCGGGGTTGTCCGGGTTCTCGTACTGGTTCGGCCGGTAGTAGGCGTCGGGATCTTCGGCGATGATCTCCTCGCAACGCTCGATGACGGCGTCGTAGCCGAGGTTGGCGTCGACGAAGTGGATCTCCGCGCCGGCGTCGCGGACGGCGTCGATCTTCCCGCCCGCGGCGTTGTCCGGCATGACGATCTCCACGTCGTACCCCCGAGCGTTCGCGAGGCGCGCGACCTCGCTGCCCGTGTTGCCCGAGGTGGGTTCGATGACGGTGACACCGGGGTCGAGGTCGCCGCGCTCCTCCGCGCCGTCCAGCATCCCCTTCGCGATCCGAGATTTGATCGAGCCGCCGCCGTGCGGGGCGTCGTAGAGGTTGAACCACTCGGCCTTCGCGTACACGTCCGCGTCGGACTCGATGTCGAGGTCGAGTTCCAGAAGGGGCGTCTCGAAGATAGTCGACTCGTCGACGACGTACTCGCTCATGGGTCCCGTAGATCGCTCCTCAATAAGAGTCCGACGGAAACGGCGTTCTCGACGGCCATCGCGGTCGTGCGCGACGATCGCCCGTCAGAGATACGGGAGAAGCCTGCCGGTCACGAAAGGGGTTACCCGGACAGACCCGTACGACTCGCCATGAGTCAACCATCGTGGGACGACGTCGTCGAGATGCCCGACGAGCTCGACGACGAGACCGCCGAGTCGCTCTTGGCAGACGCGACCGAGGTACAGGACATGACTGGCGAGGTCTGTCCGTACCCGCAGGTCGAGGCGAAGAAGGCCATCGCGGGGCTCGACGCCGGCGACGTGCTGGTCCAGAAGACCGACCACGTCCCGAGCACGGAGAACGTCCCGAAGGCGGTCGGCGACGACGCGACCGCCAAGGTGTGGAAGTCGGGCGACGGTCGCTACCGCATCTTCATGCGGAAGGAGTAATCATGGTCGAGGAACTCACCCCCGAGGAAGTCAACGAGCGAGTCCAAGAGGGCGACGTCCGCGTCATCGACACGCGATCGCCCGAACAGTACGAGCAGGGTCACATCCCCGGCTCGATCAACGTCCCGCTGGGCGACCTCCCCTCGCAGGTCTCCGACATCGACTGGGACGACACCGACGTGGTCTGCGCGTGTCCGGTCGGCCAGTCGTCGAAGCAGGCCGCGATGCTGATCCAGAGCTACGAGGGCGTCGAGGACGGCGTGCTCGTCGCCAGCATGTCCGGCGGCTACGAGGAGTGGGACTTCGAACTGGAGACCGGCGCGGCGGCGGACGCCTGAGCCGGCAGTCGAGTTTTCTCGCGGTTTTCTCGCCTTTGAGTGACCTCTCGATCGGATGCTTAGGACCGTTTCTAGTCGGGTGTTTATTAGTGAAGCACGGTGCGGTGGCGCGTGCCTCCGAGCGCCCACCGGGCGCGAGGAGCACGCGCGAGGGAGTCGGTGGTCCGGAGCGACGCGGAGGACCACCGACGAGGCTGGGGAGGTGTGAGGCTGCGGTCCCGTGAGCGACCGAAGGGAGCGAGCGGGAGCACGGAAGTCGCAGCCCGCGCAGCGAAGCGAGCAGGACCGTCTTCCGGCGGTGCTGTGCGGGTGGGACTCAAAGGGGCAGCCGCGATCGGCGAACCCCAGCGACGTAAGCACCACAAGGAGCGAGCAACGCGAGCGACTGAGGAGCGCAGCGAGCTGTGGGAGCCGAGCGCGGCTGGGGCTTTGGAAGTCTTCACCGTTGATCCGTCGGTAACTACTTATAAGCGAGCGGCTGGGGCTTTGAAGGTGTTCTCCGTCACAGCGGCTGTAACGACGCGTGACATCCTCCTCGCCGTAAACGGCGAGGCTTCCCGTACCGCAGGTGGGATATTTGCTGGTCTACGACACGACCTGTTCTCTCGTGTGAAACGTCCCGCTCTCGCGGTCGAACAAGTGTGTCGATGGCTGTGCCACACAGCCGTTACTCCTATCCTCGCCGTGAGGACTCGGAGTTATCTTCTGACGCATATTCTCCGCCCCGTTACAGTCCGCGTTGGCTACCAACTCGCACGACGAGCAGACGTACAGGCCACGTTCGACGCGATTCGATTTCGTCTCGTCTCCACAGCGGGAACACGTTTTCGAGGTGTTCCACTCGTTTTCTTTCAGCACCTCCACACCGCGCATCTCGCCTTTGTATTCGAGGTACTGGTAGATGCGGTCGAACGCCCATGAGTGTAGTTTCTTATTCCCGGTTTTTTTTTTTTTTTTTTT
>NZ_BBJP01000012.1 GCF_000739595.1 Halorubrum halophilum | reverse complement strand
CCGACGACGGCGACGTGCAGGCCGTCCGCGGTCGCGATCCCGACGAGATCCGGACCGTCGTCGCGGGCGAGGACCGCGACATCGCGGGCGGGCTCGCGGGCGACCATGTCGAACGCGCCGACCTTGTCGGCCGAGAGCGCCACCCGGACGACGCCGCTCTCGGTGGCGACGTACGCGTCGGTGCGGCCCGCCGTCCCGGCGTACACGCGCTTCTCCTCGATCGAGATGTCGTCTTCGGCGGGTGCCATTGGCGGGGGTTCGGTCGGGGGTCGCATAAGCCCCGCGCGGTGGGCCGAGGGCGGTGGGGAGTCACCCGATCCGCTCCGCCCGGTTCGCCCGTTCCGACGCCCATTAGGTCGCCGACCGCGAAGGGACGGGCGTGCAATCGGTCGCCGCCGAACTCGTCGCCCTGCTCGTCGAGGTGGCCCCGCGGATCGCGCGCATCGCGGCGTTCATTGCGGTCGGCGTCTTCGCCGCCAACGTCGCGGTCGCGTTCGGACTGATCCGGTACGTCGCCGGGCTCGCCGGGTGGCTCACCCGACCCGCGAACCTCCCCGACGAGGTCGGCACCGCCATCTTGACGACCGCGGCGTCGACCACGGCGGGGTACGCCACGCTCGCTGAGTACCGGGAGTCCGGGCTGCTGGACGACCGTGCGACGCTGGTCGCCGTGACCATCAACACGTTCTTCGGGTTCGTTCAGCACGTGTTCACCTACTACATCCCCGTGTTGATCCCTATTTTGGGGATCGAAACGGGAGTCACCTACGTCTCCGCGCGCGCCGGGATCGCGCTGGCGATCACCGTCACCGGCGTGCTCGCGGGCGGGGTCCTCCTGTCCGAGCGCAACGTCGACCGCAGCGCGCTCGCCGAGGTCGACGCGAGCGGTCCCGACGCCGACGACCGCACGAGCCGGGAGCGCGTCCGCGAGGCCGGCGAGAAGTCGTGGTCCACCCTCCGCCGGATCGTCCCGCGGCTCGCGGTCGTCTACACCCTCGTGATCGGACTCATCAACAACGTCGACGTCGAGGCCCTGACGAGCGTCGCCGAGCCGATCACCGGCGTCCTCGGGCTCCCCGGCGCCGCGGTCCCCGTGATCGCCGTCTACACCCTCGACACGACCGCCGGCGCGGTGACGCTCGCCGGCGCCGCCGAGGGGACCTTCACCGTCCGGACCGCGGTCGCGAGCCTGCTTATCGGGGGGATCCTCTCGTTCGCCGTCTCCACGTTCCGGCGCTCGATCCCCTTCCAGTACGGGATCTGGGGCGCCGAGTTCGGCACGAAGGTGATCGCCGTCAACACCGCCCTGAAGCTCGTCTTCATCTCGATCACCGTCGGGCTGTTGCTCGCGCCGGTGTGGTGAGGGACGCTGTCGGCGCTACGCGCCGGCGACGCCACCGCCGTGTTCAGTTATCAGCGATCGTCGCTCACTTCTCGAACCCGTTCTCCGCGACGAGCGTCCGAACCCCGACGTACGCCACCGCGGCGATACCGACGTAGGCGACCACCAGCGCGGTCGTCGTCGCGTCGGCGCTGTCGATCGCGAGCCGCGCGACCGCGTTGGCGGGACCGCCGGCCATCGCCGTGGCGCCGCCGAAGAGCACCAGCACGCCGATCGAGTAGAGGAACTGGGCGGCCCGTCGGTCGGGCGCGAGCGCCGCGATGGCGAGCGCGAGCGCGACGACGAGGGCGGTGAGCGCGGTCATGAGAATGAGGATCGAGGGGACGTTGGCGACCGGCGTCCCGTTCGCGCGGAGGAGGAGGAGCCAGAGGAGCGCCTGTCCGGGGGCGATCGCGACCGCCGCCAGCGCCTTCCCGTCGACGATCTCCCCGAGCGTGACGGGCGCGACGCGGAGCAGCTCGAAGGTCCCCTCGTCGATCTCCTCGGTGATCGAGTCGACCACGAGCGACCCCGAGATGAAGACGGGGAGGAAGACGAGCACCGGGATCAACACGGTGTAGGTGAACGTGAAGTACGGGCTGGTGCCGGTACGCTCCGGGAGGGGGAGCGGCGACTCGCTCAGGAACGCGGCCCGGTCCGCGCGCTCCTGTCGCTCGTAGGTCCGGAGGAGATCGCGGAGCTGCACGACGATCACGGTCGTCTCCACCGTGGCGTCCGGAGCGGTGACCACCGCCGAGATCCCGCCGTCGTCGTTGCGGTTCGCGACCACCACCGCGTCGGCGGCGCTGCGGTCGAAGGCGAGCCGCGCCGCGGCGGCGTCGTCGTAGCGCGTGACCGACGCCCCGTCGACCTCGCTCGCGGCGCGTTCGAGGTCGCTCACCGCGTCGCCGGCGCCCGCCACCTCGACCTCCGCGCCGCCGAGCGAGCCGGGGTCGTACATCGAGACGAGCCCGACCACGAGGAACGACGAGAACGCGGCGATGAACAGCTGGATCGCGATCGCGAGCAGGATCGTCTTCTCCGCGCGCAGCCCCGACAGCTCCCGCCCGGCGATCGTCAGTCTGCTGTCGCGGTTACGCATAGAGGCGCACCACCCCGAAGTTGTACGCGGCGTGGATCAGCGTCGCCAGCGCCAGCGTCAGGACGTAGTACGTCCGGCTCCGGCTCGCGCCCACCGCGGCGACGGTCGTCGCGAACCCGTGGAGGAGGAGGGGCGCGAAGAACAGCCCCGCAATCGCGATCGGCGGGAGTCCCTCCATCCCCGCCACGCTCCCGAACGCGGCGCGGCCGACGTACAGCTCCGTGAGCCCGACCGCCTGCACGACCGCGGTGGCCTTCTCCGCGAGGAAGAAGCCGACCGCCGAGGCGCTCCCGACCGCGACGGCGACCCGATCGGTCCGGGCGAAGGCGCCGCGCTCGAACCCGGCGTAGAGGTGGACGCTCTTGGCGACCTCCTCGATGAACGCGATCGTGACTAAGAGCACGGGGATCGACACGGTCACCGGCAGCGCGAAGAGCAGCGCGACGGCCAGTAGCTCCGCGACGAACACGAAGGGGATCGTGCAGGCCGTGAGGAACGCGACCGGGGCGAGCGCGCGGAGTCGCGCTCGCGGCGATCCCCTCGACCCCGATCCTCCCTCGCCGACCGATCCGAGTCGCACCGCCAGCGCGTCGAGGAACTTCCGGCCGACGGGCTTCTGGGTGAACATGTCCTCCTCGCGGTACACCCCGAGCCCGAGCCCGAACAGGAGCGCCGCCCCCAGCGCCATCGGGACGGTCGAGAAGAGGATCTCTCCCAGTCCGACCGCCTCGCCCTGCAGGTCGAAGACGACCAGCGTGAGCGGCGAGACGAGCGCCACGGGGGTGACGTTCGTGAAGATCGCCGGCACGAACGCGTACGTCGTGAGGAGGACGCTCACCCCCACCGTCACGAAGGTGAGCTCCTTGAACGACCGCGCGAACATCGCGCCGACGAACGTCGCCGCGAGGAAGGCCAACGCCACCGGGAGCACGGCGACCACCGAGAGCGCCCCGCCCCCCACGGCGACCGCGATGAGCGTCGTGACGAGCGCCGCGACCGCGACGTACGGAAGCGTCTTCCCCGCGACGATGTCGACCGGCGAGAGCGGCGTGACGAGCAGTGGCTCCCCGCGCCGGTTCGTCCGCTCGTCGAGCACCGACGAGCCGTACGCCTGGATGAGGAAGTTCATCGGCACGAGGAAGACGAACGCCAAGAGCAGCGAGACGAACGGGAAGGGGGGCGATATCGACCCCGGCGACCCGACCGTGTCGGCGCCGAACGCCGCGCCGCCGACCGAGGGGACCGCGAACCCGCCGTCCTCGCTTCCCCCGCTGTCGCTCGCGGCGTCGCCGGTTCCGCCGCTCCCGTCGGCGGAGTCGCCACCTCCCTCGCCGGACCCGTCGCCGTCTCCGGATCCCGTACCGCTTCCGCCGTCGCCGCCTCCGCCGTCGTCCCCACCGAGCGTGGACTCCTCGTCGAGCCCGCCGTTCCGGCCGACGTACTGGAGGGTAACGGTGATCGGGAACGCGGCGGTTCGGTTCTCCTCGGCCGCCATCAGTCGCTCGTTGTGCGTCTCGACCGCCTCTCGGAACTCGGCGGCCGCGGCCTCGCCCTTTCGGGTGTCGCTGGCGCGAACGGTGACCGTCTCGACGCTGATCCCGTCTCCGCTTCCGTCGATGGATCTCCCGTCGAGTACGACGAGGTCGGCGGTCTCTCCGAGCGAGGCGCTCCCGAGGGGAACGGCCGTGAGCGCCGGCGCCTCCTCTACCGCGTCCGCGTACGGCGAGTCGCCGTCGACGGCGACGCGGTACACGTCGCGATCGACGTCGAGCCCGACGACGCCGGCCGCGAGCCCGCCGCCGAGGACGCCGCCGGCGACGAGCAGGAGCGCGAGCGCCGCGAGCAGGGTCCGGCGGTCGACGCCGCCGCTCGCCCGAGCCGTCTCCCAGCGGGCGACGCGGAGGATCCGCCGGAGTCGACGCTGGGCGCGACCGACTCGCTGGCGGATTCGGTCGAGTCGATCGGTCACTCGACCCCCTCCGCTTCCGTCGACCGATCCGCGTCTGTCTCCACAGTCGGTTCCGTGCCCCCACCGCCTCCGGTGTACCGCCCCGGCATCGGCCGCCCGACGATGTCGAGGAACACGTCCTCTAAGCTCGGCTCTCGCGTGCGGATGTCCACGACCTCGCCGCCGGCCGCCGCGGCGGCCTCGCGGACCGCTTCGACCGCGTCCATCGTCGGCACGGTCGTGCGGAACCGGTCGCCGACTTCCTCGGTCGCGGCGTCGAGGTCGCCGGGGTCGTCGATGTCGGCGAAAGTCTCGACCAGCGCGTCGGTCAGCGCAGGCGCCACGTCGGTGAACACCCGGTAGGCCGTCTCGCCGTGTCGCTCGCGGATCCCCTCGACGCTCCCGCGGGCGACGATCCGGCCCTCGTTCATCACCGCGACGCGGTCGCAGACGGACTCGACGTGATAGAGGTTGTGAGCCGAGAAAACGACCGTTTTCCCGGTCTCGCGCAGCTCGCGGGTGAACTCCAGCACGGAGTTCGTCGTCACCGGGTCGAGCCCGGATGCCGGCTCGTCGTACACGAGCACGTCGGGGTCGTTGACGAGCGACCGGGCGATGGCGACCTTGCGTTTCATCCCCTTCGACATGTCGCCGAGCCGGCGCTCGCGGTGGTCCAGTTCGAGGCGGTCGAGCGCGGCCTCGATCCGCTCGTTCGCGGCCTCGCGCGGCACGTCGTACAGGTCAGCGAAGAAACGCAGGTACGACAGCGGCGTCATCTCCTCGTAGAGCGGCGACTCCTCGGGGAGGAAGCCCAGCTGCCGGCGCATCTCCGGGTCGTCCGAGGCGAAGCCGGCGACCTCGACCTCGCCGTCGGTCGGGTCGACGAGCCCGGCGAGCACCTTCAGCGTGGTCGTCTTCCCGGCGCCGTTCGGGCCGACGATACCGAACACCTCGCCCGCTTCGACGGAGAAGGTGCTGTCGACGACGGCCGCGAAGTCGCCGTACGTCTTCCGCAGCCCCTCCACTTCGATCATGCGCTCGGGTCCGCCGTCGGGCGGGTTAAAGCCACGCCCGCGGCTATCACCCGCGAGAACGCGGCGGGGTGTGGGCGGAGGGGCGGGCGGTGTGAGAGCAGCGGCGGGAGGAGGAGCGGGAGTACCGACCCGTCAGTCGTCGCCCCACGAGTCGCCGTGCGAGCGATACCCGTCGAACTCGCCGATCTCGATCTCGCGTTCGATCTCGTCGAGCGTCGTCCCGTCGACTCGGACGATGTGGCAGAGGGGGTGGCCCGGCGCGGCGACGGGGTTCTCCAGCGATCCGAGAATCAGCCCGTCGAAGGGGGCCTCGACCGCGTGCTCCTCCGTCTTGAAGTGGTTCGTGATCGTGCAGATCGTCTCTCCCTCGTAGACGAGCGGGTAGGGCCCCCACTCCATCTCGACGAGCCCGCCGGTGTCGGCGCGCAGCCACCGCTTCGTGCTATCGGCGGCGGTCGACTGGAACCACCCCGGCCAGTGGACCGCCTCGCCGGGCGTGAGCTCGTACTCGGCGAGGACGCTCTCGACCCCCTCTAACGCCTTCTCGATGAGAACCGGTTGGAACCGGTGGGCGCGCCCCATCTCGACCGTGACCGTCGGGATCCCGTCCGCGGTCGCCGTCGATCGGAGCGACCCCTGGTCGCCGGTCCCGTACAGCACCACGTTCGTCGCGAACGCCCGGGCGAGCCGCCGGACGCCGGGGTCGTCGAGGTCGGCGCGGGCGTGGTAGATCGTTGTCCGATTCCGGGTGGACGTGTGGAAGTCGAGCCCGAGGTCGCACTGCGAGACGAACCGCCGGTAGATCCGGTTCGCCATCCGCTCGGTGGTGTTCGAGCGCTCCTTCCCCGGGAACGACCGGTTCATGTCCTGATCGTAGATGGGAGTGTCGCGCCGCTGCGCCTCGTAGGCGGGGACGTTACAGACGTGGAGACAGACCAGCGTGCCGTGGATATCGGCGGGCGAGTAGCGGTCCGCGACCTCCTGGACCACCTTGACCCCGTTGAGCTCGTCGCCGTGGATCCCAGCACTCAAGAAGAGAGTCGGTCCGCCCCCCTCGCCGTTGATGATCGTCACCGGCATCTCGATGGGGTCGCCGAGGTAGGTCTCGCCGATTTCGTATCGGATGTGTCGCTTCTCGCCGGGCTCGACCTCGGCGTCGTACCGGAACGGTTCGGGCTCCGGATGCGCCTCGGACTGCGGATCGCTCATACACCGTGGTCGGGAGAAGCCGGTAAAACCGTTGGGCTGTGGGGTGGTGAGGAGACGGCGGGCTCCCCTGCCGGTACCCTTACGGCGTCTCTGCGTGAACACCCTCCGTATGCGCGATCGACGGGGGGTCACGGAGGGGCGCGACGACGCGCCGGACGGTGCCGGCGGCACCGCCACGTCCGATCACCCGGGCGAGCAGGCTGAGGACGCGGCATCCGGGGAGCCAGACGGAGCCGTCGGCGAGGGCGGCGACGCCGCGATCGATCCCGCGGTCGCGGCGACGACCCGCGAGGAGCTGCGTACCACGTTCGACTATCAGGTCGAGCGGCTCCGTGAGATCGACAACAAGGCGATCGAGATTCTGAAGGCGAACCTGCTGCTCATCGGGATCGTCGTCACCGGCGGCTCGATCGTCGTCCAGACGACGGTGGATCTCGCCGTCTTCCTGAACCCCTTCACCGTGGTCGGCGGGCTCCTCCTGCTCGCGTCGACCGGGCTGGCCGCGGTCACCTACACCGCCTCGGACCTCCGCGGCGGGCTGGATCTCACGGCTGTCGACGCCGTGATCGCCGCCGAACGCGGGGAGGGGAAAGGAGAGAGGGAGCGGGAGAAGGTGGGATCACGGGGTTCAGGCGACGGCGACCCCGAGTTCGACGAGCGGCTCCTCCGGAGTTACGCCGAGTGGATCGACTACAACGCCCGCGTCACCGCGGTCAACGACCTGCTGGCGACGGTGACGGTGCTGTTGATCTTCGTCGCCTTCGTCTACGTGATCGCCGGCGTCGTCGTGGGGGCGGCGGGACTCACGCCCGTGGAATCGTGGACCTCTTTCGCCGTTCTCACGGCCTTCTCGGCCGCGTTCACGTGGGTCTCGGCCCACATGGACCACCTCGGTCCTGAGACGACGCACCCGGCGGCGTCGTTCGCGGGGATCCCGCTCTCGAAGGGCGGGGACAGGGGGCAGGCGTGGTCGTCGCTGCGGGCGATGCTCGGGCGGGCGCCCACCGAGGAGGAAGAGCTCGGGATTGCGACGACCGAGCCGGTGGCCGATGACGGAGAGGGCCGGGGCGCCGAGGATCTGGACCGGTGAAATCGGAGAAGAATCCGGAATACAGGCGACTCACTCCGTGTACGGTTTCTCGATGTTCGCGTCGCCGCTGATGTACGCGTTCATCCGACGGGTGATCCCGTCGAACAGCGTGATCAGAGGCGAGAGGAGGCGTTCGACCAGTCGGATCGGAGACGCGATCCGCAGCGACCACCGCTCGGCATTCCCGAGGCCGAAGGCCTTGGGGACGATCTCGCCGAACACGAGGACGAGAAAGCTCGTACAGACGGTCGTCACCGCGATCGCGCTGCCCGCGGGGAGGTAACTGGCAACCAGCATGGTCACGATACTGGAGATCGCGATGTTGACGACGTTGTTCCCGACGAGCAACGTCACCAGTAGCCGGTGAGGGTCGTCGTAGAGCTCCTTCAGAACGCGCGCTCGGGGATCGTCCGTGGCGGCCTGCTGCTCGAACCACTCCGCCGGCAGCGAGAAGATCGCGGTCTCCGAACTTGAGAAGAACGCGCTGAGCGCCAAAAGCACCGTTACCGTCGCGATCCCGGCCAACCCGAGTGTGACTCCGACCATACGATCTATTTAAAAACAACGTCAAAGAGAGTGTCGGCCGAACGCCGGCGATCGAAGCGGAGACGCTCCGCTCTCACGTCGATGCGCGAAGCGGTGTCAATCACGGGGTCTAGGAGTCCGGAATCGCGGGAACGCGCTACTCCTCTTCCTCTTCTTCCTCGACGGGGACCCGTCCTCGTTCCCAGACCCCCTTCGCCGATGTGTCGTTCGGTGCCGTGTGCGAGACGTCTTTCATGGTGTCGCGGTCGTCTGCCATCTTAACGCAGGCTAGCGAGGATCTCCGTATTAACCCTTCGTGGAAAGAGATAATGAGACCTGATACCATTTAAGGAATTAATATGTGTCGGCTTATCTACGACGAGACCGTGGAACGGATCGTGAATTACCGGTCCCACCTCGGCGGCGAATCGGACGAGCGTTTCGATCTGGGGAACTGTCCCGACGAGTCGGTGTCGACGGTCGTCCGCGAGGGAGCGACGCTCGCCGTGGGCCGCGATGTCGCGGTCGCGCCGGCGGTCGCCGCCGAGTACCTCCGCGACACCCGCAGGTGGCCCGACTGGGGGCCGGCGATCGAAGCCGTCGAGAGCGACGACCGCTACGTGACCCGCGGGACGAGGGGACAGGTCCGCGTCGCCGGCGCGTGGCTCCCGTTCCGCGTGACCGCGTGCAACGATCGACGCTGGGACTGGCGGGTCTCCGGGATCCCGGCGACCGGGCACCGCGTCGACAGCTACGCCGGGGAGTCGGACCGCAGCCGCGTCGTCGTCGAGGTGCCGCTTGTCGCGGCTTGGTACGTGCCCGTCTGCCGCCGCGCGCTGGACCGGTTCGCGGCGCTGGTCGAGGAGCGGTCGGGAGAGAAATCGACCGAGCGCGCGATCGAGGTCGACACCGTCGACGACGACTGACGGTCCCGGTTCGCTTTCCGCGACCGATCAGTTCTCGTACCCTTCCGCGAACGGGTCGATCTCCTCGCTGCCGGGCTCCTCCTCGTCGCGGGTGAACCCCGGTCCCTCGGTCGCCAGCTCGAAGACGAGCCCGTCGGGGTCGCTGAAGTAGATGCTCTTGAAGTAAGTCCGGTCCTTCACCTCGGAGACGCGCACCCCCTGCTCGCGGAGGTGTTCCTGCCACTCGCGGAGCGTCTCCTCGTCCTCGACGCCGAACGCGAAGTGGTGGCTCGCGCCCGGCCCGGGGGCCCCCTGCGAGTTCGGGTACTCGAAGTAGGTGACGTTGGTCCCCGGCTCGCCCGTCGGCGTCGACGAGAAGTAGTAGTGGGGCGTCCCCGGGTCGTCGTAGTTCTGCGTCCGCTTGACCGTGTGCCAGCCGAGGGCGTCCTCGTAGAACGCGACGGTCTCGTCCATGTCGGTGCAGATGTTCGTCACGTGGTGCAGTCCGGTCGTCGGTGGAGCGTCAGTCATGTCTGTGTGATCGGTTGTCGGGGGGACAGTTAGTGGTAGGGGTGGTCGAGAAGGCGAGTCAGTATCCGTCAGTTCGACGGCTCAGAACAGCCCGAGGCCGACCGCGTACGGCCACGCGGTGCCGCCGACCGCCAGCAGCGCGAGCGCGGCGCCGGCGCCGTAGACGTTCTTGAGGAAGCTCGTCATCTCGCTCTGCTTCTCCTCCGGGTCGTCGACCGACCAGAAGTCGTGCATCGTCACGGCGGAGACGAGCAGGAACGCCGCGAGCGCGCCGGCCGCGAGGACGGGGAACGCGCCGGCCGCGACGCCGAGCCCGCCGAGCACGAGGACGAGCCCGGAGGCGACCACCGAGAAGCGCGGCGCCGGGAGGCCCTTGAACCCGGCGTATCCGGTCATGGTGTCGAGGTCCATGAAGTGGTTCAGGCCCATGAACGCGAGCGTGGCGCCGAACAGGATCCGACCGATCAGGAAGAGTTCGCCCGCGAGGGGAGCGTCGAACTGCAGTGGTAGCGTCGTGATTTCTGCTAACATCATGTAACTACGTATACGGACGTAACCTATTTATCGCTTCCCGGACAATAGCGTTAGTAGGTAACCCCGATGTCATCGCAGGAACTCGCCGGCTCCGATCCGGCGGAAACGACCGACGCAGAGGTCGACACGGACACGTCTACCGCCTCGGATGCATCTTCCCCCCCGGACGCGTCTTCGGCACCGGACACGCCGTGTCCCGTCGTCGACTCGCTCGAACAGATCGGCTCGCGTTGGCGACTCGTCGTCCTCCACGAGCTGTTGAACGGCGAGTCCCGGTTCAACGAGCTGAAACGCGAGACAGACGCGAACGCCCGGACGCTCTCGCGCGTGCTCGACGACCTGCAGGAGACCGGATTCGTCGACCGCCGGCTGGAGGAGGACTCGCCCGTGGCGACCTACTACAGCCTCACGCCGAAGGGGGAGTCGCTGGCGCCCGTGTTCGAGGAGATCGACGACTGGGCCCACGAGTGGCTCGCCGAGTGCAGTAACTGACTGTCAGTTCGGCCGCGTCGATCCCGGAGCCGCCCGTCTGATCGCCGGCCAGAAGGGAACGAGAAGCACCGCAGCGACGACCGCCAGCGTCGGCACGGTCCACTCGATCGGGAGCCACACGCCCACGAGGACGGCCGTGAGACCGAAGACGGCCACCAAGTAGACGCCGACGAGGATCTCGACGGAGCGGAACCGGTCGGAGACCGGAGAGGGAATCGGAGCCATGATGATGGAACGGTTGGGCGTGTGTCGAATCGAACGCCCTCGAAATACGTTTTGTGCCCGCCGAATCCCTTCACACATCAACCGCACGGCACCTCACTCCTCCCCAACCTCGCCGCTCACGCCCTACGGGCGTTCGCGGCGTCCCTCGCGCGTGCTGACTCGCGACCGCCTTCGGCGGCCGCTCGCAGGCACGCGCCACCGCCTCATTTATAAATAAGCGGCGCAGGCGATCGGAACGGTTTATATATCGTGTCGCCGCGTCGCGTGGCCGCCGCGCCGCTTTCACACGTGCCGTCGCGCGAACGCGTACAGGTCCGGGAGCACGTACGCCACCGCACCCACCACGAGAGCGATCACGAACGGGACCCCCCACGGGCTGTACCCGTCAAGTTGTATCGACAATCGGAGCAGCCCGGCGGCCTCCACGAGCGGCTGTACGAGGTACACGCTCGCACCGACCGCCGCGGCTGCCGGCGCGTGAACCGCCGAGACCCGATACCCGTACGCGCTGCCGACGATGAGAGCGAGACCGAGAGCACCCACGAAGAGGGCATAGATGAACTCACCGAGCCCGCCGAGCGGACCCGGGCCGTAGACCGTGAACTCGTACACGCGCTCGTTCGCGAACACGTAGTACAGTCCTCCCTCCTCGGGAGCCTCCTCGATGTCGATTCCGGTGTCGCCTGCAGCGGCGTCGAATCCCTCGGGCATCGGTCTCGTGAGCGAGACGCTGCCGTCGTCGGTCTCCGTCGCCAGCGTGAAGAAACGCTGTCCCCGTTCGGGGAGCTCCTCGTACTCGAAGGCGAACCCCTCGCAGTCGCGGAACACGACGCTGACCCCTCCCGAGTCGGTGTCGTCCGTCGGGAGTAGGCACGCGAGTTCGCCGCCGTCCCTGACGAAGTTCCAAGTCCCCGACCGGAACTCGGACGGGAGATCCTCGACCGCGACTTCACCGCGATCGGAGCCAGCGTCGACGACGTCCTGCGTCGGCCCGGAGAGGTCCGCATAGCGATGGACCTCGCTGTCAGTTTGATCCACCACGTACGTTACCGGGCCTGGGTCCGTCGCGTCGCCGGCGGCGGCGGTAACGAGACCTACTCCGACGACGAACAGACAGAGGGCTGCGAGAAGTTTTGGTGATGGGCGGTCCATAAGCGCTACCAATTCTCCGACGGTGTATGTGCTTTGTGCGGTCGCGACTCGCCGACGGCGCTCCCGGCGCGGTCGAAAGGCGCACTCCCGCCGAAACGCACACACTTCTCCGGCGCTTACCGATCGGCGTGTACGCCGGACTGAAGAACACCCCCTGTTGCCTGTGCGGCCGCGACGACACCCACACCCGGATCGCGGTGCCGCCGCGGGCGATCCGGCTCATGGCGAACGGTGAGCCGATCGCGTGGCGCGACGTGGTGGGCACGGTGACGCTCCGTTTCTGCGCCGACGACTGGGAGCTCGTGAGCGATCTGGCCATCGAGATGGACACGCACCCGCTCTCGCGCTGTAACGCGGCGCACGTCTCGCTCGACCTCCGCGAGGACCACGAGGCGCTGCTGTCGGCGACCAAGGCGGAAACCGATCAGACGGAACTGGAGTCGCGGCTCGTTTCGGAGGCAGAGGCGACGCTCGACGCGGTCGACGACCCCTACACCGAGGAGCGCGACGTGGTCGAGGCGATCGTGGTGTTGCGCGCGTTAGAGGAACTCGGCGTGCGGGACTCGCCGGGCGACGCCGCAGCACTCGCGGACGACGACTGACTCCGCCGTCTCACCACCGAACCTCGAACCCGTCCAGTCCCTCCGGCTCCTCGTAGGTCGCGTCGACGTCGTCGACGTCGGCTGCCTTGCTCCCCGTCTCGCACCACGCGACCATCTCGTCGACGGCCGCCTCCGGCCCCTCGAAGACGGCCTCGACGCGCCCGTCGTCGAGGTTTCGCACCCAGCCGTCGACGCCTCTCTCTTGGGCGGTGTCGCGGGTCGTCGCGCGGTAGTAGACTCCCTGTACGCGTCCCGAGACGTACACGTGTGCTCGCGTTCGGTCGGTCATCGGCCGTGGCTGCGTCCGCCGCCGATTTAAAAACCGTGGGGGCCGTCGCGGGGGACCGACCCCGCTCGCGACCCGCAACCGACGACTTCTAACGGAACGCGGGCGAAACCACGGATATGGACTTGTTCGGAACCGCGGGGATCCGCGGCAGCGCCGAGACCCGCGTGACGCCCGATCTCGCGCTGGCCGTCGGTCGCGCGGTTGCGGCCGAGGTACGATCGGCCGAAGACGACGGAAAGACCGCCGAGATCGTCCTCGCCCGCGACGGGCGCGTGACCGGGCCGGCGATCGCGGCCGCGATGGAGTCGGGGCTCGCCTCGGGCGGCGTGCGGGTGCTCCGCGCCGGGCGGCTGCCGACGCCGGCGCTCGCGCACGCCTCGCAGGGGCGCTACGGCGTGATGCTCACGGCCTCGCACAACCCGCCGACCGACAACGGGATCAAGCTGTTCCGGGACGGCAGCGAGTTCGACCGCGAGGCCGAGCGCGCCGTCGAGGAGCGCGTCGCGGGCGAGGAGCCGCCCGCGGCGTGGGACGAGTGGACCGAGACCGAACGCGTCGACACCCTCGGCGGCTACCTCGACGCGGTCCGCGCGTACGCGGCGGGGTTCGGCGACGACCTCGACGGCCTCCGGGTGGCGGTCGACTGCGGGAACGGGATGTCCGCGCCCGCGACCCCGGCCGTCCTGCGGGAGCTGGGCGCCGAGGTCGTCACGCTCAACGGGAACGTCGACGGTCACTTCCCCGGTCGCGGGAGCAAGCCGACCCCCGAAACCCTGCGGGACCTCCGGGCGTTCGTCGCCGACGCCAACGAGGGCATCGAGCGCCCGGGGCGCCCGGGCGCAGACGGCGGGGACGGCGAGGACGAGGAGACCGCGGGCGACGCCGAGGGGTTCGCCTTCGGCATCGGCCACGACGGGGACTCCGACCGCATCGTCATCGTCGACGCCGACGGCGACGTGGTCCACGAGGACACCGTCCTGGCGCTGCTCGCCGAGCGGTACACCCGCGAGAGCGACGCCGCGGACCCGGTGGTCGTGACGACCCCGAACGCCTCCGGCCGGATCGACGAGCGCGTTCGCGAGGCCGGCGGGCGAGTCGAACGCGTCCGGCTCGGCGCGCTCCACGAGGGCATCGCGGCGGTGCGAGCGGCGAGCGCCCCCGGCGACGACACCCGCGTCGTCTTCGCCGCCGAGCCGTGGAAGCACATTCACGTCGGCTTCGGCGAGTGGATCGACGGGGTGGCGTCGGCGGCGGTGATCGCGCGCCTCGTCGCTGAGTCGGGACTCGACGCGCTCCGCGAGCCGATCACGGAGCGCCCGTACCGCAAGGTCAGCGTCGACTGCCCGGACGCGGACAAGTCCGGCGTGATGTACCGGCTGGAGACGACCCTGCCCGACGCCTTCCCGGACGCGACGGTCGACACCGACCACGGGGTCCGGCTGGAGTTCCCGGACGCGTCGTGGACGCTGGTGCGTCCCTCCGGCACGGAGCCGTACGTGCGGGTGTACGCCGAGAGCGACGCGGTCGACGAGCTGACCGAGAACGTCGAGGCCGTCGTTGAGGACGCGGTGGCCGCGGTCGGCGACGCCGAGTAGCCGTCCGCTCCGTCACCGGCGATATCGGGTCGTCTTGGCTCTGTTGAAATCCTCTGATATTTACACATATATTAATCCCATTTGACACTAAAATCGTCTGTCTGAGGGTCTAAACTCCCTATCCACGCTCTGATCGCCCCCATCGGAACTAAATAGAGCAACCACACGGCCCGTGAATCTAGATCGGTACCCGTCCCGATAATCACAAAGCTGACGGGAACAACCACAAAGACCAACATCAGAAACAACTCAAAGACGGGAGCAAACGCGAAGGCCATCGCGTCTGCCGGCGATTTATCTTGATATAACCGGTTGACGATGAAATAGCGCCAGACGCGCGATAGCTGAAAGAAAATAATGCCAGCAATTGTGAGCCCGACTGAGAGGGGAAGTCCTGAATCCAAATCATAACCGGAAAGGAAAGGAGTCATGATTACTGTAAGAATGAAAGCTGGGATAACCGCCTTTCGCAAAACGTAGTTGATATTCCGCCGGTATACCGGCGGTATTAGACCAATCGGCTGAATTGAAGTGGGCTCTTCATCCCAAGAATCCCCATCGAGATCATCCACGGACTGTGGCGTGAACAACGCGACAGAAAAGAACAGGAGGTTGATGATCGCTATCTCGATGAGATAGATGACAGCGATTTCAAGAAGACTCCACTCAAATACGACCACTCCAAGAATGAGTGCAGAGTTCAGAATACACGCCAAAACGAAATCGCGGGACTCTCTGAGCATTCCGGGTATTGTTTTGCTACCCCCCGTCTGACTACTCGTTCCCATCTATCTACACATTCCTTCGGCAACTGTTTATTTGTCTCTGTTGAACATTCTCCTTCAGATACAACACGACATGACCATCTGTGGCGGCTCTGTTGAAATACTCAGGAAATGATATATTCTGACCGGATGTGGTCAGTACAGAGGACTCACGGCTCGCTCAGTACAGATTATCCAAGAGATGAGTGAATTCGCTCTCTGTATTGGGGGTTTCCGTAGATACCGATAGCAACCACGAGTAACGATATACTAGCGGTGACCAACGAGCCAATCGGACCTCTCCATTCCGGGCCGAAGAATAGTCCACTGAGGCTAATTAAAAAGCCCAGAACGCCCATAAACACAAGTATCCACCCTAACGCACCGGACAGGATCCTGCCGATTTGTTCGGTTAACACGACAATTTTTGAAGGGCCTGCCATACGTTGTCTCTTGATTCAATATTAATGTGCTTTCGGGTAGGTAGCACTCTTCAGCGACCGGCTGTTTCAGACGATAATGTGTCTGAAGAAGAGGATTTCAACAGAGCCGTCGTCTTCAAACCTTTTCGATCGTTCCTGATAAATCACGAATATGTGTACGATCCCCGATCGATCGCGGCGGATCGACGACGATATCTCCGCGGTATAGCGCGAACGTGCATTGACATCCTCCTCCGCGTAAACGCGGAGGAATCCCGAGCGGTGGGAGTTTCAGGTTTACAGTCCAGTCAGTTGACTACCAGGCCTTTCGGGCACGGGTGGTCCCACAGTGTCGGACTGGTGGACTGCTGGCCATGCCAAATGGCCGTTACCCCTATCCTCGACCGTCTACGGCGTCCCAGTGTTGTTTTTGCCACGGGAACGCAGGCAGGCATCACCGGAGTTGGGGGTATCGCCTGACTCGCTTCGAGCAGTCTGCACAGACACACCCTTCGAGGATGTAGCGTTCACTGACTGCCCTTTCAGATACTGCCTCGTTACGCGGGCGGACAGGCCGCCTCTGAAGGACGGTTCGGAATCCGCTCCGTTCCGGCCGATTCCTAGCTCTGTATAGAGCGGCCTGTCAGTTAAATCTCCGTATGTGAAACTCAAAACAGACGTTCGGCCGGTGGATTGCTTCCCACCATGTCGGCTTCATCACCCGCCTGAAGGCGGGTGTATTCGCCTTCTAGTCTCTATAATGGGACGGAGAGAGCGACGAATTTATGCCGCGTACCCGCCCCGTTGTAGGTGACATGGCATCCGACTTCGATCGGCGGCGGTTCCTCAAGGCGGCGAGCGCGGCGGGCCTCGTGGGCCTCGCCGGCTGTAGCGGCGGCCCGAGCGGCGACGGCTCGGACGGCTCTGACGGGTCCGACGGCAACGAAAGCTCCGATGGCTCTGACGGCTCCGATGGCTCTGACGGCTCCGATGGCTCCGACGGGTCCGACGCGTCCGCGACGGTCGGCATCGTCTACTCCGACGGCGGCCTCGGCGACAACTCGTTCAACGACGCGGCCAAGCAGGGAATCCTCGACGCCGAGGAGGAGTTCGGCATCGAGTACGACGAGTCGGAGCCGGACGGCACCGGCGAGTTCGGACAGTACCAGCAGCGCTACGCGAGCTCGACGGAGCCGGACTACGACCTGGTCTCCTGTATCGGGTTCAACCAGGGCGACGCGCTCACCGAGACCGCGCCGCAGTTCCCCGACCAGGACTTCATGGTCGTCGACACCGTGGTCGAGGAGTCGAACGTCGCGAGCTACCTGTTCCGCGAGCACGAGGGCTCGTTCCTGATGGGCGTACTCGCCGCGAACCTGACCGAGACCGACTTCTCCGCGGGGGCGGGCTCGACCGCGCCCGACTCGACGAACGTCGGGTTCATCGGCGGCGTCGACAGCCCGGTCATCCGCCGGTTCCAGGCCGGCTTCGAGGCCGGCGTCGACTACGCATCCGACGACGTCGACGTCACCACGAGCTACGTCGGCAGCTACGCCGACCCCTCGGGCGGGCAGGAGCAGGCGCTGTCGATGTACCAGAGCGGTGCCGACATCGTCTACCACGCGGCGGGCGCGACGGGCGTCGGCGTGTTCCAGGCCGCACAGGAGGAGGGCCGGTTCGCGTTCGGCGTCGACCAGGACCAGTCCGTCTCCGAGGAGTCGTTCGCCGACGTGATCTTAGCGTCGATGGTGAAGCGTGTCGACACCGCGGTGTACGAGTCGATCTCGAACGTCATCGACGACGACCACCAGGGCGGCGAGACCGTCGCGCTCGGGCTGGAGTCAAACGGCGTCGAGTGCGTCTACGGCCAGGAGATCGGCGACGAGGTGCCCGACGAGGTCGTGACCGCGGTCTCGGACGCGCGCCAGGAGATCATCGACGGGAACATCGAAGTCCCGGAGACCACGAGCAACTGATCGCGGCGAGCGACTGATCGCGACTGATCGCGGCGGACAGCGGGCGACTGATCGCCGCACGGCGGCGATGAACCTCGATCGCGGGGTGTTCGAAGCGATCGGCGACCCGCGACTTTTCACTGATCCGATCGATCGACCGATAGTTCCGAGCGCGTCAGTCGGGAATCCGCGCTCTTTTAGGCTCCGACGCGGAGTTACGGGTGAATGAACCCGGCGGTCCACATGGACGGCATCACGAAGCGATTCCCCGGGGTCGTAGCGAACGACGACGTTGATCTCGCGGTGGAGCGCGGGAGCGTCCACGCCCTCCTTGGCGAGAACGGGGCCGGCAAGACCACGCTGATGAACGTGCTGTACGGCCTCTACGAGCCGACCGAGGGGACCGTCTTCCTCGACGGCGAGCCGCAGTCGTTCGACTCGCCGCGCGACGCGATCGACGCGGGCGTCGGCATGATCCACCAGCACTTCATGCTCGTCGACCCGATGACGGTGTGGGAGAACGTCGTCTTGGGCAACGAGCCGAAGACGTGGGGCGGGCTCCGCGTCGACGAGGACGCCGCCCGCGAGGCGGTTGTCGACCTGAGCGAGCGCTACGGCTTCGACGTGGACCCCGACGCACGGATCGAGGACGTCTCGGTAGGGGTCCAACAGCGCGTCGAGATCCTGAAGGCGCTGTACCGCGGCGCCGACGTGCTCATCCTCGACGAGCCGACCGCGGTGCTCACGCCGCAGGAGGTCGAGGACCTGTACGACGTCTTCGAGGAGCTCACCGATCAGGGGAAGACGATCATCTTCATCTCGCACAAGCTCGGCGAGGCGCTGTCGGCCGCCGACGACATCACGGTCCTCCGCGACGGCGTCAACGTCGGCACGGTCGCGACCGACGGCGTGACCCGCGAGGAGCTCGCGGAGATGATGGTCGGCCGGGAGGTGCTGATGGACCCGGCGACGACGCCGCAGGAACCGGGCGACCGAGTACTGGAGGCGACCGACGTCCACGCCGAGGACGACCGCGGCGTCGAGGCAGTGTCGGGAATCTCGTTCGAGATCCGCGCGGGCGAGGTGTTCGGCATCGCGGGCGTCGACGGAAACGGGCAGTCGCAGCTCGTCGAGGCGATCACCGGGATGCGCGAGCCGACAGACGGGTCGATCTCCTACCTCGGCGAACCGATGGCCGGCGAGAGCCGCCGCGAGCACATCGACCGCGGGATGGCCTTCATCCCCGAGGACCGACAGGAGCGCGGGCTGGTGATGTCGTACGACCTGACCGAGAACGGCATCCTCGGGAGCCAGCACGACCCGCCGTTCGCGTCGGGCGGTCGGCTCGACTGGCGGGCCTCGCGGGAGCACGCGGAGTCCGTGATCGAGCAGTACGACGTGCGCCCGCCGAACGCCGACGCCGAGGCGGAGTCCCTCTCCGGGGGTAACCAGCAGAAATTCATCGTGGGCCGGGAGTTCGAGCGCGACCCGGACTTGGTCGTGGCGATGCACCCGACGCGGGGGGTCGACATCGGCTCCACGGAGTTCCTCCACGACCGCCTGCTCGAACTGCGCGCCGAGGGGAAGGCGGTGCTGTTGGTCTCCTCGAAGCTGGACGAGGTGCAGGGGCTCTCCGACCGGCTCGCCGTGATCCACGAGGGCGAGTTCACCGGGGTCGTCGACCCCGGCACGGTGACCGAGGAGGAGATCGGTCTGCTGATGGCCGGCGAGGCCCTCGATGACGACTCCGTCGAGGGGGCCGCGGTCCACGACGCCGCGACCGATCCCGCCGATGACGGCGGGGACGGGGGGGTGGACGCGTGAGTCGCTCCGACGCCGGGGCTGAGGGCGGGGGCGACGCCGACCAGGTCCCCTCGATCGCCCGCCGGGTCGTCTCGCCGTTCGTCGACCGATCGGTCGCCGAGCGCCTCCTGATAAGCGTCGCCGCGATCTTGCTCTCGATCGTCGTCGGGTTCGTCATCGTTCTCGTCTCCGGCCGGATCGCGCAGTGTAGCACCGCGGCGTGGACGATGCCGCTCACCGGGATCGGCTTCTGTTACGACCCGGTCGAGGTGTACCTCGTCCTGTTCAACGGCGCGTTGGGCTACCCGTTCGCGGTGGGCGAGCCGGGGCTGTTCAACCCCAACTGGACCCCGTTCAACCTCTCGCTCGGGCTGACGCTCTCGGAGACGACGCTTCTGATCTTCACCGGGCTCTCGGTCGCGGTCGCGTTCCGCGCCGGGCTGTTCAACATCGGGACGCAGGGACAGCTCGTCGTCGGCGCGCTGGCGACCGCGCTGACCGTGCTCGCCGCGGCGCCGTTCCTCCCGGAAGGACCCGTCGCGGGCGTGGTCTTGATCGTCGTCGGCACCCTCGCCGGCGCGGCCGGCGGCGGGTTCTGGGGCGCGATCCCCGGCGCGCTGAAGGCGTACGCCGACGCCAACGAGGTGATCACGACGATCATGCTCAACTTCATCGCGGCGAACATCGCGTACGTTCTCGTGCTGGAGGTGTTCCGCGCCGAGGGCTCGTCGGTCGTCGCGACCCAGTACGTCCCCGAGCACGCTCAGTACCTGCCGTGGGTCTTCCCGGAGTCCAGCGACTTCGCGCTGCTGGCGCTGCTCGTCGGGCTCGGCTTCATCGTCGGGCTCTACTACCTCGTCGAGCACACCTCGTTCGGCTACGACCTGCGCACGAGCGGGGTGCAGGCGGCCGCGGCCGAGTACGGCGGGGTGAACGCGAAGGCCACGACCGTCCGGGCGATGACGCTCTCGGGCGCGATCGGCGGCGTCGGCGGTTCGGTGTGGGTGTTGATGTCCGAGGGGCGGTGGATGGCGTCGGTCCCCGCGCTCGGCTTCGACGGGATCACCGTCTCCATCCTCGCCGGCAACAACCCGCTTGGCGTGTTGCCGGCGGCGTTCCTCTTCGGGCTGCTGAAGGGCGGCGCCCTGGAGATCGGCTTCCGAACCGACGTGCCGACCCAGCTCGTCGGCGTGTTGCGCGGGCTCATCATCCTGTTCGTCGCCATGCCGGAGTTCTTCCGGATGGCCGGCCGGTACGTCGGCGTGGGATCGACCGGTCCCGGCGGACCCGGTGGGTCGGCCTCAACCTCGGAGGGCACGGACGACGAGGCGACCGCCGTCGGAGGGGGTGAGGCCGATGCGTAATCCGCTCGCGGACGTGACGGTTCCCATCCTCGACGACCTGATCGAGTCCGACTACGTGCGGTCGCTGATCGTCGGCACCGTCGGGGTACTCGGCGCGCTGCTGGTCCTCGGGGCGCTGTTCCCCGACTCCGTCGCGGGCGACCTCTCGGGGATCGTCTTCTCGGCGAGCACCGCGTCGTCGACGGCACGGCTCGCGGCACCGATCGTGCTCGCCGGGCTCGGCGGGATCTTCGCCGAGAAGTCCGGCGTCATCAACATCGGGCTGGAGGGGCTGTTGATCATCTCGGCGTTCGCCTCCGTCTACGTCGCCTCGGTCGTCGGGATCGGCAACGCGGTGCTCGGCGTGCCCGCGATCTGGGTCGGCTTCCTCGCCGGAATCGCCGCGTCGACCGCGCTTTCGGGCGTGTTCGGGATCGTCTGTATCGAGTTCAAGGCCGACCAGATCATCGCGGGACTCGCCGTCTGGCTCATCGCGCTGGGGCTCGCGCCGTTCATGTCGACGGTGTTCTTCGGCGGCGTCAACACGCCAAATCTCGGCGCGAGCGTCGGATGGGAGTACTCCGCCGTCATGGTCATCGCCGCAACGATCGCGTCGTGGTGGGCGCTGAATCGCACCGCGTTCGGCAAGCACCTCCGGGCGGCCGGGGAGAACCCGAAGGCGCTCGACACGGTGGGCGTCTCCGTCTCGAAGGTGCGTCACGCCGGCGTGCTCCTCTCCGGAGTGCTCTCCGGGGTCGGCGGCTCCGCGCTCGCGCTCTCGATCGGCCAGTTCGTCGGGTCCGGCGAGACGATGGTGCAGGGCAAGGGGTTCATCGCCATCGTGGCGTACCTGTTCGGCAACTACAACCCGGTCGGGACGCTCGGGGCTGGCGTGCTGTTCGCCGGGCTCGATGCGGTCCAGATCCGGCTCCAGCAGCTCGGCTACGCGGTCCCGGACACGCTGGTCCAGACGATCCCATACGTCGTCGTGATCGTCGTCCTCGCGCTGGTCGGTCGCACCCAGCTCCCGGAGGCCGCGGGCGAGCACTACGAGACCGAGGACTGAGGGTCGACTCGTCTCCTCCGGTCGCGCTCGCCGTTTTCGCTTCCCCGTCCGTATTTCCCTCGCACCGCGCTCGTGTCGGTCCGAAAGCGACCGAATCGGGAACAAAGAGTTTTGCCACAGGGGCGACCACGCACGAGGTATGAGCATCGACGAGTACGACGTCGTCGTGGCGGGCGCCGGGACCGCCGGCTGTTACGCGGCCGCGACGATCGCGAACGAGGGGCTCGACGTCGTCATCGTCGAGCGGAAGGACGCGGAGGAGGCCGGGCACATTGCCTGCGGCGACGCGCTGAAGGGCGCCGACGCCTTCCCGGAGGCCATCCCGAAAGAGCGGCTCGAACCGGCGTTCACGAACACCGGCGTCGACCACGGGCGCTTCGAGATCCCGCAGGAGGACACCGTCCTCGAAATCCCCGTCCCGGGCGAGCTCGCCGTCATCGACCGCTGGGAGTACGGGCGGCAGATCATCTCGGGCGCGGAGGACGCCGGCGTCGAGTTCCACTACGACACCGTGATCAACGACGTGACCCAGACCGAGGGCGGGCGGGTCACGGGGCTGCGCGCCAAGCGAAAGGGCGATCCGGTCACCTACGAGGCGGACCTCGTCATCGACGGCGCCGGATCGCTGTCGCTGTTACAGGACAAGGCCGACTTCGAGGGGACGACCTTCGACACCAACGTCCGGTACTCGCAGTTCTGCTCGGCGTACCGCGAGATCGTCGAGGTGCCGGAGCCGGTCGAGTGGGACGACGCCCTCGTCTTCAAGGCGACTGACCGCGCCGCGGGCTACCTCTGGTACTTCCCGCGGACCGCGACCGAGATCAACGCCGGGCTCGGCTTCCAGATGAACGAGGAGCCGATGCAGCTCGTCGAGGCGCTGAAACGCGACCTCCGAAACCGCCCCGAGTTCGAGGGCGCAGAGGTCACAGACAAGCTCGGCGCCGCGCTGCCGACCCGACGCCCGTACGACTCGGCGGTCGCGCCGGGGTACATGGCGGTCGGCGACGCCGCGGGCCACGTCAACCCGACCACCGGTGGGGGAATCGCGGGCGCGGCGTACGCGGGCAAGTACGCCGGCGAGCAGGCGGTGAAGGCGGTCTCCGACGGCGACGTGAGCGAGGAGAACCTCTGGCGGTACAACACCCGCGTCATGGACCACTTCGGCGGCCGGTACGCCGGGCTCGACGTGTACAACGTGCTCTCGACCGCGGTCGACGTCGACGACCTGATGGGGCTGCTCGCGGCGCTGCCGGGCGAGAAGCTCGCGGAGGCCCTGTACGAGGGATCGACCTCGATGTCTTTCGGCTTGAAGCTGAAGGCGGCCGTCAAGA
Source organism: Halorubrum halophilum (assembly GCF_000739595.1). Taxonomy (GTDB): domain Archaea; phylum Halobacteriota; class Halobacteria; order Halobacteriales; family Haloferacaceae; genus Halorubrum; species Halorubrum halophilum. The sequence goes on along the minus strand of NZ_BBJP01000012.1, from coordinate 75,112 downwards.
GCTTCGGCTACTGGGGGACGATCCGGAACTTCTACCAGACGAAGACGCTCGCCGACGAACTGATCGGCCACTACGACGCGTACCCCACGAGTCCGGCTGCGATGGCGAATTGGACGAGCGAGCGCGACGCGATCATGGACCGGATCTACGAGACGACCGGCGCGGACGCGAAGTACTGAGCCGGAGCGCCGATCGCTGCTCGCGGGTTGCTCGCAGCAGGAGTGCGGGGGAAGGGATTCGAACCTCACTCACTCCGCTCGCTGCGCTCGCTCCGTTCCCTGCTTCGAATCCCTTCTGTGCCGACTGCTGTCGCTCGCGAAGTGCTCGCGACAGCAATGCCGGGGGAAGGGATTCGAACCACAGTCGGACGTGCTCGCTTCGCTGCGCGCGACCTCCTTGATTCGAATCCTTTCTAGTCCGAGACGCGGCGCTCACGGTGTGTGAGCGCCGCGATATGCGGGGGAAGGGATTCGAACCCTCGAACCTCTACAGGAGCGGATCTTAAGTCCGCCGCTTTTGGCCAGGCTCAGCCACCCCCGCGCGGATTCGGATTCCGGCGGCGGGGTCAAACCCCTTTCGAATGTCGGGGCGGCGCCCCGGCACTCCCACTCTGTCTCCCTACCAGTCCACGGAGAGCGTCCCGTCGCCGTGCGGATTCGGCGCGATCTCCTCGTCGGTCCGGCGGTCGACGACGTGGATCACTCCCCGGTCCTTCTTCGCGGGACACACCTCCGCGGCGCGGACGTTCTCTTCCAGTTCGTCCTCGCCGATGTAGTACGACCGCGGCTTCGCCATGCCGCTCTGTACGTCCATCACCCAGTTGTCGCCGACCTCGGCGCACTTGCCCGCCCCGAAGCACTTGTTCGCCTCGAAGACGATCTTGTAGGGCTTCTCCTCGATCGGCGGCCCCTCGCCGCCGATGTCGCTCGCGCGCAGCACCTCGTCGTCGGCGTCCGCCTCGTCACTCATACCCGTTATCGACGCCGACCGAACTTTCGTCTGTCGGTCGTTTTCATCCGGCGGTCGTTCCCGTCGGCGGTCGCTCTCGTCGCCGTCGTTCCCATCGATCGCTCACCGATGCGCGTCGAGGCCGTCCGCCGGCGCCTCGACGATCTCGTAGCTCCCCTCCGTCCACCCGTCCTCGACGAAGACGAACACGCGGCCGCCGGCGACCTCGGGGTCGGCGATCACCTCGTTGCGCTGACCCTCCCGCCCGACGATCACGCCGGGGAACACCTCGTCGCGCTCGCCGTCCTCGACCATGACCCGGCCGACGCCCGAGTCCTCTAAGATCTCGTCGTCGGTGTTGTAGTCGTTGACGTACGTCATCACCCCCTCCGTCTCGGTCGGGTCGGTGACGAGCACGTGCGTCTCCTTGCCCGGACCGGCGGTCACCGATCCCTCGACGGCGTCCGGGACGCCGCGATAGAGGGTGGTCCGACCGTCGAGGTACTCGACGACGATGCCCTCCTCGCGGAGGTCGATCCCGATCGACGTGGGGGGAACGTCGCTGCGTGAGGGTGCTGACATACGCGTCGTTCGGTGCGCGCGCCTCAAAAGGGGCGCGCTCGGCGGTCGGCGCTCGAGGGGATCGCCGCGGTCGCCCCCGCCGGCCTCACTCGCGAGAATCGGGGATGCTACATTTAAGGGCCCTCCGCCGGGAGGGTACCCTATGCAACGGACGCGACGGGGCCTGTTGGGCGTCGGCGCCGCCGCAGCCGTCGGGCTCTCCGGGTGTCTCGGCGTCGAGGGCGTCGAGTATCCCGACGCGGACGCCGAGGATCCCTCGAACGCGGGCGACGGGGCCGGCGGCGATGACGGCGGCGACGGCGAGAGCGACGGTGCCGACGAGGAGCAGGCTGACGGCGACGATCCGGAGCCGGTCGCGAACGAGGCGCTCGCGGCGGCGACCCGGAACGTCGTCGACGACGCGGTCTGGTTCGCGACCGAGTACCCGTCGGCGATCCGGACGTATCGGAACGCGATCCGCGGGGTCGTCAGTGACATCGACGCCGTCCGGAGCACGGCCGACGAGGACGACACGGTGACCGTCGAGATGGCCGACCGGCTCGACGAGGCCGGCCGCGCGGCCGCCGACACCGCCGCCGACGCGCTGGAGCCGCACTTTTACCCCCGCTCCCGGATCGTCTCGCGGACCGAGCGCCACGTCGAGGCGCTGCGGACCTTCGCTCCCCGCGGCGACGTCGACCGCTTCCTCGAAGAGCTCTCGCGGATGCGCCGCGGCTTCGCCTCCGACATCACCGAGACCTACGTCGACGAGGCGTTCTCGCGCGATCCGATTCATAACCGCCTCTTGAACCGCCTGCTGCACCCCTTCCCAGAGGACGACGCCGAGGGTCGTCGGGTCCGCGGCGAGGCGTTCGCGGAGCTCGGACTCGGAGATCGGGGGTTCTCGACGTTCGCACACGAGCCGTACGACGACGAAGAGTACGACCGAAACCGGATCCCGCGGATCTACGGAAGCGCGTTCGGGGCGGCCCGACGCGATGAGCTGCGCGCGCGCCTCGGGCCGATACCGCGCGCCGAGGACCGGACCGCGGAGCTGTTCGTCGCGTTCGCGACCCGCCCCGAAGCCGGCAACCGCCCGAGCCAGACGTTCGAGGGGTGGGCCCACGAACTCGACGGCGTCCCCGTGTACGTCCAGCGGTACCCGGACCCGGCGACGGCGAGCGACCGACTCGGCGAGGCGATCGCCGCCGCGTCGACCGAGGGGCGCGCGCCCATCGACCCCGACGCCACCGCATCGGGCTCCGACTTCTCCGGGAACGCGACCGCGGAGAGTGGTGGCGGTGAGGGTGAAGGAAACGAGACTGACGACGACGGCGACGAGCCGACGTATCGGGGGCCGACACGCTGGCATCGCCTCTACCACCACGAGGCCGAGGGCGAGCGCTACGGGTTCGACGAGCACGCCGGCGTCCAGTACGGGTACGTCGTGCAGGCGGGTGAGTTCGTGCTCGCGACCGGCTTCTCGGGCGACGCGTGGGAGGAGCGAACCGGCTGGCAGGGCCAGCTGGCGAACGGGTGGGCGGTGGTCTGATGAACGGGAACGGAGTCGGTCTCACGGCGGCGGTGTTCGCGGTCGTCGGCGCCGGCGTCGGCCTCGTCGCCGCCGCGACCACCGGCTGGGCGGAGGCCGCGCTCGCCACGGCGGCCACCGGCGAAACCGCGCGGTTCGGCCCGGTGTTCGTCGCGCAGTCGTACCTCGCCGTCACCGCCGCCGCGCTGGTCTTTGCGCCCCTCCTCGCCGGCGTGCTCGGCGTCCTCGTCGGGTCGCGGGCGTACGATGCGCGGGAGGCGGCCGCGACCTGCGGGCTCGGGGGCGGGCTCGGCGCGCTGGCGTACGGGCTCGTCGTCGTCGTCCTCGTCGTCGCGTCGCAGGGCGAGGCGGCGGCGCAGGCCCACGGGATCGCGGACGCGTTCGGATCGATACTCACGACCGCGGTCGTCGCCGCCGTCGTCGGCGCGGTGACCGGCGTGCTCGGGTCGGTGACGGGGTGACCATGTCGGCCCGAGCCCTCACCCGACACGACCGCGGGACGATCCGACGCCCATGTTTAGGGCGCTCGCCGACGTGGAGGGAAGCGTGACGCGTCCCCTCTCTCGGCGGCGAGTGTTGGCTGCTGCCGTTCCCGGCCTGCTTGCCGGCTGCCTCGTGGAGTCGAGCGAGGAGGGCGCTGAGGGGCCGAGCGAGAGCGCCGACGCGGGACCTAGCGCCGAGAGCGGTTCCGCGGACGACGGCGCACCCGAGTCGCTCGACGCCGGCGAGACCGCCGATCAGGCCGACGGCAACGGCACCACCGATCAGCTCGGTCCTGACGGGTCCGGACTGGTCGTCACGGAGGCCGAGGTGGTCGACGTGACCAACGAGGGGGCCCAGACGAGGGTGGAGGCGGAGATCACGGTGGAGAACGCCGGACGATTCACCTACGGGACCGTCGAGCTTCGCGTGGACGCGTACGCGACGGGACTGCGAGACCGGAAGCCGGTCGGATACGACTACGCGCTCGAGTCGTTCTCCGCCGGAAACCGGTTCGACGACGGGATGCGGCGGTTCGAAGCCACGATATACGTCCCCAACAGCGAGACGCACACCCGACCGGACCCGGACTGGTACGATATCGACGCCGCGGTTCGGCGCGCGGAGCCGGCCTGAGTGCGGTGACACTCCGGTACCCCCACACTCCCCCGACTCTGACCGCTCCGAGAGACTCGCCGTGATCGCTACCTCTTTGTCCGCGCTCGCGAGCCGTGAGTACATGGAGGGACGGGCAGCGGCGCTCGGCGCCGGAACCGTGTTGAACGCGCTCGCGACGGGCACCGGCGCGGCCTTCGGTATCGGCGTCGAGACGCGCGCGACGGTGACGCTCGACTCGGACGCCGACGGCGTGCGCGGCGAGATCGCCGAGGACTCCGACGCCGACACCGCCCTGATCGAGCGCTGCGTCGCGCTCGCGACCGAGCGCTGGGGCAACGGCGAGGGGGGATCCGTCCGGACCGACAGCGACGTTCCCCTCGCGGCGGGCCTCAAAAGCTCCAGCGCGGCCGCCAACGCGACCGTGCTCGCGACCTGCGACGCGCTCGGGCTAACGGTGGGGGACGAAGCGGACGGCGTCGGCGACGACTCGGACGACCCCACGGTCGACGTCACCCGCCTCGACGCCTGCCGGCTCGGCGTCCGGGCGGCCCGCGAGGCGGGCGTCACGGTCACGGGCGCGTTCGACGACGCGACCGCCTCGATGCTCGGCGGCGTGACCGTCACCGACAACGGCGAAGACGAGTTACGCTCGCGCGAGACCGTCGACTGGAACGTCCTCGTGTGGACCCCGCCCGAGCGCGCCTACAGCGCTGACGCGGACGTGGCCCGCTGTGAGGCCGTCGAGCCGATGGCGGATCTCGTCGCCGACCTCGCGCTCGACGGGCGGTACGCCGAGGCGATGACCGTCAACGGACTCGCGTTTTCCGCCGCGCTCGGCTTCGACGCCGACCCCGCGGTCGAGGCGATGCCCCACGCCACCGGGGTGTCGCTGTCGGGGACCGGCCCGAGCGTCGTCGCCGTCGCGGACCCCGATGACCCCGAGACCGACCTCGACGCGGTCGCCGACGCGTGGGGCGACCGCCCCGGAACCCTTCGGCGAACCACCACCAGAAACGACGGCGCGACCATCGAGTGAGAACCTGCGAGCACATCACCAACCGACCCCACCACCTACCAATGAGCGACACACCCAACACCGAGGACCGAAGCCTCGACGAACTGCGGCACGAGATCGAAGACATCGACCGCGAGATCGTGGAACTGATCGCCCGCCGGACCTACGTCGCCGACACGGTCGCGGCCGTGAAAGACGAGCGCGACCTCCCCACCACCGACGAGGGTCAGGAGGAGCGCGTGATGGAGCGCGCCGGCGAGAACGCCGAGCAGTTCGATGTGGACGCCAACTTGGTAAAAGCGATCTTCCGGCTGCTGATCGAGCTGAACAAGGTAGAACAAAGAGAGAGTCGATAGCCGAGATAACAGGTGCTCTAGTGCCTCTATCTACATCGTAGTGGGTTAGCACGTCGATTCATGATACCGCCTTGCAAATTTTGGGGTCGACGAGCAGCCAGCAAATTCGACTAGATCTGTTACTTCTCGTTGGTCGGTTCGAGTGGGACTCGTTCGACCTCAATATCTTCGTAGTCTTTCTCGGACGAGAGCACGTCCATCCCACGCGTTTCCGCAGTCGCCGCGTGGAACGCGTCGAACGACGTCATCCCCTCGTCGTAGTAGTTGACGGCTTTCAGAACGACTTGTTTCTCCTCCTCGTTTCGCACGGGGACGAGTTCGAGCAGGTTTGCTACCAGCGGAACGTAGTCGAACTCGTACCGTTCCCGGGCGAGGAGGAGTTCGAGGTACGAGAACGATGACGTTTCGACGTCGTACTCATCGAGGGCGTCCTCTGCCGAGCTTTGTAACCAATCGGTATCTTTGGCGAGTGCGAGCAGGAAATCCGTCTCGACGTACACCGTCATCTGTCGCTGCCGGCTTCCGCAGCTTCGTCTTTCGCCTCCGCCTCGATGTCTCCCCTGATTTCCTCGACGGACGCATCGTGAAGCTCACCCGCCGCTTCGCGGACAGCGGCGAGTGGATCGCCCGCGACCGGGATCAGCTCGATTCTGTCCTCGTACATGACGATGTGATACTTCTGACCGTACTTCTCGCGCACCTCTTTCGGGATGTACAGCCGCCCCTGTGCATCCGTTTCTGCTGACATAGAGAAGAATATGTTACCACAGACAAAGAATCTTACCATCAAGTTGGCGCTGATGGTTCCAACAATATCTTTTCAATAGTGTGTATGGTGAATTTCACCCATTTGAACAAGGTAGAGCAAAGAGAGAGCCGGTCGCTCAGTCGAGGCCGAGACTCAGCTGTAACGCCTCGTCGACTTCAGCCATCGGGGGTCCGTCGAGTGAATCAGTCGTCGTCACTCGGTGCGTCCATCTTTTCCATCGAGAGTCCCTCGACAGGTGCATCCGGGGTTCCAGTCGTCGACCGAGTGAGTTGCTCGATGTTCTCTTCGGTTTTCCCCGGGTTATTCACCCAGTCGTCGTAGAAGTCGAAGGGATTCTCGGCTTCCCCGTCTCCCAACCCCGCGTCTTCGGTCGAGGTGTATCCGCGGTGAAGCAGTTTGTACAAGTGGTTCTGGCTCTGCCAGTTCGCCCGCGCATCGCGGATCTCCGGCACGGACAACTCCGCATACTGCCACACGTCTTCGTTACTGCCACATTCTCCGAGAACGCGGCCATCGAATCCGATGATGTTTGAGTTCCCGAAGAAGGAGTACACCTCGTCATTTCCGGCGAGGTTTGCGACCGCCACATAGGCGTTGTTCGACCACGCGGCACTACGGGCGACGATTTCCTGCTGCTCTGCTGCGGGATACATGTATCCCTGACAGCGTACAACGAGTTCGGCACCCTTGTACGCGCAATCTCGCCATATCTCGGGATAATTCCCGTCGTCGCAGATTATGAGGCTGATCTTCAGCCCTTTCGGACCCTCCGTAACGTACGTCTGGTCACCTGCAGTCCAACCTTCAACGGGAGTCCACGGGATGATTTTCCGGTATTTCTGCCGGATCTCGCCTTCGTCGTCGATGAGTAGAAGGGTGTTGTACGGGTTACGGTCCGGATGATCTTCGTGTTTTTCTCCCGTGATCGAGAAGACGCCCCACACATCGTTCTCCCTGCACGCTCGTGAGAAGATCTCCGTTTCCGGTCCCGGAACCTCCGTCGCCAGCTCCATCATAAGGTCCTCATCATACGTGATTCCCTGCGTGGAGTACTCCGGGAAGATGACGAGGTCTAGACCGGGTGCCCCGGTTTTCATGCCCTCTATCTTGTCGGCGATGTTCTCGCACTGTTCTAGTACTTCCTCTTTCGAATCTGGGCTCGGTGCAGCAGTCTGGTGAACTGCGACGCCAACTGCGTCACCCGATGACGAAATGTCTCCATGCCTCATGACGTGTAGCACCACCCCGCTTCCTAACTTATATCTTCTCCCGAATGAGGTATTATATCCTTAATTAAGGCTTATCTGAAACAGTCTGGGAAGAATAATAGGACATATATTCTCTAGAATCTTCTTTCACTAAAGTCTATCAAATTATATTTTGAGATATTCTGATTCAGAGTGTCTATAACTGACTTGTTCAAATATTCATAGTTAGAACCGCCCAGAGTGAGGTGATCGGACGCGAGCATGCCGCTCGTCTGACTGGTTTTTATATTCATTGGCGTGGTGTTTGACATCTTGACACATGATCTCTGATCTCCCCGTAGAGAGCGTGAACGGCCAGGAAGAATGGAACTGGAACGAGCAGCAGGCGGCTCGAACGGCGCCGAACGCATCGATAAGTAGCGCGGACCGGCGGCCTGACGGCACCGAACGCGCCGCTCCTCCCGAACGAACCGTCGCCGCGCAACGCGAGGTTCGACGCCTCGAAGCGGAAGTCGGAGCGCTCGAGTCGGAACTCGAACAGACGGAGCAACGCTTAGAACACGTTATCGAGCAGTACGAACGGGTTCTCACCAGGAAGAACCAACAGCTCGACGAGCAGGAGGAACCAGCTTCGGGGCGTTCCTCACGCACCGTCAGATCCGTTCTCTCTCGGTGGATCCCCGGTGGCTGGTGAGAAGCCCGCGGCGGCGCCGGCTACTCGTCGCGGACCGACCGCTCGGCGATCCGACGTGCAGCCTCGCTTAGCTCCGAACCGCTCTGGTCCCCTTCGGAGTTCGGATTGGCGTCGCCGTCCGCGTCCGTCCCGCGCGATTCCGAGCCCGTTTGCCCCGTATTCTCGACGAGACCGTCGAGGATCGAGTCCGCTCCGGGCGTGTCGGCCACGTCGTTCTCGTCGTCCACGGTCTCATCGGTCGCATCGGCACCGTCAGCGATCTCGTCCGAATATCCGGGCGGAGTAACGCCGTCAGCGGCGGTCGAGCCGTCGGAGTCCCCGGTGACTGCCGCCGGATCCGCGTCCGGGGGGTAGCTCCGCTCGGCCGGCGGGACGAAGGCGGTCTCGACGGCGCGGACGATTTCGCGGACGCTCTCCTCGTCGAGCCGATCGGCGTACGCCTCGCGGATCAGGTCTGGGACTGCGTAGGCGTAGTGGCCCCTGCCGGCGTGGCGGATGAGCCCCGCCCGGCGGACCGGTCGGTGGCGGCTGTACGCGTGGCCGGAGTCGCCGTCGCCGCCGGCGTCGATATGGGCCGCGACGGGGTCGCTGACGCCCTCGCGGCGGTAGTGACGGAGCATCCCCTGCGAGAGATCCGGGAGCGATTCGATCCGGCTCCGGAGCTCCTCGATGACGGCCTCGCGGGTGCCGAGTTCGACCGCGTCGTCGAACCGGAGCGCGCTCTCGGCCACGTCGGCGCGCGTGACCGGGTCCACGTCGTCGACGGGATCGTCGACCTCGGCGGCGGGGATCGACCCGTCGGCGTCGTCTGCGTCGGCGTCCGCGTCGACCTCGATACCGCCGTCGTCGGTCGAAGCCTCCCCGTCGGTCGGCGTTCCGCCGGCGCCCTCGGTCGCGGCGTCCCCGTCGTTCTCCGTCGCGGCGTCCCCGTCGCTCTCGGTCGCGGCGACCGCCTCGTCGTACGACTTGAGCACGGACTGGTCGCCGTCCTCACCCTCGTCGCTTCCGGGATAGCCGCCCCCGCCGGCGATGGGTCCGCCGCCCCCGCCTCGGTAGGGCGCCTCGGCCTTCCCGAGGAGCGCCTGCGCGAACTGGTCGGCCATGTTGCTCAGGTCGCGGGCCTCTTCCAACTCGCCCTCGAGCTCGGCGATCCGCTGGTCCCGCTTCTCGAGCTCTTGTTTGAGGTCGGCGATCTCGGACTCGCGGCGCTCCTTCTCGTCGGAGATCGACTGGAGCTCGCCCACGAGGTCGCTCGAGACCGACTTGAGTTCCGGGCGCTCGAAGTCGTCGAGCCCGGGCGTCGCGCCCGCGTCGAACGTCTGCTTGCGGTGGAACTGGATCCGACGGATCGACTCGTCCCAGTCGGTCATCAGGAACGCCTCGCCGTCGCCGAGGTCCTCGACGGCGCTGGCGTACTTCGAGCCCAAGATACGTCCCACGACCTTCGTGTCGTTGTCCCACGTGAGCCGGTGCCAGCAGAGCCAGTCGCACTGGGTGATGAAGTCCTTTTTCACGTCGGCCGGACGCTGGCTGATCCCGACGATGCCGAGGCCGTGTTTCCGGCCGCGCTTACCCACCTTGATCAGCATCTTGCCCGTCTCGTCCATCCCGCCGCCCTCGGGGATGTACTCGTGGCACTCCTCGATCACGAGCAGGAAGGGTTTCTTCAGGCGCTTCTCCTTGGCGAACAGCTGTTTGACGACCTCCAAGATCAGCTTGTTGGCGGTGTCCTCCTCGAGGTAGCCGGAGACGTCGAGGATGATCGGGACGTTCTGTTCCAGCGCGAGCGTCGCGAGCTTCTCGGCGTGTTCCGGGGAGACGACGATGTCGCACTCGTCGTCGGCGCCGGCGTGGAGAATCTCGTACTCCTCCTTGAGCCCGTAGTACTCCCCGTCCGTGTCGACGATCATCACCGGGAACCCGTTGTCGAGGAGGTTCTCGATGACGACGGACGCGGTGTTGCTCTTGCCGGACCCGCTTTTGCCGGTAATAAACGATCGGCCGGTGAGCACGTCGACGACCGGGAGCTCCACCGGCGAGCCCGGCTCCGCCGTCGCGTCGCCGCCGATCCCCTCGCTGACGTCCGCGACGTGGATCGTCTCCTCCTCGCTCATACCCGTGAGAGGTGGCGCCCGCCTCATAAACCATCGCCTCGCTCGACGATCAGACTCGTACGGGAACCGGTGTGATTGACGATGGGAGTGGGTATAGCGAGTTAGGTGAGTGGCTGTTTATACGTGATCGAGTGGTGTTGCTGTCGGCTGTTTATCCGTGATCCATGCTGCTGCGGTGAAGACCTCCAAAGCCCCAGCCGCTGCGGGCGGCGCACGCTCGCTGCGCTCCTCACTCAGTCGCTATCGCTCCTTCGCTGCGGTGCTTCCGTCGCCTGCGCCGCCCGCAGCGGCTGCCCCTTTGAGTCCCACCCGGCACCGCGACCGCACCTCTCACCTCCCCAGCCTCGTCGGCCGCCCTCCGCGTTGCTTCGGGCGCCCGACTCCCTCGCACCGTCGGTGAGCGGCCCACTGGGCCGCTCACCGGGGCGCGCCACTGCCGTGTTCATTTATAAGCGATCGTCGCTGTCGCTCAAGTCTTTTTAAATATGCTCCTGCCACCGACGATCTGCAATACTCATTCCCGCTATCGAGCGGGAAGCGATAGAGCTCCAGTGAACGATTCAGTCGGAAACAACGAAGTTCCGATTCTCCGCTGCACCGCTTCTCCCGCTTCAGGGCCGCGTCTCGGCGACCGTCCGGATCGCGCCCGCGAGCACGTCGATTCCGACCGCGATGTCGCCTTCGACCACGTCGAACGTGCTCGTGTGGTGGCCGCCGGGATGGTCGGTGCCGACGCCGACGTAGCAGGCGAGCCCGCCGCGCCGCTGGACCGACTGCATCAGGTAGGTGGCGTCCTCGGAGCCGCCCAGATCGGCGCGGTCGACGATCTCGGTGACGCCGGCGACGCCGCCGGCGACCTCGCCGACGATCCCGGCGAGCGCGTCGTCGCTCGTCGCGCTCGGCGCCTCCCCCTTCGTCGAGACCGCGACCTCACAGTCGTGCATCCCGGCGGCCGACTCCAGGATCCGGTCGGCGTGGTCGGACATGTACTCCGCCAGTTCGGTCGTCGCGCCCCGGAGCTCGCCCTCGATGAGCGACTCCTCGGGGATGACGTTCGTCGCCGTGCCGCCGCCGACGATCCCGGCGTTCACCCGGGTCGGGCCGTCGGCGTGGCGGGGGATCGCGTAGAGGTTCTGGACCGCCGCCGCCATCGCCTGCACCGCGTTCCGTCCCTGTTCGGGTCGCGCGCCAGCGTGCGACGGCTCGCCGGTGAACTCCGCGAGGAAGTGCCGCACGGCGAGGAACCCGTCGACGCCGCAGACGATCTCGCCCGAGGGGTGATCTAAGCCGACGTGGACCGCGTACAGGTAGTCCACGTCGTCGAGATGTCCCGACTCCGCCATCGGCTTGCCGCCCGCGACCTGCTCTTCGCCCGGCTGGAAGAACACCTTGAGCGTACCCGAGAAGTCGGAGTCGAGCACCGCGTCGAGGGCACCGAGCCCCATCGTCGCGTGCGCGTCGTGGCCGCACGCGTGCATGTACCCCTCGCGCTCCGACCGGAACCCCTCGGCTGCGGGGACGTGGTCGGCGTCGTCGGACTCGGTCACCGGGAGCGCGTCGATGTCGACTCGGAGCCCGACCACCGGGCCGGGACCGCGATCGGCGACCGCGACGCAGCCGGTGTACCCGCCCGAGAGCCGGTCGACGATCTCCGGGTCCGCGCCCGCGTCGCGCGCTCGCTGCTCCCAGTCGGCCAGATCCTCGTCGTCGGGGACGTTCATGCGGTCGTCGGTCGCCAGCGCGTCGGGGCCGACGTGCAGGGCCGTGAGGTCGCGCTCGCGGAGCTCCTCGACGATCCGGGCGGTGGTGTAGAACTCGCGCCACGCCGGCTCAGGGTGGCGGTGCAGGTCGCGGCGGAACGCGCGGTACGCATCGTCGTCGAGAGCGCTCATACCGGCGAGAGGCCGCGATCGGGCTTAAACGATCGCGTGGCGGTGCGACTCGCTCGCTTCGCGGCCCCTCTGCTCGTCACTCCGAACCGTCTCCCTCAACCCGGTCCGCGTACCGCGTCAGCGCGGCAGCGACCGTCCGGGCCTGCTCGGGCGTGAGATCGACCCGGTCGGCGTGGTTCGGGAGCCGGTCGACGTCGAGGCCGTCGAGTTCGAACTGCAGTTCGACGCGGTCGGGCCGCTCGTCGGAGGTAGTGACGTTCAACACGCCCGTGCCGTCCTCGGTCCAGTCGTAGCCGACGGCCGCCCCGTCGACGAACTCCAGCGTGGTGGACGCGGTCACCGACGTGATTCGCTCGTTCATCTCGCTTGCGGACCGATCATTCCGGAGTCCGAACCGTGAACACGGGTACGTCGGCGGTCCGAACGACCTTCTCCGTGACGCTCCCGAGCAGGTACTTCTCGATCCCGCTGCGTCCCCGCGTCCCCATGACAATCATGTCGGTCTCGTCGTTCGCGTACGTCGTGATCTTCGTGTGTGGGTCTCCGTCTTCGATCCGCGTGACCACGTCGAGGTCCTCGTCGCGGAGCCGCCGCTCGAACTCGTCGATCACCTCCTCGCCCTCGGCGCGGAGGGAGTTGACGTTCTTGCTGCCGCCGGCGCCGACACCGGCGTACGTCGTGTCCACGACGTAGAGGACGTGGACCCGCGCGTCGAAGGCCTCCGCCTGACTCACCGCGTGCGGGAACGTCCGTTTCGATGCCTCGCTGCCGTCGGTCGGGAACAGAATTTCGTCGTACATGTCCTGAGTGGGAATCGGTCGACTACCAAGGCCGACTACGCCGGCCTACCAGCCGAACAGCTCCGGCGCGACGTCGGCCGACGCGTGTTGCGCGCGGTCGTCCGCGGAGCCCTTGGGGGCGGTCGCGGAGCCGTCGGGGGTGACTCCGGCCTCGTCCGCCGCCGGATCGGTCAATCGGTCAGTCATCCGACGAAGCCACCTCGGGATTCGCCGCCGTCGTCCCCTCCTCGGCGAACGGGTACCACGACTGCTTCGCGTCGGTGAGCGTCGGGTCCGCGTAGTCGGTCTCCTCGGGCTCGCAGAGTTCCCCGAGCGTCTCGTTGTCGGTCGCAGCCGCCCACTCGCGGAACGTCTGGCCCGGCTCGCGGCGCTCCGCGAACGCCTCGATCAGGTTCCGGATCGCGCCGGGGGCCTCGTCGGCCGGGACCCGCTGTTGGACGTAGTCGACGAAGGAGGGATCCTCGCCCATCCCGCCGCCGACGCCGATGTCGACCGCCTCGACCATCTCGCCGTCCTTCCGCGCTCGCATCCCGAGCAGGCCGATGTCCGCCGTGTTGGCCTGCCCGCAGTCGGCGGTACAGCCGGAGAAGTGGATCTTCAGCTGTTCGACGTCGTCCGGCAGGTCGACGTTGTCGCGGAGCCAGCGGAGCATCGTCGCGGTCCGAGTCTTGGTCTCGACGAGCGCGATCGAGCAGAACTCGGTGCCGGTACACGCCATCGCGCCGCGGACGAAGGGATTCGGCTTGGGCCGGTGTTTCGCGAGCAGCGGCTCCGCGAGTAGCTCCTCAACTTGATCGGGCTCGACATCGACGATGATCGGGTTCTGCCGGCGCGTGAGCCGGACTTCGCCGGAGCCGTACTCGTCGGCGAGGTCGGCGAGCTCGATGGCCTCCTCAGCAGGCAGCCGGCCGACCGGGACGCTGAGGCCCACGTACCGCCTGCCGTCGCCCTGCTCGTGGACGCCGGTGTAGTCTTTCTTCCCGTCGTCGGGAGCTGACCCGGCGTTGTACGTGTACTCGTCGCGGATGTCCTCGCCGGCGGTCCGCAGGTCGCTCTCGACGTACTCCTCGTCGAGCAGGTCGCGGATCCACTCGGTGCCGTGGTCGTCGACGAAGAAGCGCGAGCGGTTCTTCGCGCGGACTTGGCGGTCGCCGTGGTCGTGGTACAGCTCGACGAAGCCGCGGACCACGTCGTACGCTTCGTCCGGGGTCACGAACACGTCGAGGGGGCGAGCGACGCGGGGCTCGCGACCGCCGAGCCCGCCGCCGACGCGGACGTTGAAGCCGAGCGTCTCCTCGCCGTCGCCGGACTCCGTCCGGCTGCCCGTCGAGGTTCCCTCGACGCTGTCGATTTCCTTTCTGGCGGGTTCGAGACCGATGTCGTTGATCGCGTCCTGCGCGCCGCCCTCGGGGGTCCCGGAGATGCTGATGTTGAACTTCCGGGGCATGTTACAGAGGTCGTCGTCGCCGCGGATCTCCTCTTGGAACCGTTCGAGCAGCGGGAGCGTGTCGATCACCTCGTTCGCGTCCTTGCCGGCGACCGGGCTGCCGGAGATGTTCCGCATCGTGTCGCCGCCCGACGAGCGGGTGGTGACGCCGACGGACTCCAGCTTCTCCCAGATCTCCGGGATGTCCTCCAGCTTGATCCAGTGAAGCTGGACCGACTGGCGGGTGGTCAGGTCGATCCAGCTGTCGCCGAACTCGGGGTTTGACACCGGTCCCGACGCGTAGTCGCGGGCGACCTCGGCGATCGCGCGGAGCTGATCGGGCTTCAAGATCCCGTTGGCGTTCGTCAGCCGCATCATGAAGTAACCCTCTTGGCCCGAGCGCTGGTGGAAGACTCCCCAGAACTTGAACCGAGTGAACCACGCGTCCCGCTCGTCCTCCGGGATCGACTCGAACCCGGTCTCCGCGAACTCCAGCAGCTTCTCCCGCACCTCGTCGCCGTACAGCTCCGATTTCCACTCCTCCTTTTTGTTGGCCATTACCGATCACCCTCGTCAGTGGTGTACAACTCTACTGCATTTATATTGGCCGAATGGTGGGCCATCTCGGTTAGAACTTCATAGGATAGCATAAAATACTTCGCTTTTTATAAAATCACAAAATATGTCTGATAACGGCGCGATCGAAAAGGCGGCCGTCTGAGCAGGGTACATTTCTCTCTATGGAGAGAGAAATTATATATGTAGTACCGAAGCCAGCCAGAAGTTCACAAATACAAATGGCCTTCGCGGATCGATGCGAGTCGGAAATTCATCCGGACGGGTCGGAAGTTACCCGGCGCGGGTCGGAGGTGCCTCGGAGCGGCTTGAAGGCGTTCGACGCGGCGCGAAGGTGTGATCCGGACGAGCGTATCAGGGTTGTCGGTTCGGGTCCCCCGCGTGTGTCCGTGGGCGACGCGTACATGGGCGACGAACGCCTGCCCAAGCATGCGCGTGTTTATTTAGAAATACAGCTAATAGATGGACATTTATTTTTGAAACACCGCTAAGTTGGCCATACCAAAACAATTATACTGCTGATTGGGTATGTGATATTCAGAAACAAACTGATGCGACACTACGTGTGCGGGCCACCTATTTCGGACCGGTCACGGATCGGAACCGCTGGCGGATCGGTCGCTCCAGCGCGGCGCGGAACCGTCTCCGAGAGGTGTCCCCGCCGATGAGTGAGTGGACGCCGACGACGTGTATGCGGTGTGCGGTCGGCTGCGGCCACCTGCAGCAGGGGTACACCAACAACTACGGCCTCGACACCGTCCGGGGCGACGCGTCACACCCGGTCAACCGCGGCCTCGCCTGTCAGCGCGGGATCAACGAGACCGCGGACCCCAACGGGGAGTGGCTGACGCGTCCCCTTATCAGGGAAGACGGGAACCTCATCCCCACCAGTTGGGAGACGGCGATCGGAACCGTCGTCTCGCGTATCGAGGACGCCCTCGCCGAGACGCGGGATGGCGTCGCGGTGCTGGGAAGCGGCCAGCAGACGAACGAGGCGGCGTACGCGCTGGGGAAGCTCGCGCGCGGCGGCTTCGGCACCCGGTACTACGACGCCAACACCACCCTCTGTATGGCCTCGGCCGTCACCGCCTACTACCAGGCGTTCGGGAGCGACGCGCCGCCGCCGACCTACGAGGACATCCCCGACGCCGAGACCCACGTGATCTGGGGTGCGAACCCCGCGGTGGCACACCCGGTGATGTACCGGTGGATCGCCGACAGCGCGAGCGACGACGACAGCGAACTGATCGTCGTCGACCCCGTCGAGAGCGAGACCGTCGACGACGCGGATCTCCACGCGCAGATCGAGCCCGGAACCGATCTGGCGTTCGCTCGGGCTGTGCTCGCGCGGATCGTCGCCGACGACGCCGTCGACCGCGAGTTCGTCGCCGAGGCGACGACCGGCTTCGAGGCGACAGTCGACTCGCTACCCGCGGTCGAAGAGGCCGCGGAGACCGCCGGCGTCTCGGTCGAGACGGTCGAGCGCGTCGCCGACGCCATGACCGACTCGACCCTTGTGTACTGGGGGATGGGCGTCAACCAGAGCGTGCAGGGAACCGCGACCTCCCGGGCGCTCATCGACCTCTGTCTCGCGACGGGGAACCTCCGGCCCGGAAGCGGGCCGTTCTCGCTGACCGGACAGGCGAACTCGATGGGGACCCGCGTCTGCTCGTCGAAGGGGACGTGGCCCGGTCAACGCGAGTTCACCGATCCGGAGCAGCGCCAGTTCATCGCGGATGCGTGGAACATCCCCCGAGATCGGCTCCCGGACGACCCCGGGCCGGGACCGGTCGGCATCGTCGACGCCGTCGCGGACGGGCCGCCGGAGGTGTGTTGGACGGTGGCGACGAATCCGGTCGCGGGGATGCCGGACGCGAGTCACGTCAAGAGCGCCCTCGAAGACACGTTCCTCGTCGCGCAGGACGCGTTCCGGACCGAGACGGTCGAGCTGGCCGACGTGGTGTTGCCGGCGGCGACGTGGGGCGAGTCCGAGGGGACCGTCACCAACATGGAGCGCCGGATCTCGCGGGTCCGCGCCGCCACGGAGACCTCCCCGAAGATCAAGCAGGACCTCGACATCATCGTCGCGATCGGCGCCGCGATCGACGAGGAGCTGTTCCCGCAGTCGACGGTCTCGCCGGAATCGGTGTTCGGCGAACTGCGCGGGCTGACGGCGGGGACGCCGGCGGACCTCTCGGGGATCTCGTACGACCGGCTGGAGGCGGGGCGGGCGGTTCGGTGGCCCGCCCCGTCGCCCGAGGAGGAGGGCGGCTACCGCTACGCCGATGCCGACGGGTGGTCGTTCCCAACGCCGTCGGGTCGCGCGCGCTTCTCGACGGGCGCCCACGACGGCCTCGCGGAGCCGACTGACGACGACTACCCGCTGACCCTCACGACCGGCCGACAGGCCGACGCGTACAACACCGGCGTCCGCAGCCGGGGGGACGGGAGCGCCGGGAGCGACGCGCCGCCGATGGCGCGGATCCATCCCGAGACCACGCTGGAGTACATCGAGGCGTTCGACCGCGGGAAGACGGTCGTCTCGTCGCGCCGGGGATCGGCGACGATCGCGGTCAACCCGGACGACGGCGTGCCGAAGGGGATGGTGTGGCTGCCGATCCACCACCCGGCCGTGAACGTCCTCACGCTCCCGGTCGTCGACCCCGAGTCCGACGAGCCGAACCTCAAACAGTGCGCGGTCGACGTTCGGGCGCCGCAGCCGTCGAACCCGCTGGTCCACGAGGGACAGCCCACCGCGGACGGCGAGCCCGCTCCGACGGACGACTGACGGTCTGCCGCCGTTCCGTCGGCGCTCACGCCGACCGTCTCGGCGCTTATACTACATTATTGTCCGTGTGAAAAAAGAGTTATACCAAATGAGAAAAAACAATAGCCCAAACATATTCGAGAACAAAACACGAATGTCTATAATAACGAGATTTATCGGGGCGTTCCCGAACCGATATCGACAATGACTGATCGTAAGCCAACAACGTGTATGCGGTGTGCGGTCGGCTGTGGGTATCGACAGCGTGGCGGCGCCGGCGGGCGGCTCGTCGACGTTCGCGGCGACGACGCCCACCCGACGAACGAGGGAGAGACCTGCAGCCGCGGGGTCCGCGAGACGGTTGACCCGAGCGGCGAGCGGGTGACCGAACCGCTGATCCGCCGCGGCGGGACGCTCCAGCCGGCCGACTGGGACACCGTTCTCGGGACGGTCTCGATGCGTATCATCGAGGCGCTCAGGAAGGGGAACAACAACGTCGCCGTCTTGGGAAGCGGCCAGCAGACGAACGAGGCGGCGTACGCGCTGGGGAAGCTCGCGCGCGGCGGCTTCGGTACCCGGTACTACGACGCCAACACCACCCTCTGTATGGCCTCAGCGGTGCAGGCGTACATGCAGGCGTTCGGGAGCGACGCGCCGCCGCCGACCTACGAGGACGTCCCCGACGCCGAGACCCACGTGATCTGGGGCGCGAATCCGAAGATCGCCCATCCCGTGCTGTACCGGTGGATCGCCGACAGCGCGAGCGACGACGACAGCAAACTAATTGTCGTCGACCCCGTCGAGAGCGAGACGGCTGCCGACGCCGACCTCCACGTCCGACCGGAGCCGGGGACCGATCTGGCGCTGGCGCGGGCCATGCTCGCGCGGGCCGTCGAGGACGGCCTCGTCGACCGCGAGTTCGTCGAGCACCACACCGAGGGATTCGAGGCCATGGTCGGGTCGTTGCCCGACATCTCCGTCGCGGCCGAGACGGCCGGGGTGTCGGTCGAGCGCGTCTCCGAGTTGGCCGCGGCGTTCGACGCTCGGACCCTCGTCTACTGGGGGATGGGAGTCAACCAGAGCGTCCAAGGGACGGGAACCGCCCGCTCGCTGATCGATCTGTGTCTGGCCACCGGTAATCTGGGACCGGGAAGCGGGCCGTTTTCGCTGACCGGGCAGGCGAACTCGATGGGGAACCGCGTCTGCGCCTCGAAGTCGTCGTGGCCGGGGTACAGACCGTTCGACGACGTGGATCATCGGAAGACGATCGCGAGGGAGTGGGGCGTTCCCCTGAGCCGACTCCCCGACTCGTCGGGGCCGGGGTTCGTCCGGATCATCGACGAGCTGGCGCGGGACAACATCGACGTCTGCTGGACGGTGGCGACGAACCCGGTCGCGGGGATGCCCGACGCGAATCACGTCGAAAGCGCCCTCGACGACACGTTTCTGATCGCCCAGGACGCGTTCCGGTCCGACACCGTCGAGCTGGCCGATGTGGTGTTGCCGGCGGCGACGTGGGGCGAGTCCGAGGGGACGGTGATGAACATGGAGCGGCGCGTCTCGCGGGTCACGGCGGCGCGCGAGCCGCCGGACGGCGTTCGGCAGGACGTGGACATCATCGGCGCGGTCGCCGACCGCATCGTCCCGGACCTGTTCGAGTCGACGCGGCTCGACCCCGAAGCGCTGTTCGACGAGCTCAGCGCCCTGACGCGCGGGACGACGGCCGACCTTTCGGGGATCTCCTACGAGCGACTCTCCGAGGAGCTGGCCGTCCGGTGGCCCGCGCCGGACGAGACCGGCGAAGGCGGATACCGGTACTACGTCGGGGACGGGGGTGAGACCACGGCCAACGACGCCGACAGCCCGTGGTCGTTCCCCACCGACTCGGGCCGAGCGCGGTTCTCGAACACGTCTCATCGGGGCGTGCCGGAGCCGATCGACACGGAGTACCCGCTCACGCTCACCACCGGTCGGCGTCCGGACGTGTACAACACCGGCGTCCGGACGCGTTCCGACGCCGGCGACGGGGACGAGAGCGCGACGGCCGCGCGGATGCACCCCGAGACGATCGCCGACCACCTGCGAGCGTTCGACCGGGGAGAGACGGTGATCGAGTCCCGTCGCTCCGCGGTGACGGTCAGCGTTACGCCCGACGCCGACGTGCCGCCGGGGCTCGTCTGGCTCCCGGTCCACAACCCGGCGGCCAACGAGCTGACGCTGTCCGCCGCGGACCCGGAGTCGGCCGAGCCGAATCTCAAGCAGTGCGCGATCAGTCTGAGCGCTCCCGACCGCACGAGCACCGATCTTACCGGGAGCGGGAAGGCGAATGGCACGAGTTCGTACTCCTGATCCGGCCCCGTTGGATTCCTCAGAAAGAGCGAGAGCCTGTCTCGTGTGCGGTCGATACAGACACAGCAGCGAGAGAACACGGGAGTGAGTGTTGCAGATCGGTGGTGGCAAGAGCGTATTTAAAAAGACATGAGCGACTGCGACGATCGCTTATAAAGAACGATGCGGTGGCGCGCCCCGGTGAGCGGTCCTATGGGCCGCTCACCGACGGTGCGAGGGAGTCGCTGGCGCCGTCGGCGCCAGCGACGAGGCTGGGGAGGTGTGAGGCTGCGGTGCTGTGCGGTGGGGTGGGACTCAAAGGGGCAGCCGGCGAGGACGGTGCAGGCGACGTAAGCACCGCAGCGAAGGAGCGGTAGCGACTGAGTGAGGAGCGCAGCGAGCGTGCACCGTCCTCAGCGACTGGGGCTTTGGCAGTGTTCACCGCAGCACTATCGATCGCTTATAAACAGCCGACAGCAACACCACTCGATCACTTATAAACCACCACTCACCCAACTCGCTATACCTACTCCCGCTATCGAGCTCGGAGCAGTATTCAGCAAACCACTGTTTCAGCCTAAGACCTCTGAGGAGTTAAATTTCAGCAGAATTACGGATCCTCCATCACCATTAAAGAATTAAAACAGATCACGAGAATCCGGTGTGGGGTGTCGTTTTTCAAAAATCGTCCCAGCAATGTGCTCGTCTTATAATTTCTCCATTCAAAGAGAGAATAAATACGTGTGTGGAGTGTTATTGAGAATGAATCAATATTCTCGGAATATACTTGCTATTTGTTGAGCGATTCGTTTATTAATAACCAGGATGTGCTGTTGAAACGTGAGAAAAACTATGTTCAGACAATTTATTTCGGATCTGGTGGGCGATTTCGGTTCCAACGCCGCCGGATCTCCGTCGAGTCGTTCACTCCAGAGCGAGACGGTTGTCGATCGGACGTTCGAGACGCCCGATCCGACGGGTGCCGCCGGTCGCTCCACCGGAGGTGACTCGCGGTGAAGCCGACGGATCTGTTGTACGGGAAGTACCGGAACCTGATCCTCGCGACGGCGATGTTCAACCTCGGATTCGTGATCTGGTTCTCGTTCGCGCCGTTCACCGGCGGCATCGCCGACGAGTTCGGGCTCTCGGTCCAGCAGCTCGGTGTCGTCGCGAGCGCGGCCATCGTCGCCGTCCCCCTCGGTCGCATCGTCATCGGGCCGCTGACCGACCGGTTCGGGGCGAACGTCACGGGCGGCGTGACGCTCGTGACGGTCGGGGCGTTTGCGATCATCAGCGCGTTCGCACAGACGTACGAGGTGTTCACGGCCTCCCGGATCGTCGCGTCGCTCTCGGGGATCACCTTCGTCATCGGCATCCAGCACGTGGCCGAATGGTTCGAGGAGGAGAACCTCGGGACCGCAGAGGGGATCTTCGCCGGGATCGGCAACGCCGGCGCCGGACTGGGCGCGTACTTCACCCTGCCGCGGATCTTCGGTGAGGGGTACGTCGACCCGATCTTCGGCTCGGCGTTCCTCGCAACCTCGTCGAACTGGCGGGCGGCGTTCTTCTACACTGGCGTGCTCGCGGTGCTGCTCGGGATCGTCTACTACGTCTTCGGCGCCGCCGCGAAGAGCGAAGCGAAGCGGGAGGCGACGAAGGCGGGCGTGAGCTGGGACCAGTGGCGGTTCATCGCCACCCGCTACGGCGCGGTCGTCCTCTCCGTCGCGTACGTGATGAGCTTCGGGCTCGAACTCGCGATGAACGGGTGGCTCGGGACCTACTACCGCGAGGCGTTCGGCCAGGGCGACATCGTGATCGCCGCGTCGTTCGCGGCGACCTTCTCGGTCGCCGCCGGACTCTTACGGCCTATCGGGGGGTACATCAGCGACGTCGTCGCCCGCAACGAGCGAGATATCCTCCCCTTCTTCGAGGGGGAGTACCGCAACCAGTGGACGTTCGCCGCGCTCTCGTTCGTCGTGTTATCGATGTTCGGCATGACGCTCGCCGGGCTCACGGGGAACATCTACGTCGCCGTCGTCGCCGGCTTCCTCGTCGGCACCGGCTGCGCGTTCTCCGAGGGCGCGATCTTCGCGCAGGTGCCAGCGATGTTCCCCGACAACTCGGGATCGGTCGCGGGGATCGTCGGCGGGATCGGAACGATCGGCGGGGTCGTCTACCCGCTCGCCTTCTCTGCCGCGTTCCTTCCGAACCTCCACGTGGGCTACGCGATCGTGGGGGCGTCGATGATCCCGATCCTGGGGCTCACCGCGTGGGTGTTCCAGCCGAAGATCGCGGCGCGCGCGAACGACGACGGGTGGTTCGTCTCCGGCGAGCGGATCGTCGCGACCGGCGACGACGACTGAACCGCGCGCGGCGCGGTGGCGGCTTTTAAAAGTCAGTCCCGGCGGTGGCCGAGCGGTTTCTTCTGATCGACCTCGACCTCGACGTGGATCGAGTCGGGGAAATCGCGGCCGACGACCTCGCGGGCGATGTCGTCCGCGCCGTGGATCTCCATCGAGCGCTTGTACACGTCGTAGCTCCACGGCGAGAACTCGTCGCCGGCGCGGAGCTGCTTATAAAGCGGGACGCGGACGGTCTCGGCGGGCGTGGCGTGCGGGCCCTTACACTCCGCGCCCTTGCGTTCGAGCGTCGATTTGAGCTCCTGAACGGTCTCGGCGAGCACGTCGCGGTCGCCGGACGCGAAGGAGAGTTTCGTGACGAAGGTCATAGCTGGGGGTCGTCCGTGTATGGCCGCCCGAAGAGTAAAAACGCATCTACCGAGCGCGGGGCGCTCTATCCGACACCGAGAGACCGTATAAAAACCTCGGTAGGAGATGACTAACGACGCGCAGATCGGTCGAAGAGGGCCGTAACGGCCGGTGCGTTCGCGACTCCGACACCCTCTTTAGGGGTGGTGGCTTACCTGACGCTAATGACGGTCGAAGCGACCAGTGCCGGAGCCATCCTCTTCCGCGACACCCGCGGCGAACGGGAGTACCTGCTCCTGAAGAGCCGACCGGGAGACTGGGAGTTCCCCAAAGGCGGGGTCGAGGGGGACGAGGAGCTCCAGCAGACGGCGATACGGGAAGTCGGCGAGGAGGCCGGGATCGAGGATTTCCGGCTGATCGACGGCTTCCGCAAGGAGTACGACTACGTGTTCGAGGCGAACGGCGACACCATCCACAAGACGGTGCACCTGTTCATCGCGCGCTCGTTCGAGGCGAGCGCCGAGATCTCGAACGAACACCGCGACCTGCAGTGGCGCGACTACGATCAGGCGCTCAACACGATCACGCAGACCGGGCCCCGCGAGATCCTCGAAGACGCCCACGACTACCTCGACGAGCGGAAGGACGAGGAGAGCGGCGACTACGTCTGAGCGGGCCGTCAGGCTCCGTCTCGGCTCGTTCCGCCTCGCACCGTTCACTTTTAAGCCGCCACCGACTACCGCAACCGTGACTCCGAACGCCGAGTTCGGCTACGAGCTTCTGGTCTGCCGGTACGCGGAGCTCGCGTGGCACCCGAGCGACGGCCCTCGCGACCAACCCCGCCCCACGCTCGTCGCCCGCCAACTGGGGACCAAGGAGCGCCGCTGGGACACAGTCGTGATCGAGGTCGACCCGGCGGCGTTCGCGGCCCGGCGCGCCTTCGGCGACCGAACCATCGACTCGGACCTCCTCCACGTCGTGCGCAACGCCCCCGCCGAGTGGGCGTGGTACCGCGACGCGCTCCCGCACCCCGGCTACCCGTGGCGCTACGTCCGGCAGGCGGTCCACCGCGCCGCGGGACGGAGCCTGATCGAGAAGCGCCGGCGGAACAACCGGATCCAACTCCGCCGGAAGCGACCGTACCCGGACTGGATCGAGCGGATCGTCGCGATCGAGAACAAGCCGGACCTCGACCGCTCCGCGGCCGACCGGCTCGCCGACCAGCTCGTCCACGACGTGGAGACCGGCCTCGCGGACGAGGCGTGGCTCGCGACCGAGACGACCGGCGAGCGCGTCGAGCCGGCCCTGCTCCGCGAGATGCCCGTCGAGGCGGGCATCCTCGCGACCGACTTCTCCGGGGGCGTCGACGCCGACGCGGCCGACGTGGCGTGGCACCCGAGCGATCTGGGTCCGGCGGAAGGCGAGCGCCGCGACCCCGAAACCGAGACGCTCCGGCTGGAGATCGCCGAGCGCGCCTACGGGAAGGGGTGGCGATCGTACCACGACACGATGCGCCCCGACTGTCGGCACTTCGAACTCCGCCGCGAGGACCGGGCGCTCGTCCCGTACTGCGCGGCCAAGGAGAAGGTCCCCACCTCCCGCGAGTGCTCGGGGTCGTGTGCGTCGTTCTCGCCCGAACCGCCGCAGTGGAGGACGAATGGATGGCCGATCGAGGGCGGCCCCGGGAAGGGGTTCAAGCGGGTGTTGGCCCGACGGCGAGAGCGCGAGCGGGACCGGGCCGAAAGCGTTGAGTGAGCGGCGGCGCCAGCCGGCCGTATGCGGTTTCCGAACCCGTCGCTCTCCGAGTACGCGATCAACACGGCTGTGGTGGTCCTCACGCTGGCGGTCCTCCAGTACACCGGCTGGCTCTCCGACGACCCCGCCGGACTCGACCCGGCGTTCCTCGCCGCGGTCGCGGTTCTGTTTCCGGCCTTCTCGTACCTGATCGCTCTCGTCGTGGCGAACGTGCGATCGAGCGCGCAGTAAAGGTCACGCCGGAACCGACCGAACCGCCTGTGGACGACCCGCAGCCCCCGCCTACGCCAGCGCCGCCGCCAGCTTCTCGACCGGGTGCGGCGGCTCCGGGGCGCCGCCGTCGCGCTCCTTCAGTTGGCTCCGGCAGGAGGCGCCCGGCGCGACGACCTCGTCGCCGTCGCTCTCGTCGACCTGATCGAAGAGCTCCCGACCGATCGCCTTGCTCATCGAGTAGTGCTCGGCTTCGTAGCCGAACGAGCCGGCCATCCCGCAACAGGAGGAGTCGAGCGGGTCGACCCCGTACCCGGCGCGCCGGAGCACGCCGACCGCGTGGTGGTCCTTCTTCGTCGCCTTCTGGTGGCAGTGGCCGTGGTAGGTGAGCGACTCCGTGGGCGCGTCCAGATCGATCCCCTCGTCGAGGCGGTGGGCGTCGACGTACTCCATGACGCCGTAGGTGTTCGCCGAGACGGTCGCCACGTCGTCGTCGGGCACATCGCTGGCGTCGCCGTCGAGCAGGTCGTGGTAGTCGGTCTGGAGCATCACGGCGTCGGTGGGCTCGACGACGACAACGTCCCAGCCGTCCCTCGCGTCCGGCGCGAGCGTCTCGACGGCGTCTGCGGCGGCCGTCCGAGACTTCTCGAGCATCCCCTTCGAGTGCGGCGGGCGCCCGCTCCCGTCGACGTCGGGGATCCGAACGTGACAGTTCGCGGCCTCTAACACGCGTACCGCGGCCTTCCCCGCGCCGGGATTCGTGTAGGTGGTGTACACGTCGGGGAACAGGAGCACGTCGCGGTCGGCCTCGGCGCGCGGGATTCCCGCGCCGCCGCGGGCCTCGAACCAGTCGGTCAGGCTCTCGGAGCGGAACGCCGGGAGCTCTCGCTCCTTCGCGATCCCGAGGACTTTCTCCATGACGACGCCGGCGCCGGGGAGCTTCGCGGGGAGGTTCGAGAGGGGCGCGAGCTTTGAGCCGAGCGGCGCCAACTGCTCGAAGTTCCCGAGCAGTCGCGTGCGGAGGTCGATCCCGTGTTCCTCGTGGTGGGCGTGCTCGACCTCGGCTTTCAGCTTCGCCATGTCGACGCCGCTCGGACAGTCCACCGTACAGCCCTTACAGCCGACACAGAGGTCCATCACCTCGGTGACGAACTCGTCGTCGGTCGGGTCGTCCGGGAGTTCGCCGTTCATCGCCCCGCGGAGCATGTTCGCCCGGCCGCGGGTGGCCTGCACCTCCTCCTCGGAGGCGCGGTAGGTCGGACACATCACGCCGCCGGTGGTGTCCTGCGGGCCGCGACAGCCCCCGCAGCCGTGACAGAGCTCGACCATCCCCTGCATCCCGTTGTCGATGGCCCACTCCATCGCGGGGTCGAAGCCGGCGTCGTACTCGTAGTCGGCGTCGAACCGGAGGTTCTCGCGCATGTCGTGGTCGCCGCAGACGTTGCCGGGGTTGAGCAGCCAGTCGGGGTCGAAGGCGGTCTTCAGCTCGCGGAAGGCGTCCCAGAGGTCGTCGCCGTACAGCTTTCGGTTCCACTGGGTCCGGGCGCGGCCGTCGCCGTGCTCGCCCGACACCGACCCGCCGAGCCGGACCACGGCGTCGGTGACGCGGTCGGCGACCTCGACCATCGCGTCCACGTCGTCGATGTCCTTCGTGTTTATCAGCGGTCGGACGTGGAGCACCCCCGGCCCGGCGTGTGCGTAGAACGTCGCGAAGGTTCCGGTGTCGTCGAGGATCTCCTGGAACTCGCGGGTGTACTCGGGGAGGTTCTCGGGGGGGATCGCGCAGTCCTCGATGAAGGAGATGTGCTTCTCGTCGGTGGTGCGAGAGAGGAGAATCGGGAGCCCGGCCTTGCGCATCTTCCAGAAGCGGTCGCGCTTCGCGGGGTCGTGCGCCTCCATCGCCTCGACCGCGCGGCGGGGCTGGCTCGTCGTCTCGGCGGCGCCGTCGCTCGGCTCCGCCGCCGTCTCGGGGACGACCGCGTCGGCGGCGTCGGTCGCGCCATCCACTCCCACCCGGTCCGCGATCAGGTCCGCGACCATCTGCTTCCCCTCGGCGTCGCTGTCGGCGTAGAACTCGACGAGGAGCACCGAATCGGTCCCCTCGGGCAACATTCCGACGACATCCTCGAACTCCGGCGTGTCGGCCGCGAGCCCCAGGAACACGTCGTCCATCACCTCGACGGCGGCGGGGTCGTGTTCGAGTATCGCCGCCACGTCCTCCATCGCGTCCACGAGGTCGTCGTAGGTGAGCAGCGCCACCGCCTTCGTCTCCGGGATGTCGACGAGCGAGACGGTCGCCGCCGTCACGGTCGCGAGCGTCCCCTCGCTGCCGGCCATGAGTCGACCGAGGTTGACCACTCCTTCCTCGCCGTACTCGCCGCGGTACTCGGCGAGCAGCCGGTCGAGGTTGTAGCCGGAGACGTTCCGCTTCATCTCCGGGAAGCGCTCGTCGATCGCCTCCGCCTCCTCGTCTAAGATTCGGACGACCTCGGCGTGGATCCGCGGCAGGAGGTCGTCGCTCTCGGCGTCCGCGGACTCGCGCAGCTCCTCGACCGCGACCTCGCCGAACGTGGTCACCGTGCCGTCCGCGAGCACGACCTCCACCTCCTCGACGTAGTGGTCGGTCTTGCCGTACTTCAGCGAGTGCGACCCGGTGGAGTTGTTGCCGATCGCGCCGCCGAGCGCGGACTTGTCGCGCCACGCCGGGTCGGGCGCGAACTTCAGCCCGTGGGGCTCGACCGCGGCGTTGAGGTCGCCGACGTACGCCCCCGCCTGCGCCCGAGCGGTCCTCGCCTCCGGGTCCGTCGAGATCACCTCGTCCATCGAGTCGGAGAGATCGAGGACGACCGCCTCGTTGACGGTCTGGCCCGCAAGCGACGTGCCGCCGCCGCGTGGGAGCACCGGTATCTCCTCCTCGTAGCAGTACTCGTGGACCGCGGCCACGTCCGCCGTCGACGCCGGCATCACGACGCCGATGGGGGTGACCTCGTACGCCGAGGCGTCGGTCGCGTACAGCCGCTTCGAGTAGTCGTCGAACCGCACGTCGCCGTCGACCCGGGCCTCCAGCGCGTCCACGAGGTCCGGGCGTTCTACCTCTCCCCCCGTGTAGTCGAAGTTCCCCCCGTCCCGCGGATCCGGGTCCGGCGTGTTGGTCGCCATGCGAAACCCTCACGGTCGAACCGTGAAAAACCTCCCCCAGTCGTCGGCGCGTGGGAACCCACCCTCCCGGCCCGCGGGAGTCGACGCAAACTCCAAATACTCGCCGCCTGACCACCCGGCATGTCACTCGCCGACCGATCGACGTTCAAGCGTCGGCTCGACGCTCTCGGTGTGACCGTCACCGAGGGGCCTCCGAGCGCGTGCGCGGAACTGATCGACGAGGCCGCGGGAGACCCCGCCGTCGGCGTCGCGCTCGCCGACGAGAGCGACGACCCGGCCGACGCGACGGTCGCGCTCCCCGACCGGATCGAGACCGACCCGACGACAGCCGACCTCCGCGCGGCCCACACCGGCGTCACCGCGGCGGAACTCGGGGTCGCCGCGTACGGCAGCGTCGCGATCGAGGCCGACCGGGCCGGAACCGAGCCGGTGAGCCTCTTCGTCGACCGCCACGTCGTCGTCCTCCGCGAGGCCGACCTCGTCCCCGACATGCCGGACGCGTTCGAGTGGCTCGGCCCGCGAACGCGCGACGAGTCGGTCGACGTGGTGTTCGCCACCGGCCCCAGCGCCACCGCCGACATGGGCGGACTCGTCCGCGGCGCGCACGGGCCGAAAGAGGTCCACGTGGTACTGTTGCGGGACGAGGAAACAGCGGATAAAGAGGTGACCGCCGATGAGTAGCGACGCCGCGAAGGCCGACCGCATCCGCGAGTTGATGGCGACCGAGGGCGACTCGGTCGCCGCGAACACCCGCGGATTCAACGAGGGGCGGATCGAGTCGACGGGGCGGTTAGCGGACTACGAGGAGCTGAAAGACGAGGCCCGCGCGATCAAGGAGGACGCGATCGGCCGGCTCCCGGAGCTGATCGACGAGGTCCGGGAGTCCGTCGAGGCCAACGGCGGTACCGTCTACCTCGCCGACGACGCGGCGGACGCGAACCGGTACATCACCGAGCTGACCGCCGAGGAGCGCGACGCCGACCGCCTCGTCAAATCGAAGTCGATGACCTCGGAGGAGATAGAGGTGAACGAGGCGCTCGCGGAGGCTGGCGTCGAGGTGGTCGAGACCGACCTCGGCGAGTGGGTGCTCCAGCTCGCCGACGAGGCGCCCTCGCACATCGTCGCGCCGGCGATCCACAAGTCCCGCGAGGGCATCTCGGAGCTGTTCGCGGAGCGGTTCGACCTCGACGACCCGCCGGAGACCGCCGAGGAGCTCACGGTGTTCGCCCGCGAGCGGCTCGGCGACCTGATCGAAGACGCCGACGTGGGGATGACGGGAGCGAACTTCATCGCGGCCGACTCCGGCACCATGCTGCTGGTCACCAGCGAGGGCAACGCCCGGAAGACGGTGACCGCGACCGACACTCACGTCGCGGTCGCGGGCGTCGAGAAGCTCGTCCCGACCGTCGAGGACTTCTCGCCGTTCGTCGAGCTGATCGGCCGGTCGGGAACCGGACAGGACGTGACCTCCTACATCTCGACGCTCACGCCGCCCGTCGACTCGCCGGTCCCGGACTTCGCGGACGACGAGCGTCCCCTCGCTGACGACTCGGACGGCGACGCGAGCGCCGACCCCGACCGCGACTTCCACCTCGTTCTCATCGACAACGGACGCATGGCGATGCGCGACGACGAGGAGCTGAAGGAGACGTTATACTGCATCCGGTGTTCCGCCTGCTCGAACGCCTGCGGCAACTTCCAGAGCGTCGGCGGCCACGCGTTCGGCGGCGAGACGTACTCCGGCGGCATCGCGACCGGCTGGGAGGCGGGCATCGAGGGGATCGACGTCGCGGCCGAGTTCAACGACCTCTGTACCGGCTGCTCGCGCTGCGTCCCGGCGTGTCCGGTCGGGATCGACATCCCGTGGATCAACACGGTCGTCCGCGACCGGGTCAACCGCGGCGAGGTCGACTCCCGACAGACCGACTGGCTGTTCGAGGAGTTAGTGCCCGACGAGGAGCCCGCCGGCCTCGATCTGGGCACGCGGGTCGTCGGCAACTACGAGACGGTCGCGAAGCTGGGAAGCCTCACCGCGCCGATCGCGAACCGGCTCGCCGACGCCAGCCCGCTCCGCGCGCTCGCCGAGCGCGTGACCGGGATCGACCGCCGGCGCGACCTGCCCGAGTTCGCGAGCGAACCGCTCGTCGACTGGTTCGAGCGCCGCGGCGGCGCCGCGGTCCCGGCCGACGAGGCCTCCCGCGAGGCCGTCCTCTACCCCGACACGGCGACCAACTACGTCGACGTCGACCGCGGGAAGGCGGCGGTGCGCGCGCTGGAGGCGCTCGGCGTTCACGTCCGGATTCCCGACCTCCCGGGAAGCGGTCGCCCGCCGCTGTCGCAGGGGATGGTCTCGACCGCGCGAGCGGCCGCGGAGGACGCGTACGCCGGGCTCGCGCCCCACGTCGACGCTGGCCGCGACGTGGTCGTGATCGAGCCGAGCGACCTCGCGATGTTCCGGAGCGAGTACGAGCGGCTCCTCCCGGAGCGATCGTTCGAGCGACTTGCCGACGCCAGCTACGACGCCATGGAGTACTGCTTCGGCCTGCTGGAGAACGGCGGCGACCCGGCCGCGCTGCGCGCGCCGGCCGAGGGGACCGGACCGGTGGCCTCGGGCGAGCGGGTCGCCTACCACCCGCACTGTCAGGCGCGGACGATCGGGGTCGGCGAGCACGCGACCGCCGTGATGGAGCGGCTCGGCTACGACGTGCGCGTCTCCGAGACGGAGTGTTGCGGGATGGCCGGCTCGTTCGGCTACAAGACGGACTACTACGAGCTGAGCATGGACGTGGGCGAGCCGCTCCGCGAGCAGTTCGGCGACACCGCTCGGACCGTCGTCGCGTCCGGCACCTCCTGCGGCGAGCAGCTGGACGCGCTGTTGGGGTCGTCGCCGATGCATCCGGTGGAGCTGATCGCGCCGCGGGAGTGACGCCCTTCCCCGCCCCGACCTCGACCGCACCCCGCCGATCCGTCTGACGGGCGTCGTTCGACAACGAACGCTTAATAGGCGCGCTCGTGACCGTATCGCATATGAACGCTGCTCCGGAGGAGATCACGTCTCTCGTCGGTCGCGAGGTGTACTCGAACAACGGCGTCTTCGTCGGCGAGATCGAGGACGTGCGCCTCGATCTGGACGCGCAGGCGGTGACCGGGCTCGCGCTCGCGGAACTCAATCACGAGCTGTTCGCCGGTCGCGTCGGTGGGAACACGGGCGTCATCGTCCCGTACCGCTGGGTCCGGGCCGTCGGCGACGTGGTACTGATTAACGACATCATCGAACGTCTCGACACCGGGGGCGACGAATCCGAGGCCGAGGCGGAGTTGGAGGTCTAGCCGACGCGAGCCGCGTACGGCTCGGCCCCGAGAACCGCGTCAGAAGGGAAGCGCGTCTCGCAGGCTCGTCAGGAACCCGCCGCCCTCTCGCCGCTTGCGGTCGAACACCGGGTACAGCGCGTCGAGAAACTCCGTCTCGTTTTCGAACCGGCTCTCTGACACTTCGTCGAGCGCCTCGCCGAGCGTGATCTTCCGTCCCTTGGAGTCGTAGGGGATGTCGCGGTCGCCGAGGGCGTCGCGGACCTCCTCGGCCGTCGCCGGGAACGACACGTCCGCCTCCTCGAGCTGTCCGTCGAGCACGGCGATACCGAACTCGATCGCGTCCGGCTCCGAGGATCCGCCGCCGCCGGGTGGGCGTGCTGCCATTAGGACGTGGTACTCGCTCGGGGCTTTTTAAACCCATGCTCGGGACGGAGGCGACCGTCCGTGGTTCCCCGTCGTCGGGGC
Organism: Halorubrum halophilum; assembly: GCF_000739595.1. Classification (GTDB taxonomy): domain Archaea; phylum Halobacteriota; class Halobacteria; order Halobacteriales; family Haloferacaceae; genus Halorubrum; species Halorubrum halophilum. The sequence continues at coordinate 43,399 of NZ_BBJP01000012.1, read as the reverse complement.
GCACTCACTCCGGAAGTGACTCCTCCGGCGGCGCCGCGTCGAGGACCGCCAGCTCGATCCCGTCGCCGGCGCGGTCGAACGCGGCGACCGCGTCGTCGTCGTACGGCGGAACCGCCACGAGCACGACTGCGGCGAGATCGTCCGTCTTCGACACGCCGAGGAACCCGTTCGGGTGCGACACGAACCGCGCGCCGCCTCGGCCCGCGGGCGTCCCGATGTCGACGCCGAACACCGCGTTCACCGACCCGCCGACCCCCGCGGGCGTAAAGTGTGTCACCACCGGTACCTCCGGATCGAGCCCGGTCTCCTCGTCGAACTCGCCGGCGCGCGTGGCCGAGAGCCGGAGGCTCGTCTCGCCGGGGTCGCGCTCGGCGGCCTGATCGAGCAACACCGTCAACAGGTCGCGCGTGACGTGGATCACGAGCACAGGGGCGTCGACACGGTCAGATCCCGAGCGCCGAGCGCAGGGTCCGCGCGTACAGCCCGGGTGCCTTGCGGCGCGACCCGGAGAGCGCGTCCTCGACGGCGAGGGCGCCGCGCTCCTCCACGCCGACGCCGTGGCCCACGCGCACTCGCTCCGGGTTCAGTCCGGAGAGCGCCTCGGTCGGCGGCGTCAGCCGCAGCATCGGGTGAACGCCGAGCCGCTCGCGGTCGCCCCGGAAGTACGAGGCGGAGCCGAGCGACTCGGGGACGATCAGCGTCTCGCCGTCGAAGAAGCCGACCTCCTGCCACGGCGGCACCGTCGAGTCGCGGACTCGGAACGCCTCGAACCCCGAGTCCGCCAGCCGCGAGCCGAACCGCTCGACGGGGGCGTCGAGTTCCTCCGCGACGCCGGTCATCCAGTCGGCGACGTAGACGGGCGCGTCGTGTCGGGTCGCGATCTCGGCGCTGTCGCGCTTGTGGCGATCGAGGCCGATCGCGACGCCCGCGACCGTACCCAGTTCGTCCAGCAGGTCGTCGACGCCGGGCGCGTCGACCGGGTCGAACACCCAGACGTCGTCGGTCTCGCTCTCCTCGTTCGGAACCGCGACCGCGTGGCTCGCCCGCTCCATCGATTCGCCGGGGTGCGCGATCCAGCCGACGCCCCGGCCGAAGCGATCGATCTCGTGGAGTTCCGCGTCGCCGTCAGCTTTCAGTTCCATGGTCCCAGTTTGGTCCGGACCCTTTTCAACCCGTCTCCGGTGGATCCACCGGCGAGACCGGCCGGCGAGAGATCCGTACCCGTCCGGACACCGGGGTCCCGAGAACCGCCGACAATGCCCCGTCCGAAGAAGGGGTTCCAACAGAGCCAAATAGTCGTGACAGAATATGTATTCAAATGACGGAGAACGACAGTACCACCCGCGTTCCCAGTCAACCGGTCGTCGTCCAAGAGGACACCCATCAGAACGAGATACCGGACAACATCGACTCAGAGCTGTATACGACGGACACCCCGACCAACTCGTTCCACGAGTTCAAAATCGAGCCCGGCGATGAGCTCGTCGAAGCACTTCGCAACAACGGCTACACGGTGGAGTTCAGAGACCGGTGAAGAGCGGCTCCGCCGAGTATCGACGTCGGCGACGACCTACCCCGAGAACTCCGATTCGCTCACCCGAACGATCACCGTCTCGTCGACGTCGCGGAGGTCGTACTCGGGCGTCTCGCCCTGCGTCCGGCGGACGTAGAGCGGTTCGACCGGTCGCCCGTCGACGAGCCCGAACACCTTTAAGCGCTGATCGGTCTCCTCGGGCGGGACCGCGCCGTCACGCACCTCGCGGGCGAGGTCGCGCGAGAGCCACTCGTCGGGAGAGACGGAGGGCTCGCGGACGAGCGCCTCGTCGACGAAGCGCACGAGGTACCAGTTGAGATCGTTTAACAGCGACACCGCGGCGCCGAGGCTCACGGTGTCGACCGCGACGCTGTTCTCGAAGGGCTCCTCGATCTCGTAGGTCGCGAGCGCGTCCCGGGCCGTCTCGCGGGACAGCAGCTCGTAGGTGAGGTTCACGTCGGGGTCGCCGAGGAGACACACCCGCGTCACACGCTATCGGACTCGGCCGCTCCACAAATCGGTTGCGGTCACGCGGGCCGCGCGCCCGGACCGCCGTGACCTCTCATTCCGTCTCGAAGACGAACTTCGCTCCGCCCTCGTTGCTCTCCGCGATCGACATCGTCCAGCCGTGGGCGTCGGCGATCCGCGAGACGATCGCGAGCCCGAATCCGGTTCCCTCCTCAGCGGTGGTGTAACCGGCGTCGAGAACCGACTCCCGCTCGTCGGCGGGAATACCGGGGCCGTCGTCGGCGACGAAGAACCCCGTCGACGTGGCCCCGACCGTGACGGTCACCGGTCCGTCGGTACCGCCGTGCTCGACCGCGTTACGAAAGAGGTTCTCGAGAAGCCGGCGGAGGCGGGGCGGGTCCGCATGGAGCGTGACATCGTCGGTGATGTCGAGACTGGCCGCCTCACCCGCGGCGCCGTCGGTGTCCGCTGTCGTCGACCACGCGTCGCGCGCCAGCGCGGCGAGCGAGACCCGCTCCGTTTCCGCCGCCCCCTCCCCTTCCCGGGCGAGCATCAGGGTGTCGTCGATGATCTGCTCCGTGCGCGCCAGGGCGTCTTCGATGCGGTCGAACGCCTCGTCGTCGCCCTCGCGGGCGAGGGTGAGGTACCCTCGCGCGACCGAGAGGGGGTTCCGGAGGTCGTGAGCGACGACCGACGCGAACTCGTCCAACCGGTCCCGACGCGTCTCGCTCTCGCGGGACGTGCGTATCGCGGTCCGTCGCTGGTGGTCGTACAGTCCGATCAGAAGTCCGAGCAGCGTCCCGCGCACGAAGGCGTTCACCACCGCGAGCCGTCGCTCGGTGAGCACCACGCCCTGCGTCTGCTGGTAGAGGATCGTCGTGCCCTCGATGCCAGCGATCAGGGCTCCACCGAGCAGACACCAGGCGACGGTACGGCGGGTGATCGCCGTTCGCTCATCGTACCGGATCCACCACAGCAGCACCAGCAGGGCGACCGCGAATCCCAGCGGGATCAGCGAGCCGAGAACGACTGCCACCGGGTCGTCGGTCGGCGACGACGAAAATTCGACGGCGCGAGCGACGATCCCGACGACCGCGACGAGCGCGAGGATCGGCCACCCGCGCGTCGATTCCATTACCACCCGTTATTCGTCAGAAGGCAAATAGCTTCGGAGATCCGTCGCGGATCGCGTCGACGGCGACGAACTCAGAACGTCGACACGTCGCCGTCGATGACGCTGCGTGTCACGTCGGTGACGTTCGCCAGCTCCTCGTCGACGATGGCGACGACCTCCTCCTCGATGTCGTCGATGTCCAGTCCCTCCTCGGTGACGAGCTGCGCGTCGGCGACGTGCGGCTCGTCGATCGGGCGCCCGATCTGCGAGAGCAGGCGGACCTGCAGGTCGCGGATCCCGTCGACCTCCTCGGTGACCGACTCCGCGATCCGAGTCGACAGGAGGTTGTAGATCTTCCCGATGTGGTTGACGGGGTTCTTCCCGGAGGTCGCCTCCATCGACATGGGACGGTTCGGCGTGATGAGCCCGTTCGCGCGGTTGCCGCGCCCCACGGAGCCGTCGTCGCCCTGCTCCGCGGAGGTGCCGGTGACGGTGAGGTAGACGGAGCCCTCCTCGTAGTCGTCGGCGGTGTTGACGTCGACGTGGACCTCTCGGTCGGTGCGCGCCTCGGCCAGCTCGGTGACGAACTCGCGGACGCTCTCGACGGCGTCGTCGTACTCGTCGAGGTCGTCGACGTACCGATCGACCATCGCGGCCGCGACCGTGATGTCGATCCGGTCGCCCTCGCGTTTGCCCATGATCTTCACGTCCGGTCCGAGTTCGGGGTGATCGTCGTGGTAGGTCGTGTTGAGCTCCTGCTCGGCGTCATAGACGATCGCCTCCGTCTCCGTCAGGGGGGCGTGGCCGACGCCGAAGGAGGTGTCGTTGGCCATCGGGACCTGTTGGGTCTCCTCGCCGAACACGTCTTGGAGATCCCCCGACCCCTCGCCGAGTTTCACGTCGACGATCACGTCGGTGCCGTACTCCAGCTCCGGGATCGCCTCGGAGAGGTAGTCGCGGGCGGCGGCGAGCGCGGTCGAGTCGACCGGGAGCTGCTCGCCCTCGTACTCCTTCGTGGCGCGCCCGACGATGAGCACGTAGAGCGGCTCGACGACCTCGCCGCCGCCGTAGGCGGGCGCGGCGCGGCCGGCGACCAGCTGCGTCTCGTCGGTGTTGTAGTGGAGCACCTTCCCGACGCGGTCCAAGTAGAGCTGCGAGAGCGCGCGCGACACCGACTCCGCGATACCGTCGGAGATCGAATCCGGATGTCCGACACCCTTCCGCTCGACGATCTCGACCTCCTGGTCCTCGACCGCTCGGCGATCGAGGCGGCTGACCTGTATGTTCCGGTCCATTACGCCTCGGTACTTTCCCGGCGGCAGTATAACTTGCGGAAACCTCCCGGCACCGACTAATGCTCTTTAGTTATCGCTTGGCAAGTGTTGTCAGTACTTCGCCTTACTTCGCGGCCTCGTAGGCGTCCGCCATCACGTCGAGCGCCTCGCGGAGTTCGCTCTCGTCGGTCGCGTACGAGATCCGGGCGTGCCCGCGCCCGCCCTCGCCGAACGCCTCGCCGGGCACGACGACCACGCCGCGGTCGAGGCACTCGTCGACGAACCCCTCGGGCACCCGCGGCATCGCGTAAAAGGCCCCCTGTGGCGTCGGGCAGTCGATCCCGATGTCGTCGAACCCGTCGAGGAGGAGGTCGCGGCGCCGCTCGAAGGAGGCGGTCATCTCGTCGACGACCCCGCGGTCGCCCCGCAGCGCGGCCTCCGCGGCGTACTGGGCGGGCGCCGACGCGCAGGCTTGCGCGTACTGGTGGACGCGCAGCATGCGCTCCACGCGCTCCTCGGAGCCGTACACCCAGCCGAGCCGCCAGCCCGTCATCGAGAACAGCTTCGAGGCGGAGTTGACGACCACGACGTTGTCCGTCTCGGCGAACTCCATCGGCGAGTAGTGCTCGCCGTCGAAGACCGTGTACTCGTACACCTCGTCGGAGACGCAGAGCACGTCGTGCTCGTCGGCGATCCGCGCGAACTCGCGCACGTCTGCCTCGGAGGAGACCGCGCCAGTCGGGTTGCCGGGCGAGTTCACCACGAACGCCTCGGTGTCGTCGGTGATGGCGTCCTCGATCGCGGCGGGGTCGATCGTGAGGTCGTCGCGCAGCGGGACCGGGACCGGCTCCGCGCCGGTCAGCTTCGTCAGCGCGTCGTAGGAGACGAACCTCGGGTCCGGGGTCAACACCTCGTCGCCGGCGTCGACGTGCGCCTCTAAGGCGATGTGAAGCGCCTCGCTGCCGCCCGCGGTGGCGATGACGTTGCCCGGATCGAGGTCGACCCCCTGATCCGTCCGGTGCTTCTCGGCGATCGCCTCGCGCAGTGACTGTGTCCCCTTGTTCTCGGTGTAGGCGTCGGCCTTCCCGGCCTCGATGGCGTCGACTGCCGCCCGTCGCGCGTGGTCAGGCGTCGGGAAGTCGGGCTGTCCGAGCCCGAGGTTGATCGCGTCGTCGCCGGCCGCCTCGAACACCTCGCGGATCCCGCTGATCGAGATCCGCTCGACCCTGTCGGAGAAGTTCGGCATACCCGTTCGGGGGCGCCGCCGGGAGTTAGTTCTTGTCACGTCGTGCCTGTTCCCACACCGGTCGCCGCTCGTCGCGTCCGGGGGGCACTTGAACCCGGCCGTCCTCGTCGACCGGGAGCGCGAACCGCCCGCGGAGCACGCTGAGCACCTCGTCGGGGGTCGCGCGGAGCAGCGCGTCGTCGGCGGCGCGAAGCCGGAGTCGGGGGCGCCCGTCGCCCGCCGGCACCTTGATCGCCTCGATCAGTCCGCGCCGCACGAGAGCCCGTCGGTCGCCGGTGAGGTCCTGTCCGGCGGCGATCCCGACGCCTTCGGCGTTCTCTCCATCTGCTTCGCCGCCGATCCATCGACGCAGGTCCCACAGCAGGTGGTCGTGGCGCGCCGCCAGCGCGACGAGGAGCGTCCGGTCGGTGACCTCGCCGGTCCGACCGACCGCGCCGTGCGGGAGCGCGTCGAGCGTCGCCGCCACGTCGTCCGCGAATCGGTCGTCGAGCGTCTCGCGAGCGGCCGCGAGCAGGCGGCTTCGCGCGGGCATGTCGACGGTCGCGGGCGTCGCGGACGCGAACCGCTCGCGAACCGCTCGGGCCGCGGGCGCGACTCGCTCCGGCGTCTCCGCGGAAACGAGCGTCCGGTTCCCTTCCGGGCCGGCGACCGCGTCGACGCGGTCCGAGGACGCGAACAGCATTCGCTGGGCGTCTGGTTGGTCCGTGACCGTCCGCAGTTCGATCGCCCCCTTCGCAACCGCCTCGGCGACCCCGGTGCCGAGGACGAGCGCCCGGCCGAGCGCGTCGACGACGCCCGGCCGACAGGCGACCCGCCACGTGCCGCCCGTCGTCTCGCTCCTCGCGGCGAGTATCGGCGGGAGAAGCGCCAACGGGACGCCGACGGGGACGACATCGGGCCGACCGGCGAGGGCGCGTTCGATGGCCTTCCCGAGTTCGTCATCGGCCTCGTCGAGCGCGACGGCGACCTCGGAGGGGTCGTCGCCCTCTGGCTTCGAAGTGTCGTCGTCACCCGTCGGCGGAGCCATACGCTCCGTGGCGGCGGAATCGGAAAGAACGTTGCGCCGGTCCGACTACGGCGCCCGGCCGAACACCAAGTAGCCGGTGTGGCCGACACCCGCGGTGGAGGGGCGGGAGCCGCGGTCGGAGAAGTCCATCTCGCGCTGGATCGTTTCGAGCGTCTCGACGCCCTCGAACCCGGCCTCGCGCGCGGCGAGTGCGGCCTCGCGGGTCCCCTCGACGAACGGCGAGTAGACGGCGAGGCGGCCGCCCGACGCGAGCAGGTCGTCCGCGCGCTCGACGACCGCCGGGGCGTCGCCCGTGTCGAGCGTCAAGGCGTCGAAGGGGTCCTCGTCGGCGAGCGCGTCCAGCTCCTCGGTGAGGTCGCCGGTGCGGACCTCGACGCGGTCCGACACGCCGGCGGTCGCCATGTTCCCGCGGGCGACATCGGCGAAGTCGGGATCGATCTCGTAGCTGGTCACGTCGGCGCCGGCGCGACCGAGGTACGCGGCGAGGATCCCTGTGCCCGTGCCGGCGTCGAGCACGCGGTCGCCGCCGGACGCGCCGGTGTGGCCCATCACGAGCCCCACGTCGCGGGGCATCATCGGGGCGCCGGTGCGTTCGAGGTGGTTGAACAGGTCCGGCCCGCGGAGCTCGCGGACCTCGAAGGCGGTGCCGAGATGCGTCTCGACGGTGTCGCCGCCCTCGACGTCGTCGGGGATCTCGAGCACGCCGAGGTCGGTGCCGAACTCCTCGCCCGGCTCCAGCAGGTACTCTCTGTCGTCGTGGACCAACAGGTATGCGGCGTCCGTCACGCCGGATCAGTCACTCCAGCTCCGCGATCGCGGCCGCGAGGTCGCCGTCGGCATCCTCCAGGGCCTCGCGGGCCCGCGACTGCGGCACCTCGGCGCGCTCGGCGACGAGCGCCACGTCGTCGTCGGGGATGCCGGCGTCGGCGTCGTCCGCGTCGGCGTCTTCGATCGCCGTCGCCTCGGCGCCGCCCTCGACCGCCGCGGCGCTTCCGCCGGCGCCCGCGTCGGCGACCGAGTCGGGCGAGCCGACGATCTGGTAGGTCTCCTGGCCTTGGGCGTCCATCTTGGTCACCTGGGCGCCGTCGAAGACGAGGTCGTCGCCGTCGGCCGTCTCGATGACGACCCGCTCGGCGTCGAGCTCCTCGACGTCGATCCCCATCTGTTTCATCATCTGTTTCATCTTTCGCGGGTTCATGCCGCCTCCTCCGAACATACGCCCGAATTCGGCGGGACGACACAAAAAGGGTGGCGACACGAGCCGACGCCCCGCTTGGGACCGCCCGGAAGTGCTCGCACCAGCGGTCGGAACGACCGAACGAACCCGGCGAGCCCGACCGAGAAAGCGGGGTTCATACGTCCCCGAACACGGAGGTCAAGTATGTATCTCGCCGACCACACGTGGCCGGAACTCGGGGAGTCGCTGTCGGACGAATCCGTCGCGCTCGTCCCCCTGGGATCCACGGAACAGCACGGCCCACACCTGCCGCTCGCGACCGACCACCTGATCGCCGAGGCGCTCGCGACCGCGGCCGCCGAGGAGACGGGCGCCGTCCGCACCCCCACCGTCACCGTCGGCGTCAGCCCGCACCACCGGCAGTTCCCGGGGACGATGTGGGTCGACCCGCCGGAGTTCCGCGACTACGTGGAGTCGTTCACCCGGAACCTCGCGTACCACGGGATCGACCGGGTCGTGTTCGTGAACGCCCACGGCGGCAACGTCCAGCACCTCCGGGAGGTCGGACGCAGACTCCACGAGGACGAGACGGCGTACGCGATCGAGTGGATGTGGGACGAGTCAATCCCCGAACTCGTCGACGACTTGTTCGAGCACAACGGACCCCACGCGGGGCCGAAGGAGACCGCGATGATCACCCACATCGCCCCCGAACTCGTCAAGACCGACCGGCTGGAGGACGCTCGCGACGACGGGCTCGTCCACCTCGACGAGTCGGACGCGATGGTCCACGGCGCCCGGACGTTCTACGACTCCATCGACAACTCCGCGAACGGGGCGTTCGGCGACCCGACCGACGTGACTGAAGAGAAGGCGGAGCGGCTGTTCGAGGCCGCGAGCGACCAGCTCGTCCAGTTGGTCGAGTGGCTCGACGCTCGCGACCGCGCGGAGCTGCTGCCGAAGGACCGCGTGGAGTAGCGCTCTCCGTCTTTCTTTTAAACTACCTGTCGTCGCGTCCCCGAAGAATCGGTGCGAGCGCGTCGTCGAGCCCCTCGCGGCGCCCGTCGAGGACCGCGAACCGCTCGTTGCGGCGGCACTCCAGCCACCGCAACAGCCGCGCGGCCCAGTCGAGCTTCCGCGCCTTCATCGGGTTCACGTCCGGGTCGTCGAAGTCCCACCCCGGGAAGACGAGGCGCCCGGCGCCAACGTGGTCCGCGAGGAAGGCGGCGCGGTCGCCGTCGGTGAACCCGCCGAGGTTCCGGACCGGACCGACGGGGGCCGCCTGCGTCGTCGCCAGCGTCGCCTCGTCCGCGAACCGGGGGAGCCACTCGCGGACCGCGGGGACGTTGTCGCCGTGGGCGTGGGCCGCGACCGGAACGCCTTCGCGGGTGAGTTCCGCCGCGGTGTCGGGGTTCTTGTCGAGGTCCGTCACCATGCAGTCGACGGCGACGCCGCGCTCGCGCAGGGCGTCGGCGGCGGTGGAAGCGGCGACGACGGCGTCCGCGTCGCGGGCGGTCTCGACCTCGTCGGGTTCCTCGACCAGACACGGGGCGGCGCCGACGATCGCCACGGTCTCGCCGCGCCAGTCGCCGAGCCGATTGAGGGGGAACGGGGTCGCGATCTCGGCGGCCACGTCGCGAGCGCGTTCGTCGGCCGCCCGGTCGAAGCCGAAGTCCGCGAGGATCGCCTCGTAGGCGGGTTCGAAGGTCTCGAAGTTCATCTCGGATCCCCCGCTGTCGATGCGTACATTCCGCGTCTCGACCGCGATACCGCACAGCGCCGCCGCTGGTAGGGCGGAATATGGTATGGGCCGGAGTAGCACAGAGTACCCCTACCCGCGTGCCCCTCCGGCGTCCAGTGAACGGGTTGTCTGCACGACGGCATAAACTTTCTCTTACTTGGAGGTGTCATCGATTCGTTCCAGTGCGGCGTCGAGCGCGTCTGAAACCCCCGAAACCGACGATCGAACCCCAGACACCGCGTTCGGCGTTCCGACGAGGAGTCCGGACCCCCTGTCGGCACCGCTGCAGCCGGGTGTCCCGCCGTCGGTGGCGGAGGACGGGCTCGCGGTCTCGTGAGCGGCGGAGCCAGCGAGTGTGAAGGCCGCGCCGACGCCGGGCTCGGCGGTCGCCGCCCGGAGCGCGCCGACCGCCTCGTCGGTGAGCCCGCCGAGTTCGTAGGTGCGGACGACCGCGTCGCCGGCGACGGACGGGTCGGCGCCGAGGCGGTCCAGGTGACGCTCCGCCTCCCGAACGGTCGTCACGTCGAGTTCCTCGACGGCGACCTCGCCGGCGTCGGCCTCGTCGCCCGAGGGGACCCGATCCCGCGCGAACTCGGCGCCGACCAGCGCCGCGTCGCGCGTCTCGGCCACGTCGTGGGTGCGGATCACGTGGGCGCCGCGCTCGACTGCCATCGAGGTAGCGGCGAGGGACACCGGGAGGGCCTCCTCGGTGCTCCGTCCCGCGATCGTCTTGAGGAAGCTCTTGCGGTTGATCGAGACGAGGAGTGGGCGGCCGTACCCCCGGAACTCGCGGAGCCGGTGGAACGTCTCGCGGTCGTCCTCGTGGGTCTTCTCGACCGACCAGCCGCCGAACGCGGGGTCGAGGATCGTCTTGTCGGTGAGGCCGTTCATCGAGAGCGCCTCGTAGATGTCGTCGACGTCCTCGATCGCGCCCGGGCGCTCCAGATCAGGCGGCGAGGCCATCTTCGAGACGACCGCGTCATGCTCGCGGCAGATCCGCGGCATCTCGGGATCGGCGAAGCCGCAGATGTCGTTGACCATGTCGAATCCCCGAGAGAGCGCTTCGTCGGCGACCTCGTGGTAGCGGGTCTCGATCGACCAGACGGCGTCGCCCGAGGTCGACTCCAGCGTCTCGACCGCGGTGTCGAGCCGGTCCAGCTCCTGTTCGGCGGAGAGTACGTCGAGGTCCTTGTTGGCCGACTCGAGGCCCACGTCGACGATGTCGGCGCCCTCGCCGATCAGTTCCTCGTCGACGTACGCGGCGGCCTCGCCGGGGTCGTCGTACACGCTCGGGTCGTACGGCGACTCCGCGGAGACGTTCAGCACGCCCATGATCCGGGGCGGGTGGTCGTCGCCGATCCCGAGCCCCGCGGCGTCCACGTTTCGCATACGATCGCCACGTGCGCGAGCGGTATAAACGGGACGAGTGCACGGAGCGGACGAACCGCGCCGGCGGGCGGGACCACCGATAGATCGGGTGGGTGAGAGGTGACCCGCGACGGGTCGTCGGACCGGTGGCGGGTCGTCGATCGGTCCTCGATCGCAACGAGACGTGTCAGTATGAGACATGACGGCAGCGGTCGAGAACGCGTTAATGCCGTCCAGCACGGACGTAACGCATGAACACGAAAGCAGAGGACCGATTGCTCGGAGCCGCGTCAGCCGCCCTCGTCGCGACGATAGGTGGCGAACTGCTCGGGAGTCAACTTCTCATCACGCTCGGCGTGGCCGGGTTCGCCGTCGCGATCTTGGCACTGTTCGCGGTCATGACTGTCGTGCTCGGAGCGAGCGTCGCTCGATCCCCGGAGCTGAACGCTCCTGACCCGACGGCTATCGACAGAGCTCGATAGACGGGGTCACAGCTCGAACGCCAACGAGTCGCCGACCTCGACGCCGCGTCGGTCGGTCCACTCGTAGGGGAGTTCGAGCACGTACTGTCCGGACCCCGGATACCGCTGCTCGCTCCCGTCCTCGTTCGGTCCCGGTTCCGGTGCGTTGTGGATCCGTGTGATCGTCGCCTCGGCGTCGGCGTAGACGATGTCGATCCCGAAGTCCATGTCCGGCATGATGAACGTCAGCGACTCCCGTGGCTCTGGGTACACGAACAGCATTCCGGCGTTCTCGGGGAGCGTGGGGGCGTCGCTGAGACCGAGGACCCGTTTGTCTCGCGTGTCCGCGACCGCCGCTCGCACCGCACCCAAATCGTCGCCCTCGGATGTCCGGACGGTCACAGTGATCGCCTCGTAGTCGGCGTACGTCCCAGAGGGCCAGTCGGTCGGGAGGTCGCTCGTGGCGGTGTCGGTATCGCCGTCGTCGTCGGCGTCTCCGTCACCCTCCCCGTCGCTCTCGCCTTCACTCCCACCACCCGCCGTCGGCGCGCTTCCGCCACAGCCCGCGAGCCCGCCGATCGACGCGACACCCATCGCCGCGAGGACTCCCCGTCGTCGCATTGGCGGGGGTACGGGCCGCGTCCGTATATGCCTCGCGAACGGGCCCTCGTCGCCGGAAGGACGCGCTTTTATCCGCGACTCGCGTAGCCTCGGGCATGGCGAAAGTGAGCGTCGGCCTCCGCGGATGGCGGTTCGACGAGGAGGATATCTTCACCGGCGACGAGGAGCTGAAGCCCCTCGACGAGATCCCGGACGGGCCCCGAGAACGTCTCGTCAGACTCGTCGGGCTCGTCGAGGAGCCCTGCGACGTCTGTTACCTCGAACACGGTGAAGCCGAGATCCAGCGGTGTAACCAGGCCGAGATAGTCTACGGCGAGCCGAAGGGAGAGGTGCTGCTCTGTCCCGAGCACGAGCCGGACCTGCTCTACTGGTTCCGCGAGGAGGGCGGCAGCGAGCACGCCGGCTCCCTCGAGTTCGGCGACCGCTTCCACGAGTGGGTCGCCGCGGGCAACGAGGCCCCGGAGGGGTACGCCCCGGTCGAGCACGTCGAGGAGGACCCCGACGGGCTCCCGGACTTACCGGACCAGCAGGACGTCCAGGAGCGCGTCGAGCAGGACTTCGAGGGCGACCGGATCGACATCCTCGAACTCGCCGGCGAGAGCGACGACAAGCAGGGGGACACGGAGGACAAGCTGAGCGAGGACGACCTCGACGACGTCGACCTCTCGACCGACTACCCGTCGAACCAATGAGCGGGGGAGACGAGGGCGACGGCGACGGTCACGAGTCCCCTCAGCCCCGTCGCAAGCCGGTCGTGGTCGTCGTCGAGCCGGAGACGCCCGGCAACGTCGGCACCATCGCCCGAGCGATGAAGAACTTCGGACTCACCGACCTCAAGCTGGTCGATCCGCCGGAGCTGAAGGAGGACGGCGAGGCGTACGGCTTCGCCGGCCACGCCCGCGAGGACGTACTCCCGAACGCCGACGAGGTGACGTTCGACGAGGTCGTCGCGAACTACCACACGGTCGGCACCACCGCGATCACCGGCGAGGACGACCAGAGCCACGAGCGGTTCCCCTTCAAGACCCCCGTCGAACTGCGCGAGTCGCTGGAGACCGTGGACGCGCCGACCGCCATCGTCTTCGGCCGCGAGGGGCGCGGCCTCAACAACGAGGAGCTCTCGCGGCTCGACGAGGTGTGCTCGATCCCGGCCGCCGACGACTACCCCGTGTTGAACCTCGGGCAGGCCGCAACCGTCCTCCTGTACGAGCTCCGCGATCTCACCGTCGACGAGACGCAGCTCCCCGACACCGCGGTCACGCGCGCCCCCGAGGGCGACGTGGAGCGCTTCCACGAATTCTTCGGCGAGTTCCTCGAGTCCACCGGCCAGCGCGAGCACGTGCGCGAGAAGAACGCGCTGCTGATGCGCCGGCTGCTCGGGCGCGCGCACCCGACCGAACGCGAGATCCACTCCCTGCTCGGCACGTTCCGCAAGGCCAACACGAAGCTGGAACACGCCGACCACCTCGCGGCGAAGCACGACGAGCCCGTCTACCCGCGAGAGTGACCGTGGACGGAGACTTCACTGACGGCGACATCTGGGCCGGCGTCCGAGACGTGTCGCCGCTGCTGCTCGGGATCGCCCCGTTCGCCTTGGTCGCCGGTATCGCCGCCGTCGACGCCGGGTTGGGGCTCGCCGAGGCGGTCGGGATGTCGGTGATCGTGTTCGCGGGCGCCTCCCAGCTCGCCGCGATAGATCTGATCGGGTCGAACGCGCCGTTCGCGGTCGTGGTCGGCACCGCGGTCGTGATCAACCTCCGGGTGGTGATGTACTCGGCCTCCATCGCCCCGCACTTCGCGGACTACGGTCGCAGGTTCCGGGCGGGCCTCGCGTACCTGCTCACCGATCAGGCGTACGCGCTCTCGGTCGCGGAGTACGAGGCCAACCCGGAGCGCAGCCGGTGGCGCTACTACTTCGGCGCGGCCGCGGCGCTGTGGGTGGTCTGGCAGATCGGCACGGTGGTCGGCGTCGTGGTCGGCGCCGGCGTCCCCGACGCGTGGGGCCTGACCTTCGCGGTCCCGCTGGTGTTCCTCGCGCTCCTCGTCCCCGCGATGAAGGACCGGCCGACCACCGCCGCGGGCGTCGCCGGCGGCACGATCGCGGTCGTCGCCGCCGGGCTCCCCCTGAACCTCGGGCTGCTGGCCGGCGCGGTCTCCGGAATTGCGGTCGGCCTGCTGACGGAGGTGTACGAGTCGTGACCGGCGGCTCTCTCCTCCCCTTCGGCGACGCGCTCGAACTCTGGCTCACCATCGTCCTCATCGGGCTCGCGACGTACGGGTTCCGGCTCTCCTTCATCCACCTGTTCGGCCGGATCGACGAGGTTCCCGCCCGTATCAAACGCCCCCTCAGGTACGTCCCGCCGGCCGTGCTCGCGGCGCTCGTGCTCCCCGATCTGGTGACGATCCGGCCCTCGGTCGCCGCGACGCTCGCCGACGAGCGACTGATCGCCGGCGCCGTCGCCGGCGTGATCGCGTGGCGCACGGAGAACGTGCTGGCGACCATCACCGGCGGGATGGTCACGCTGTGGCTGTTCCGGTTCGTCGTGTTCGCCTGAGGTCGGAGCCGGCCTCCATCTTTCGCCGGTCACGCGATCCGGTCCGCGTCCCGGCGGGCGAGTAGGAACACGGCGATCGCACAGAGCGCGGCGAACGGGACCGCCGTGTCGACGCCAACCAGGTCGCGAGCCGGCGGCACCGTGTACGAGACCGCGGCGGCGACGAGGAGGGCGTAGCCGAACGCGGCGATTCCGAGCAGAGACGGCCGAGTCCCCGGTCTGGCCCAGAGACGCGCCCACGTCGTGATCCCCGCCGCGGCGCCGGCGACGAGTCCGGCGGGGAGCCCGACGAGCGCGGAAAAAGCGATTCGAGCGGCGAGGAGTTCGGTGAACAGCGCGGCGACGGCGAGAAACGTCGTGAGCGCGACGCCGAGTGCCGCGACGGGACGGGCGTTCATACGGACGCGATCGTCGGCTCGCTACTTAAACGAGCGCGCGGTCGCTCAGGAGACGAACTTCAGCAGGTCGTCGCGGTTGTGCTCGTGGAAGCGCGTCCGGAGACACTCCTCTAACGCCTCGACGTCGCCCTTCTTCGCACAGATCGGCGCGATCCGGTCGGACCACTGCTGCCACGGCGGGTACAGCCCGAGCCGGTCGCAGATCGCGTCGAGCCGCTCGTCGAGGTCGTCGATCTTGTCGGTCTTGTTGACGGCGACGATGGGCTCGACGCCTACGTCCTCGAGGAAGCCGAACATCTCCACGTCGTGGGGAATGTTCCCACGCTCGGCGTGCCGGTCGATGATGTCGACGGCGGCCTTCCCGTCCATCACGACGACGCCCGCCAGGATCGAGTCGGCGTTGTCCTCAAGGTAGTGAACGATGTTCGTCTTGATCGCCTCGCGGTGCTCCTCCTCGACGCCGGACATGAAGCCGAACCCGGGCAGGTCCGTGAACATGAAGCTCTCGCTGGCCCAGTCGAAGTGGTTCGGCTGGCGGGTGACGCCCGGCTTGCCGCCCGTCGAGAAGTCGTGGCCCGTCAGCTCGCGCATCAGCGTGGACTTGCCGACGTTCGAGCGCCCCACGAGGACGACCTCGGCGTCGCGGTCCGGCCGGTCTTCGAACATACCCGTACGTGGGCGGTTGAACGGTTTAAAAGGCGCGTCGCGGAACGCGTCGATGGGACGCCTTCAGTACGCCACGTCGTCGCCGACCGTCCCCACGTTGCCGCCGGCCGACCCTGTCTCGATCCGGTCGTTCACGCTCGCGAACGCAGAGCCGAACATCCGGAACACCGCGACCTGTCCGTAGAACTGGACGAAGGGAACGAGAAGGAGGCCGACGACAGTCACCGTAAGCACCGCCGTGACGATCCACATGATCACTGCCACGACGATGGGCATCAGCACGGCGACGAGGTATTCGGTGCTGAACAGCGCCGGCTTCAGCAGGTCGAGGTCGAACGCGGCGCCCATCTCGCCGCGGGCCGCGTACGCCGATAGCGCGGCGGGAACAGCGTAGTAGATGAAGAACAGCACGGGGAGAAACGCCAGCGCGAGCAGCACGCCGACGACCCCGATGAGCGCGCCGGCGTCGCCGCCGATCGCGCCGCTCGTCCCGCCCACGACCGCAACGACGACCCCGTACACGATCACCGGAATAACCATGTACGCAATCGTGATGATCGTTCCGATTACGCCCTTCATCAGGAGGTCGCCCCACTCGTCGAACTCCGGCGGTACGTCCTCGCCGCCGATGGTCCGTTCGAGCACGCGGACGAGGTACCCGACGATCACGAACGCCGGGAGCAGGAGGACCGAGAAGAGCCCCAGTATTCCTCCGATGATGATCCGCCCGATCCAGTCGCCGCGAACTGGGTACGAGAGTCCGTCTTCGAGCATGGATGAACTCACACACATCTGATATATAAATACGCCGGTAGATCGACCCGACCGCTGGACGGGAGCGGGATGAGGGCGGGGATGACCGAGACACGGGGGACGACGCCGGGCTTCGTGGACTACTTGTCGCCGCGTCTCCACCGTCGAACATGAACAAACAGGCCGTCCGCGAGACCGTCTGGGACGCCTTCGAGGCGGGCGACCAAGCACGGTTCCCATTCCCGCCGCACGATCGGATCCCGAACTTCGCGGGCGCCGACGCCGCCCGCGATCGCCTGACCGAGACCGACGCGTGGGCGTCGGCGGCGACGCTCAAGTGCAACCCGGACGCGCCGCAGCTCCCCGTGCGACGCGCCGCGCTCCGGGCCGGGAAGACGGTGTACGTCGCCCAGCCGCGGCTCCGCGACGCCGACCCGTTCCTCCGGCTCGACCCGGAAGCGATCGCGGCCGACGGCAGCGAGGCGCACCGCGCCTCTGGCAGTCGGGCGAAGCCCGACGACGACGCCGATATCGACGACGCCACCACCGTCTCGGGCATCTCGACGTACGGCACTCCGGTCCCGCCGGAGGACGTGCCGCACGTCGACCTCGTGGTCGCCGGCTCGGTTGGCGTCACGACCGACGGCGCTCGGATCGGGAAGGGGGAGGGGTACAGCGACTTAGAGTGGGGCGTGCTCAGCGAACTTGGCGCTGTCAATGACACGACCGCGGTGGCGACCACGGTCCACGAGCTATCGGTCCTTGACGGTCCCGAGTCGCCGATCGCGGACGCCGCCGACCTCCCGGCGCCCGACGCCTACGACGTGCCGCTCGATCTGGTAGTGACTCCAGAGCGAACGATTCGAACCGACACGCCCTATCCGCGCCCGGAGGGGATCGACTGGGACGCGATCGACGACGAGAAACTGGACGCGATTCCGGTGCTGGCCGAGCGCGCGCCGAGGAGGGAATGAGGTACGGGCCGGAGGGGATCAGGGAGTAGCGCTCGACCGACCGATTCCGTTCTCAGTCCGCTCGCGGCGCCGGCGCCGACCGCTCCGTCCGGTGGTCGGCGACGTGCCCGCACTCCGGGCACACGATGGTGCGCTCGTCGCCGTCGCTGACGACGAGCCACCCCTCGGAGACGGGGTTCTCGAAGCTGCACTCCGCACAGAACAGGACCGACTTCCCGCGGAGGGACCGGGAACCGCTGGCGTCCGACCGGGAACCGCTGGCGTCTGCGTTCATGGTTCACCTCAGTATCCGGAGGTATAAGGGTCTTTTTCGACCTGATCGATCGGTATGATCCGCATTAACACGCGTATACTGTTCAGAAATTTGTTCAAAACAGATCGTACGTTTCAGAATATAGATGTCATCTGATCGCAACCGTCCCCGATCGCTCCCGTTTCTGACGGAGCGCGGAGGGCGGAACGGGAGACGGAGCTACCGCGCGAGTGGCATGTTGTAGCTCGTCTCCTCCGCCATCACGAGCTCCCACGTCGCCTCGCACTCGCAGGACACCTGCTCGAAGACGCTCGGGTCCTGCCGCTTGTCGAAGTCCTTGATCGCGGTCTGGACGCGGTCGTCGCACTCGCCGCAGTTGTGCGCGCCGCGGTCGGAGCCGTGTCCGACCGGGTCGGAGACGACGATGGCGTCGACGTCGGCGGTTTCTTCGAGGACGTGCGCCACCGACCAGAGCCACGGCGGGCGGTACCCGCCCTCGAAGAACAGCTCGTCGACCATCGTGTAGCGCTGGACGTTCGTCGGGTTCATCGAGACGGTGTGACAGCCGTCCACGTCGGCGCAGCGCCGGATCGAGTCGATCATGTCGGCGGCAGCCTCGGGCTCCGCGAGGAAGGGCGGCTTCATGAGGAGGTACGCCTTGATCCCCACGTCGGCGTCGAAGTCGTCGTCCGCGGCGGCCGCCTCCGCGCAGGCGTCCTCGAAGTCGGCGAAGTCGAAGTACTTGTTCACGCAGTCGTGGCGGACGCGGTCGGTCGCGGTCTCCAGCCCGACCGCCACGTCGGTCGCGATCCCGTGGTCCGCGAAGTCGCCGATCTTCTCCCGGCTCACGAAGTCTGGCAGCGACTCGACGACGATCCGGTCGCGGTCCGCGAACGTCTCGGCGATGGCCCGCCGGGTCTCGGCGGGGACCTCGCGCTCGTCGAGGAAGGATCCGGAGGTGTAGATCTTGATCAGCTCTGCCGGGGCGTCCGCTTCTTCTTGCTCGTGGTCGAGGCACACCTCGATCTGGTTCATGAGGGCTTCGTGGCTCACGCTGCCGCCCTCGACCGACTCCGCGACGTAGCCGCACATCGTACAGCCGCCGGCGCGGGCCCACCGGCAGCCGCCGGTGTTTAAGATGATCGTGAGGGAGTTCACGACGCCGTCGGGCGTGTTGTCCTCGTCGATCCACACGCGGGTGGGCTGGGTCGGGTCGTACGTCTCCGAGCGCTCGGCGCGGATATCGCGCATCACCGCGTTGTGCGCGTCCATCCCGCGCCCCTGCTCGTACGCGTCGGGGCTCGGCTTGCTCATTACCGGAGGAAGCGGCCGAGCGCGTAAAGCCGTGTCGTCATTGCTGCTCGTCGCGGCCGATCCGGTGGAAAGCGGCGGCCGCGAGGACCACCGCGATCCCGAGACACGCTCCGACCGCGTTGACGGCGGCGTCGCGCCACGCGAACGACCGCCACGGGATCGGCGCCTGAAGGAGCTCGATCCCGAACCCGAACGCGACCGCTGCGCCCGCGGCGAGGAGGAGCCCGAGGCGGCCTCGACCGATCGCGCGGCTCGCGAGGACCGTCAGGACCGCGTAGCCGACGAGGTGGAAGGGGTCGGTGAAGCCGATGTCGAAGGGGAGCGCGTCGACGAACGCGGCGGCTCCGCCGCCGCTTCCGACACCGCCGCCGCCCGCACCCTCCGCCCCGCCGGGTGCCACCCACGACACCGGGACCACCGACGCGATGAGGACCGCCAGCGCGAACGCGATGGTGCCGAGCCGCGAGTCGCTTTGGTCGCCCCGATCCGCGCGGCTATCGGTGTTGTCGCGGTCGCGTTCGCGGTCGGTCCCGTTCACGCGTTTTCGTTCACGGCCCGCGAAGTTATCGGTCACGGAGCGATCACAGATCGGTCACAGGGAGCGGTGGCGTCTCAAGATGCGCCGTCCGCAGCGTCCCCACGCCCGCGCCGAAACCGCTTGATAGTACGGCCGCCGACACGAGTGTGAGAACGACACACGAATGCCCTTCTGTCGGCCGTTTTCGGCGTGTGTTTCCGTTCTATCATTTATATACCACGATGCCGGCAGTCGAGCGTCGAAGTAACCGGTACCGGCTACGTCGAGAGGTGAACAACTAACCCGCTACAGTCCTTCTTTAATTAACGAGCATTACATGACTGAAATGGGCGGCTACAGAGACCGAGTTGCACAGGTCGATCTCGGGGACGGAGCGGTCGACTACCGCGGGATCGACGAGGACGACGCGGAGAAGTACATCGGCGCGCGCGGGCTCGGCGTCAAGTACGTCTTCGACGCCGGTCCGGACGTCGACCCGCTGGGGCCGGACAACCGGCTCGCGATCATGACCGGCCCCCTCACGGGGACCCAGACCGTGATGAGCGGTCGGATCGCGTTCGTCACCAAGTCCCCGCTGACGGGGACAGTCACCGACTCGCACCACGGCGGCTGGTCCGGAGCGCGGCTCAAGTGGTCCGGGCTCGACGGCCTCCTGCTTGACGGCGCGAGCGACGAGCCCGTCTACCTGTTCGTCGAGGACGGCGAGGTCGAGGTACGCGACGCCTCCCACCTCTGGGGAGAGGGCGTCCACGACACGATCGACGCCATCGGCGAGGAGGTCGACGGGAAAGTCGGTCGGAACGTCTCCGTGATGGCGATCGGCCAGGGCGGCGAGAACGAGGTGCGCTACGGCTGCGTCATCAACGAAGACGACCGCGCCTCGGGCCGGGGCGGCACGGGGGCCGTGATGGGCTCGAAGAACGTGAAGGCGGTCGTCGTGAAGAGCGGCACCAACATGCCGAAGCCGGCAGACCCCGAGACGTTCCAAGAGGGGTACCAGCAGGCGATGGAGGTCATCCGGGAGTCCGACGTGACCGCGCCCAACGAGGGCGGACTCTCGATGTACGGCACCAACGTCCTGATGAACGCGACGGAGGAGATGGACGGCCTCCCGTCGAAGAACGCGAAGTACACCTCGACCGAGGCGTACAACGAGGCGGAGGGCGTCGACATCGAGGCGGAGCGGGTCTCCGGCGAGAACGTCCGCGAGAACATCCTCGTCGACGAGCCGACGTGTCACTCCTGTCCGGTCGCGTGTAAGAAGGAGGTCGAGGTCGACGTCACCCACAAGGGGCAGGACATGAACGTCCGCACGGAGTCGTACGAGTACGAGTCCGCGTGGGCGCTCGGCCCGAACTCCGGGCACTCCGACCGCGACGAGATCGCTCTGATGCTCCAGCGCTGTAACGACCTGGGCATCGACACCATCGAGGCCGGCAACATGATGGCGATGGCGATGGAGATGAGCGAAGAAGGCAAACTCGACGGCGTCGGGCACCTCGACTGGGGCGACTCCGAGACGATGATCGATCTCCTCGACGAGATCGGCCACCGCTCCTCGGACCTCGGCGACCTCCTCGCGGAGGGTCCCGAGCGCGTCGCTGACGCGAAGGACGCCCACGGCAACAAGCTCTCCGTCAAAGGCCAGACGATGGCCGCGTACGACCCGCGCTGTATGAAGGGGATGGGGATCGCGTACGCGACCTCCAACCGCGGCGCCTGCCACCTGCGCGGCTACACGCCGGCCGCCGAGATCCTCGGCATTCCGGAGAAGGTTGACCCGTACGAGTGGGAGGGCAAGGGCGAGCTCACCGCCACCTTCCAGGACCTGCACGCGGTGTCTGACTCCTTCGACATCTGCAAGTTCAGCGCGTTCGCGGAGGGGATCGAAGAGTACGTGCTCCAGTACAACGGCATGACCGGCCGCGACGTCAGCGAGGACGAGCTGTTCGAGGCGGGCGAGCGGGTGTACAACCTCGAACGCTACTACAACAACCTCGTCGGCTTCGACGGCGCGGACGACACCCTGCCGAACCGCTTCATCGACGGGCACCCGGACGCCATCCCCGGAACGGGCGCCAGCGAGGGTCAGCTCGCGGAGCTCGACGAGATGAAGGCCGAGTACTACGAGACCCGCGACTGGGTCGACGGCGTCGTCCCCGACGAGAAGCTCGACGAACTCGGGATCGATATCGGGCCCGGCACCGGCGTCTCCACCGGCGACTCCGCGGCGCCCGCCGACGACTGAGCGCTCGCCGTCCCGCAGTCGATTTTTTAGACCGCAACCGGTATCACGGAGCCGCGCGCACGGCCTCCGTATGTCCCCGAAGTCGACTCGTCGGTCCCTCCTCGGTACGTTGTTTGCCGCCGCGGCGGGCGGACTCGCCGGCTGCGCGGACCTCCTCGGCCCGAGAGAGCTCGCGCACGAGGTCGAGATGTACAACCGCCGCGACACCGCCCACACGCTCACGGTCCGGGTCGAAAACGCCGGCGGCGACGCGCTGTACCGGCAGACGTTCGAGATCGACGGCGACCGCGCCCGGGAGGGGACCGAACCCTTCACCGGAGCGCCGACGGCTGTCGTCGTGACGGTCGACGACCGCGAGCCGATCGAGCGCGACTGGCCGGACCCGAACTGCGAGCAACAGGGGACGCGCTCGGCCGGCGGCGTCGACGTGTATCTCCTCCCCGACGGCGAGGTGCGGTTGGAGCCGACCTGCGACACGATCTACGCAGAGTAGCGTCGGCCATTTTTAACTGATCCGCGCCGGTAGCGCCGCGTATGACGCACGACCCTCTCTCTCCCTCCGAAGCCCTCCGAACGCGGGCCGGGACGGCGATCGCTGTCGTCTCGCTCCTCCTGTTCGCGTACTCGTTCGTGATCGTCGGACAGATCCTCCTCGGCGTCATGGTCAGTGGCGCGCTGTCGATTGGGCTGTACCTCAGCTACCGGACCCTCGCCGTCCTCGACTCGATCGCAGACGCCGCCCAGCGGTTCGCGGACACCCGCGAGCGCGAGGCCGACGAGGCGTCCCGGTTCGGCTCCGCGACGGATCGCGATACGACGACCGATCGCGACTTCTCGGCGTCGCGGTCGTCGGATCGGATCTCCGAGCGCGAGCGGTAGAAGGAGACCCCACCACGCTCGGCTCTGCTGAACTACGGCGGGAGTAGGTACCGCGAATTGGTGACACGGTTGTTTATAAGCGATCGAGTGATGCTGCTGGCGGCTGTTTATAAGCCACAGACAGCACGGTGAAGACCTCCAAAGCCCCAGCAGCGAGGGCGGCGCAGGCTCGCTGCGCGCCTCACTCGGTCGCTCACTTCGTTCGCTCCCTCGTTGCGGTGCTTGAGTCGCCTGCGCCGCCCTCGCTGCTGCCCCTTTGAGTCCCGCCCCGCAACCGCACCACACAGCCTCACACCTCCCCAGCCTCGTCGGTGGCCCTCCGCTTCGCTCCGGACCACCGACTCCCTCGCGCGTTCGACTCGCGGCCTGTCGGCCGCTCGTCGGCACGCGCCACCGCCCCGTTCATTTATAAGCGTTCGTCGCCGTCGCTCACACCTTTTTAAATACCGTATCGCTACCAACGAACTCCGCCACTCACTCCCGAAACCGTTCGCCTCTGAGCAGTTCAACGGAGTTCTCTCCCTAGAACTCGAAGCCGACGGCGTCGCGGTCGGGCCGAAGCGGGCTCATCGGATACGGCGGCGACGCCTCGGGGTCGTTGAACTCGCGGGGAGCCACGTCGTTCGGCGCGTCGGGGTAGAACAGCGCGGCGAGCGTCTGAATCGCGGTCCGGCCGCTGGCAAGTTCGAACTGGCCGCCGCCGTACAGCTCGATGCCGCGCTCCTCGCAGTACGCGATCGTCTCGAACAGCGATTCGAGCGTGCCGAACCGAGAGGGCTTCACGTTACACCACCCGGGCTCGACCGGGAGCGATTCGAGGGCCTCGACGCCGTCGATCGGGTAGTCGAAGGAGAGGCGGTCGGCCTGCGGCTCGACGAGCGGGCGCGTCTGGGGCGTGAACGCCGGATCCTCCACGATCGCGGCCGGGAACGCGGCGAACACGTCCCGATACAGCTCGGGGTCGGCCTCGCCGTCGACGTCGGTGTCTTCGTACCAGCCCTTCAGGTCGAGGATACGAACCGCGTCGGTCTCTCTGAGAACCGTGAACGCCTCCTCCGGCCAGTCTGGCGTCGGGTCGAGCTTGAACTCCAACTCGTCGTCGAGCGCGAGCAGCTCCTCGACGCGGTCAGTCGTCGGCGGCTCACCCAGCCGCGTCGAGACGACGAACCGGACCGGCTCAGGCTCGCGACCGAGGTACTCGCCGAGCGATTCGTCGCGCTGTCTGAGCGCCAGATCGAGCGCGGCGCTCTCGACCGCCCACCGCCGGTAGTTGCGGAAGTACTCCTGCTCGGGCGGTTTGTGCGCGAACAGGTCGATCTCGTCGAGGCGCGCCGACAGCTCGTCGATCGTCCACTCGCCTTCGACGTCGATTGGGTCGGTCCCGACGAGCGCGGCGTGGTCTGCGGTCTCGTAGGTCACGTCCTCGCCGCGGCCGATGACGCCGTCTCCGGCGAGACGGAACTCGGTGGTCGTTCGCTCGAACCCGCTGGTCGTGTTCCCGGTGTACCGGCGGCGCTCCACCGACTCGATCGTCACTGAAAGGTCCGCGATCTGTTCGTACGCGCTCATGGCGTCCCTGACGGTCCGCGGGGACTTAAACGGGGGACGCCGCTGCGGAGGCTACAGTCAGGCGTCGTCGCCCCGGCCGATCCGGAGCCGGAGCGTGGCGATCCGCGTCGCGAGCGCCCAGAATAGCGGGATCACGGTGAGCACGACCGCGCCGGCCGCCGCGACCTGCAGCACGGTCGTCGTGAACCACGGCTCGGCGTCGGGGTAGGGGATCGACGTGTGGGTCACCTCGCCGAGCACGGGGACGAAGTAGTCCATCAGCAGGTCGACCGTGTACCACGCGGTCGCGACCGCGACCGCCTTCAGCGGGAAGTCGGTGATCCGGTGGAGCACGAACGCCTGCACGACCATCCCGAGGTGGCTCACGAACAGGAACGCGTACATCGCGGGCCCCGAATTCGCGAGGAACGCGGGGGAGAAGGCGACGAGCACGTACGGTGTCCAGAGCCCGAGCTTGACGTTCCCGAAGAAGGCGAGCGTCGCCAGCGTGTCGCTCGACCGGCCGAGCCCCCACGCCGCGAGCGCGAGCGCGATGAGCAGCGTCGCGCCGGGACTATCGGGGATGAAGGGCCACATCTCGACCGGCAGCTCGCGGAACTGGAACCGGTAGTACCAGAAGCCGAACGCGGTGCCGAGGAGGTTGATGGCGACGATCACCCAGACGAACCGGAACGCCACGTCCTCCAGCGCCTCCGGGAGCGGGGCGAGCCACCGCGGCAGCGACTCGCGGTCCGGCGGGTCGCGGCCGAGCGCGCCGACGATGTCCATACGCTCGGCTCGGACCGGCCGGTCAAAGCCGTGGCGGTCGCGGATCGGGCGCCGAACGCCTGCCGCCCGTCCACCGCCGACCGTCGGCCTCCCCACGGCACCGGACGAAAAGGGCTATGGGTCCCCGGCGGGAAGGCGACGGTATGCGCCCGCGAACGCTGCTCGCGCTGCTCCTCGTCGTCCCACTCGTGGACGCGCTGTTCCTGATCGTCGTCGCGACGCGGCTGGGGTGGGCGGTCACGGTCGCGCTCGTCGTGTTGACGGCCGTCCTCGGGATGCTCCTGCTGCGCGCCGAGGGGCGCGCGACGCTCGCGCGGGTCCAGCGCAAGCTGGCCCGCGGCGAGCCGCCGACCGACGAACTGCTCGACGGCGGCCTCCTGATCGCCGCCGGCGCGTTCCTGCTCACGCCGGGACTCGTCACCGACGCGGTCGGATTCCTGCTCGCGCTCCCGCTCTCGCGGGTCCCGATCCGCATGGCACTCAAGAAGTACGTCGTGATCCCGTATCTCGACAGCGAGACCGGCGGATTCACCACCGGAAACGTCTACATCGGCGGGTTCCCCGGCGGCGACGGAGACGGTGGTGGTGCCGGCGCCGGATTCACGATGGGCGGCTCGTTCGGCGGCGGGAACTTCGGTAACGGAAATGGATTCGACGGCGACGACTTCGACGAAGGCGAGTTCGGCGGCAACGGCGACTTCGACGACCAGCACTCCACCGGCGACGGACCCAGCGACGCCGCCGACGGCGACCGATTCGACGACCCGGACCACGCGGACGACGTCGTCGACGTGGACTTCACGGTGGAAGACGAGGAGCCGGACCGGAGCGACTGACGCCCCGCCTTCTACGCGCTCTCCCCTCTGCGTGAGCCGCTTCTGACGCGATCCGAAACCGGCTGACTGCGGCCGATTCGCGAAAGGAAACCCTTAAAATCCTACCAGCGCAACCAATGAATGCGCTCACCTGGGCCAATAGCTCAGTCAGGTTGAGCGCTCGGCTGATAACCGGGAGGTCCACGGTTCAAATCCGTGTTGGCCCACCTCAGAAGCGGTCGGCGTTATGCCACCGCGGTTGGGGCCGTACAACTCCCCAGCCACCTAATTTCCGTACTTCCGCTACTATTAGAGAGGGCCGTCTCGCGTTGTCCAACCTATAATCATAGCGACCCCCAGAGCTGTCTCCGGGTTTCTGACACAGGAGGTGCGTCAGCGTGAGCCTCGGATACTCCGGGTCGTTCACCGTCACGAAGTCCCGCGAGTTCCGGTGCGACACCTGCGGCGCCCGCTGTACTGAGAGCATTAACGGCGATCTCGAGTACGGTCACCTCGTCGGCTGTCCCCACCGTCCCGACTCCTTCCGGAAGTCAACCTCTGACGGTGGCAGGCGGTACAAACCGGACGACGCTGACGGGGGTGCGTCCGCGTGAGCGACGATCCCGATCACGCGAGATCGCTCGCGGAACAGCTCCGACTCGCTGAGGAAAACGACAACCTCCCCGACGAACTCGCGGATAAACTCGACCAGGAGGAGGACGATCAGGAGGAAGACGACCAGGAGGAGAACGATGGCGAGTAAGTCGCGTCCCGCTCCCGGCGCTGGTCACGTCGGCCCGCTCCTCTCGGCGCGCTGTACTGGATGCGGGAAGACCTCAGAGAAGCGGACCACCGAGATCGTCGGCGACGCGTCGAGCGGCTCCTTCCAGCACGTCTGTCACTCGTGTCGGGGCGTCACCTGGTGGAACGCGCTCGCCGTCCTCGAGGAGGCTGATTCGGCGTGAGCATCGACATGCCCTCGACGCCGGACGCCACGATTGGGACGCTCCCCGACCCGCGCCTCGAGGATCGCATCGCTCCCGAACCCGCCGCCCACGGTGCCGCCGTACAGGCCGTGTTCAACGACGCTGGTCGCGACTTGGCGGTCTACTCGGCGGTGCATCAGTTGTGGTACGAGGTCGTCGGAGACCGCGACCAGGAGCCGGGGATCGTCGCGGAGGTTAACCACGAGGCTCTCCCGTGGCTCGAAGCGCCGACATCTAGCCGTGAGTGGGTCGTGAAGCTCACCTCGTCACGCTGGAAGGCCGGAACTGGGACCGGCGACGACTATTCGGCGTACTACAAGTACGACCTCACTCTTCGCGAGCGCGATGACGACGGAGACCTCCACAAGACCGGACAGGCGTGTTCGCTCCGCGTGATCCCGCAGTTCGACGATCTCAACTACAAGGACGGGAGTTCGCTCACGCTACAGTACGGAGAGGGCTCGCTCGTGCGGTGCTCGACCACGTGGGCGGACACCGCCGACGAGATCGAGGGTCGCATGCTCGACATTCTCGAGCTCGTCCTAGACGTCGACCGCGGTCGTCTCCTGGAAGACCGCGACGCTGACTCGCGGCGCCTCACGAAGGCGGAGGCGCACCACCGGTTCGATATCGGATGGAAGCGCCAGGTGATCGAGGTGATGGACCAGACGCGTGACCTCATCGCATTCGGCGGTATGTCGGAGATCGAGGCACACCAGTACCGGCTTCGCGAGGGATACCTGGAGGCGCTCCTCGACGCTGACCGCTGGCACCTCCTCGGTTTCGAGCGGACCAGCTACGATATCGAACTGAAGTGCTACCAGAACGCCGGATGGACAGAGATCCCGCGAGAGGACCCGGCGCATCATCCGAAGCTCGAGGCGTCGTTCGCCGGCGTCGACGGCGACGGTGCGCTTCCGCACGTCGACGAGTGGGACGAGGTCATGTCGGTCCTCCGTTCCGTTGTCTCGGCGCACCTCGATTGGGCGGATGTCGGTCGGGAGGAGCTGATCGCCGACGACTTTCAGCCCGGTTCAGCGAGCCCGGAGTACCGCTACCGTCATCCGAACGGCCGTCGAGAACAGCTCCGGGAGCGGTACGAGGCCGTCGGGACAGAGATCCACCGCGAGGCCCTCAAGGCGAACACGCAGGCTGTGTACGATATCCTCCGCGTCGTCGCGACCGAGAGCGGCGCGTCGTACGACACGCTCGAGGAGCGGACCGGTCTCGCCCGCTCGACGATCCGGTACCACGTCTCCCGGCTCGCGGAGATCGGCGTCTGCGAGAAGGTCTCGAATCCGGTTCTCGTCGTGTTCCCCTCGCTCGCTGTTCTCGAGGAGGCCGAGGAGATCCTCCGGCGGATCTATCCGGACGACCAGGTCGACGACATGATGGACCGCGCGGAGGAGCGCCGCGAACGTCGCGAGGAGCGCGACGATCCGAGTTCCGTCGGCAACCAGGAGGAGAGCGACGACCAAGAGGACGACGCCGGCGACAGAGATCGTGGTCGGAACTCCGAGTGGGCGTACTTCGAGGACCTCCGCCTCGAGGTGCACCAGCTCGCGAACGCGCTCGATCGCGGGTACCTGGACGGTGACGAGGTCCGCGTGAGGACCGATCGCCGAGACTGGGTCGAATAACGGCGCTCGGCGCCACGGGCTCGCCTCGGGCGATAGCTTCGGCTCTCTTTTTCCTCGCGGTCTTAACCAACACTTCGCGCCTCTCACCCTCCGATGTTGGTTAACCCGGTGCGTCGGCGGGGCCGATCGCGCGTCGATTCGGTCGCCGAGTGAATTTTGCGCTGATACGAGGTGGATTTTAAAACATAATGGTTCTTAACCTCTTGTCGCGGATCGCGCTTTTCGCAGGGTGTAACGTCGCGAGAACGGCCGGTAGAGCGTCCGCGGTGCGTGGGTAGGTTAGCAGGGGACCCTACGGGTGTAGCCCCTAAGGGGGAGAACAATAACGGCCGGAGCCAGAACGGCTCCGGCCTACCGCCACGCACCGCTCCGCACGTGGAACGTACAGAACGGTCGTAGGACACTCTCTCCGCGGTGAGAACACGGTATAGTGGGGGACGGGAACCCGCGAAGTACCTTCTCAGATAGCCTTACGTCGTCTCCTCGAGGCGCCCGATCGTCGCGTCGATGACCCACTCGCCGATCGCGTTCCACACCGTATCGACGAACGTCGCCAGCTGCGAGGTCATCCGGCCGACGTTCGGGTCGACCCAACCGAGTCCGATCGCGACGCCGGCGCCGACTAGGACGACGATGCCGTAGGCCGCGCCCGACGAGAGGACCGTGCCGATGAGCCGACCGATTTTGACCGCCTTGAACAGGTAGAGCGCCCCCACGAGGAGCATCGCGCCCATCATCAACCGCTGACCGGCGCCGAGCGCGGCCAGCGCCTCGAGGAGCCAGCTCATCAGTCTGACCCCTCGTCGTCGCCGCCGCTTCGGAGGTTGCCGCCGATCACAACCTGCGGGCGGTCGTCGTTCGGTCCGTTGTTCGCGCGGTACTCGCGGACGAGCTGGATGAGCGCGTAGCTGCCGATGAGCACCAAGATGAGGAACGCGTCCGAGTTGACGAGCTCGGTGAGGAGGTCGGTCTCGCCGAGCCCCTGGAGCGCGACGACGCCGGCGACGCCGACGATCGCGATCCACCGCGCCGTCGTGAACGCGTCCGCCTCGCGCAAGAGGAACAGCGAGCCGACGGCGATTCCGGCGACGGCGAGGATCGCGCCCGTCTCCGAGCCGATGCTGAACAGCCCGGCCTCTGCGGCCGCCACGGCGACCGCGGCGCCGACGGCACCGGTGAGGAGTCGGTTCTCCCCAACGCTCACTAGCCCGCTGCCAGCCGCCGAGACGGCCGACTCTACACCGGAGCCGACCGGGCCACCGATACGCGGGATACGCGAGAACGAGCCGCCGACGCTGGCGGCGATGCTGTCGACGGCGTCCCGCGAACTCGACGGACGCGAACCGGCGACAAACAGCATCCCGACCCCTCCGAACAGGACGAGGAGACTCGGGAGGTTGCCGTCCGAGAAGGTCGCGAAGACGCCGCTGCCGACTGAGTCAGTCGACGGACTCGGCGGATCGGTCGCCTCGATCGAGACGAGCCCCACGTCGTCGCGGCTCACCTCGATCGGGTCGGGCTTCTCCGCAGCGCCGAGCTGCTCGCCGTCGCCGTCGACGACCGCGTACCACTGGCCGTCCGTGCCGGCGACGTACTCGGCGATCCACGCGTCTCCGACGACGCTCGCCGGCTCGACCACGAACCCCGTGTTGCTCGCGTTCGCGCTCTCCGGGACGCGGACGCGCATGCTGTTCTGGCCGGGCGACACGCGGGCGGGAAGCGTGTTCAGCGTCATTTCGCTGCCGGATGAGGCGTTCGGCGCGTGGAGGCGCTGGCGGCCGTCTCCGTACAGTTCGACGTAGTCGCTCTCGGCCGAGTAGCTCTCGTTTTCGGCGTAGTGGACGAGGCTTCCCTGCGGCGTCTCGCCGATACCGAGGTAGCTATCGGAGCTCCACGAGTCGAGTCGGATGCGCGAGTCGAGGTCGAAGCCGACCGGCGTCGCCTGCACGACGGAGATCTCCGCGTTGTGCGCGTCGACGCGAGAGCCGACCGATCGCACCTCGACGGTCGTCCCCTCCGGCACCGGATCGCCCGCGACCTCCGACACGTCGACGGTGAGCGTCGTCCCCGAGAGGTTCGACGCCGACTGCGGGACGCTCGAGTAGGTTCCGCTCTCGTTGAGCCGGTATTCGAGCGAGCGCATCGAGAGAACCGTTCGCGCGTGTGGAACCGTGAGAGTGGCGTTCTCTCGCGGCGTCGTGTAGGTCTTCGAGACGTTGTACCGCTCCGAGAGCGCCTCGCTCTCGTACTGAACGGTCCGCGGCGACTCGAGGTCGTGCCGGTACTCCACGTCTACGTGCGGCTCGGGACCGCTGGTGACCGAGCCGTCACCCACGGACACGCTGACGTTGTTCGTCCCCTCTTGGAGCCACGACGAGCTCGCGTTCAGCGAGACCGTCTCTCCGTCACCGAGGGTGCCGTCGTACCCGGTCGTCTCACCGTTAACTTCCACGACGGGATCATGTGTTTGAGATCTTGCGCGGTATTCCAGAGCAACCCCAGCTCCGTTAGAGGAGGTGGATATGTCGATCGTTGATGCGTCCCTAGTAACCGGGAAATCATACGTTCCGGGCCCTGAGAATGATATTTGTGTCCCGTCGTCAGCGCTGACAGTCATATCTTCCACGGTATATCCTTCGTATGACAACACCGGATCGAAAAGCTTGATCCCATCAAGATTTTGAACGTCCGTAACATCCATGCCGATAGTGACTTGGCCGGAGATATCACCGTCAACAGATGAACTCGGATAAAGGCTGCTGGCCGAACTACCACTATAATAATTAGAGTCCGAATTGATCTGCTCACCCTCTGAAAAGACGGAGCTACCCACATCGCCATCTGCGATGTACATTTCCCATGTGGCTCCGTAATCATCGCCGTTGTCGCCTTTTGTGAGCTCAAAAGGAGTTTCAGCACTATCAACGACATTACTCGCGTCAGCGGTGATTATCAATTGAGTATCAGTAGAGGGAGACCAGTCCGAATCTGACACACTAAAGGAATCAGGTCCACTCGGAGGTTCTTCGGTCACATCCAGAACGGGGGTGGTCGATTCGTGACCCACCGGTTGTATATTCCCGCCAATATCAACCGAGATCGAGTCGCCGTCACCGACAATTCCTGCGTCTTTTCGATTGTTGTCTGCATTTATCACGCCCGTCACATTGATGGACACGTCGTCGACCGAGTCTCGCGAGTCGAGCTGATACGTGTGGCGCGTTCCGTCGACCGCCGGCTGGTCCCGGATGACGAGCTCGCCGCCGAACGTGATCGTGTTCGTCGAGAACCCGCGAACGTAGAACGCCGCAGAGTCGCCACGCACCTGTATCGCCTCGGTATAGGTGCCGTTCTGCTCGTGAGCGATGCGTGCGACCGCTGGCACTTCGCCGTGCGTCCGGTTGAACCAGTCCGTCGGTACCGAGACCCAGCGACCGTCGTGTGTCCGGTCGTCCGAGAGGTTCAGCGCCGGCTCGCCGTCGGCCGTCGTCGTCTCCACGCGCATCGTTTGCGTGCCGGTCGACGCGTGGACAGTCGGACTCTCGTCGTCTCGCAGGTGTGACGCCGGAATCGCGTTCAGGTTCTCGAGCGGTCCTCGGCTCGGGTCGCTGACCTCCTCGAGCGTGGTGCCGTCGGGAGTGACGACCGTGCCGTTGTTCGGTTCCATCCCGTCGTCCGAGGGTGTCAGCATCATCGGCGCAGCGGCGATCGCGAGGACGACGACGCCGACGAGTCCAACCACTTTCAGTTGCTCATCGTCGAGCGGAATCTCGTCTAGCATGCCGACCTCCATCCCGCGGGGGGGTGGTGGGCTGGCGCACGCGCGAGCGCGTAATCCCTCACTCGGCGCGGTTCGGCTCGATTTTGGGAATCGATTGAAATCGGTTTCATTTGGCGCTCACCCTCCGAACTTCCGGCGAGATGACGCGGAGCTTCCCCGGAACCTTGTATCGGCGAGGGAGATCGTCCCAGCCGAACTCGGTGTACTGACCGCTCGTCCAGAACAGCCCGCGACCGAGTTTCCAGGTCGAAGTCATTTCTGTGCTCATCGGCGGCCGAACGCCGATGATCTCGTCGCTACCTGTGGGGTTGTCGGTGCCGGAGAGGGTGACTCCCCAGCGCATTTTCTTTCGGATCATCCAAGAGATCTCTCTGGGCTTCTGAGTCAGCAACACGAACGACAGGCCGTTCCGTCGGAAGTCGACGTACTGCTGGCTGACGGCGGCGATTTTGGTCGATAGACCGCCGTTATCGTTCGACGCGTGGTGTTTGAACAGATTGCTCGCCTCGTCGCAGACCCACGTCGTCCGCATCGACCGCTCCTCGTTGACGTTGTGGTGGACCAGCCAGCTGAACCACCAGTGGCTCGTCGGCGTCGCCTCCTTGTCGTCGAGCTCGGGATCGTGGCGACGCCGTTCCGCTTCCCAGATCGAAGTGTACTCGAGCGGGGGACACTCTGACGCCTTCTGAGTGATCTCCTCGCACCCTCGGAACTTCGGATCGGGATAGACGACGTGAAACGCACCCGACATGAGGACGTTGTTGTTCAGGTCATCCAGGTCGCTGTAGCGCTCCACGCGCCAGACGATGTCCTCGAGGTCGACCTCGATCGGCTCGAAATCCGTTTCTGCGAACCCGGAGCCGTCCTCCGGTGGTGCGAGCCGGACGCTGTACTCGACGCCCTCCGGAAGGCAGACGACGGCCCACGGCGCCAGCGGAAGCCACTCGGTCCGTTGCGGGGTTCCGCGCCAGACGACCGCCTCGCCGTTCACTTCCATCCAGCGGGCGATCATCGTCGAGACCGAGGTCGTCTTTCCGCGGCCCATCGGCCCGTGAATCAGCGCATCCGAGCCGCCAGTCGTCTCGAGGTCGCTGTCGTCGACGGACGTGTCCGGATCAGTGAGGTACTCGAAGACACCTCTCCGGGAGTCGGAGAGTCCGCTGAAGTCCTCGAAGTCGAGCCGGAACCCATCCATATCCGAGGTGTGGACGATCGCGTCGAGCATCGCCCGTGGGTGTCGGAGAGTGCTGTGTGGCGGTGTTCCCTCGACGGGGTCCGGCGTCCGTTCCAACCGCTCGAGGAGGTCCGGGAACGGCGTCATCTCCATGTGTCGGACGAGATTCTCGCCGATGCTGTGCCGCCGCTTGTCGTTTTTGACCTCCCGTGTCTCGTCGATACTCGTCGCCTCGAGGCCGGCTAACCACTCGTACAGGTACTCCGGATCCTGCACGACCTCGAGCATCGAGTCCGTCGATGTCACCGGGATGTCGTCCGGGATATTCTGGGAGTTGCTCATGATAGGTTGCCTGCAGATGATGAGGATTCGACTCCCCCGCTCGGGAGCTCCTCGGCGTTTGTGGAGGCCGTTCGAAGCGCACTGTTCCACGCGGGGAGCACGTCCTCGGCGAGCATCGAGTCGAGCACCGCCGTTTGCTCATTTGCGAGGGCCGTCCACCACTGACTCATCGGGTTGCACACCTGCGACGTGAAGTCGCGAGGAAGGTGGCCGGATGCCGCGTACGCGACCTCGTCCGCCCATTCAACCGCATCCGCCTGTGAGCGGACACCTTCTCCGAACGGCGCCCTCAGCGCCCGGTGCTGGTCCACAACGCGCTGGTGCAGCCGCGGGCGCATTGCGATGAACCGCTGGCGGTCGGTGTGTCGGACCCCGTCTTGGTCGTCAGTGAAGTCGTTCGACTGAGCGCGAATCACGTCGA
This sequence comes from Halorubrum halophilum, assembly GCF_000739595.1. Taxonomy (GTDB): domain Archaea; phylum Halobacteriota; class Halobacteria; order Halobacteriales; family Haloferacaceae; genus Halorubrum; species Halorubrum halophilum. The sequence goes on along the minus strand of NZ_BBJP01000012.1, from coordinate 9,294 downwards.
CGGCTTTCTGGAACGCCGGCGAGAGCACGTCCTGGATGATGCGGGTCCGCTCCGTCCGGGCCTCGGAGGGTGACGGCGCCGTCTCTCCACAGAGATGCCGGCGCGCGCTCGGCTCGTCGAGACACGCCGCGACGGTCCATTGGTCGTTGATGAGGTGACTGAACCAGTCGTCCGGGACTCTCCCGACCGAGATCGCGGCCGCAACGTGCGACCACACGAGGAGCTCGTGTCGAGAGCCGAACCCCGTGCGGAGCCGCGACCGGATATCGCGTTGTTGCGCTCGGAGCGTCGGGAGCGCGGGGACGTGCGCGGACTCGGCCTTTCGATCGTCGTCCTCGCGCTGCATCGAGATGACCGAGCCGAGTGGGTCCGGAGAGCTCGTGGAGCTAATCGTCCGCCACCCCCGAATCCGTGTTCGAATCGGTCGTCCACGGCGCCGAGCCATCACCGTCGTCCGAGTCGGTGTCTGTGGTGTCGAGCTGCTCGTCGGCCATGTCCGTGCCGAACATGTCGTCCATCTTCTCGGCCATCTCTTTTCTCAGGGTCTGAACGGTCGACTGAGCGCGGTCAAGCGCCTGCCAGTCCATATCCTGAATCTGACTGTGGAGGTCCTCGAAGGTCCGGCGGGCGACGTACTCCTGTCGCTCGGTCGCGACGGTCGCACGCACGTCCGAGTAGTGGTACGGCGCCGGCTCGACGGACATCTTCCCGTCGACGGCGACCGTCCCGGCGATGAGCACGGGAACGGCCGCGATCGCGACGCCGACCAGCTGCGCGCCGAAGATCGCCATACCGCCGAAGTAGCCGAGTGCGCCGCCGCCGACGGCGACCGCGAGGAACGACCAATTGAGCCTCGTCGAGAAGTTCGACAGACTCGTCGCGATCGCGTCCGGTAGCGAGGCGATTCCGTCACCCTCCGGCGGCTCTGCCAGCTCCGACTCGTCGACGTCCACCGTCAGCGAGGGGGCGAACGAAAGCGTCGCCGGCGAGTGAGTGAGGACCTCGTCGCTCGTCGGGTCCACCTCGTACATCCGTTCCAGGTCGGAGTCGGCGTCGCCCTCGTCGACAGTGGCTAAGTCCCCACGAGGCACGGCCGCCGGGTCCGCCCAGTAGCGGGCGAGCATCGGCGTGAGGCCCTTCGCGGGCGCGTACAGCGTTCCCCCGCGGTTGACCACCGTTTTGATTCGGTTCGGGACGAGCCGGCTCGAGGCCGCGTCGTCTCCGGTCGGAGTGAGCGCGTCGTCGTCGAGACGCCGCTGGAAGAACCCGGCTTTCTCGGCGTCAGCGTCCCGGAGACCGAGCATTAGGATAAGCCCGATGAGGCCGACGACCACCCCCACAACGGCGGGCGCGTTCGCGAGGACGGACGCGGTCGCGAACGTCGCGAAGCCGGCGGTCCCGACGAAGACGAGCCCGGAGAGGATGAGCCAGAAGCCGAGGCCTTTCTGTGCGCCGATCACGATGCGATCGAACACGTGGTCCGCGATCTTCCGGCTGACGAACAGCGAGACGAGCGCGGGGAGGAGGATGTTGATACCGCCCCACCGGAACAGGTCGCCCTCCGAATCGACAGAGAACGCCGGCGACTGTGCGAGCGGATTGCTCCGGTGTTCGAACCGCCACCGGGCACCGTCGACGAGCTCGCCGTCCTTCTCGAGCCACATCGATGCCTGCACCGTCTCGTCGAAGTGCGGCTGTAGCCCGATTCGGGACGCGTCCCGGCCCTTGTCGACGTTGATGCCGACCCGCTGCACCTCCTGACCGGCCGCGTAGGTCCGCTCTTGCCCGTTCGGTCCGGTCGTCGTCTCCTCGGTCCAGTAGACGAGGACGACCTCGTACTCGCCGACAGCATCGAGATACGCCGACGTTTCGAACGTGAGCGTGTTCGACTGCACGCGAGTAGAGGGCTTCAGCGGCTTTGATTGGGAGTTGATGAGCGATATCGTCGGATATTTGACGAACGCGCCGCCGGTGCCGAGACTCCGTTCGGATTCGATCGTCACGGCCTCGGCGGTACTCGGCGGCTGTGTCCCGCTTCGACGGAGCTCCTCGAGGGAGAACGGGCCGGGCTCTTCCCACGTTGCGTTCGAATCATCGACCTGCGGCGACGGACCGGTCTCCGTCGGCACCACGGCCGCCAAAGCGGGCGTCGCCGTCAACACGACTAGGAGGACAGCGAGACTAACCGCGGCGACCGCGGCGCCGCGGTTCATCCCGATACCTCCTTACCACCGACGAGCACGACGGCGCCGACGACGGACCACGCGATTGGCGACGACGAGCTTGCCGGTCCGAGAGGTGTGCCCGCAATTTGTCCCGCGATCGTCGCGTCCGCTACAGCTGCGAGTACGCCACCGAGGATCGTCCCGCCGATCACTACAAAAGCGACGTATCCAAGGTCTCCGAGGATGCTCATCGGTCTCCCTCGCTTTCGTCGCTCTCACCACCGTCCGCGACCGGCGCCGGCGCCTGGTCGCGAGCCGGCGTTCGCTCCAAGTGCTCGAGGCCGACCGGTCGGAACCGCTCGTCGACGCGCTCGTCGATCGGCGGCGCCGCCTCGAGGTCGTCGAGCCGGTGCCCGCAGGTTGCACAGAATCGCGAGGACATCGCGTTGACGCTGGTCTTACAGTTCGAACAGGCGTCGAATTTGATCTGGTCGCGAACGTAGAACAGACCGACGCCGGCGAGGATGCCGGTGACGCCCACGATGTCAGCATCGGCGACGGTTCCGAGCGCTATGAGTCCGAGAGACGCGGCGTAGAGTGCGTAGGCCGTCCCTCGCGGTGAATCGAGGAACCACTGTCGAACCGTTCGACGGGTGGAGAGCTTCATCCGCTCACCTCACTGGCTTCCCGCTCCTCAAGCGAATCCAAGCGGTCACTGACGACGTACGCGACTACGAACCCGATCGTCGCGATACCGAGCGCGACGCCTACTAGAGCACCCTGAAAAACACTGTCGCCGATCGGGAACAGGACACCGGCGGCGCCGATTCCGAGGAGAGCGCCGGCGATGTTTGCGGCCCACACGCCGGTGAGACGCGTCCGAGAGGTCACCGCCCTTGGCAGTTCGAAAGGCATGACGGTCGACATCAGTCGTCGTCCTCCGTTGCCGAGGCCGAGGCGAACATCCACGCGAGGACGGCGACGACGCCGACCGCCAGGAACTCGCCGTTCGTCAGTTCGAAGCCGAGGCTGTCGATCGCGATCACTCCGGCGGCGCCGCCGGCGAGGCCAGCGAGCGCGGTCGCCCCGAGCTCCCAAATGACCGGGCCGGCCCACAGCCCGCCGACGAGCCCACCGGCACCGAGGAGCCGGTCGACTGTCGCCGCACCGAAGATCTTCTTCGCTGCCTTCTTCGGGTACATGATGAGATACGCGAACAGGTCCGTGTACTCGCCGATGATGTACCCGAACCCGGCGATGATGACCCATCCGAGGATCGCCTCGGTGGACATCGCGGGCATCTACCGCACCTCCGTTTTCCGCACTGGTCGACTGTCGATCGTCGTTGTGTGAGTCATGAATCTTCGATTGAATCTTCGAGGTCGTCTCCAGCGTCCAGGAGAAGCTTCGCGAGTAGGATGACGCCCGTCGGATGAGCGCCTGTGTCGCGTACTTCTCCGGGAACGGGAGCTGTTCTGAGACCGTCGCCAGCAGCGATGAGATATAGAACAATTGGTTGGCGTTGCCCCATATCCAGAACGCGATCCCGTCGACGAACGGTATGTTGAACACTGCAGCAACCGTCGCGAACAGGCCGCTCACTATCGCTGCCGGGTTTTTGAGTAGTGACATGTTAGGTTCCGAGCACCCCCGCGAGCCCCGGCACCGCGTCCGCGATGACGAGGATGATTCTCCGCCCGATGAACGCGAGGAGCCACACGACAACGACCACCTCGCCCGCGAGGATGATCGGCGCGAGCGGTCCGCCGACCGTCGCGAAGCCGACCGCCGCCTCGACGAGCCGATCCACGAGACCGAGGAAGCCGGTTCCGTCGGACGCCGACCCGCCGATCGTCGCGCCGATGTTGACGAGCTGGGTCCCAATGAACAGCGGAATGTCCGCGATACCGTAGGTCCCGACGAGTCCGGGCTCGGAGCCCTCAAAGACGAACACGATGAGGTCCAGAAACTGAACCACCGCGTCGTTGAGCCCCTCTAGGAGCGGCGAGAGAATCGCTCCGAGGATGAACCCCTGTGGCGACCTCGCGAATCGCTGAAGCGACTGGGGTAGCGTGTACCCGTCGCCACCGCCATCGTTCGGATTAGCTTGCGCCACGCTCACCCACCTCCGAAGAACCTCGAGGTCGCCGCTTGGAGGCCGACCGAGAGGACGTAGACACTTCCGAGGACGATCCCGAAGTTAATCGGGAGCGCCAGCACCCCGAACTGTGCCGAGTTGAACGCGAACGCGTTGCTGTAGCCCGAGACGACGGCACCGAGCGTCACGTCGATGAGTCCCGACTCATACGCGAAGCCGAGCCCGGTGCCGTTCACCGGCTGCCAGCTCCCTTCGATGAACGCTTCGAACCCGCCGACGATCGACACCACCTGGTCCGTGACTGTGGCGACTACATTCGTTACCCCCGCCACCACGGTGGCTAAAACCGATGTGCCGATCGTCTGGCCGAGTCGGCCCCAATTCACGGGGTTCGACACGTTCAGTATGGGAATTCCGCCCGACGTGTCGCCGTTGATGAACCTCGTGAGGGCGCCATCGCCGCTGCTACTCACCGGCGATCACCCCACGAGGACTGCGGCGAAGTGTGTCTCATGGTGTCCTACATATCATCAACGGGTTCCTCGTCGGCGCCGATGTACGGCACGTCAAACGGCAGGCCGGGGAACAGGTTTCCAGTCTCCTCCTCGTTCAGGAACGTCGCCAAGAGGTACAGACTCGCCAGTGCGAGCGCCACTGTCAGTGGCAACGCGAGGATCCCCGCGATCGTCTCGCCGAAAACGGATCGTATCGCCGCCTCAGAGATCTCGGAGCCAGCGAGAATCAGGTCCGCGGGCCCGGTCAAGAGCCCGTCGAACAGCGAGGAGATCGACTCGCCGGCGCCTTCGAACGGCGACGTCGCGAACTGCGTGATCGCGTTGACGATGTCGATGATCGCGATGAACGGAGACGTGATCAGTCCGATGACTGACGCCGAGAGCACCGTCGTCGCCTTCCCGCCTTCTGACAGGTAGGTCGCGATGCCGTTGAGCGTTCCCACACCGCCGCCGTCTCCAAGCGATAGGGTCGGCATGTTACTCCTCCGCCAGTCGCTCTTTCACCGGGTCCCAGAGGCCAATGACGTACGTCACGCCGAACACGGCGAACGCGATGATCCCGTTCGTCACCGTCAACAGGCCACCGCCGGCGCCGGCGAAGAAGGCCCCGCCCCCGCCCGCCTGGTTAACCGTCGTTCCGACCTCGATGTTGTCAGCTGATTCCTCGTCGGAGTCGCTCGCGTCCTCGGTGACAACGACACGGTACTCGTCGTATTCGGTCGCGTTGACCGCGAACGTCTGCCGAGCCGTGTCGTTCTCGTCCGCTGAGGAGATCGTCCCGGAGTCGACTTCGTCCGAGAGACCGTCGGAGATACCGTAGACAGTGTAGTTCAGTGCGTCTCCCGAGGTGTTGGTGACCTCGAGGTAGACGCTCTCGGTGTCACTGTCGACCGTCACCGACTTGTCAGCGAGTTCGTTGCCCGACTGTGCAACCGCCGGCACCGCCATGGACGTGAGGACTGCGAGCGCCAGGAGCGTCGCGAGTCCCGTCTTCTTGATGTTGATGTTCATGCGCTGTTCCCGTTGCTGCCGCTGGTGTGTCGATTTGTCATTTCCAGAACGGACTTTTTCGCCGTCCGAGGCGGTGTTTCGTAACTTTTCGACGTAGTCGCGGAAGGCGTCGCTGACGACGATCCCAGTCGGATCCCAGGTCACGCGTCGCCTCCGTGGTTAGACCATTCGGTCCACCGCTTCTCCTCGCCGTCGGGCTCTTTCTCCGAGCCCGTGTCGTCGTCGTTCATGCCGTTCACGGCTCGCCGCACGAGCCGATATAAAAGACGAGCCGTCAGCGAGGGGATAAAACGGCAGAACCGAACAGGTGTGAGAGGGTCTCCGCCGTGTTCGTCACGTCTCGTCCGCCGTGTCGTCCCACGGCCAGCGAAACACGAGCTCCTCGCGGCCGTCTTCTCGATTTTCGAGCGACACCGACCGCTGAAAGGTGTGCGACGCGAGCATTCCCCACAAAAATATTGTGAGTGAGTAGTCTGAGAACACCTGCCCGAACAACGCGACTGCCATCCAACCGACCAGGAACGTGATCACGCGACTGAGGAGCCAGTCAACATCGAATCTGACGCCGTTCCGATCGTTTCCATCCGTAGATTCCTCACGCTGCATGGTGATCCTCCAGATAATCGACTAGAGCGTAAGCTGCGAAGGCGGAGACGCCACCGAAAAACGCCCAGTCGACGAACGACGGTCGGAGCGCGACTGCTATCACCAAAATAATTGGCAAGACAGCAGCTAACAGCTTGATTTTCCAGTAAACTCCGCCCGAAGACTGATCAGAAGACAACGCTGATCACCCCGCTCGCAAACAGTCCGAGCAGCGCCGCGAGCGTCATCTGTGTCATTCCAGGACCGACGATGTTGTCCCCGAGCACCATACAAAGCCCGCGGTCCGTCAGAACGAACGGACCGGGAAGGTCTCGAACAACACCTACAGCCTCTTGCTCGCGGCTCACGCGAATCCCGCCTCCTCGAAGGCGTCGTTGACGACCTCCGGCGTCGGCGCGTTCAGGTAGGGCTCGATCGCCTGGAAGGAGTCCCACCCGCCGACCTGCATGACGACGCGCGGGTTCACCTGCTTATCGACGAGAAGCCTCTGTGCGAACCGGCGCCGGAGATCGTGGCTCGACACGTGTAGAAAGTCCTCGTCGCCGGTCGCGTCGGCCGCGCGTTCGGCCGTGCGTTTGACCACCGCCCGAATCCCGCTCTCGGAGAGGTCGACGATCGGCTCGTGGCGGCCGACGTCCTCCGACCGAACGAACCGGTGGATATCGCCCTCGACCTCTCGCGGGAGGTAGGCGTCGCGAGGCTTCCCGCCGCTCCCGGTCGTGTCCTTCCCCTCCGGGACGCGGAGGCGGAAGTGGTCGCCGTCGGGAGTACGCTTCACGTGTTTCGGCGCGACCTGCGGAATCTCGAAGGCGCGGAGCCCGACGAACCCGCCGAGCTGTATCACGAGGTCGTCGCGGTGACTCCCCGCGGCACGGCGGAGCTCCTCGAGGTCGTCGTCCGTGAGCCAGCATTTGAACTGGTCCTCCTTGCGCGTGGATTCTAAGCGCATACGACCTTCCAAAACAAGATAGCACTTAATGCGGCAGAACCGAGCGGGTCACCGCCGTGATCGGGGCGGTTTCGAGGGTCTATTTATCGACTTGTATAACAAGTCGACAGCCCGAAGCTCACCGATGCTCGTCGATCCACTCACACCACGCGTGGAAGTCCTCGGCTCCACACTGGTCGGCGATCGACTGCAGCGTTCCGGTCGGGATCTCGTCTTCGGATGCCATGGGAACAGTCACTACCCGGACCTCGTCCGTGTCTGGTGACTCGTAACGCATCTTCAGGTGACTGCCGACGCGGCCGACACGCTTGTAGCCAAAGTCGTGGAGTACAGACGCGATCTCGCGTCCGGAGAAGTTCGTCCGGACCATTCACTTCATGAAGTCAGGAAGCTCCTCGTCGCCGGGTTCCGAGTCTTCGAGGCCCCACTCATCGAGATCCTCGTCAGTCACGGGCTCGCCACCGCCTTCGTGAAGTTCAATCGCCTCTGCGAGCATACGGAGGGCTTCCGCCTTCGTGTCACCGAAAGACGCGACACCGGTCTCGATATCCCTCGCGGTGATCGAGCCGTCATCCTCGTGAATGAACTCGACCCCCTCACCGTTAGACGGGTCGCGTGTCGCACTCGCCATACACCTCCTTCGTGGACCGCTCGAATAAGCGTTCTGTCGGATACCGCCCGGCAAGTGTAAGAGGCCGAGAGACGGTTTAATTACTATCTACTGACCTCTTTCTGGATATCTTTAACAACGCGATCAGTCAGAGTCCGATCGTCGACGAGTTCGGTTTGAGCGAGGAGTTTCACGATGTCTCCACCCGAGAACAATCGAACCGGATACGCGGAGAAATTCTCTTCCTGAGCCTGTTTCGTGTAGTGTGATGTTGTGAAGAAGAGGCCGATTTCCCCGTCCTCGACTCGTGAGGCGAGTCGGCTCAGTTCCTTGCCCGAGACGCTCGATCCCTTATTTTTGATCTGAGCTTTGAATTTGATCCCGGTGTCAGTCGAACCGAGCGGAGCATCTGGTAGCAAGTCGATCCGTCCCTCAAGATCCACGCCCCGGTCACCACTCGTTGGAGTCTGTTCGATTTGACTGAAGTTCGGAAGCGTCTCGAGGAGGTACTGAATCAGGAACTCCATTTTTTCGCCTTTCTTTGGATTATCGAGTTGACTTCGAATGTCATCGAGGAGCGGCTGATAGTCGGTATCAGGCAACTGTGCGTCTCTCGAGCGGATCTGGTTTTTGTAGATCGAGTATCGTCGAACGCGTCCGCTGTCTATCCACTCGTTCCATGCGTCGGGGCCACCGACGTCGGCGCCAGTTCGAGACTTGCGATGGATCCACTCGAGATCGACGGTGTCGACGTCGAGGATCGCGAGGTCGAAGAGGTAATTGACAACGGTGTCGGCACCGTCCTTGTAGCGCTCGATGCTGAGATCCGTCAGTACACAGAGGCCCTGGAAAGTGACCTCCCCTGAACGGGGTTTCTCAAAGAGGAGGACGGGCGGAGCGTCTTCGCGATTGTCCTGTGCGTAGGTCTCACAGTAGTCGGTCTTCACCCACCTGTTCCCATTCGCATTCTCCGGGTCGGGATTGTGTCGTGCTTTCGCGTCTCCCCAGTAGCGAACAATTCCCTCCTCTCGATTGATAACGTCCTCCCACGGGTTCTGTGGCCCTCCTCGCTCTTGGCTGGAAACGAAGACAAGGAACTCACGCTTTCCAGTCTGTGAGTTCACGATCGCACGAATGCCACCGCTGTTCCGGATCCCATTGTCGATCGGCCCGTTTAGCCACGCTTGGAATTCATCTTTTTGAGGATCTGACGAGCTACGATACGTTTCACCGACGACGTACTGGTCTCCATAGCGTGACATGTTCTGACGAACATGTCTCTTACGACCAACCTTGTGAAACCAATCGTTTCATCCCTGTAGTTGGATAGCAGTTCCATG
>NZ_BBJP01000013.1 GCF_000739595.1 Halorubrum halophilum | reverse complement strand
ATACGTGGCGTCCCTCGCGTTCTGTGCGGTCCTCGGCGCTCACTCCGTTCGCGCCTGCGGTCCTTACGTCGCGCGTCTTCGCCCCCGCGGCTGCCCCTTTGAGTCCCACCCGCACCGCAGCCGCACCGCAGCCTCACGCCTCCCCAGCCTCGTCGGAGCGGCGCTTATAAGCGCCGCTCCGACTCCCTCGCGGGCTCCTCGCGCCCTTCGGGCGCTCGGAGGCGCGCCAGCGGCTGATTCGGACTACGAATCTGGGGAAGTCGACCTCTCGCCCCGTTCCGGTTCCCCCACGGCGTGCCCGGGGAGGAACGTCCCGGTCTCGCGGCGGACCCCGACGAGGAGCACCGCGCCCGCGGCAAGCGGGAGAACCGCGCAGGCGGCGTAGATCGGCGCGAACCCGACCGCCTCGATCAGCGGCAGCGACACCATCGGGCCGAGGCCGCCGCCCACGTCGCCGAGGACGTTGTTCGTCCCCGAGGCCCGACCCATCCGATCGTCGGGGGTCAGGTCCGCGAGCAGGGCCATCATCGGACCGCTCGTCCCTCCCTGCCCGGCGCCGATGAAGACGCAGGCGAGCCCGAGCGAGACCACTGACCCGGCGCGGGCGAGCAGCAGGAACCCGACGAACGAGACCACGAGAAACGTCAGCAGTATCGGGGTCCTGGAGTCGCGGGCGTCCGATATTCTCCCGCCGACGAACATGAAGAGGGCGGCGGAGAGGACCGTCCCGGCCATGAACAGCCCCGAGGTTCCCTGCGGGGCGAGGCCGAACAGCGATATCTCGTTCTCGCCGAGGAACAGCACGAGCGTGGAGAACAGCGCGCCGATGTACGCGAACATCAGGCCGAAGTTGACCAGTCCGACCGTCACGGCGGGGACGGCGGTGTCGACATCCCACGGCTTGATCGAGTCTCCCGACCGGTCGCCCGTGACGTGCGTCTCCGGGACGAAGCGGTAGGCGACGACGCTGGCGGTCAGGGCGAAGGCGGCGGCGACGACGAACGCCGCGATGTTGCCCGCGAGCGCGGAGACGACGCCGCCGAGCACGAGCCCGGCCGGGAACCCCATCGTGATCCCGCCGCGGACGACGCCCATGTTCGTCCCCCGCGAGCCGCCGTCGGAGATGTCGGCCGCGATGGTGTAGGCGGTCGCGAACACCGCGGCGGAGCCGAGGCCCCAGAGGACCCGGGCGATCAGGAACCACGTCTCGGGCGCGACGACGACCGCGATCGCGGCGAACCATCCCTCCGTCCCGACGGCCAGCGGGCCGGCCGCGAGCGTCGGCAGCGACGCCGCGAGGGGCCGGAGCGACTCGGCGGGCGGCACCGCGAGCGCGACGACGTACCCGAGGGTGGCGACCCCCTCGACGAACAGCCCGATCACGAACGGCGTGCGCGTCCCGTACCGATCCACGAGGGCGCCGGCCGGCGCGTTCGCGACGAGCCGCACCCACCGGTTCGCGGAGAGGATCACCCCGACCATGAACGCCGAGATACCGAGCACCGCGCCGAGGTTCGGCAGGATGGGGAAGACGACTCCGCCGCCGAAGCCGACGAAGAAGGTGCTGGCGATCACCGCGAGCAGCACGGTCGGCGGCCGGTCGATGCCAAAGCGTCCCACGTCAGTCGCCCCGCGTCGAACCGTCGGTCATTCCGCGTCGTGCTCGTCGACGGGCGTCATCGCTCCGATCCCGGCCTCCAGCGACGGCGGCTCCGCGCCCTCCGCGAGCAGCGGCTCGACGATCCGCCGGAACGTCGCCTCCGCGACCGCTCGCGTGTACGTCGGTTCGGGTCGGTCGGCCGAGGCGGCGGTCCCGGGCGCGTCGTCGTTCAGCCCGGGATCGATGCCGCCCGCGTTCGACTCGTCGCCCTCGGCGGCGTTCGCCCCTCGACTCAGCGTGATCTGCCGCGTCCGCGCCCCGTCGAGGGTCGCGACCAGCAGCGCCGCGGTCTCCTCGACGTCGACGTCGCGGAAGACTCCCTCCTCGATGCCCGATTCGAGGATGTCGACGACGGTGCCGCGGAGCAGCCGGTCGCTCCGGGCGAGCTGCCGTCGGATCGGCTCGTTGAACGGCCCCTGCGTGCGGAGTTCGAGGAGCGCGATGTGGAACGCCTCGCGGTCGACCGCCCCGGGCTCGAAGACGAACCAGCCGATGAACCCCGCGAGCCGCTCCGCGGGGGGGTCGTCGGCGTGGGCCGCGATCCGCCGCTCCGAGTCGGTGATGACGCGATCGAGGAACGCGACGAGCAGGTCCTCCTTCGTGTCGTAGTGGTAGTGAAGCAGCGACTTGCTCTTCGAGCACTCGTCGGCGATGTCCTGCATCGTCAGGTCGGCGTAGCCGCGGGCGCGGAGCGCGTGGTAGACCCCGTCCATGATCTCGTCGGCCGCGCTCGGCTGATCGCTCATTGACTGACCAGTCAGTCAGCCACCAGTAAATTCCTATCGGTCCGGGAACGATCGGCCGCCACGCCGGACGGCGCAGCGGCTCAGAGGGTAGAACAGTCGAAAAGCCGATACACCCTGAACGTCGTCGCCGGAGTTACAGGCGGGTGACGTTCGTTGCGCGCGGACCCTTGTCCGCTTCCTCGATGTCGAACTCGACTTCCTGACCCTCTTCCAGGTCCGGGCCGCCGACGTCCTCCATGTGGAAGAACACGTCCTCGTCCGCGTCGTCAGTCTCGATAAATCCGTAGCCGCCAGTGTCGTTGAAGAAGTCAACTTCGCCTTTCGCCATTGCATCAGTACTGGCGGGAGGAGCACATAAAAGGCTTCCGCGAGCGAGACGACCATGACACGATAGGCCACACCTGGGCGGGACGGGAGATCCGTCGGGGTGGATCCCGCCGTGTTAGTAACTACTATACGACCCCGGTTCAGAACCGTTAGGTATGAGTCAGTCGTACAATCGAGGCCTCATCGAGGACTTCAGCCGCTGGCGGGAGTTCGAGGCGGGGATGTGGGCCTGGATCTTCCATAAGTTCACGGGGTGGGTGCTCATCGGCTACCTGTTCACTCATATCGCCGTGTTGAGTACCGCGATCCCGGCAGCTGACGGCGCGACGATGATGTTTCAGGGATCCCAGACGGACGTGTTCACGGGGACGATCGTCAGCCTCGAAGGGCTGCTTCTGGTTCGCCTTCTGGAGGTCGGGCTGCTCGCGGTCGCCGTCTTCCACATGCTCAACGGCACCCGGCTTCTCCTCGTCGACCTCGGCGTCGGGTTAGAGGCACAGGACAAGAGCTTCTACGCGTCGCTGATCTTGACCGGAGCGATCACCGTCGCGTCCGTTCCGACCTTCATCGCGGGGGCGTTCTGAGATGGCAGAGCGCTACTCCTCGTTCAACTCCGGCGGCCGGATGTGGCTACTCCAGCGCGTCACGGCGGCGTTCCTGCTGGTCGTGCTGGCGTTTCACTTCTTCCTGCTCCACTTCGTCCACCACGCCGACGAGGTCACGCTCGCGGCGAGCTCGGCGCGGATGGAGCAGCTGAGCTACTACTCGCTGATGGTGCTGTTCCTCGTGACCGCGACGTTCCACGGGGTCAACGGCGTGTACAACGCCCTCGTCAATCAGGGGCTGACCGGAACCAAGCGCACGGTCGTCAAGTGGACGCTCGTGGCCGCGAGCGTCGTGCTGCTGTTCCAGGGGATTCGGACGGCGAACGCATGGGCGGGCGGCTTCCCGCTTCTCTGAACTATGAGTACGCAGACACCGAAACAGACGGACGAATCGAGCGAAACCGACGCCGAGACGGAAGTGCCTTCGAAAGGCGACGAGCGTCGAGACGAGAAGCGACGGCGCGCCGCCGAGGAGCGCGCGCGCCGACAGGCCGAGGAGGCCGAGAAGGCCGCCGCCGACGAGGAGACGGTCGAGCTGAAGGTGTTCCGATACGACCCCGAGATCGAGGGGAAACAGGAACCCCGGTTCGACACGTTCCACGTCCCGTTCACGAAGGGGATGACCGTCCTCGACGCGCTGATGTACTCCCGGGACACGTACGACTCCTCGCTCACGTTCCGCCACTCCTGCCGGCAGGCCGTCTGCGGCTCGGACGCGATGTTCGTCAACGGCGGCCAGAAGCTGGCGTGTAAGACCCAGATCTCGGAGCTCGAAGAGCCGATCCGGGTCGAGCCGCTCCCGCACGCAGATGTGGAAAAAGACCTCGTCGTCGACCTGGAGCACTTCTACGACCAGATGGAGGCCGTCGAGCCCTACTTCCAGACGAACGAGTATCCCGACGGCGAGCTCGAAGAGCAGCGTCAGACGCGGGAGAACCGCGAGAAGATCAAGATGTCGACCCGGTGTATCTGGTGTAGCGCGTGTATGTCCTCGTGTAACATCGCCGCCGGCGACAACGAGTACCTCGGCCCCGCCGCGATCAACAAGGCGTACCGGTTCGCCATGGACGACCGCGAGGGCGAGGAGATCAAACAGAAGCGACTGGAGATCATCGAACAGGAGCACGGCGTCTGGCGGTGCCAGACCCAGTTCTCCTGTACCGAGGTGTGCCCGAAGGACATCCCCCTCACCGAGCACATTCAGGAGCTGAAACGCGAGGCCGTCAAAAACAACCTGAAGTTCTGGTGAGCGCGGTGAACACGCTCAAGTCGCTTCGAACCTAACGAGATACCATACAACAATGCACGAACACGACGTTATCGTTGTCGGCGCCGGGGGGGCGGGACTCCGGGCGGCGATCGCGGCACAGGAAGCGGGGGCCGACGTGGCCATCGTCTCGAAGCTCCACCCGGTCCGCTCGCACACGGGCGCGGCCGAGGGCGGCATCAACGCGGCGCTGCGCGACGCCGACTCCTGGGAGGACCACGCCTACGACACGATGAAGGGGTCCGACTACCTCGGCGACGCGCCGGCGGTCGAGGCCCTCTGCCAGGAGAGCCCGGAGGAGGTCATCCAGCTCGAACACTGGGGGATGCCGTTCTCCCGCGAGGAGGACGGGCGCGTCTCCCAGCGACCGTTCGGCGGGCTGTCCTTCCCGCGGACCACGTACGCCGGCGCGGAGACCGGCCACCAGATGCTCCACACGATGTACGAGCAGGTGGTCAAACGCGGGATCACGGTGTACGACGAGTGGCACGTGATGGAGCTCGCCGTCACCGACGAGGACGACCCGGCCGACCGGACCTGCCACGGCGTCGTCGCCTACGACATCCAGAGCGGCGAGGTCAGCGGATTCCGCGCCGAGAACGGTGTCATCCTCGCGACCGGCGGGATGGGGCAGGTGTTCGATCACACCACCAACGCGGTCGCGAACACCGGCGACGGCGTCGCGATGGCGTACCGCGCGGGCGTCCCGATGGAGGACATGGAGTTCATCCAGTTCCACCCGACGACGCTGCCGTCGACGGGCGTCCTCATCTCCGAGGGGGTCCGCGGCGAGGGCGGCATCCTCTATAACGAGGACGGCGAGCGGTTCATGTTCGAGCACGGCTACGCGAACAACGACGGCGAACTCGCCTCCCGCGACGTGGTCTCGCGTGCCGAGCTGACCGAGGTCAACGAGGGCCGCGGCATCGAGGACGAGTACGTCCACCTCGACATGCGCCACCTCGGCGAGGAGCGCATCCTCGACCGGCTGGAGAACATCCTCCACCTCGCGGAGGACTTCGAGGGCGCCGACGGGCTCACGGAGCCGATGCCGGTCAAGCCCGGCCAGCACTACGCGATGGGCGGCATTGAGACGAACGAGTTCGGCGAGACCGTCATCGGCGGTCTCTACGCCGCCGGCGAGTGCGCCTGCGCGTCGGTCCACGGCGCGAACCGCCTCGGCGGCAACGCACTCCCGGAGCTCATCGTCTTCGGCAAGCGCGCCGGGCGCCACGCCGCCGGCGAGGAGATGGGCGAGGCCGAGGTCACGACCGGCAAGCAGGGCGACTGGGAGCCGACCGACTACGAGTTCGAGGTCGAGGTCGGCGAGACCGGCGGGCAGGGCCCCGCCGCGGCCGACGGCGGCGCGGTGGCGACGGATCCCGACGGCGTGCTCAAAACCGAAGTCGAGCGCGCCAAGGCCCGCGTCGAGGAGCTGCTCGCGCGGAAGGGTCGGAACCACGCCGAGATCCGCTCGAAGGTCCAGCAGACGATGACCGCCAACGTCAACGTGTTCCGCGAGGAGGGCCGGCTCGAGGAGACGCTCGGCGACCTCCGGGAGGCGCGCGAGGCGTACAAGGACGTGGCCGTCTCGGACCCGTCTCGAACCTTCAACACCGATCTCATCCACACGATGGAGACCCGGAACATCCTCGACATCGCCGAGGCGCTCACGATGGGCGCGCTTGCGCGAGAGGAGTTCCGCGGCGCTCACTGGCGGAAGGAACACCAAGAGCGGAAAGACGAGAACTGGCTGAAACACACGCTCATTTCGTGGAACGACGGCGAGCCCGAACTCTGGTACAAGCCGACGATCCTCGAGGGCGAGAACAAGACGTACGAGCCGAAGAACCGGTCGTACTGAACGGCGAGTCAGACACGATCGATCGGGATCGTTCACGGTCTCCTATCCGTCGTCGGTCGAAACGCGGCGGCGATCGCGGGAATCGGTGCGCTCGGCGTTGACGGTGGCGATCGCGTTCCCCCGCGGTTTCGGTGCGCTCGGCCCGCTTCTGTCGGTTCACACTGTTTCGACGATCGTTGAAGAGGGGGTTTATTATCGTCGAATGCGTTGAACCGGACAAGATGTTAGAGACGCAGACCGCACGCACCGCGGCGCCGGCCCTGCCGCCGGAGCTGCAGTCTCCCCGTGCGAAGCTCGTGTACCTGTACCTGACGACGAACGGCGACGCCACCGTCTCGGAGATGGGCGACTCGCTGGGCATGAAGAAGCTCTCGCTGTACAGCATTCTGAAGACCCTCCGGAAGGAGGGTATGGTCGACTGCGACGGCGACACGTACGCGCTGAACTGACGGCTCGGCTGCTTCGCGGCTTCGCTCTCGATCGTCTCCGACCCGCCAGCGGAGCGTTTACCAGCGCGCGGGACCCAGTGAGTCCGTGGACGCGAACCAGAAAGAACTCCGGAACCCGTTCGGGATGGACGCCGACTGCGAGAACTGTCCCGAGCTGTGCGACGCCCGCGACCGCGTCGTCCACGGCTACGGCGACGTGGGCGGCGAGTTCCTCGTCGTCGGCTCGCGCCCGAGCGCGGGCGCCGAGGCCAACGGCGTCCCCTTCACCGGCGCGGGCGCCGGCGAGCGGGTGCAGTCGATCTTCGCCGACCTCGGGTTCGTCCGGTCGGCGCCGGACGCGACGGAGCCCGACGTACAGAACGTCTTTTTCACGAATCTGACGCGGTGTCGCCACCCCGAGCGGGAACCGACCGACCGGGAGGTCGAGACTTGCGAACCGTTCCTCAACGCCGAGATACGGATGATCAACCCGCAGATCATCGTACCCGTCGGTGAGCGACCGCTCCGTGAGCTCGCGGTCGCGTACACCACCCGGCGGCCGGACTCGTTCGATGTTGACGCCGAGCACGCGACGACGATCCGCGGGCGTGGGTTCGAGCTGGTGCCGATGAAGGAGCCGGCCGAGATGACGGCGGCCGAGGCCGACGGGTTCCGAGAGCACATGCGCGAGAACGTGTTGAGCCGGGACTACCGGCAGACGAAGGGTCGTCGGAGCCGCTGAGCGCGCTCGTTTCGGGGTGAGGGTAGGGAGCAGGTCGTCAAGCGGGCGAGTCGTCGAGGTCCTCCACGTCGTCGATCGCGCCGCCGAGGAGGTCGGTCGTCGCGTCCTCGCTGTCCGCGCCGAACGCGCAGTCGATAAGGATGTGCCCGCCGAGCGTCGTGGGCGAGATCACCTGGTCCGCGCCCGCTCGCCGGAGCTTGTTGACGTTCTCCCGCTGGGTCACCGCCGCGACGATCCGCACGTCGGGGTTGAGCTGTCTGGCGGTGAGGATCGCGAGCGCGTCTCGCGCGTCGTCGTTCGTCGCGACGACGACGGCGCGGGCACCGCCGATGTTGACCCGTTCGAGCGGGTCGACGTCGCTCGGGTCCGCGGTGAACACCGGCACGTCGCGCTCGCTGAGCCGCCTCGCGGCGGTCTCGTCGGTGGTCACCACCGCGTACTCGGTCCCGTCGCGGGCGTCGAGTTCTTCGAGGATCGGTTCCGTCAGGTCCCCGTAGCCGAGGACGAGGACGTGGTCGTCGAGGAGGTCTATCTGTCTGTCAGTCATTTTTCCGAGCGCCTTGGAGAGCTGCGCCTCGATGGCGGGCGTGAGGAGGACCCCGAGCGCCACCGCGAAGGCGGCGACATTCATCACGAGCGAGGAGAGCGCGAAGAGCTGCGCGATGTCGGTCGCCGGGCTGATATCTCCGTAGCCGACCGTGGAGGCGGTGACGACGGTGAAGTAGAACGCGTCGACGATCGTTTCGGCCCCGTTGAACTGATCGCGGAGCGCGTACGTGCCGACCGTCCCGTAGGAGACAGCCGTCACCAGCGCAGCGCCGGCCGCGAGCTGTGTCGGAGAAGGGGAGTACGACCTGTCGAACCGACTCCGGTTAACCACGAGCGTCGGCACCGAGAGGACGGACAGCGCGACGAGCGGGAACGACAGCACCGACGCCTGCATCAGTCCCTGAAGGGCGGTCAACGGGAGCAGGACCGCCGTGGAGTACCAACCGACCCGATACCCGTTCCGCAGCGCGAAGCCGCTCCCGAGCATCGCGAAGCCCGTGATCGTCCCGGTGAACCCGACGGTCTGTCGGACGAAGTCGGGGACGTGCGGGGCGAGCGGACCGGAGACTCCCAGCCCGCCGATCTGGGCGAGCCCGGCGAGGATCGACAGCACCGCGACCGCGAACGTCAGGAGGATCGACGCCCGGACGGTCACCCAATCGCGGGTCAGCTCCATGGAAGGTGGTCGCCGACGGCGAACTTAAACCTCGCGAGCGAGGTCGACGGCGTCTCCGAAGGCGTGACTGACGGCCCGTGGCGCCACGGACGCCGACACACGTATAAATCCGCCGCCGGTTGAGAGGCGTATGTCACTGCCGGTCGAGATCGTCTTCGGGATCTACCTCGGCGTCATCACCGGGATCGTCCCCGCGCTGGTGGCCGGAGTCCTCGGGTTCGTGTTCAAGTACGTCACCGACGTGACGATCCCCGGGCTCGGGGTCGTCGTGCTGTCGCTCGCGATCGCCGGCGTCAACGGCGGGCTGCTCGCGCTCAACGACGAGACGATCCGGTCGTCGGAGCGGGCCCCGGCGATCATCACGGCGATCGTCGTGGTGTTGATGCTCTCGATGTACGCCCACGCGCAGGGCGACCGGCTCGGCGCCAGCGTCCCGAAGCGGATCTCGCTCAAACAGCTCCGGGACCGGACGCTCTCGACAGACGTGATCGAGCTCGTCGGCGGCCGCGGCCGGGTCTCCGTCGAGGTGACCGGCGAGGTGGGCGATATGGAGGGGTACCCCCCGCTGCCGGCCGAGACGCGCCGGGCGATCCTCGACGGCGACTGGACGTTCCCGGCCGACCTCCCGCTCGCGGAGCTGGAAGAGCGGTTCGCTGAGCGGCTCCAGACCGAGCTCGACCTCGCCGACGTGGCGGTCCGGATCGACGAGCAGGCGAACGCGACGGTGTCGGCCGCGCCGCCGACCGGGGCGCTCTCGAAGCGGGTCCCGGCCGGGAAGCGCGCGGTGTCCGTCTCGGCGCTCGTGCCGACCGGCGTCGCCCGCGGCGACGTGGTCCGCGTGGTCACTCCGGACCTCTCCGTCGAGGGGGCCGTGCTCGCCGCGCGGTCGAGCGGAAAGCCGGAACCGGGAGCCGCCGCGGCGCCCGACCCCGCCGCCTCCGCCGGCGGCGACGCGCCGGAACCGGACGACGACGCCCGAACCGACGGCGGGGCAGAGGCCGTCGCCTCTCCGCCGGCGGCGACCGCGCCCACGACGACCGGCGGTGAGGGGCGGGTGACGGTCGCCGTCGACCACTCCGAGGCGAGGGGGCTCCTGCGCGCCGACCGGGGACGCGTGCTGGTGCTGTCGCGGGGGACCCGGCGCGAGTACGAGCTCACGGCGCTGTTGCGGCGGACCGGCAAGCGGTTCCGGAAGGTCTCGGTGGTCGCCGGCGGCCCACTGGACGGGCACACTATCGGCGAGGCCGAGATCCGCGAGGCGTACGACGTGGCCGTCCTCGCCGCGCGCCACGACTCGTGGACGATCGCGCCGAGCGGGTCGCAGTCGCTGTCGGCCGGCGACGAGCTGTTCGTCGTCGGGAGTCGCGACGCCATAAACCGGTTCGCGGAGGTGGCCGCGTGACCCTCGCGGCCGCCGCAGTCGCCGTCGCGGAGGCAGCGACCGCGAGCGCGGACCCGGCGAGCGTCACCGCAGTCACCGCGACCGCCGTCGACGTCGGCTTCGCGCGGCCGCGGCAGGCGGCGGTCACCCTCGTCACGTTCGCGGTCGTCGCCGCGCTCGTCGCGGGGAGCGCGGCGCTGGCCTACCGCTGGTACTTCCGCACGGAGATCCCCGAGGGGGTGACCGGTCTGCTCGGCGTCGCCGTCGTCGCGCTGTACCTCAACACGACCTCGCTGGGATCGGTCGCAATTGGCGACAACCCGGCGCTGTTAGCACCTGAAAGCGTGTTCTTCAACCTCGTCTCGATCGGCGTCGCGGCGGTGATGGCGCCCGTCGGCCGATACGCGGGCGACCGGCTCGCGGTCGACGTGTTCGCGCTCTCGGGGGCCAAGCAGCTCGACGGCGAACTGACCGGTATCGTGCGCGCGGTGGGTCGGTTCACGGCGGTGACGCTTCCAGCGGTCGAGGAGATCGGCGATATGGACACGTACGACCCCGTCTCGCCGGAGAAGAAGGCGGAACTCGCGGAGACGACGCTGCTCTTCCCGCGGAAGCTCTCGGAAGAGGACCTCCGCCAACGGCTCGTCTCGCGGCTCAAAGAGGAGTACGGCGTCGGTTACGTCGATATCGATCTCGACGCGGACGGGACGGTGGAGTACTTCGCGGTCGGCTCCCGCGCCGCCGGGCTCGGACCGACGCTCGCGCCCGGATCCGCGGCGATCGCGGTGGCGGCGGACCCGCCGAACAACGCCACTGCCGGCGACACGGTCCAGCTGTGGCGAGACGACCCGGAACCGAAGCGCGTCGTGACCGGCGAGCTTCGCGGCGTCGCCGACGACGCCGTCACCGTCGCGGTCGACGAGTCGGACGCCGAGCGCCTGGCCGACGAGGGGGGGTATCGACTGGTGACGCTCCCCGCGGAACCGCAGGCGGACCGGGAGTTCGCCTCCCTGCTGCGGAACGCGGACGAGACGATGGCCTCCGTGACCGTCGAGGCGGGTAGCGACCTCGACGGTAGCACCGTCGGCGAAGTCGGTACCGTCGTCGCCGCGGTCCGGCCGAGGGAGGGGTCCGTCCAGCCGATCCCGCCGCGCGCGTACGCGTTCGGCGCCGGCGACCTCGTGTACCTCGTCGGTCGCCCGGACGCGATCCGGCGGTTCGAGGCGGCCGCCGCGGCGGGAGCCGAAACACCGTCTGCGGACGGGGGAGACGGGGCGGGCGGCGACGGCGGGAGCGGCGACGACGCCGCTGACGGCGACACCGACGCGACCGAGAGCCCCGACCGCGCGGACGGGACGCAACGCTCTTGAGTCGTCCGCGCGGGAGTTCGCGTATGGAGTGGAAGCTGTTCGCCGACCTCGCGGAGATCGCCGGCGGACGCGAGATCGACGTAGCGGCGGGGCCGGGAGACACGGTCGGCGACGCACTCGACGCGCTGTTGGAGGCCCATCCCGACCTCCGCGACCGGGTGCTCGACGACGGCGAGGTCGCCGACCATATCAACGTCCTCCGGAACGGTCAGAACGTCCGCCACGACGGCGGGATGGACGCGACCCTCGAAGCGGGCGACGAACTCGCGCTGTTTCCGCCCGTGAGCGGCGGCGCCCTCGGGCGGGAGAGCGATCGATAGAACCGGCCGGCGGTCGACGGATCGGTCGTTTCAAACGGTCGCGCGCCGCACCTCTCGGCATGACCGACAGCGACGACGACGGTGGGACCGAGCACCGCGAGTCCGGCGGCGACGGCGACGGCAACCGTGAACCGGAAGACGCCGGAGGCGACCCGCCGCGCGAGGAGTTCCACGAGGACCCGGTCGGGCACACCCGCGCGACGGCCGACATGACGGTCGGACAGCTGGTCGAGGGGTACGGCGACGCGGGGATCGGCGCGGCCTCGGTCAACGAGGCGGGCGACGTGCTCGCGGAGATGTTCGCGAACGACGACTGCACCGTCTTCCTCTCGCTGGCGGGCGCGATGGTGCCCGCGGGGATGCGCCGGATCGTCTCCGATCTGATCCGGGACGGCTACGTCGACGCCCTGGTGACGACGGGCGCGAACCTCACCCACGACGCCATCGAGGCGATCGGCGGGAAACACCACCACGGTCGGACCCACGACCCGGAGAAGAGCCTCCGCGAGCACGACGAGGGGCTCCGGGACGAGGGCGTCGACCGCATCTACAACGTCTACCTCCCGCAGGAGCACTTCGCCGCCTTCGAGGGCCACCTGCGCGAGGAGGTGTTCCCGGCGCTCGAAGCCGACCCCGACGCTGACGGAACCGGCGCCGTCGGCATCGCCGACCTCACCCGAGAGCTCGGGCGCGCCAACGCCGCGGTCAACGAGCGCGACGACGTGGCCGAGGACCCCGGCGTCGCCGCCGCGGCCTACGAGTGCGACGTGCCCGTCTACTGTCCCGCTGTGCAGGACTCCGTGCTCGGACTGCAGGCGTGGATGTACGCCCAGACCGCCGATTTCACGCTCGACGCCTTGGACGACATGACCGAACTGACCGACCTCGCGTTCGACGCCGACGACGCCGGCTGCCTGCTCGTCGGCGGCGGCGTCCCGAAGAACTTCACGCTCCAGACGATGCTCGTGACCCCGCGCGCCTACGACTACGCGGTCCAGATCACGATGGACCCGGAGGCGACCGGCGGGCTCTCGGGCGCCAGCTTAGAGGAGGCCCGGTCGTGGGGGAAACTGGAGAAGGACGCGCGCAACGCCTCCGTCCACGGCGACGCGACCGTGATGCTCCCGATGCTGATCGCGGCCGCCCGGGAGCGCGTGGAGTAGCGCTCCGAGCGACGGAGACGTTTATTTATAAACCGGTCTGCGGTGGCGCGTGCCTGCGAGCGGGCCATCGGCCCGCGAGCGAGGAGGGACCTTCGGTCCCTCTGGCAGCCGGCGCGAAGCGCCGGCGACAGCACCGCGCGAGGGACGCGGTGAGCGCTCGGAGAGCGCGAACCGCGAGGTTGGGGAGGCGTGAGGCCGTGCGGAGCGGTCGGGCGGGACTCAAAGGGGCAGCCGTGAGGGCGAAGCACGCTGCAGCAAGCACCGCAACGAGGGAGCGCTAGCGAGCGAGTGAGGAGCGCAGCAAAGCGCGCGAGTCGTCGCGGCTGGGGCTTCGGCGGTGGTCACCGTCGATCTGCCGTCAGCAACTATTTATAAGCGAGCGGCTGGGGCTTCGGCGGTGGTCACCGCCGAAACGGCACCGCCACAGACAGTAATTACATGTAATTAAATTTTTCAGGCCGAAGCGCGTGACCCGATGTAATGAGCGACTACACCACTATCTCGCTGCGCAAGGAGTTCGTCGCGGACGTCGAGGAGTACATCGACGACGAGCCGTTCGGCTCGGTCAAGGAGTTCGTGAAACACGTCGTCGTCCAGGAGATGGAGTCGGACGACGAGATCAGCGAGGCGGAGGCCCGACGGATCGGCCAGAAGCTCCGGGACTTGGGGTACATGGAGTGACCCGAACCGCCGAAAACCGTGCCGTCGAGCTGCCCGAGAGGCTCTCGCGGGCGGACCTGATACTCGCGTGCATGCCGCTGCTGTTCGTGTGCGGCTACGCCCTCGGCGCGGTGGCCTTCGACGCGTGGGCGGCCGCGACCGCGGTCGCCGCGATCGCCGGCTGTCTGCCGATGGTCGACGGGCTGTTCTGGAACCCGCCGCAGGCCGGGTGAACGCCGCACTCACGACCGCGAGAACGTCTGCCGTCCCCTCAGCGATCGACGCCCTCCAATCCGACCGCCTCCGCGAGCAGCGTGTGCGACTCCAGCGCGTCCCCGTGGTCGGGCACCGTATGCTGGATCATCATCTCGTCGGCGCCGACCCGGTCCGCGAGCTGTTCGAGCAGGCCCGATATCGTCTCCGGGCTCCCCGAGATCGCTCGCGGCCACTCGTCGGCGTCGAGGGTCGCGGGCGTCGGCTCGGGGGCACCGCCGAGTTCCGCGATCGACTCCTCGACCGAGGGGATCGACCCCACCACGCCGCGCTGCATCCGCTTGAAGGTCGCCTCCGCAGGCGCGCGACGCCGCGCCGCGGCCGCGTCCGTCTCGGCCGCGACCGCGTTGACCGCGACCATCCCGTACGGCTCCTCGGGGCCATCGCCGATCTCTGCGGGCTCGAACTGCTCGCGGTAGGTCTCGAAGGCGCGCTCGGCGAGGTTCGGTCGGATGAACGCCGCGAAGCAGAATCGGGCGCCGAGCTTCCCGGCGATCGCCGCGCTCGACGGGCTGGATCCGAGCACCCACGGCACCGGCGGCGCCGCACCGGAGCGCGGGACCGTCAGGTCGGCGTACGGGTGGTCGTCGGGGAAGGCGTCGTACAGGTGGTTCACGACCGCGCGGATGCGCTCCTCGTGGTCCTCGTCGGGGTTCTCGACGCGACGATCCGTGCCGAGCGCGCGGTCTGAGGCCGGCGAGCCGTTCGCCCGGCCGAGGCCGGCGTCGATCCGTCCCGGCGCGAGCCCGTCGAGCGTTCCGAACGCCTCCGCGACCTTGTACGGGCTGTAGTGGTTGAGCAGGACGGCGCCGGAGCCGATCCGGATCGAGTCCGTGGCGCCCGCGAGCCGCCCGAGCAACACCTCCGGGGTCGTCCCCGCGAGGTGATCACCCATTCCGTGGTGCTCGGCGACCCAGAACCGCGAGTAGCCCAGCCGCTCGGCCTGCTCCGCGGCCGCGACCGTGTTCGCGTACGCGTCGGCGGCGGTCCCGCCCGCGGGGACCGGCGAGAGGTCGACGATCGAGAGGTCCATATTCGCTGTCGGCGACAGCCACCGTTAACGGTTGGGCTCCCGGCGGTCGCGTCGGGGGATCGGAAGCGGCTCACGGTTGATTGTCCGCGGCGCAACGGCTGGAGAACTGAGAAACGAAAGCGTCGAAAGAGAGGGCGCGGTCGTCAGTTGTCGCCGGTCTTCGACTGCCAGGCGTAGTCGCGGCGGGAGGCGGAGTCGCCGAAGCCGCACGAGGAGCAGCGCTCCTTCTTGACGTGGTAGGATTTCTCGCCGCAGCGGCGGCACTTCACGTGAACCGTCTTGTTCTTCTTCCCCTGAGAGGGCGTTCCGGAGCCGGTCATGCTTTGATGGTGACGACGTTATCGCCGCGTATAATCGTTGTGTCTTCGATCGCGACCGCGAACTCGCCGTCGAGGTCGTCGTCGACGCGATCGTCCACGTCGGACTCGGGTTCGATGACGACGTTCATGTGCTGGTCGTAGCCGGCGAGGACGCCGTAGTAGGTCGTTCCGTCCTTCAGGTGAACTGTCACGGGCTCCTCGAGCGACGCTTCGAGCACGTCGAGGGGTCGTCCACTCATTGTCCGTATCGCCGCCCGTCGCACTAATAAAAATACCGGGACGCAGGGGGCTCGTCGGCGCTCACTGCGAGACGTGTCCCCGTGAGCCACGGTCTGAGGATCGCAGATGTCACACTCGAACCCGGGTGTTTTTAAGACGGGCTGCTGTACCTCCGAGTACCACACTCCCGCGGGACACGGTGAGTCGACGTCGGCTCGGCCGTAGCGGGGCCTCAACGACGCGCGGATCAACGTAGCGCTGACGGCTCCTTGCGGGGTTTCAGTGATGGACGCCTACCACGGCGTTCGAACCACAAACCATGGAAATCGAAATTGCGACACTCGGCGGTTACGAAGAGGTCGGTCGACAGATGACGGCGGTCCGAGCGGGCGACGACATCGTCATCTTCGACATGGGCCTGAACCTCAGTAAGGTCCTCATCCACGACAACGTGGAGACCGAGAGCATGCACAGCCTCGACCTGATCGACATGGGCGCGATCCCGGACGACCGCGTCATGAGCGAGCTGGAGGGCGACGTCCAAGCGATCGTCCCCACCCACGGCCACCTCGACCACATCGCGGGCATCCCGAAGCTCGCGCACCGGTACGACGCGCCCATCGTGGGCTCGCCGTACACGATCGAACTGGTCAAACAGCAGATCGACGACGAGGGGAAGTTCCAGGTCGACAACGACCTCGTGAAGATGAAGGCGGGCGGCACGATGGCCATCGGCGACTCCGAGCAGGTCGAGATGGAGTTCGTCAACGTCACCCACTCGATCATCGACGCGATCAACCCGGTCCTCCACACGCCCGAGGGCGCCGTCGTCTACGGGCTCGATAAGCGACTGGACCACGACCCCGTCATCGGCGACCCGATCGACATGGACCGGTTCCGCGAGATCGGCCGTCAGGACGAGGGCGTCCTCGCGTACATCGAGGACTGTACGAACGCCGGCCGGAAGGGCCGAACGCCCTCCGAGTCGTACGCCAAGAAGCACGTCGAGGACACGCTGACGTCGATGGAGGACTACTCGGGCGGAATCGTCGCCACGACGTTCTCCTCCCACATCGCCCGCGTGAAGACCCTCGTCGAGTACGCCCGAGAGATCGGCCGCCAGCCGGTCCTGCTCGGTCGCTCGATGGAGAAGTACTCGGGCACCGCGGAACGACTCGACTTCGTCGACTTCCAGGGCGACGTCGGCATGTACGGCCACCGGAAGTCGGTCGACCGCGCGTTCAAGCGGATCATGAAGGAGGGAAAGGGGAACTTCCTCCCCATCGTGACGGGCCACCAGGGCGAGCCGCGCGCGATGCTGACTCGCATGGGCCGCGGCGAGACCCCGTACGAAATCGAGAACGGCGACAAGGTCGTCTTCAGCGCGAGCATCATTCCGGAGCCGACCAACGAGGGGCAGCGGTACCAGTCCGAACAGCTCCTCCGGATGCAGGGCGCGCGTCTCTACGACGACATCCACGTCTCCGGCCACCTCCGCGAGGAGGGCCACTACGAGATGCTCGACGCGCTCCAGCCCCAGCACGTCATCCCCGGTCACCAGACGCTGAAGGGCCGCTCGCCGTACGTCGACCTCGCGACCTCGCAGGGGTACAAGCTCGGACGTGACGTGCACGTCACGCAGAACGGGAGCGTCATCCAACTCGTCGAATGACGAGCGAGACGAAGGAGGCGCGGGTGCTGGAGACCATCCGCGAGCGGCGTGACCTCGTCAACGCCGCTATCGACGAGGAGCTGCCGGTACAGCACCCGGAGCGGCTGTACGAGGCGACGCGGTACATCCTCGAAGCGGGCGGCAAGCGGCTCCGCCCGACGGTGACGACGCTGGCCGCGGAGGCGGTGACCGGCACCGACCCGCTGGGCGCCGACTTCCGCGAGTTCGCGGCCCTCGACGGCAACACAGTCGACGTGATGCGCGCCGCGGTCGCCATCGAGGTGATCCAGTCGTTCACGCTGATCCACGACGACATCATGGACGAGGACGAGCTGCGGCGCGGCGTCCCCGCCGTCCACGAGAAGTACGACACCTCGACCGCCATCCTCGCCGGCGACACGCTCTACTCGAAGGCGTTCGAGTTCATGACTGAAACTGGCGCGGACCCGCAGAACGGGTTGGAAGCGATGCGGATGCTCGCGTCCACCTGCACGGAGATCTGCGAGGGGCAGGCGCTCGACGTCGCCTTCGAGAGCCGCGATGATATCCTTCCGGAGGAGTACCTGGAGATGGTCGAGCTGAAGACCGCCGTCCTCTACGGCGCCTCGGCCGCGACGCCGGCCCTCCTGCTCGGCGCGGACGAGGAGGTCGTCGACGCCCTCTACCAGTACGGGATCGACTCGGGACGTGCGTTCCAGATTCAGGACGACGTGCTCGACCTGACCGTCCCCTCCGAGGATCTGGGCAAGCAGCGCGGCTCCGACCTCGTCGAGGGGAAGGAAACGCTGATCACCCTCCACGCCCGCCAACAGGGCGTCGACGTGGACGAGTTGGTCGACGCAGACACCCCCGCCGAGGTGACGGAAGAGGCCATCGACGACGCGGTAACGGCCCTCGAAGAAGCCGGTTCGATCGCGTACGCCCGCGAGACGGCCGAGGACCTCACGGAGCGGTCGAAGGAACACCTCGAAATTCTCCCCGAAAGTGGGTCTCGAGAGCTGTTGGCCGACCTCGCGGACTACCTGATCGTCCGCGGCTACTGAGCCGAAACGGACACCGCTTTACTTCCCGAACTCCTCCCTTCGTTCGTGTCTAGGTACCGAGACGTCGCGCTGTTCTTTGCCCTCGCGCTGCTTTGGGGCGGCTCCTTCGTCGCCATCGAAGTCGGCCTCGACTACTACCCGCCCGTGCTGTACGCCGCCTACCGGTTCGATCTGGCGGCGCTAGTGCTCGTGTCGTACGTCTTCCTGACGGACGCCGGCCCCTTCCCCCGGACCCGCGGCGATCTGGCCGCGATCGGGTTCAGCGGCGGGCTCTCGGTCGCCGCCAACAACTCCCTGCTGTTCGTCGGCCAGCAGTACACGACGAGCGGGATCGCCTCGATCACCTACAGCCTCGTTCCCATCGCGACCGCGGCGGTCGCGGCCGTCTGGGTCGGCGGCTCAGATCTCGACGCGCGCGGCGCGCTCGGCGTGGTGCTCGCGTTCGTCGGGGTCGCGCTCGTCGCCCAGCCCGATCCCGCGAACCTCGCCGGGGGCGTCACGATCGGCGTCGGGCTCATCTCGATCGGCGTGATCGCGGTCGCGGTCGGCAGCGTCGGGCTCCGAACCGTAGAGACGAGCTTCTCCAGCATCGCGCTTACCGGGTGGGCGATGCTGTTCGGCGGGCTGCTCATCCACGGGTTAAGCCTCGGGCTCGGCGAGCCCCAACAGCTCCCGGCGACCGCGCTGCCGGCGGTCGCTTCACTGCTGTTCCTCGGCGTGTTATCCTCGGCGGTCGCGTACACCATCTACTTCACGTTACTCGGCCGACTGGGCGCGTTCGAGATCAACCTCGTCTCCTACGTCGTTCCCGTGGTCGCGACCGTCGCCGGAGCGGTCCTCCTCGCGGAGCCCGTGACGCCGCTGACGGTCGCCGGCTTCGCCGTCATCGTCGTCGGGTTCATGCTGTTGAAGCGGCACGCGATCGCCGACGAGGTGCCGCGGCTCCTCTCGCGGGTCGGCGGATTGTTGTAACAGATCCGCTCCTACAACTCCCGCACGTTCCGGCCGGCCGGCTCGCCGAACGCCTCCGCACCGGTGACCGGGTCGCGCTCGTAGACGACATCGCCGCGGACCGTCGTCAGCTCCGGGAAGACGCCCAGCAGTCCCTCGAAGGGCGTCCAGCCGGCCGCGCCGTGGAGTGCGCCGGCCTCGATCTCGCGGGGGTTCGTCATGTCGACCAACACGAGGTCGGCGTCGGCGCCGGGCTCGATCCGCCCTTTCCCTTCGATCCCGAAGATCGACGCCGGGTTGGCGGCGACCACGTCACGGACGCGCTCTAAGGAGAGGTTCCCCTTTCGAACCGACTCCAAGAGGAGCGGATACAGCGTCTCCACACCGGGGACGCCGCTCGGCGCGTCGACGAGCCCCCGCCGCTTCTCCGCGACCGTGTGGGGCGCGTGGTCGGTGGCGACGACGTCGACGTCGCCGTCGCGGAGCCGCTCGAAGACGCCCGCGCGCCGCTTCTCAGAGCGGAGCGGCGGGTTCATGCGTCCGAACGTGCCGAGCCGTCCGGCGTCGTCGCGCGACAGGAAGAGGTGGTGCGGGGTGACCTCGCAGGTCGGTGAGGTATTTCCGTTCGCGTCGTCCTCGATCGCGTCCTCCCGCGCCTCGACCACTGCGTCGATCCCCTCCGGCGTCGACGTGTGCGCGACGTGCACCTGCGCGTCGCTCGCGGCGCCGGCGTCGAGGGCGCGGTCGATCGCGGCGGCCTCCGCCTCGGCGGTCCGGTAGGCGGACCACGCGTCGGCGTTCGCGGCGGTGCCGACCCCGCCGAGATCCCCTCTGAGCGCGCTCTCGTCGAACAGCGTCTCGTCCTCGGCGTGGACCGTGACGGGGGCGTCGCGGGCGGCGGCCTCGGCGAGCGCGTCCTCGAACAGGTCGACGGCGATTCCCATGTCGCCGGTCGAGTCCGCGAGGAACACCTCGCCGAGCGCGAACAGGGGGCGCTCGAAGAGGCTCTCGGGGTCCCAGTCGCCCGTGACGCCGCCGTTGATCCCGTAGTCGACGAGCGAGGGTGCCGCGAGGTCGGCCTTCTCGTCGAAGGCGTCGCCGTCGACGGTCGGCGGCGAGGTGTTCGGCTGGTCGACGACGGTCGTGACCCCGCCCGCGGCCGCGCCCCGCGAGCCGGAGGTCCACGTCTCCTTGTGGCTCGCGCCCGGCTCGCGGAAGTGGACGTGCACGTCGACGGCGCCGGGGAGGAGGTGGCGTCCCCGCGCGTCGACGACGCGCTCGCCGGCGTCGGCGTCGATCCCCGCGTTCGTCGGTTCGACCGCGTCGACGGTCCCGTCTCGGACCCGAACGTCGCGGACCCGCCCGTCGGCCAGCTCCGCACCCGTGATGAGCATGGGTACGCGCTCGCGGCGCGCCGCTTAAACAGTGTGGTTCGGGCGGTGCGGCCGACGAGCGCTTCCGTCGACCACCGGCGACGGGTTCGGATCCACCACAAAGCGTTTGTCGGGCGCGCAACCCGTTCGAATATGGTCCCTCCCTCCGCCCTAACCGCTTCGGACGTCGTCGCCGGCGGCCTCACGCCGCTCTCCGCCTTTCCCGCGCTCGCGTCCGCCCCGATTGTCCCGGCCGTCGTCGACACCGCGATCGGGTGGCTATGGACGATCGTGCTGTTCGCGTTCCCCGGAGTCGTCGCCGCCGCGCTCTGGACGCCCTTCCTGATCGCGGCGCGGTTCCGAGCGCTCTTCGTCGCGCTGCCGCCCGCGGGTCGGCTTGTTCCCTCGTACGTCGGCGTCGCGCTGGCGCTCTCGGTCCCGTATCTCGTCGGCATCGTGCTCACGGTCGGACTCGTCGACTCGGCAGGTCCCGGCTGGAGCGAGGGGTTCCTCGACACCGCGCTGTTCGGCGGGGTCATCGTCGGCTTCGTCGCCCCGGCGTTCGCCGTGCTCGGCCTCCCGCGGGTCGGCGTCGACTGGGACCCGACCGGGTACGGGCCGGGAACGTGGGGGCTTCTGGTGACCGCGGGGCTGTGGTACGCGCTCGTCGCCGCGGTGCCGCTGGTCGCGCTCGCGATCGGGATGGCGCTCCCCGGCGGGTACTGACGGCGGCGCTCGCTCGGGACCGCCGCGGGGGGTCGACGGGGACACTCGGCACCGTAACATTTTGTTGATCCGCGCGACGTACGCCCGGATATGTTCCCCGCACCCCTCCGGTTGTTCTTCGTCGCGGTCCCCCTCCTCGTCGCCGCGGGCGCGCTGGCGATGGCCGCGTTCCCCCGACGAATGACCCAGTGGCAGATACGCGGTCCCGACGGCGCGACGCGACAGATCGAACCGAGCGGGACGCGGATCCTGCTGATGCGCGTGATGGGCGTCGTCGTCGCCGGCCTCGCGCTGGTCACGCTGTTCGCGAGCTCCGCGATCCTCCCCTGACGGGTTCGCTCGCCCGAGTCGGCCGCCGCGCCGTCCCGTGTCAACCGATGCCGACGCTCCGATACGGTTTTGGGGCGGCCGGCGGTACCACCGGTAAATGCTGTCTCGACAGTTCGTCCGGGAAAACCCCGAGGTCGTCCGTGAGGCGCTCGCCAACAAGGGCGTCGACGTCGACCTCGACCGGATACTCGACGTCGACAAGGAGTGGCGGGAGCTGAAGAGCCGCGGCGACGACCTCCGACACGAGCGCAACGAGGTCTCCTCCAAGATCGGCGAGCTGAAGGGGGCCGGCGAGGAGGAGGCGGCCCAAGAGGCGATCGAGCGCTCGCAGGAGCTCAAGTCGGAGCTCCAGGAGATCGAGGAGCGCGCCGACGAGCTGGAGGCCGAACTGGAGGAGTCCCTGCTCGAACTTCCCCAGATCCCCCACGAGTCGGTACCGGTCGGCGAAGACGAATCGGAGAACGTCGAGCGGCGCCGCGAGGGGTTCGACGACCTCCGGGCGCTCCCCGACGACGTGGAGCCGCACTACGACCTGGGCGAGGACCTCGAAATCCTCGACTTCGAGCGCGGCGCGAAGGTCGCCGGCGGCGGCTTCTACGTCGCCAAGGGCGACGGCGCCCGGCTGGAGCACGCGCTGATCCAGTTCATGCTCGACGTGCACCGCGAGCAGGGGTACGAGGACGTTTTCCCGCCGATCCCGGTCAACTCCGCGTCGATGCGCGGCACCGGCCAGCTCCCGAAGTTCACCGAGGACGCCTACCGGGTCGAGGGCACCAACGAGGACGAGTACGAGGACGACGACCTCTGGCTGCTCCCGACCGCGGAGGTGCCCGTCACCAACCTCCACCGCGACGAGATCCTCCTCGGCGAGGACCTCCCGCTCAAGTATCAGGCGTACACGCCGAACTTCCGACAGGAGGCCGGCGAGCACGGCACCGAGACGCGCGGGATCGTCCGCGTCCACCAGTTCAACAAGGTGGAGATGGTGAACTTCGTCCGGCCCGGGGAGAGCGACGAGCGCTTCGAGGGGCTCGTCGACGAGGCCGAGGAGGTGCTGCGCCGCCTCGAACTCCCCTACCGCATCCTGGAGATGTGCACCGGCGATCTGGGGTTCACGCAGGCGAAGAAGTACGACATCGAGGTGTGGGCGCCCGCCGACGACATGGACGAGGGGCCCAAGCAGGGCGGTCGCTGGCTGGAGGTCTCCTCGGTCTCGAACTTCGAGGAGTTCCAGGCGCGCCGCGCGGGGATTCGGTACCGCGAGGAGCACCACGAGTCCGCGGAGTTCCTCCACACCCTGAACGGCTCGGGGCTCGCGGTCCCGCGGATCGTCGTCGCGATCTTGGAGTACTACCAGAACGACGACGGGACCGTCACCGTTCCCGAGGCGCTGCGCCCGTACATGGGCGGGACGGAGGTCATCGAGGGCCACGACGCGGTCGGGGAGTCGAAGCTGGGCGGGGAATAAGCCCGAGCGTCGACCCGCCCCGCGACCGCCGCTACTGGTTCTCTAAGGCGTCGAGGATACACGCGGCGGCGATCACGGCCTCCTTCGGCACGTCGCTCGCGTCGTCGATGGTGACCGTGTAGGCGTCGCGCAGCGAGAACTTCCCCTCGATGTCACCGACGTGACCGCCGTCGGCGTCGAATATCTCGTACTTGTTCGGGACGAGGTTCGCGGCGCCGACGAGGTGACGGAGCCCCGACAGCAGCTTGTTCTTCGATCGAATGGTCGCCAGCGCCTCCCCCGTCTCGGGGTCGCGGATCGTCCAGTTTTCCATGAACAGCGAGTAGTCCTCGTCGAGGACGACGACCTCCTCACCGGTGCCCGCGTCGGTGATGGCGTAGTTGCCCGCGATGTCCATGATCCCGCCCGCCTTCACCGAGAAGGCGTCCTCGTCGTCGCCGGTGACGAACGGGAACTCCTCTTTCAGCTTGAACATCTTCTGTTTCCCGCGCAGGACGACGTCGCCGGCGCTGTCGCGGACGGTGTACTTGTTCCGCACCATCGACTGCTTCACCTCGTAGCGGTCGTCGTCGAGGTCGACCGTGGAGATGTCGTACTTGCTCGATTCGGCGTCGGACGTGGAGGGAAACGGCATGGACGCGACGAAGGCGAGCGGTCGAAAAAGGCTTCTGTTCGTCTTCATACCGAACTCTCGGTGAGACTCCCGAATTCGTGGGAATATATTTATTCGTTCCCACGGTAGGTCGCGGTATGAGCAAGACCGCAGAGGCGGACGACCGGGGTCGAATCGTCATTCCTCACGAGATCCGCGAAAAGCACGGTGACAGGTATCGAGTCGTCGAACTGGACGACCGCGTGGAACTGATCCCGCTCAAATCGGACCCGATCGAGGGACTCCGCGACGCCGTCGGCGACGCCTTCGACGACGAGTCGATCGCGGAGATCAAACGGGAAGCCCGAGAGGCCGCTCGCGAGGACGCAGTCGGCGACGCGATGAGAGACGAATGATCTACGCGGACACCGACTTTTTCATCGCCTTGGTCAAAGACGACGACTGGCTTCAGGAACGCGCCGCGGCGATCGCGAGCGAGTACGAGGGCGAGATATACACCACACGGATGACGCTGCTCGAACTGCTGGTGATCTCCGATCGGTTCGAGTTCGACCGGATGGAAGCGCTCAGTTACGCGCTGGAGATCGCGTCGATTCCGGAAGACGAGACCGTGTTGTTCCAGGCTGCGGACTACATGGATCAGCACGGGCGTACCGCGTTCGACGCGTATCACCTCGCCTACGCCGATACCGACCCGATCATCTCGTCCGACAACGCCTTTGATGCGGTCACGGACGACCGGGTGCCGATCGAGGACCGAACTCCCGAGTGAGTTAGGGCGTCAGCCGTCCGATCGAGAGCCACTCCACGTCGGCGTCGCGGACCGCGTTGCCCTCGGTGGTCCCGTCGCCTCCGCCTCCGCCGTCGCCTCCGCCATCGCCAACCGCCGTCAGCGCGAACACCATCTCCTTGCGGACGCCGCCAGCGAGCCGCACGTCGAGCGAGAGCTCGCGCGGCGAGAACCGGTGGTCGCCATCGACGACGCGCACGAGGTGCTCGGAGTGCGGCAGGTCCTCGACTGTCTCCACGTCGAGATAGGTCCGGAAGTCGGCACCGAACTTGAAGCCGGTCTTCGGCACGGCGTCGGCCTCGCGGAGGCGCTTATAAACGGCGAGCCGGCGGTCGAACCGCTCGCCCTCCACGTCGCGGCCGCGGGCGACGACCGCGGCGGCGGGACCGTCTGGCGTTGCCGCCCCCTCCGCGGGCGAGTCCCCGGCCGTCCCCACCGACGCCGACAGCGACAGCACCCCGTCCGCCGCGAGCGACGCGGCCTCGACGAGGGAGAGCTGGACCGCGCCCTCGACCGCCGCGGCGCGACCGGTGAGCGGCTGGCCGTAGAAGCCGCGTTCGTAGAGCCCCTCGGGGGCGTCCCAGACGACGACGCGGTCGGCGAGGAGGACGCCGTCGAGCCGGGACGGCGGCTCATAGTCGGTCGCACCCGAAATCGCTCCCTCGGTCGCCGCGAAGTACGTGATGTCGGACTCCTCATCGACGACGGCGAGGGTGCGCCCAGCGAGCCCGGCCGCCGATAGCGACTCGCGCTCGCCGACGACCTGCACGGGGTACTCGACGTTCCCGGTGTCGGGGGTCGAGCCGCGCTCGTAGGCGATAAAGTCGATCGCGTCGGGCGCGTCGACGTCGCCGCCGGGCCACGGCTCGCGGGCGGGGGAGAGGTAGAAGCCGCGGTCGCGCAGGTCGGCGTAGACGAGGTAGCGCACCGCGAACCGGTCGGCCGCGGCCGCGCTCTCGACGAAGAAGCGCTCGAAGCCGACCTCTCCGGCGCCCTCCTCGAGCGCGACTCCCGAGAGGTCGCCGCGGAACAGCAGGTGCGCGGCCTCGACCCGCGAGAGCGCGATCTCGTCGCCGCCGAGCGGCCGGCCGTAGCCGCCGGAGTCGTGGAACCGCTGGCGGGCGTCACCGGCGACGTGAACCGCGTCGCCGCGAAGGTGCCCTGTCGGTTGCATACCGAACGACGGGTTCGGCCGGGGTAAGGGGGTTGCGGTCGGCGGTGAAGGGAAGCGGGACCAGCGGCGGGTAAGCATAAAGGGTCAGTGGCCGGAACGGAGCGTATGAACGACACCGCCGGCCTCCGGCTCACGGTGCGTGCCGCCGAGAAGCGGGACGCGGGCCGGGGCATCGCTCGGCTCCCCGAACCCTCCCGGAAGCGACTCGGCCTCCTCAGCGGCGACACCGTCGAGATCCGCGGCGAGCGCACCGCGGTCGCGAAGGTGTGGCCCGGCGGCGCGGACGCCCGAGAGGGGTCCGTCCTCATCGACGCCGACACCCGCGCGAACGCCGGGGTGAAGGTCGGCGACACTGTCACCGTCGGCCCCGTCGACGTCGAGGATGCCGACCGCGTCGTGCTCACCGCGCCCGCGGAGCTCGCCGACGTCGACGTGAGCCGTGACGTGGTCGAGCGCGCGCTCGCTCGCGACCTCCGCGACCGCCCCGTCACCGAGGGCGAGGCGGTTCACGTCGAGCGGCTCGGCGGGATCCGGTTCGTCGTCGCCGAGACGAAGCCGGCGGGGACGGTCCGCGTCACGAACCGGACCGACGTGTCGGTGACCTACGCGGACGAAGATGGGTCGGGGTCCGACGCGGCCGCCGGGAGGGACCGCGGGACCGCCTCCGGATCGCGGTCGGGCGGCGATACCCCGAGGGGCCGATCCGCCGGGAGCGGCGGTACCGGAAGCGAGACGGCCGGAAGCGACGCCCCCGAGACCGGCACCGGAACCGACGCACGACCGACCGGCGACGACACCGCGCCTCCGGAAGAGCACACCGCGGGCGCGACCTACGAGGACATCGGCGGGCTCGACGAGGAGCTGGAGCTGGTCCGCGAGACGATCGAACTCCCCCTCTCGGAGCCCGGCGTGTTCACCCGCCTCGGGATCGACCCGCCGAAGGGCGTCCTGCTCCACGGTCCCCCGGGCACCGGGAAGACGCTGATCGCCCGCGCCGTCGCCAACGAGGTCGACGCGACGTTCATCACCGTCGACGGCCCGGAGATCATGTCGAAGTACAAAGGCGAGTCGGAGGAGCGTCTGCGGGACGTGTTCGAGCGCGCCAGCGAGGAGGCGCCCGCGATCATCTTCTTCGACGAGATCGACTCGATCGCGGGAAAACGGGACGACGGCGGCGACGTGGAGAACCGCGTCGTGGGACAGCTGCTCTCGCTGATGGACGGGCTCGACGCCCGCGGGGACGTGATCGTCATCGGCGCGACCAACCGGGTCGACACCCTCGACCCCGCGCTCAGGCGGGGCGGCCGGTTCGACCGCGAGATCGAAATCGGGGTTCCCGGCGAGGCCGGTCGGCGACAGATCCTCGACGTGCACACGCGCCGGATGCCGCTCGCGGACGACGTGGACTTGGACCGCATCGCGGCTCGGACTCACGGGTTCGTCGGCGCCGACATCGAGGGGCTCGCGCAGGAGGCGGCGATGACCGCGCTGCGGCGCGCCCGCGAGTCGGACGCGAAGGCGCTCGACGACGTGACCGTCGGGAAGGCGGACTTCGAGGCGGCCCACGCGAGCGTCGAGCCGAGCGCGATGCGCGAGTACGTCGCCGAGCAGCCGACTACCGACTTCTCCGACGTGGGCGGGCTCCCGGAGGCCAAAGAGAAGCTGGAGCGCGCGGTGACGTGGCCGCTGACCTACGGCCCGCTCTTCGAGGCCGCCGACGCCGACCCGCCGACAGGGATCCTGCTTCACGGACCGCCCGGCACTGGGAAGACCCTCCTCGCCCGAGCGATCGCCGGCGAGAGCGGCGTCAACTTCATTCAGGTGGCCGGGCCCGAATTACTCGATCGGTACGTTGGGGAGTCCGAGAAGGCGGTCCGGGACCTCTTCGACCGCGCCCGGCAGGCGGCGCCCGCGATCATCTTCTTCGACGAGATCGATGCGATCGCGGCCGACCGCGACGCGGCCGGCGGAGATAGTTCGGGCGTCGGCGAACGCGTGGTCTCCCAGCTTCTCACGGAGCTGGACCGCGCGAGCGACAACCCGAACCTCGTCGTGCTCGCGGCGACGAATCGGCGGAACGCGCTCGATCCCGCGCTGCTCCGGCCCGGACGACTGGAGACCCACATCGAGGTCCCCGAGCCCGACCGCGAGGCGCGTCGGAAGATCCTCGACGTGCACACCCGCTCGAAGCCCCTCGTCGAGGGCGTCGATCTGGAGTACCTCGCCGACGAGACCGAGGGATACTCCGGCGCCGAGATCGCGTCGCTGTGCCGGGAGGCCGCCCTGATCGCCATCGAGCGCGTCGCCGACGAGCACGGCGAGGCGGCCAACGACCACGCCGACGAGGTCTCGATCACGGCCGACGACTTCGCGGCGGCGCTCGAGAGCGTCCGCCCGGCGACGCCGTAGGGGAGCCGGATGTCGGCTGACGGCGATCGGGGTGAGCGCGGCCGCGACTCCACCGATTCGGATTCGCCCACCCTCCGCGGCCTGCTCGCGTCCGTTCTCGCCGCCGTCCGGTCCCGGCCGCCGGCGGAGCTGGCGCTCGTCGCCCTCCCGCTCCCGGCGCTGTTGGTCGGCGTGAGCCTGCTCCCCGGCGTCGAGGCGTGGCGGTTCTCGCTGGCGACCGAAGGCGTGTTCGAGAGCCGATGGGCGCTGTGGACCGCGTTCGCATCGAGCTTCGTCCACGCGGACGCGGCCCACCTCGCCGACAACGTCGTCAACTACTGGTTGCTCGTCGCGGTCGCGTACCCCCTCTCGGTCGTCGCCGGCTGGCGCCGGCGGCTCCTCGGGTCCGCCGCCGTCTACCTCGCGGTCGTCCCGCTCGTCTCCGCGTGGGCGACCGTCGTCGCGCTCGGCGGCGTGACGGACGCGCCGACCGCCGGCTTCTCGGACGTGAACAGCGCACTCCTCGGCTACCTCGTCGCCGTCTGGTTCGCCGCGCTGGCCGCTGAAAGCGATCAGATCCGGGGCGAGGGCTCTGCCGGCGTCGACCCTCGCTGGTCGGTCGTCGCCGTCTTCGCGTCGCTCGCGCTCGCGTACCTCGCGCCGAGCGGCGCCGGCTACTTCCCGCCGCTCCCGACCGTGGGGTCGCTGTTCGCGGTCGGCGCGGCGATCGCCGCGGTCGGGTTGTACGCCGCGGTCGGTCGCCCGCGGGTGGCGGGTCTCGATCTGTCTCCGGAGCGCGAACTCCTGTACGTCACGGGTGCGAGCGTCGCGGCCGCCGGCGTGATCGGATCGCTGGTGCTCGTCCCGTTCGGCAGCAACGTGTTCGCGCACCTCGCCGGCTACGTCGTCGGGTTCGTGGTACCGTTCGTCGGCGTGGTCGCGGACGCCGAGGCGGACCGCGGAGGCAGATGAAGCGGTACGGCGGCGGCGGTCCTCGATCAGTCGTCGGGCTCGCGTCCGCCGTCGTGACCGTGTCCGTGGCCGTCTCCCTCCGCGGCCGTGGGCACGTTGTCAGCGCCGAACTCGTCGACGGGCGTCACGCTGTAGTCGACCGTGAGGGTGTCCTTCGTCGCGCGGACCTTCCCGACGAACGTCGAGATGTCCGCTAACCGGCCTTCGAGTACGAACAGCTCCATACAGTACCGCGAGCCGACGTGGCTGTGGAAGTTGGAGGCGACGAGTCCCTCGTGTTCGTGGCGGAGCCGCATCATCCGTTCCTCGACGCTCGTGGTCTCGTAGTCGAAGAGCACGGTCACCACCGCCATCAGGTCCCTGTCCTCCAGCTTCGCGTCCTCGAACTCGCCGAGGAGATTCCGGGAGGCCTCGCGGACGACCTCGCTGCGCCCGGTGTAGCCGTGTTCGTCCGCGAACCGGTCGAGCCGCTCCAACAGCTCCTCTGGCATCGAGACGCTGACGACTGTCATATATTAATCGAACGCACCGATATTGTTAATCCTTGAGGTTGGGACCACCGGCGCCGGCGCGGTCGATCGAGAGTCCGTCGGATCCACCCTCTTCGATCCTCGCCGAGAGCCAGTCGTAGTGATCGAGGAGGGCCTCCTCGCCCGCCTCGGTGAGCGCGTACACGTCCGCCAGCCCCTCGGTCCGCCGATCGAGGAACCCCGACTCCACGAGCGAGGTCAGCGTGGCGTAGAAGGATCGGGGCTCGATCCGCTCGTCGTAGTGCGATTCGAGCCGGCTCTTCAGCGACTGCGCCCGCAGCTCGCCGGCGTCGTACAGCAGCGCACACAGGTCACGGCGTCGGCCGCTGTGGAGCCACTTCGTCATACACACGATTCCGCCCGGCGCCTCACGACCGTTTCGGTCGCGGACGAGGGGTCGTGATCGGCGGGTGTGATCGCTTCCGAACAGTTCGAACGTTTTCTTCTCGACCATATCACACAGTATCTGGGCTCTCAGAAGAATACTAAGTGATTGTTTGAGCCTATATTACGTGTATAAGTGCGTAACTACACAGTATTTATTACGCTCGTCGTGTGGTTGTTTCGATATGCACGCGACGATCGAACGCCTGATCTGTCGACACCGATACGAATGTCGGGCGGTCGTGGTCGATCCCGACGAAGTCGTGGAGTGCTGTACGAAGTGCGGCAAAGAGCGGATCCGCGGCGTCACCGGCTCGTAGCGTCGAACGCGACCGATCGCGGTGCGCAACCGGGGCGTCCTCACGTCGGCCCGAGCAGTTCGTCGAGCCGGCTGACGCGCCGGTCGCCGAGCACGCACCGCCCGCGGTCCTCGTGGCCCACGCGCTCGACGTGGACCGCGTCGAGGCCGGCATTCCACGCGGCGCCCACGTCGCTCTCGCCGTCGCCGACGTAGTAGCCGTGGTCGGTTCGGGGGTCGACCCCGAGGTCCGTCATCGCCAGTTCGATGGGGTCCGGGTCGGGTTTCCAGCCCGTCTCGTCGGTACAGCAGATCACCGCGTCGAACCTGTCGGCGAGGTCGAGCCGGTCGAGCACGGGCTCGGCGAGGAACCGCTGGCAGTGGGTGACGAGCCCGGTCGGCCCGCCGGCGTCGTCGACGGTGTCGAGCAGTCGGGCGGCGTCGTCGTGGAGGTACGTCGCCTCCGCGCGAGCGATCGGGTCCTCCTCGGCGTGGAACGCCGGCCAGAAGGCGTCGGGGTCGATCCCGAGCTCGCGGAGGGTGCCGCCGCGGGCGCCGCCGAGCCCGTGCCAGAGGACGTACGCCTCCCGGTCGGAGAAGGGGCGGCCGAGCCGGTCGCCGACGCGGTCGAAGACGCCGCGGGTGTACGACCACTCCGCGTCGACGAGCGTCCCGTCTAGGTCGAACAGGTGGAAGTCGTAGTCGGCGACGGCCATGGGGCCGTCCGTAAGCGGTCGATCGATAAGTGCGTTGTGGGGGCGAGCGCTTCCGAGCCGGCTCCTCACCCCCGCACGTGGATCGACGACCCGAGGTACTTGTGGAGGACCTCGTCGACCGAGTCGGCGTTGAACCGGCCGAGGTCCGCGGCGATTTCCGACTTCAGCGCGTCGAGGTACTCCCGGTCGGTCCGGAGCTCCCGGAAGTCGGCGGTGACGACCTCGACGCCGAGGCGATCGCCCGCGAGCGTCCGGAACGAGGGTTCGTCGCCGATCTCGCCGCGCCAGAGGCGGTTGCGGAAGAAGAGCCACCCCTCGGTGTCGGGTTCGCTCGCGGGGACCTCCATCGTCGTCTCGAATCGGTCGGGGTCGACTGCCGCCCCGTCCGGGTCGAGCCGGAACGCGACGGCGAAGACGTAGGCGGCGTCCATCGGCGGCGACTCGTCCTGTCAGAGGATAAAAGTACATACCCCTCGGTCGTGTCCGTCCGCACGTATGTTGGATCGGCTCCGCGACCGCATCGAGCGCGCGTACCGCCGCCACCTCCGGCGAGAGATCGAGGACGTGCCGACGCACGTCGCGATCATCCAAGACGGGAACCGGCGGTACGCCCGCGAACGCGGCGACGACGCGCCCGACGGCCACCGCGCCGGCGCCGCCACCACCGAGCGCGTGCTCGACTGGTGCGCGGACCTGGGCGTCGCGGAGCTGACGCTGTACGCGTTCTCGACCGAGAACTTCGAGCGCCCGGACGAGGAGTTACAGCCGCTGTTCGACCTGCTGGAGGACAAACTCCGCGATTTCGCCGACGCCGACCGCGTCCACGAGCAGGGGGTCCGTGTTCGCGCCATCGGCGACGTGGACCGCCTCCCGGAGCGCGTGCGCGACGCGGTGGCCTACGCGGAGCGCCGCACCGCGGACAACGACCGGTTCACGCTGAACGTCGCGCTGGCGTACGGCGGCCGGACGGAGCTGCTCGACGCGGCGTCGGCTATCGCGCGCGACGTCGACGCCGGCGACCTCGAACCCGCCGACGTCGACGTCGAGACCGTCGAGGACCGGCTGTACGACCGCCCGGTCCGCGACGTCGACCTCATCGTCCGGACCGGCGGCGATGAGCGCACCTCGAACTTCCTGCCCTGGCACGCCAACGGCAACGAAGCGGCCGTCTACTTCTGTGCGCCGTACTGGCCGGAGTTCTCGCAGCGCGAGTTCCTCCGCGCCATCCGCACGTACCAATCGCGCGAGGAGTCGTGGCAGCGCGCCCGCGCGGAGCGGGCCGCCGCGCTCGTCCGGGCGGTCGCCGAGGTGGAGATCGCCGAGGCTCGGGCCGTCGCCGGGCGGCTCCGCGAGCGCGTTCCCCGGCTCGACGCCGACGCGCTCGCCGCCCCGCTTTCGAGCGACGCCGAAGCAGCCAACGGGTCAGCCAAAGACGGCGACACGTCCGAAAGCGCCGCCGGGAACGCGGCTCGAACCGCGACCGGAGAGCGCGAGACCGAACCGGAGTCGGCGGACTAAGGGCTCGAAACCGAAGAGAAAGCGAAATTTTTCTGTGCTACGCCGGGTTCTTCCGCGTCAGATCGCTCCCGCAGATCGGGCACCGGTCCTTGTTCTCGTCGAAGGTTCGGTTACAGCCGACGCACTGGAACCGCCACTCGCGCTCCTCGGAGATTCCGTCGCGCGCGATCGCTTCGACGGTGATATCGAGCCGTTCGGCGACGTTCTGCATCGCGTAGTCGTCGGTGACGAGCGTCGCGCTCAGTTCGAGGGCGGTCGCGATCAGGCGAGCGTCGGTGTCTGACAGCTCCGCGGCGTCGCCGGAGCCGCGCGCGGCGCGTCGCACGTTGTCGAGGACTTCCGGGGCCGGGACGTGGATCGTCATGCCGGAGCCCTCCATCGCGTCGAAGCGGAGCGCCCCCTCGCCGGTGAGTTCCTCGTGGACTTCGGGCACCGAGACCACGTCGTCGTCCGTGGTGTACTCGTGGATGAACGCCGAGGTGTCGAGGACTTCCATCAGCGGGCGACGACGATGTAGTCTTTCACCGCCTGCACGTTCGCAACCGGCACTTTCAGGCGACCCATCTCGTCGACGTCGAAGCCAGAGCGCTCCGGGCTGAGGTGCTCGTGAGGGCTCACGAGCAGGTCGGAGAGTTCGCCCGACTTGATGTCCATCGTGATGTTGTACAGGTCCCCAAGCTCCGTTCCGTCCGCGCTCATCACCGCCTTCCCGGAGAGGTTCTCCGCGAGGATATCGACCATGTCCTCATCGTCCGGGGCAACGGTCTTAAACTCCACGGGGGCGTCGGACGAGTGACAGACGGTCGCGGCGGCGCAGAGACGTCGGCCAGCGCGACGAGATGCAGGCGGTCTCGGGCGCCGACGCCGTCGCGCTCTGGGCGCGCGCATTTTGAAAGGCTTAACTGACGTCCGGGCCGAACGGTAGGTAACCGACCTTTTCGGGGCGATCACTGATGACCGACCATACAAACGCGGACACCCTTCGGACGCCGATCGTCGCCGTGCTGGGCCACGTCGATCACGGCAAGACCAGCCTGCTCGACAAGATCCGCGGCTCCGCCGTCAGCGAGGGCGAAGCCGGCGCGATCACCCAACACATCGGGGCGACCGACATCCCGCTCGACACGATCTCCGGGATGGCGGGCGAGCTCATCGACCCGACCGACTTCGATCTGCCCGGCCTCCTCTTTATCGACACGCCGGGCCACCACTCCTTCTCGACGCTGCGCGCCCGCGGCGGCGCGCTCGCCGACATCGCGGTGCTCGTCGTCGACGTGAACGACGGCTTCCAGCCCCAGACGGAGGAGGCGATCGACATCCTCCGCCGGACGGGTACCCCCTTCGTCGTCGCGGCCAACAAGGTGGACACGACGCCGGGCTGGAACCCGCAGGACGGCGAACCGATCCAGAAGAGCTTGGAGGCGCAGTCGGAGCGCGCCGAGTCGATGCTCAACGAGAACCTCTACGAGATCATCGGCCAGCTCTCCGACGCCGGCTTCTCCGCCGATCTCTACTGGCGCGTGCAGGACTTCCAGAAGAACATCGGCGTCGTCCCCCTCTCGGCGATCACCGGCGAGGGCGTTCCCGACCTGCTCACCGTCCTGATGGGCCTCTCACAGCGGTTCATGAAAGAAGAGATGGCGATCGACGTGCAGGGAGCGGGCGAGGGAACGGTCCTCGAGGTGAAAGACGAGCGCGGCTTCGGCGCCACCATCGACACCGTGGTGTACGACGGCGTCGTCCGCAACGGCGACCAGATCGTCGTCGGCGGGCAGGAGGAGCCGATCGTCACCGAGATCCGGGCGCTGCTCCAGCCGCGGCCTCTCGAGGAGATCCGCACGGAGAAGAAGTTCGAGAAGGTGGGCGAGGTCGGCGCCGCCGCCGGCGTGAAGATCGCCGCGCCCGACCTCGATCGGGCGATGGCCGGCGCGCCGGTGCGAGTCGTTCGCGACCGCCCGCTCGAGGAGGTCGTCGAGGAGGTCAAAGCCGAGCTCGCGGAGATCGAGGTGGACACCGCAGAGGACGGCGTCGTCGTCAAGGCCGACACGCTCGGCTCCTTGGAGGCGATGGCGAACGCGCTCCGCGAGGCCGAGGTCCCCATCCTGCGCGCGGAGGTCGGCGACATCGCGCCGCGCGACATCGCCGTGGCCGAGACCGCGAACCAAGACGAGCACAAGTCGATCCTCGGGTTCAACGTCGACCTGCTCGCGAACGCCGAGACGGAGCTTGAGAACGCGGACATCAAGCTGTTCACCGACGAGGTCATCTACCAGCTGATCGAGGACTACGAGACCTACGTCGAGGAGAAACAGCGCGCTCAGCAGGAGACGGTGCTCGACAAGGTCGTCCGTCCCGCGCGCTTCCGCATCCTCCCCGACCACACGTTCCGGCAGAACGACCCCGCGGTCGTCGGCGTCGAGGTCATCTCCGGCACGGTCCAGAACAACCGCAACGTCGGCGCCTTCGAGGGCAACGAGTTCAAGCGCGCCGGCCAGCTCTCCGGGATCCAGAAGCAGGGCGACGACGTCGACGAGGCACGCGCCGGCGAGCGC
This sequence comes from Halorubrum halophilum, assembly GCF_000739595.1. Classification (GTDB taxonomy): domain Archaea; phylum Halobacteriota; class Halobacteria; order Halobacteriales; family Haloferacaceae; genus Halorubrum; species Halorubrum halophilum. Next base: position 189,491 of record NZ_BBJP01000013.1, on the reverse strand, counting down.
GTGAGCATCGCCATCGACGGCCCCACCGTCGGCCGCGACATCGAGGAGGGCGACACGCTCTGGACCGAGGTCCCCGAGAAGCACGCGAAGATCCTCGAACAGGAGCTGAAAGAGGAGATCACGGCCGACGAGCGCGAGGCGCTGTCGGCGTACCTAGAGACCAAGCGGAAGCGGGACCCCTTCTGGGGGAAGTGAATCGGGGATTCACGGCGTCTGCGGGCGAAAAAGGCGCCGCAGTCCGCCGCCGATCTCAGTCGTCGTCGGCGTGCTCGTCGAGCGTCTGCTTGACCTGCTCTAGTTGCAGGTAGGTGGCGAGCCCGAGGATGGTGCCCGGCCACAGGCCGACGAACTGGCCGCGCTGCTTGTCGCCGCGGACGTAGTAGAAGTACAGCGCGAGGCCGACGGAGCCTAGGGACGCCAGCGCTGCGGGCCCGAGGTTCTCGGTTTCGATTCCGGCCACTGTCTTACTCGTTGAGGCGTCTGCTGATTCGTTCACGGGTTATAGTTGCACTACGTTGTTACGTTAGTTCGCCCTACATATACCAAATCGCCCCGTTCGCCTACTCGCGTCCCGGCGTCGCCGACTGGCTGACGACCCGCGTCGCGGTCGCTTTCCACCGGATCGCCACCTCGTCGCCCGCGTCGAGGTCCAGCCGCTCCGCGCTCTCGGCCGTGATCAGCACTCGGAACGCGACGCCCTCTACTTCGATCGTCACCGTCGAGACGGTCTCGCCGGGGTCGATTCCGACGACCTCGCCGCGGAGCCGGTTCCGAGCGCTCGTCGAATCCGGGTCGACCCGCTCATCGGCCTTATAAATCGTCACCGCGTCGGCACCGATCCGCACTTGCACGGCGTCGCCGATCGCCGCCCCGTCACCGGCCGCCCCCCCGTCGCGGTCGTCGCCGTCTTCGTCCACTCCGCCGTGGAGCCCCCGGACCTGCCCGATCGCGGTGTCGACGTCGGCCAGTTCGCCGTCGACGCTCGCGACCGTCCCGTCGAGCACCGTCTCCGGCACCTGCGCGGTCGCGGCCAGCACGGCCTGCAGGCGGTCGTACCGGTCGAGGAGGTCGCGGCCGCCCGCCGAGAGCCGACTCCCGCCGCCCCCGGATCCGCCGCGCTGGCGCTCGACGAGGGCCCCGAACGCGTCCTCCAACGCCTCGATCCGCGAGAGGGCGCGAGCGCGGGAACGCCCCAACTGTGAGGCCGCACCCGCGACCGATCCCGCCTCGTGGACCGCCCGGAGGAGCGCGGCGTCGCGGCCGTCGAACTCGGCGTCGCCCTCGATGAGCGCGGCCCGACCGCGGCCCGCACCGGCCCCGGCCTTCCCCGCTCCGCTTTCGTCCATACCGAAACCGTCGGCTCGGTGGGTGTTGGCGTTTTCCCTCCCCGGTTGAGCACGCCAACTGTGACGACGTAACCGATCGCCGAGAGCTACGTCCCTCGCTCTGGACGCTTTCGGAACGCGATCGGACGCCGCTCCCGTGGTGAGCGATCGTCACGGTTCCGCCCCGTGGAGGATCGTAACTGACAGCGGTTACTCCGTGGCAGAAGCTATATCCCGCGCCAGTCCATCGGTGTATCTATGCCGATACATCGACGGCGGTTCCTCACCGCACTCGGTGCGGGCGCGGTCGCGAGCACCGCTGGCTGCGCTCGGCTCGTCGGCGGCGGTGGCGAGGGCGGCAGCGGCGGCAGCGACGACCGGCCCGCAGTGGCCGGCGAGACGCTCACGCTCACGACGACGACGAGCACCTACGACACGGGGATGCTCGACGAGATCCACACCGACTTCGAGGAGATGTACGGCGTCACTGTGGACGCCGTCGCGCAGGGGACCGGCGCGGCCCTGGAGTCGGCCCGCAACGGCGACAGCGACGTGGTGATGGTCCACGCCCGCGGGCTCGAAGACGAGTTCCTGCGCAACGGGTACGGCGTCAACCGCCGCGATCTGATGTTCAACGACTTCGTGATCGTCGGATCCGAGAGCGATCCGGCCGGGATCCAGGGGATGAGTTCGGCGACGGAGGCGCTCACCGCCATCGCGGACGCGGAGGCGTCGTTCGTCTCTCGCGGCGACAACTCCGGGACCCACACCAAGGAGCTCAATCTCTGGGAGGCCGCGGGCACCGAGCCCGGCGGCGACTGGTACCAAGAGACCGGCTCCGGCATGGGCGAAGCGCTGAACATCGCGAACCAGCAGGGCGCCTACACGCTCTCGGACCGCGGAACCTTTATCTCCCAGCGCTCGGAGATCGACCTCACGATCCTCGTGCAGGGACCGATCGAGGACGGCCCGGAGATCCTCGCGAACCCGTACGGGATCATGGCTGTCAATCCCGGCGTCCACGACAACGCCAACTACGACCTCGCGATGGCGTACATCGGGTGGATCACGAGTCCCGGCACCCAGGACGCCATCTCCGACTACCAGATGAACGGGGAACAGCTGTTCTTCCCCGAGGCCGTCTCCGAGGACCCCGACTTCCAGCAGTACGTTCCGGAAGGTTGGAGTAGCGACTCGTCCGACGAGTGAGCGTGCCGATCGAACCAGTCGTCGGCCTGCTGCCCGGACTCCTCGACCTCCCGTTCAGGGACGGCTACGTCTCCAGTGTCATCTACGTCTCGCTGTACGTGAGCCTCACTGCCGTGGCGCTGAGCACGCTGTTCAGCGTTCCGGTCGCCGTTCTGATCGGGTTCTCCGAGTTCCCGGGGAAGGGGTTCGTGAAGTCCGTCGTCAACACCGGGATGGGGTTCCCGAGCGTGGTCGTCGGCCTCGTCGTGCTGTTCGCGGTCTCGAACCAGGGGCCGCTCGGCTCGCTGAACCTCGTCTTCACCAGAGAGGCGATGATCATGTCGCAGTTCGTCCTCGCGACGCCGCCGATCACGGCGATCAGCCTCGCGGCCGTCTCCGGGGTCGACGACGGCGTCCGCGACGCCGCGCGCGCGCTCGGTGGCACGCGCCTCGACGCTGCCCTCGTCGTCCTGAAAGAGGCGCGCTACGGGATCGCCACCGCGATCCTCGCCGGTTTCGGCCGGGCGATAAGCGAGGTCGGCTCCGTGCTCATCGTCGGCGGCAACATCACAGGAGCCGACGGGATCTCGAAGACGCGGACGCTGACGACTGCGATCCAACTCGAGGCCCGTCAGGGACAGTACGAGACGGCGATGATCCTCGGCGCGGTCCTCGTCGTGCTCGTGTTGACCGTCAACGCCGTGGTCGTGCACTTCGGCGACGGAGGGGTGAATCGCTGATGCTCCGGGCGACCGCCGTCTCGCAGTCGTTCGGCGGCGAGCGGGTGTTCGACGACCTCTCCGTCGCGGTGGACGCCGGCGAGGTCCTCGGCGTCATCGGGCCCTCCGGCGTCGGCAAGACGACGCTGCTCCGGACGCTTGCGCTCTCGCTCGAACCGAACTCGGGGACCGTTGCGCTCGGCGACACGGACGCGTGGGCCGTCGACGAGTCCGAGCGGCTCACCCTGCGGCGCCGGGTCGGGATGGTGTTTCAGGAGGCGAGCCTCTTCGACGCCTCCGTGGGCCGCAACGTCGAGTACGGGCTCCGCGTTCGGAGCCCGTGGAGCGACCGGATCGCCGCGGCGCTGGGGCTCGCCGACACACCCGACGCGGTTCGCGAATCGCTCGGCGTCGTCGGGCTGACCGACAAGGCGACCCAGCACGCCGACTCGCTGTCGGGCGGAGAGGCGCAGCGCGTGTCGTTCGCCCGCGCGCTGGCGTACGATCCGGACGTGCTGCTGTTGGACGAGCCCACCTCCGACCTCGATCCGCGGAACACCGCCGTCATCGAGGACGCCGTCGAGGAGGCCCGGAGCCGCGGTATCGGCGTCGTCGTGGCGACCCACGACATGCATCAGGCGGAGCGCGTCGCGGACCGCGTCGCGGTGCTGCTCGACGACGGCGTCACGGAGGTCGGCCCGACGGAGCGTATCTTCGAGAACCCGTCCGACGAACGCACCCGGAAGTTCATCTCGGGCGAACTGGTGTACTGACGCGCATCGAGGAGAGGCGGAAAACGGCCGGAATCCGGTGCTGATCGCGCTCTGGCGCCGATTCAGTTCTATTGAGATCGTGATCGCATACTCTGGCTTGCCGTGATCAGTATAGGCGCAGTGGCAAGCGATTACGGGAGTAGGTATATTGAGACAGTGGAGTAGTTGTTTTATACGTGATCGAGTGGTGTTGCTGTCGGTTGTTTATAAGTGGCAGACGGCTCTGCGGTGAACACTTCCAAAGCCCCAGCCGGCGAGGCGGGCGCACGCTCGTTGCGCTCCTCACTCGCTCGCTACCGCTCCCTCGTTGCGGTGCTTGCGTCGTCATCAGAACGCTTTGCGTTCTGATTGGCTCACGAGAGCTCCGCTCTCGTGAACGCCTGCGCCCGCCTCGCCGGCTGCCCCTTTGAGTCCCGCCCCACAACCGCACCGCACCTCATACCTCCCCAGCCTCGTCGCCGGACTACGTCCGGCTGCAAGCGAGAGCTTCGCTCTCGCCCTGTCGCTGGCGCCGTCGGCGCCAGCAACTCCCTCGCGCGGCGCTGTTCGCGCCCAAAGGGCGCTCACAGGCGCGCGCCGACCGCCTCATTGATTTATAAGCGATCGTTGCGGTCGCTCATGGCTATATAAATACTGAATCGCCACCGACAATCTGCAACACTACTCTCGATATCAACCGTTGCCGCGTCTGCACTAACCGGATCAGATCATCTCTCCCGCGGAGAATTTCGACAGAACCGATCAGCTCGCGTCGGCCATCGCGCGCTCGATCCGGCGCTTCAGGTCGCCGAGTCGGTCGCCGACCGCGCCGACCGTCGCCAGCACGGGATACGTCGCGTCGAGGTCTTGGTAGAGGTACGTCGGAATGTCGAGATCACCGTCGAGCGCGAGGTCGCGCTCGTGGGACGCGAGCTCCCGCTGGCGGCGCGCGGCGATTCGGTCGCAGTCGTCGATCAGGGCCTCGGTCCGGGCGCGGTACGCGTCGAGCGTCCCGAATCCGTCCTCAGAGAGGTCCGTCCGCGCGGTCGACGCGACCTCGCTTCGGATCGGGGCGAGCCGCGAAGCGGCCCGGTCGACCGACTCCGTCTCCGACCGAACCGTCTCGGCGAACCGCTCGCGCTCCTCGATAGCGGTCTCGATCGCGTCGAGCAGGGAGCGCTTGCACTCGGCATGGAATCGTGACTCCCGGGTGAGCGTGTAGGCGAGTTCGGGACTGAATTCCTCGGCGACGCTCCGTTCGTAGGTGTCGTCGTACTCGACCTCGTAGTGCGGGACGGACATCACCGTCTCTTGATACGCATTCCTCACCGCGACGAGGCCCGACCCGGCCGGCGGCCCCGAGCCGGAGGATCCGGGGGATCCGGGAGTTCCGATCGCTCCGGATGCCCCTGTGCCCCCGATAGGTCCGCCGCCGGTGGCCGGTCCCGCGCCGCCGTCGGTTCGGATCGGTTCCGACGGGACGGACGCGACGCGCCCGCGGAACGCGCGGAACGCCTCGCGCTCGTCGGCGACGCGTCGTCGCTCGACCCGGAGCGACTCCCGCGCGTCGTCCAGCAGCTCCGGGCCCCCGTCCGTCGGGTTGATCGTCGTTGCCATACCGCACCCGTCGCGCACAGCCCCCGTAAACGCTTATAATAGGGGTACGCGGCGCACGAGACCGGTACTGTGGGCTCAATAGATATCCGGAGGCGAGCCGGGGCGTGGGGTGCGACGGGAAACGCACATCCGTGCGCCGCCCCTACGGTCGGGCGATGGAGGTCGCGCTGCTCACGGTCGGCGACGAACTGCTCGCGGGGGACACGGTGAACACGAACGCCAACTGGCTCGCCGCGGAGCTGAGCGACCGCGGCGTCGCCGTGACACGGATCCTCTCGGTGCCGGACGACCGCGCCGTCATCGCGGAGCGCGTCGGGGCGTACGCCGACGCGTTCGACGCCGTGATCGTCACGGGCGGGATCGGCGGGACCCCGGACGACGTGACGATGGAGGCGGTCGCCGACGCGTTCGACCGCGAGCTGGCCCCGACCGATCTGACGCGCGAGGCGGTCGAGCGCCGGCTGGCCGAGATCCGCGAGCGACTCCCCGACAGCGACGTCGACGTGGACGTCGACGCCGAGGCCGCGATTCCGACCGGGAGCCGCGCGCTCTTAAACGACCCCGGGCTCGCGCCGGGGTGCGTGATCGAGGGCGTCTACGTCATGCCGGGGATCCCCGAGGAGCTGAAGGCGATGTTCGAATCGGTCGCCGACGAGTTCGCGGGCGACCGGCGCTCGCGGTTCCTCTACACCGTCGAGCCCGAGTCGGACATCATCCCCGCGCTGGAGGCGGCGGGCGAGCGCTTCGACGTCGCCGTCGGCTGTTACCCCGACCGCGAGGCGGAGCACAACCGCCTGAAGGTGACCGCGACCGACGAGAACGCGCTCGACGAGGCGACCGCGTGGCTGCTGGCAAACGTGAACGCCAGCGAGACGCCGGTCCGGCGCGACTGGGGCGGTGAGTGACCGTGCGGGATTTATAACTCTCGCCGCCGCTACGTTCACTCGAACGGTGTTGGGACCCACCATGTCGAGGACGCACGCCTCCGAATCGAGCGGAGCCACAGAGACCGCGGTGAGCACACGGCGATGACGGACTCGTTGCGCGGGTTCTTCGACGAGATCGACGCCCCGAGCCGGTCGCTCGTGGTCGTCAACCGGACCGAGCCGGAGCCGGTTCGGAACCTGCTCGACTCGCTGCTCGAGGACCAGTCGGTCACGATCAGCGAGCGCGATCTGCCGGACACCGACGCGGACGTCGTCCTCCTCGTCGAGGACGGCGAGGTGGTCGCCCGCTCCACGCTCGACGAGCTGCTCGAATCGGTCCTCCTCATCAACTCCGATCTGTACAAGACCGGCACGATCGACCTCGACGAGGTCTCGCTCCCGGACGTGCTCTCCGGGCTCGATGAAGTCCCCTTCCGGCTCCGCGGCTACCCCCACTCGAACAAGGAGAAACTGCTGTTGATCGTCGTCTCCCGCGTCATTGAACGGATCGCGGCCGAGGTGGGCGGCGGGACGCTCCGAGCCTCCTTCCAGCGCCTCTCCCGGCTGCGGGACGAACGGGGGACCCACGAGGTGTACGAGGCCGTCGGCAACAGCGGCGTCGACGTCCACGTCTACGGGGTCGGCGACGCGGACCCGTCGTCGTCGCTTCCGGTGACGGTCCACCAGGGGCGGTCGTACCCCTACCGGCGGTCGTGGTTCGTCGTCTTCACGCCGCCGGAGGAGGCGGATGCCGGCCGCCACGCCGCGCTCGTCGCCCTCGAAGACGAGCCGAACGTGTGGGACGGGTTCTGGACGTTCCGCCCAGCGCTGGTCGATCGGATCGACCGACACATCGCGACGGCGCTTTGAGGGGGTGACCGAGCCGTCGAGCCGGCGTCACCTCGCCGCCTCACGCGTCCGGTAGTTCCCCTTGCGCCGAGCGCCACCCCTCGAAGAAGGCGCCGGCCGGGTGGTAGTCGGGCTCGACGCCCGGCGGCTCGGGCGCGACGCGGTCGCCGTCGGCGTCCGCGGGCAGGCGCTTCTCGTACCAGACGCCAGCCGGGCCGCGGAACAGGTCGGTCCGAACGAGGAACCGCCGGTGCCAGTTCCGGAATCGGTCGGCCTCGTCGGCGTCGCCGCGGGCCGCCGCGCGCTCGGCGAGCGCCGCGGACGCGCCGATCCCCTCCGCGAGCGCCCAGCCGTAGCGGTCCTCGACGATCGGCGACCCGTCGGCCGCGTGGGTGTACACGAACCCGTTCTCCGACCACCCGTGGTCGACGGCGGCGTCGAACAGCTCGCTGGCGCGGACGTACCAGTCGGTCGTCGCCGTCGAACTCTCGCTCACTCCGCCCCCATCCTCCTCACTCTCTCCGTTCCCGTCCTCCTCGTCCACTCCGGCCTCGTACCGATCGAGCAGCGCGAGCAGCTTCGCCCACTCCGCGTGGTGACCCGGCTGGTACCCCGGCGGTCGAAACTGGTGGCGCGGCTCGTCCTCGTTGTACGCGAAATCGTGGTCCCAGTCGGCGGTGTAGTGCTCCCACAGCAGGCCGTTCGTTTTCGCGGCGAGATCGACCGTGATCGCCCCGGCGATGTGGCGCGCGCGGTCGAGATACGCCGAATCGCCCGTCGCCTCGTAGGCGGCGAGAAACGCCTCGCAGGCGTGCATGTTCGCGTTCTGGCCGCGGTACGGCTCCCGCTCGGTCCAGTCGGCGTCGCAGTCGCTCCGGAGGAGCCCCCGGTCGTCGCGGAATCGGTCGTCGATCAGCTTGCGGGTCGCGTCGAGGTCGCGTTCGGCGCCCTCGATCCCGGCGTCGACAGCGCGGGCGTACGCCAGCAGCACGAACGCGTGGCCGTACGCCGACCGCGTCCGGTCGACCGGTTCGCCGTCCGCGTCGACGACGAGATGGTACCCGCCGTCGTCGGCGCGGTGCGCCTCCCGAAGGAACCGCAGGCCGTGCTCGGCGGCGTCGAGACACCAGTCGGGGCCGTCGGCGAGCGCGCCGGTCGCGAAGTTGGCGACCGATCGACAGGTCGCGACGAGGTGCCGCCGGTCCCCCGGGTACGGGTCCCCGGTCGTCGGGTGAAGCAGGCGGTAGCCGTGCTCGGCCAGCGCGTCGGGGTACTGCACGCGCAGGACCGAGAGCAGTCGCGCCCGGTTCGATCGCGCTCGCGTTTCGACCGCCTCGCGCGAGGTCTCGTTCATCGACGGCCGATTGGGCCGCCACCGGGTAAAGCCGGTGCGTCCCGCCCGGCGTTTATCACCACCTTGGCGAACTCGTTCGGGCGCCTTCTCAACAGATTGGAACGCGAATCACGATTCACGGGGCTGGTCCCGTGGGATCGGCACGGGGTCGTCACGCCGTGTCCGCCGCCAGACGAAGCCCGCGAACACCGACACCCGTTGCGGTCGGGAGCGGCGGCGCGGGGTCGACACCGGTCCCTCCGCTGAGAGCAGGGGCCACAGCCGGAGGCTGACACAACCACGATCACCAGAACACAAGCTTATGAGCACAGACGAGTCACCACCATCCGGAGACGACGAGGAACGGAACAGGCGTCTCCTCGACGAGACGGAGTACGACACGGAGCTCGGCTTAGAGATGGGTCGCGACGCCCAGCGCGTGTCGGCCGGCGAGCTCTCCGAACTCGAGTTCTACCGGCGGTACCACGACCGGATCGTCGAGGAGTTCGACATCGACGACCGGGAGATCGACCTCCCGGACCCCGACGAGGCCGACCCGGACGACGTGGGGTTCCTCGATCGGATCGGCTCCGCCTTGGAGGGGATCGATCCCGACAGCGACGAATCTCGGCGCTCGGTGATGAAGAAGGGCGCCGCGGCGGCCGGCGCGATGGGACTCGCCGGCTGGGGAACCGCGCAGAACGCCGCGGGCCAGGGCGACGGAGGGGGAGGCGGCGCCGGGGCCGGCGGCGACGAGGGCGAGGGCACCCGTTGGGGGATGACGATCAACCTCAACAACTGCGACGGGTGTCTCGCCTGCATGGTCGCGTGCAACCAGGAGCACAACCTCTCGCGCGGGGCCAACTGGATGTACGTCTTCGCCTTCGAGGACGAGGGGCAGGGCGACGAGACCAACTTCCTCCCGCGCACCTGTCAACACTGCACGGACTCCCCCTGTACGAAGGTGTGTCCCGTGGGCGCCCGCCACACCCGAGAGGAGGACGGGCTGGTGCTCACCGACTACGACATCTGTATCGGCTGCCGGTACTGCGAGGTGTCGTGTCCGTACGGCGTCAACTACTTCCAGTGGGGCGAGCCCGACGTGCCGGAGTCCGAGGTCGACGACGACCACCAGATCGACGACCGCGGCCGGTGGGTCGGCTCCCGGCCGCCCGAGGGCGTCATGGGCAAGTGCACGTTCTGCGTCGACCGACAGGACGGCCAGATGGGCGAAGAGAAGATCGGTACTACCGCCTGCGAGGAGGCGTGTACGATGGACGCCGTCCACTTCGGCGACCTCAACGACCCGGAGAGCCCGCCGAACCAGCACCTCAACGAGTACCGGGACGGGCAGGAGAACGACCTCTCGGAGTACCCCAACCGCAAGGGGCACACGGCCTCGACGTTCAAGCTGATGGAGGAGCGCGGCACCGAGCCGAACGTCCGGTTCATCGGCAACGAGCCGTCGCCGCACGCCGAACAGGTGGAGGGTCCCGTCGCCTACGAGGACGTGGGGCTCACCGACAACCGGAAGGAGGTGCTCGACGAGGGGGCGTCCGCGACCCAAGGAGGTGAGAGCGCGTGAGCGTCGACGTGACGGGCGTCGACCGCGACACGCTCGTTCGGCCGATCCAGTCGTTCTCCAAGCGCTACCTCGCCGCGCTGGCGGTGGGGCTCGGCCTGATCGGCGTGTGGCTGGCGTTCTACCTCCAGCAGCTCCAACACGGGCTGATCGTCACCAACCTCTCCGACTGGGGCTCCGGCGGCGGCGTGCCGTGGGGGCTGTACATCGGCGCGTTCATCTGGTGGGTTGGCATCGCTCACGGCGGAATCATCCTGTCGGCGGCGGTCCGCCTGCTGGGGATGGATACCTACCAGCCGGTCGCGCGACTGGCCGAGCTGTTGACCATCGCGGCGCTGACCTGCGCCGGACTCTTCATCCTCATCCACGTCGGTCGCCCCGACCGGCTGGTGACGAGCGTGATCCCGGCGTGGCCAACCCGCGTCCAGTGGTCGCCGCTGATGTGGGACGTGACCGTCATCACGGCGTACTTCGTGCTGACCGCGACGTACCTCGCGTTGACGATCCGCTACGACATCCACCGGCTCCGCGACCGGCTGCCGAGCCTGCTCGATCCGCTGTACAACGTGCTGATGATCGGCTACTCCGAGACGGAGGACGAGATCGTCGAGCGGATGGTCTGGTGGATCGCGTTCGCGATCATCATCATGGCGCCGCTGCTGCTCCACGGGGGGTGATCCCGTGGCTGTTCGCGCTGCTGCCCTCGATGGCCGGCTGGGCCGGCGGGGTCCAGGGGCCGTCGTTCCTCTCCATCGCGCTGACCTCCGCGGTCAGCGGGATCATCATCATCGCGGCGGCGTTCCGGTACGCGTACGGCTGGGAGGAGCTCATCCCTGACGCGGTGTTCCAGGGACTGAGCCAGTGGCTCGGCTTCTTCAGCCTCATCTTCCTGTGGCTGCAGCTCCAGCAGGTGATCACCGGGATCTTCGCCGCGCCGACGACGCTGCAGCACGCGACCGAGGTGAAGATCTCGACGCCGCTGTACTTGGTCGCGATCGGGCTCGTCGCGCTCGCCATGCTGTACGCGTTCGCGACGTCGCTGCGCCCGGACCTGTTTGACATTCGGACGATGGTCGCCCTCTCCGTGGGCGTGCTCGCCGGCACCCTCGCCGAGAAGGTGCTGTTCGTCGTTGAGGGGCTCCAGCACGCGCACTTCGCCCTGTACGACGGGGTTCCCGGTGCGTACGTCCCCTCGCCCACCGAGCTGTCGGCGCTGCTCGGGACGATCGGGATCGTCGTGCTGTTCTTCCTCGTCGTCTCGAAGGTGATCCCCGTCGTCGAGCTGCACGCGATCGAAGACGACCACGAGGAGGTGAACCCATGACGCTCGCACTGAACGCGCTCGCGGCGGCGTCGCTCGCGCTCGCCGCGTCCCCGGTCCCGCTCGCCGGCTCGCCGGAGTACACCCTGCCGTTCGTCGGCCCCGGGACGTACCTCATCTTCGGGATCGTGCTCGCGCCGGTGTACGCGATGGTCGCCGCGTGGTTCATCGGCGACCCGAGCGACCGCGCGAAGGGCCTGCTCGGAGTCGGGTACCTCGCCGGCCTGACGACGGTACTGTGGGGCGGGCTGTTCGTCGCGACGCTGGTCATCGGGGCGGTGTTCTTCTGAACGCCGCTCCCGCCCTGCAGGTGTATCGCCCGCCAACCAACCGCCGACCGCGAACCGCTGACTGACCGCCGACCGCGACACAGACACCCGATCGACCGCCGCCACCCCAACACCACCATGACCGACTCAGACACCGACACCGCGACCGAATCCGACCTGCTCGACCGACTCGCGACCGTCGAGGACCCGCGGAACGACGACGACATCGTCTCGATGGGCCTCGTGAACGACGTGACCGTCGACGGCGACGCCGCGGAGGTGTCGCTGGCGTTCAACGCCCCGTACGCGCCCGCCGAGATCGAGATCGGCAACGCGGTCCGCGACGCCGCCTCCGACGCCGGCCTCGACCCCGAGATCCGGGCGCAGTTCGGCGAGGAACACGGCTTCGAGGCCGACGTGCTGCCCGGCGTCCGCAACGTGATCGCCGTCGCCTCCGGGAAGGGCGGCGTCGGCAAGACCACCGTCGCGGCCAACCTCGCGGCGGGGCTCAAGGAGCGCGGCGCCCGCGTCGGAATCTTAGACGCCGACGTACACGGGCCGAACGTCCCGCGCCTGCTCCCGACCGAGAACGAGCCAGGCATGCTGCCCGAGGGCGACATCGTTCCGCCGCGCTCGGACGGAGTCATGGTGATGAGCACGGAGCACCTGCTGCCCGACGGCGATGACCCGGCCGTGCTCCGCGGGCCGATGGTGAACAACGTGATGATGAAGTTCATCAACGACGTCGAGTGGGGTCAGCTCGACTACCTGATCGTCGACCTCCCGCCGGGGACCGGCGACGCCTCGCTCAACCTGCTCCAGACCCTGCCGATCGCCGGCGTCGTCGTCGTCACGACGCCACAGGAGATGGCGGTGGCGGACGCGCGCAAGGGACTCCGACTGTTCGCGGACCACGACGCGCCCGTCCTCGGCGTCGTCGAGAACATGAGCGCGTTCCACTGTCCCGACTGCGGCGACACCCACCGGGTGTTCGGCGAGGGCGGCGCCGACGAGATCCACGCCGATTACGACGTGCCCGTGGTCGGGAGCCTCCCGGTCCACCCCGACTTTGACACGGAGACCGCCGACGGGCCGACGGTCCGCGACGACGACAGCCCGGTTCAGGCCGACCTCGAAGCGATGGTCGACGAGGTCGCCGACCGCGTCGGCGAGGTGAATCGCCGGCAGGTCGCGGAGCGCGTCGGCGAGTGGGAGGGCGACGACGACGGTGAGGGCGGGGACGAGGGAGAGGCCGCCGACCGCGTCCCCGCCGGAGCGGAGCCGGAGTGACCGGCGCCCCCTAGTCGGCGGACGCCCACCGACCGACCCGACCGCGCCTACCACTCGACGTAGGCGAGGTACTCCGCGCCCTCGTACTCCAGCAGCCACGTCCCGTAGAAGTCGTCCTCCCGGATCCCCTCGTGCTCTCGGATCCGCTCGACCACCGACTGGAAGGCGTCGTCGTCCTCGAAGTACGCGCCGTCGATCGACTCTTCGACGACCTCGCGCTCGGCGTCCGAGAGCCCCGAAAGGACGAATAGGTACCGGTCCCGGACCTGATCGGCGAACGTCTCCACGTCGGGTGCGACCTCGGTCGCCTCGTACCGATACTCGACTTCCGGCGCGGTGCGCGAGTCGACCGCGACGCGGTACCGCTCCCCCTCGTAGACGAGCACGTCGTACTCTCGCTCCGGAACGAACACCGAGCCGTTCCCGACCTCCTCGGCGCTCCCGTAGCTGGCGCCGATGTCGTAGCCGTCCCCCTGGGGCGGATCCGCCTCGGAGAGGATCGGTTCGAGTTTCCGCCGGTCCGTCTCCGGGAGGTCGTCGAACGCGATCTCGCCCAGTTCGGGTGTCGTGTCCTCCGGATCGAGGTCGACGAGCACCTCGTACACGGTCACCTCGCTGCTCGCGACCCGGGTCTCCGTGACCTCGTAGAACGCCCCGTCGACTCGAACGGTGTCGGTGCGGTCGAACAGCTCGTAGCGCCCGCGGCGCGTGGCCGACCCATTTTCGAGCGCCGACCTGACGAGTTCGTACTCCTCCGACTCGGGATCCGCGTTCATTGACACCTCGTCGGCGATGTCGTCCGCGGTCGCCTCGGTCAGATCGAGGACGACGGAGGGGTGGCCGCAGCCGGCGAGGGCGACCGAGAGGAGGGCGGTTCCGCCCGCGAGGAATCGACGTCGTCGCATGTCGTACCTGACAAGAAAACGGAAGGAAAGCGTTGCGGTTCCGTGGGACGTGGTAGCGCCCCAGGAAAGCCCAGGCGTCGATCAGAGCGCCGGTCGGTTGGTCCATTTAAAAACTGCCGGATGAGTCCGGCACTAATTCCACAGGGGGCGGACCCGTCTCTGGATACAATGACGGCGCAGGTTCCTCCGGTGTCGGAGCGATCGTCGGCGAGAGAGGACGTGCGGTTCGCAACGATGGAGGGAGACGACGACAGGCGGGTCGCGTACGCGGAATACGGGACTGAAACCGGATCACCGGTGGTGTTTCTCCACGGGACTCCTGGCTCGCGTCGGCTCGCGGAGCTGTTCGAGTCGTCGGCGCGGGACAACGGCGTCCGGCTGCTCGCACCCGACCGTCCCGGATACGGCCGATCGGACCCGTGGCCCGATCGGTCGATACGGGACGGCGATCAGACCGTCAGCACTGTGCTCGATCACGCCGGGATCGATACCGCGCGTCTCGTCGCGTTCTCGGGCGGTGCCCCGTATGCGTTCGCAGCCGCGACGACGCTACCGAGTCGGATCGATCGGCTGGACGTGGTCGCCGGAGCGACCCCGCCGGAGTACATCAACGATCCCCCCGCAGTACCGCGAATTCTGGGCCGGATCGGGTCGACAGCGCCTCCGGTGCTCGCCGCGCTGTTCCGCACCCAGCGGTGGGTCGCGGAGCGCCGCGACCCCTCGTTCGTCGTCGCGCAGTACACTACCGGGGATCCGACCGCCGCGGTGTCAGACCGCGCGGCCGAGATTGTTCGGGCGGACCTCCTCGAAGCCCTCGACCGACACCGCAGCGGCGCGGTGACCGAGTTCGGGCAGATCGCGAGCGACTGGAACGTCGACTTCGACGCGATCGACGCGCCGGTGCGGTTCTGGCACGGCGACGACGACGCGAACGTTCCGATCGAGTCGGTTCGGCGGTTCGAGGCGTCGCTCCCCGCCGCCCGTTTGGAGGTTCTCGACGGCGCGGACCACCTCGGGACGCTGCTTCGCTCCGTCCCCGCGATCCTCAGCGACTGAAACACGGGATTTGAAACGTCGACTCCCCGAAGGGCGTGCGACGGGAGAATGAAACGCGTCCAGTTCTCAGCGACGTATCCGGACCGGCTCGTGCATCCGTTACACCGGCGGGTGATCGAACCCGGGCCGGTCACCCGCGCCGAGCTGCTGACGTGGAGCCCCACGGCGGACGCGACGACGCTGTTCTGGTGTGACGCGGACGCGGACGCGACGGCGTCGGTCGTCCGAGGCGTCGACTCGCTCGTCGACAGCGAACTCGTTGAGGACGGCGAGGGGACGTACGCGTTCCTCCGGCAGGACGGCTACGAGTTCGCGCCGGCGGTGCTGGACGCGATCGCGGCCGCACGCGTGGTCTTCCTCCCGCCGGTCGTCTTTCTAGAGACCGGCGATGTGCGGTTCGAGGCGGTCGGGGAGACGGCGGCGCTCGGCGCGTTCCGAGAGTCGCTCGCCGACCTCCGCGACGTCGCCATCGAGCGGGTCCGCGAGTTCGAGCGGTCGGCGTCGCCGTCGCGGCTCACCGACCGACAGCGAGCCGCGCTGGAGGCGGCGGTCGAGGCGGGCTACTACGAGGTGCCCCGCGACGGGACGGTCGCGGACGTCGCCGCGGCCCTCGACTGCTCGACGAGCACGGCCGGCGAGCTGGTCCGGAAGGCCGAGGCCGCGGTGATCCGCGAATTCGTCGCGGCCGGAGAGCAGGACTGACGGATCGCTCGTCTCCTCCTCCGTTCATGTTCTGGTGAGACCCGCGTCGACCCGCGTGCGGGCGACCGCAGCGAGCCCGAGAGCGGCGAGGTCGACGACGAGCGCGGCGATCAAGCCGGCCTCGAACAGGACGCCGACCCCCAACAGGGTCACGCAGACGCCAACGACGACGGCGGCCGGGCCGGCGCCGCTCAGCGACCTGTACGCGGCGTATCCCACGGCGGCTTGGAGGGCGAACAGGACGATTCCGAACGGAGAGAAGGCAGGCATCGATCGCGCCTTCTCCGCCGTCGAATATATAACTCGGGTCGGTCCACTTCTCATTCCTCGCGTAAGCCTCGGGGACGGCGCGGGTGGGAACCTATTTGTCCGCGTGAGAAAACACCCACACGAATGTCGCGGCGTCGGTCTCTCCCACGATGAGCACGGATCAAGCCCCCACCGACCCGGAGGAAACGGGTCCGCTGGAGACGTTCCGGCAGTTCTTCGCGTTGGAGCGCGATGTGCTGGTGGTCTCGCTCGCGATGTTCGCGTTCAGCCTCGGTTTCCAGATGACGAGCCGGTTCCTCCCGGAGTACATGGTGGCGCTGGGGGCGTCCGGGTTCGTCGTCGGGCTGTTCGGCACCTTCGGCAACGTCATCTCCGCGCTGTACCCGTATCCGGGGGGTGCGATATCGGATCGCATCGGATCGCGGTACGCGCTGACTGTCTTCGGGTTGATCTCGACCGTCGGCTTCGCCGTCTGGCTGGTCGCCCCGAACGTCGGGGCGGTCACGGTCGCGGGCGTGACTATCGAGCCGTGGATCTGGGTCTTCGTCGGGCTCGTGCTCGCGCAGGCGTGGAAGTCGTTCGGCCTCGGCGCGACCTTCGCCGTGGTCAAGCAGGCGACGGACCCGTCCCGGCTGGCCGCCGGGTTCGCGAGCACGGAGACGTTCCGCCGCACCGCGTTCCTGATCGGGCCCGTCCTCGCCGCGGTCCTCATCGGGCTTCACCCGGCGTTCACCGTAAGCTTCCGATACGTGCTCGCGGTGGCGGTCGTCTTCGGCGTCGTCGGGACGCTCGCGCAACACGTCCTCTACGACGCGAGCGGCGATACCGTCGGCGGCGGGCGGTTCGAGGGCGTCGCCCAGATCCGGAACGACCTCCGCGAGATGCCGGCCCCGCTCCGGCCGCTGTTGATCGGCGACACGCTCGTCCGGTTCGCGAACGGGATGGTGTACGTCTTCTTCGTGCTCGTCGTCACGCGGATCTTCTCGGTCGGGCTGGAGACGACGGTCGCGGTCGGCGGGTTCTCCTACGCCGTGGATCTTTCGCCACAGGCCTTCTTCGGGTACCTGCTGGGCGTCGAGATGGTCGTCGCGCTGATCACGATGGTCCCCGCGGCGAAGCTGGCCGAGCGGGTCGGGCTCAAGCCGGTCGTCGCGCTCGGGTTCCTCGTGTACGGCGTGTTCCCGGTCGTCCTCGTCTTCGGCCCCGAGCTCCTCTCGCCGGTCGTCTCGACTCAGGCGGCGCTCGTCCTCTCCTTCGCCTTCTCCGGGCTCCGGTTCGCCGGGCTCCCCTCGCATAAGGCGCTGATCGTCGGGCCCGCCGAACGGGGCGCCGGCGGCCGGGTCACTGGGACCTACTACCTGCTCCGGAACACGATCGTCATCCCGAGCGCCGCGATCGGCGGGTACCTGTGGGACTTCGTGAGCCCGGAAGTCGCTTTTACGGTTGCCGCCGTGATCGGAATCGCCGGCACCGGCTACTTCCTCGTCTTCGGCGAGGAATTCGAGGCGTACGCGTGAGGTCGGTGAGCGTATCGATCGATGGCGGGAGTGGGTATTGCAGATCGATGGCGGCAAGAGAACATTTAAAAGGACATAAGCGACAGCGACGATCACTTATAAAGAACGGTGCGGTGGCGTGCGCCTGCGAGCGCCCTGATAAGGGCGCGAGCAGCCCGCACGAGGGAGTCGCTGGCGCCGACGGCGCCAGCGACGAGGCTGGGGAGGCGTGAGGTGCGGTGCTGTGCGGGTCGGGTGGGACTCAAAGGGGCAGCCGACGAGGCGGGCGCAGGCGACGTAAGGACCGCAGGGAGTGAGCGAAGCGAACGACTGAGGACCGCAACGAGCGTGCGCCCGCCTCGTCGGCTGGGGCTTTGGAGGTCTTCACCGCAGAGTCGTTGTTCGCTTATAAACAGCCGACAGCAACTCCACTCGATCGCTTATAAACACCCACACCCCCAACTCGATATACCCACTCCCGGAAGCAATCGGTCTTCGGCGTACTGACGCACCGGAGTGAGAGCAAAACTGTCGAACGAGGAAGAGCGGCTTACGACGACGACGGCGACATCTCGATGTTGAGGCTCTTCTGGACGAGCTGGGTGAACGCCATCGAGCACAGGAAGTACCAGACGATCCACATCTGGATCGGGCCGACGATGCCCGTGTCCCACGTGACGGTGCCGGCGAGCGGAACCACGAGTTCCTGTGTGGCGATGGCGGGGTACGCGGCGTCGGAGCCGCGGTAGCCGATCACCCAGAACATCCAGAGGAACGCCGGGATCGTGAGGAACATGATCCACACCATCGGGCGGAACTGCTCTTTGAACATCCCGAGCTGGTCGCCCATCGCGTCCATCTGCTCCTCCTGAATGGCGTCGAGCGCCTCTTGGTCGTCGCGCTCCTTCGCCTCCTTCCGCCGGTCCTGGATGTCCTTCATCCGGTCTTGGTACATGCTCATCTTGTCCATGTCCATGAGCCCCGCGCGCAACAGGGTCGAGTACAGCCCCGTCGCGAGCGCGATCACCATGACCACGACGTAGAAGGGAACGACGTTGAGAAGCGGCCCCAACACGAGGTCGAAGGCGCCGGCGATCGCGTTCCGAACCGGGTTGACCGCGTAGCCGACGAACGCGCCGAGCGTCGCGACCCCGGCGATCTTGTCCCACTTGGTCCACGAGGTCGTCTCGGGGGTCTCGACGTCGCCGCCGCCGGTCAGATCGCCGTCGTCGTCGTCCTCCAGCCCCGCCTCGATAGCGTCGCGGTCCGCCAGCGCGAAGCCGGTGTCGCCGTCGACGAGGATCTCCTTCTCGATAAGCCGGCCCCACTGGCCGCTCGTGATCTCGTCGCGGACGTCGACCCACTGGACCTCGCCGTCAGTGGCGTTATCGAGGACGACCTCGACCGCGTCTCGCATCTCGCCGTCGTCGCCGACCAGCGAGCGAACTCTCCGTTCGACCTTGCTCATTACCGCTCGGTTGTCGGCGGACGGTTAAGAACCTTGCAGGATCGCCGGCGACCGGATCGTCGCCGCGAGACCGGCGACGGCGACTCGGCCCCTGCTCGTCGGTCCGACCGTTACTCGTCGAGAACGCCGCGGATGCGGTCGAAGACCTCGTCGGGCGTCGCCTCGCCGTCGATCTCGACGAGGTCGCCCTCGTCGCGGAAGTGCTCGATGACGGGCTCGGTGTTGTCGTAGAACACCTCGAGCCGCTCGCGGGCGGTCTCCTCGGTGTCGTCGTCGCGCTGGATCAGCTCGCCGCCGCACTCGTCGCAGACGCCCGACTCCTCGGGCGGCTGGAAGTCGACGTGGAAGTTCGCGCCGCAGTCGTCGCAGACTCGGCGGCCGGTGAGCCGGTCGACGAGCACCTCCTCGTCGACGTCGAGGTAGATCACGGCGTCGAGATCCGTGATCTCCGAGAGGTACTCCGCCTGATCGAGGTTGCGCGGGTAGCCGTCGAGCACGAACCCGTCGGCGTCCGCCAGCGCGGCCTGGACGATTTCGTTGACGACCGGGTCGGGAACCAGCTCTCCGGCCTCCATGAACGAGCGCGGCGTTCCGTACTCCGTCTCCATGTCCTTGTTCGCGCGGAGCGCGTCGCCGGTGGTGACGTGCTCGACGCCGTACTCCTCGGCGAGCTTCGCGCTCTGCGTTCCCTTTCCGGCGCCCGGCGCTCCCAGCAGAAGAATTCGATGACTCATACCGGAGCGCTCGCCCGCCGCACATAAAGGCTTGAAGATCCCGGCCAACGCTACGAGATCGTCCGGAGCGACCCAGACGAATCGGCGAGATGCTATTCGTCGTTCGCGTCTGAGTCGGCGTCGTCGCGCCCGTCCGAATCGTCGCCTGAGTTCGCGTCCGGATTCAGTCGGAGCCCCATCTCCAGTTCGAAGCTCTCGGCGTCGGAGGTCTCGAACCCGATCTTCTTGTACAGCGAGACGGCCGCGCGGTTCCAGCGCTCGACCGTGAGCCACACTTTTCGGATCCCTTCGGACTGCCCGTGGCCGAGCAGCCCGCGGATCAGCTGCGTGCCGATACCGGCACGCTGGTACTCCTGGTGGACGAAGATCGCGAGCTCGTAGGCGTCGCCGTCGGGCACCAGCGTCGCGTGCCCGGCGACCTCGTCGCCGCACCACGCGATCACGTTGAGGCAGTCGTCGCCGAGGATCGCGTCCAGCCACTCGCGGATGCGCTTCTCCCCGCCCGGCGGGATCCCCTGCGCGCGGTCGGCGGGATCGAAGGCGTCGTACATCTCGACGAGCGCCTCGTACCCCTCCTCGCCCTCGAAGGGACGAATCTCGACGGTGCGCCCCTCACGGTCGGTGAACTCCGTGGGGGGAACGATGAATTCGTCCGCCACCGCCTCGGGGTATCCACGGTCGCTCATCTGACCAGCGTGACGGACGTCTTGGCGTTCAACAGTACGAACTCGGCGATCGATCCGATCGTGATCTTCCCCATCGGGCTGGTGTGGCCCCCGCCGAGGACGATCTCCTCGAACCCCTCCGTCTCGGCGATCTCGATCAGCCGGCTTCCCGGGTCGCCCTCGACGCGTCGCACCTCGGCGTCGATCCCCGCCTCGTCAACCGCGGACTCGGCGCGGTCGAGAACCTTGTCGGGCGACACCGAGGAGTCCTCGTTGTCCACCACGGCGATCGTCAGGTCGTCGTTCGCGACCGCCGCGCGCTCGACCGTCCGATCGAGCGCGCGGAACGAGTCGTCGCTGCCGCCGATCCCGCAGAGCACCTTCATACGTCTCACGTCCGCACCCCGGTACAAAAATGGATCTCCGATCGCGGGCCGGTTCCGACCCTCCCGGCTCGCGACGCCCACCGACAACCCTTTTGTTCGGGGGTATGGTTACTAAAGCCATGAACGAACCAACCGATCCCGCGTCGGACGGGGGATCGGACGACGCCGAGGCGGAGGCGTCGGAGCCGGCCGACGAGTCTCGATCTGGCGTCGACGAGACGGAGAGCGACACGCTCGAAGACGAGGCTGACGAGCGCGCTGTGAGCGACGGTGACGCCGGAGACGCCGCGAACCGCGGCGACGATGACGACGCCGAGGAAACCGATCAGCGGGAGGAGCAAGGGCAGGAACAGGAGCAGGGGCAGAACCAGGAACAGGTCCCGCCCGAAGTCCGCAAGTACGAGCGGTTCAAGAAGATGGACGGGGCGCGCTACGAGCGCGTCAACGAGTTCCTCCGCGACCGGACGTACATCACGGCCCGCGAGTGGGCGATCGCGCGGCTCTGCGCGGACTTCCGCACCGAGACCGGCGTCGAGATGACGAAGATCGGCGAGAACCTCCCCGAGCTGGTCCCGTTTATGACCGACACGTACACGCCGCAGGCGGTCAATCAGGCGCGCTACTCCTTCGAGGAGAAGGTGACGAAGGCGGGCGCGACGTTCCTCTACGGCGCGATGTCCGGATTCTTCACCGCGGAGGACTTAGACGAGATGATGTACGAGGTGACGGAGGTCGCGAAGTTCCTCTTGGAGGTCGAAGGAGTCGATCTCGCGGTCGCCGACGAGTTGGAGGCAGAGGACCGAATCAGCGAAGTGATGCGCGAGGTGCGCGCCTCGTCCGCCGACCTCCGCGGCGAAGAGGTCCGGTGTCCTGAGTGCGGACACGTCCACGAACCGAGCGGAGAGTAGCGATGGAACGATTCCCGGAGGCTCTCAACGGCATCCCTGACGCCGTCGTGATCGTCGACAGCGACGGCGTCGTCCGAGCCGGCAACGAGCGCGTCGAGGAGATCCTCGGATACACTCCGGCGGAGGTGGAAGGGACCGACTTCGAGACGCTGGTGTACGACCCGGACGAGGGCGCAGCCGGCGAGGTGCTCCACCGCTACGTCGTCGACCCCGAGCCGCGTTCGATGGCCGCGAGCCTAGACCTCTGCGCGCGCCGCGCCGACGGGACCGAGGTGCCCGTGACGCTCAGCCTCGGCCCGTTCGACCACGACGGAGAGACGTTCCTCGTCGTGACGATCGTCGACGTGCGGGAGGAGCGCGCCCAGCAGGCCGAGCTTCACCGCCGGACGCGGACGCTGGAGGCGCTCCACGAGGCGACACAACACCTGTTGAAGACGACCGATCGGGAGTTCGCCGCGGAGGCGGCGGTCGAGTACGTCGAGGAGGTGCTCGGTCATCCGATCGCGGCGATCTGGCTGTACGACGAGGGACGCGACCTGCTCGATCCGGTCGTCTGGACCGACGCGGCCGACGAGCTCGTCGGCGACCACCCGACGTTCGCTCCCGACTCCGCGAGCATCTCGTGGGACGTGTTTGAGTCCGGCGATCCGGCGTACGTGGCGGACACGTACGACGACCCGGACCGACACAACTCCGACTCGCCGATCCGCAGCGAGCTGATCCTCCCGCTGGGTCGGTACGGACTCATCAACATCGGGGCCACGGAGCGGGACGCGTTCGACGAGTCCGACCTCGCCGTCGCGCGCCTCTGGGCGGCCACCGTCACGATGGTGTTCGTCCGGATCGAGCGAGAGCGCCAGCTTCGGGTTCGCGAACAGGAGATCGCCCGCGAGCGGGACCGGTTGGAAGAGTTCGCCAGCCTCGTCTCCCACGACCTCCGGAGCCCGCTCAACGTCGCGACGGGGAACCTCGATCTGATCCGTGACCGGCTCCAGGCGGAGCACGAGGAGATGACCGAGATCGACACCGTCGCCCGCTCGCTCGACCGGATGGAGGCGCTCGTGGAGGATATGCTTGCGCTCGCGCGGCAGGGAACCGCGATCGACGAGACCGAGTCAGTCTCGCTCGCGGCGCTGGCGGAGGAGTGCTGGGACAGCGTGGACACCACAGCCGCTGACCTCGTCATCGCCGGCGACCTCCAGTTCCGCGCCGACAGGAGCCGGCTGCGGCAGGCGGTAGAGAACCTGTTCGCCAACGCGATCGCCCACGTCGGGGAGTCGGTCCGCATCGAGGTCGGCGCCCTCTCCGACGGCGACGGCTTCTACGTCGAAGACGACGGGCCCGGAATCCCCGCGGACCGCCGCGACGAGGTGTTCGACGCCGGCGTCTCGACCGACCCGGAGGGGACCGGCTTCGGCCTCAAGATCGTCGCCGAGGTGGCCGGCGCGCACGGGTGGACGCTCGACCTCGTCGACGCCACTGACGGCGGCGCGCGGTTCGAGTTCCGCGGGGTCGAGACGGTCGACGCCGACGCCTGACACGCGGGCGCCGGACAGCCGACCCCACGTCTCGGCGGCTCAGACCCCTTCGAAGGAGGGGAGGTGCCACGTCGAGACCCCGTTTCCGTCGAGCACGACGTCGACGTTCGCCCCGCGGTCAGCGCTCGGGAGCCCGACCTCGATCCGGCCCTGACCGGTCACGCCGTCGTCTTCCATGCGAGCGGTGACGCGGTAGCCCCCGCGTGCGTCGGTGACCGACCTGACCTCGACGGCGGTCTCCGGGTCGATCCCGACGTCGAGGTCGGCGACCGTCTCGTCGGTCCCGGTCCCGCCGTCGTCGCCCGTCGCCCGTCGCGTCACGGTCAGTGCGAGATCGCGCCCCTCGTCGGTGACGTTGAGGAGACGGACGCCGAGCGGGGGAGCAGTGCGGTCGTCGGGGTCGGTGGCGCTGCCGTTGCGGGTGGTTCCCTCGCCGTCGCGCTGACCGACGCGCTCGACCGCACGTCGCCGCACGTCCAGCCGCAGGGTCCGGTCCGGCGTCACCAGGTACGGGACCGGGTCGCCGTGCAGTTCGCCCACGGACCGGTCGCCGTCGTCGTTCTCGTGGGACACCGATCCGGCGTGCTGTGCGGTCGCGTAGTGGTTGTCTCCGGAGGCGTGATCGAAAGTCGCGACCGCGTCGACCGTCACCTCGACGGCTCCCTCCGCGGCGTGACGGTTGTGCGTGCGGATCTCCTCGTACGCGGCGACGTACTCCGCGACCGACTCCGGCCCGAGCTCGTCCGGCCGCTCCGGCGGGTCGCGTTCCGCGACACCTCCCTTGTCTCCGCCTCCGACGAGGTCCGCACAGCCGGCGAGTCCGCCGCCGACACCGATCGCCCCGACCGCTCTGCTTGCCCGCTGGAGGAACGCGCGCCTGTCCATGACGGTGTCTCCGCGCGGGCCCCTCAAAAGGTCAACGAAAGAACAAACCCGCGTTTGCGCGTCTGTCGGGTCCGCTCACGGGCCTCTCGGATCGCTCGCTCGCGATCCTACACGTCGAGTTCGCAGTGCGTCACCGCGTCGGGGTCCGCAGACCCGTCGGCGATGTCGGTGTCGAGGACCGCGACGTGGAAGGCGTCGTCTGCGCCGTCGACCGGGATGGGGAGCCCGCCGGGGTTCACCCGTACCGTGCCGCCGCGCTCCTCGACGCCGTGCGCGTGGGTGTGGCCGTGGAACACGTAGTCGTAGTCCCCGCAGTCGACGAGGGCGTCGACGACGACCGCGCTCGTACCGTGGGTGACGGCGACGTCGACGGCGCCGTCGCCAGCGTCGCCAACGTCGGCGGCGCCGAACGAGAGCGTCCCCGCCTCGCCGAGATACGTACCGAACGATTCGACGGTCGACTGGACCGCCCACTCCCCGTCGTTGTTGCCGCGGACCGCGTAGAAGTCGAAGCCCGCGTCGGAGCCGTCATCGGCGTCGGAGCCGCCACCGGCGTCGGGGACCTCACCGGCGTCGAACGGGGTCACGGAAAACGGCGCGACGAAGTCGCCGCAGTGGACGACGACGTCGACGCCCTCGCGTTCGAACAGCGCTACGGCCGCCTCGACGGCGGCGAGGTCGTCGTGGGTGTCGGAGACGATGCCGATCCGCATGGTCGCCTCGGGATCGGGCCGCGCGGGAGTAAAAAGCTCCGCCAGAGGGCACCGAGCACAAGTGAATCGCCTCGGGGTATTCGCCTCGTCCGCTGATAAACCGATCGACCGCTGGCCGCGTTCTCACGGCCCGTGGATCCTGATTCCGCTTTATATGGGATCACCGTTCATGTTCGGACATGACGAGAGACGGCGACGACACCGGTCGACGCACGGCTTCCAGACGCGGGTTCCTCTCGGCGGCCGCGGCGCTCGGCACCGTCGGGCTCGCGGGGTGCGGCGCCCCGCGCGCGGACGCCGGAACGGGCGCGGAGAACGCGGCCACCAGCGGGGAAGCGGCCGAGCAGGTCGAGGAGTGGTCCGGAAGCGACTCCACGGGCGTCGAGACCGACCACCCGTACACGTCCCCGCGGACGACGATCGACCTCGACGAGCGGGATGGGCAGATCACGGTGTCCACGACCCCGTGTCGCCACCAGTTACTCGGGGAGGACACGCGCGGCGGCCCGTGGGAGCTGCCCGAGGTCTGGGCGTGGCAGACGCCTGACACGGACCCGAGCGTCCCCGGCCCCCTACTCCGAGTCACTGAGGGAACCGAACTGGAGATCACCTACGACAACTCGGAGCACAACCGCCCGCACACGTTCCACGTCCACGGGCTTCGCAAGGACTGGATGGACGACGGCGTCCCGACGACGACGGGCCGGCAGGTCGCGCCGGGCGAGGAGCACACCTACGAGATCACGGCGAACCAGCCGGGAACCCACCTCTACCACTGCCACTACCAGACCCAGAATCATCTCGATATGGGGATGTACGGCATTCTTCGGGTCGATCCTGAGGGGTACGAGCCCGCGGACCAAGAGGTCTTCAGGACGATCAAAGACTGGGACACTCGCCTGTCCGCCTCGATGGCCGGCGGCGACGTGGACTTCAGCCACCGCGATCGCAACCCGGACGCGTTCACCATCAACGGGCGGTCGGCGCCGTACAGCTTCCACCCCGAAGAGGGCTCCCCCCTGATCCTCCAGGAGGGTGATTCGGTTCGGATCCACTACGTCAACGCCGGCTACGAGTCGCACGCGATGCACACGCACAACCACGGCTTCACCGTGGTCGAGAAAGACGGGGGCGTCATCCCCGAGGCCGCTCGACACCGCGAGGACGTGGTCCCTCTCGCGCCCGCCGAGCGCAAGACGATCGAGTTCACCGCCGACGCCGACCCGGGCGTCTACGCGCTCCACTGCCACAAGGTGAACCACGCGATGAACGGCGACGCCTACCCCGGCGGCATGATCGGCGGGATGGTGTACGAGAGCGTGATGGACACCGAGCAGTTCGCCTCCGTGATGGACCTGGCGGGCTACGAGGCCTAATCCCCGGACGCCCGTCGTCGACGTAACGAGCGTCTCGGTCGACCCCGGCTAACAGCAGAACATAAACGGGTACACCAGCGCGACCCGGTCGCCCTCCTCCAGTTCGGTGTCGAATCCCTTCTCGTTCTCGTTGAAGTGACCGTTCACGAGGATCCGGGCGTACGCGATCGTCTGCTCGCCGACCGGGTTCTTCGTCCACGTCCCCGGAAGCTCCTCGGGCGTCGGCGCCCAGCCGCTGTGGGTCGCCTCCGCCTCGCTCTCCGCGATCAGCATCTCCTGTAGCTCCGGGTACTCCTCAAACAGCTCGTCGAGGAACTCGCGGAGGGTGTCCCCCTCGAACGTGTACTCGAACTCGTACTCCCCGAGCTCCGTGCGGACGTGGCCGGTACACCGCACCGTGACCGTCGTCTCCGCAGCGTTCGCGGACTCCGTCACGCTCTCGGACTCCGACTCCGGCGCCGCGGCCTCGGTAGTCGATGGCATACCCATTCGTACGCGACGTTCCCCGGTAAGCCACCGCACGAACATGTTCGTGACTTCGGCTCTCGCGGTCGGCCTCGGCCCGTAGCGCTCGCGACTGCGACTGGCGGTGTCAGTTGCCGGGAACGCCGTCCGAACATGTTGCCGGCAAACTGATAGTCCGTCTAGGGGCAACGCCCACCTGATGGAGCTTACACGCAAGACGATCGCGAAGGTCATCGTCGCGGCGTTCCTGCTCAATCTGGTCGTGATGGGCGCCGGGGCGTGGTTCGCGTACCAGGAGGCGCCGCCGATCCCCGACGAGGTCGTCGGCCCCGACGGCGAGACGATCGCCACCGGGGAGACGGTCCAAGACGGGAAGGCGGCGTTCCAGCAGTACGGGCTGATGAACCACGGGTCGATACTCGGCAACGGCGCGTACTACGGCGAGGACTACACCGCCGAGACGCTCGAGTTGAAGACCCAACACATGCGGGAGTACTACGCACAGGAGGAGCACGGTACCGGCTACGACGCGCTCAGCTCCTCGGAGCGCGCGGCGGTCGACCAGACCGTCCGCGACGACCTCGACGGCGCGCACGACGGGAGCGACACCGTCCGGTACTCCCCCGCGGAGGCGTACGCCCACGAGCAGGTGCGCGAGACGTACGTCGAGCGCTACCACGAGGGCGACCACGACCGGGGCGTCCCGGTCGAGATGATCGAGTCGACGGAGGAGGCCGAGGACTTCGCCGACTTCGCGCTGTGGACGGCGTGGTTCTCCCACACCGACCGGCCCGACGGCGACAACTCCTTCACGAACGAGTGGCCGCCCTCGCCGGCCGCCGGCAACGACGCCACCGGCGCCGCGATGACGTGGAGTGTCATCGCGATGGTGCTGCTCGTCGGCGCGGCGGGCGCGGCGATCCTCCTCTACAAGTCGGTGAAGCTCCCGGAGCCGTCGGCGGAGGGGATCGCCGTACCGGAGCCGGGCGACGTGAGCGTCTTCCCGAGCCAGCGCGCGGCGCTCCGGTTCATTCCCATCGCCGCCGGACTGTTCTTGGCACAGGTGTTGCTCGGGGGCTTGTTGGCTCACTTCTACATCGAACGGGCCGGATTCTTCGGGATCGAGGAGGTGTTCGGAATCCACATCCTCCAGTTGCTCCCCTTCTCGATCGCGAAGACGTGGCACATCGACCTGGGCATCCTCTGGATCGCGTCGACGTGGCTCGGTGCCGGCCTGTTCCTCCCGCCCCTCCTCACCGGCCACGAGCCGAAGAATCAGGCGCGGTACGTCAACGTCCTGCTCGGCGCGTTAGTGACCGTCGTCGTCGGCGGGATGGGCGGCATCTGGCTCGGCGCGAACGGCTACTTCGACGGCCAGCTCTGGTGGCTCCTCGGCAACGAGGGACTGGAGTACCTCGAAGTCGGGAAGGTGTGGCAGGGCGGCCTGCTCGTCGGCTTCGTCCTCTGGGCGGTCCTCGCGATCCGCGGGCTCAAGCCGCTGCTCGACCGCGAGCCGGTGTACGGGCTCGCACACATGATCCTCTACGCGGGCGGCTCGATCACGCTGCTGTTCATCGCCGGCTTCTTCTTCACGCCGTCGACGAACATGGCCGTCACCGAGTTCTGGCGGTGGTGGGTCGTCCACATGTGGGTCGAGGGCGCCTTCGAGTTCTTCATCGTCGCGATCATCGGGCTCACGTTGGTCTCGATGAACCTCCTCACGCGGCGCAGCGCCGAGAAGGCCGTCATGCTGCAGGCGCTGCTCGTGATGGGGACCGGCGTCATCGGCGTCTCGCACCACTACTGGTGGATCGGGATGCCGGACTACTGGGTCCCGATCGGGAGCGTCTTCTCGACGCTGGAGCTGCTCCCGCTGATCTTCATCCTCTACGAGGCGATCGGACAGTACCGGGCGATGACCGAGACCGGCGGGTTCCCCTACACGCTCCCCTTCATGTTCATCGTCGCCAGCGGGGTGTGGAACTTCGTCGGCGCCGGGGTGCTCGGCTTCTTCATCAACCTCCCGCTGATCAACTACTACGAGCACGGCACCTACCTCACGGTGGGGCACGCCCACGCCGCGATGTTCGGCGCGTTCGGCTTCCTCGCGCTCGGGATGGTGGCGTATATGCTCCAGCTGTCGATCGACCCCGAGCGCTGGGACGGCTCGTGGCTCCGGGCGTCGTTCTGGCTGTGGAACGTCGGGCTCGCGCTGATGGTGTTCGTCTCGGTGCTCCCCGTCGGCTTCCTCCAGCTTGAGGTCGCGTTCACGGAGAGCTACGCCGCGGCGCGCAGCCTCGCCTTCTACGAGGGGTCGCTCGTCCAGACGCTGTTCTGGGCGCGGCTCCCGGGCGACACCCTGCTCATCCTCGGGACCGCGATCTACTTCGCGGACCTGATCCGCAAGCGCTTCGTCCTGCGGAGCTCCGCCGACGACCCGAGCGTCGACGACATGGCCGTCGCCGAGGGGGTCCTCGACGACGACTGAGGGAGTTTACTCCGCGCGCCACTGCCCGCCCAGATCGGCGCGCTCCATCGATTCCGCGTCGCCGTCGCGGAACACGCTCACTCGACCGGTCTCCTCGCTCAGCGTCACGGTCGCCACGACCTCCGGGCGGACCGAGGTCTCGATCGCGCTCATGTGGCGCGATCCCATCCACGGCTCGTAGCTCACGTCGTCGACCAGGTCGGTCTCCTCGCTCCGGGTGCCCAAGTCCCGGAAGCGGACCATCTGGCCCTCGATCTCGCCGTCGACCGCCACGACGACGCCACCGTCCTGCTGGCGGCTCACCGACTCCACCGCCTCGACGAAGCAGTCCTCCGCGAGCGCCGTCGGACAGCTCTCGCGGGGCCACCGGTTGTCGCCCATGGGGTCGGCGTAGTCGCCGTAGTCGCGGTCGGCGACGACCGCGAAGTAGAGCCCCGGCCCTTTGACGTGCGGCTCGTCCCAGCCGTCGAACGCGAGGCTGACGTGCTCTGCGCAGTAGGTCAGGCGGTCGACGATCTCCCGGACCCGCTCGTGGGTGCCGTACTCGATCGCGAGCCCGCTCATTCGGTCTCCTCCGGTCTGCGGTCGGCGGCGCCGGCGGAGCCCGCCCCGTCGACGCTGTCGGTGACGCGAACACTCATGTCTACGTGAATGATCGCGTCGTATATAAGATGTCCCGAGTCCGGCGTCGTCGAGTCGGGTCCGGTCACGGCGCCTCACCGCCACTGCGTGAACAGGCTCGCGTCGAACCGGTCGGCGCGGACGAGCCCGACGCCGAACGCGACCGCGACGGCGGCGGGGAGCAGGTTCCCGTACCAGAGGTTGATCCCGCCCCAGAGGATCACGAAGCTCACCATATCGTCGAGCATGAACTCGCAGTCGCGCAGCCGGTCTCGGAGCGTCGTCCCCGCGAACGCGCGGTCGAGCGTGACCACCGCGACCGTCGCCGACAACATCCATCCGGCGTAGTTCGACAGGGGGACGCCGAAGAAGGCGCCGCCGCCGAAGCTCCAGAAGCCGAGCGCGACCGCGCCGGGGTCGAGCACCACGTCCATCGCCACCACCGCGGCGATCACGGTCGCGAGCCGGAGCCACCCGTTCGACGCCCGCGGGCCGAGAAGCAGCAGACAGAGCAGGTACGCGTTCACCACGAGCGGGATGAAGAAGACCGGGAGCGCGAGCGGCACCCCGCCGAGCATCGGCCCGAGGCTCACGGTGTACTCGAAGGTGCCGTACGGCCACCCCGTCGCGACCCCGAACAGCTCGATCGCGTAGGTGTACGCCACGAGGACGCTGATCCACCCGACTGCGCGGCGGTCGAGCGCGGGCAACACCCCGACGACGAGCGGCGAGCGCATCACTAACACGCCGAACAGCACGAACCAGGGGTTGAAGGCGAGCGGCTCGGGCACCCACCCCTCCGCGCTGCCGACGAGCGAGATTGCGCCGACGAGGGGGAACAACACGGCGATGGTGAACCGGTTCTCGCGGACGATCCGGTCGAGCAGGCGCTCCGCCTCGCGGCGCGTGTCGGGGAGCCGGGCCCGGAGCGCGTCGAGCCGTCCCGGCGCCGAGGCGGACGAAGGGGAGTCGCTCACGCGAGCGCCTCCGTGATCGGGTAGACGCGCCAGAGCCCGCCCATCGCCAGCAGGGTGCCGACGGCGGTGTTCAGCGCCGGGAACCACCAGTACGCGCGGTCGACCGCGACCGACGACCGGGAGACCCACGCGACGAAGAGGGGGTAGACGGCGAGCAGCGCGCCGAGTCGGAGGTCGACCGCGGCGAACGCGACCGCGGCGGCGACCCAGCAGGCGGCGCAGTAGGCGTATGTCCGCCCTTCGCCCAGAAGCGTCGCCGTCGTCCGAATCCCGGCGGCGCGGTCCGGTTCGATGTCGGGGATCGCGGAGAAGGTGTGCATTCCCATCGCCCAGAGCCACGCGCCCGCGAGCGCCGCGAGCGGCGGGTGCGTCCCGGCCACGGCGGCGTACGCGGCCGCACCGGGCAGGACGTACAGTCCGTTCGATGCGGAGTCGAGGAACGGGGTCGTCTTGAAACGGAGCGGCGGAGCGCTGTAGCCGGCGCCGAGCAGCAGGAAGCCGGCGAGGTACGGCCACGCGACCCGCGGCGTGGCCGCGAACGCGGCGAGCCCGAGCGCGCCGGAGACGACCACCGCGACCGAGACGAGGCGGTCGCCCCGCCAGCGCGCCTCGCGGCCCTCCTTCTTCGGGTTCAGCTCGTCGACGTCGGCGTCGAAGGCGTCGTTGACGCCGTAGAGGAAGACGTTCGCCGGCACGAGGAAGTACGCCGTGAGCCCGACCGTGACCGGCGTGAACAGCCCGCTCACGTCGCTGATCCCGTAGGTGACGCCGACGGCGACGGGGCCGGCGAGGTACAACCAGAACCGCGGTCGCGACAGCACCAGCAGGTACCGGCAGAGGTCGGAGAGCGAGCGTCGGGCGGAATCCGCGGCTCGGTCGGAGTCGCTCACGGCTCCGATCACGCCGTCTTCGACAGCTCCTCGGCGGTCAGCTGTCCGCTGATGAGACACATCGGGACGCCGATACCGGGAGTCGTCGTCGACCCCGTGAAGTAGAGCCCGTCGAGCGCCTCGGACCGGTGCGGCGGCCGGAGCAGCGAGGTCTGCCGCAGGGTGTGCGCCAGCCCGAGCGCGCTCCCCTGATAGCTGTTGTACCGGTCGGCGAAGTCGTCGACGCAGAACGTCTCCTCGAAGACGATCCGGTCGCGCAGCTCCGTACCGGTGTTCTCGGCGATGTCGTCCAACACGAGGTCGCGGTACTCCTCGCGCAGTTCGGGGGTGTCCTCCAGCCCGGGCGCGACGGGGACCAGCGCGAACAGGTTGCTGTGCCCCTCCGGCGCGACGGTGTCGTCGGTCTCGGAGGGGACGCAGAGGTAGTAGGCCGGGTCGTCGGGCCACGACGGGTCGTCGAATATCTGCTCGAAGTGGCGGTCCCACCCGGTCGGCAACACCAGCGTGTGGTGTTCGAGGTTCGGCACGTCGCCCTCGACGCCGAGGTACAGCAGGAACGCGGAGGGCGCGTACGTCCGCGACTCCCAGTACTCCTCGCTGTACTGCCGCTTGTGTTTCGGGAGCAGCTCCTGTTCCGTGTGGGCGTAGTCGGCGTCGGAGACGACGAGATCCGAGAGGTAACGCTCGCCGCCGGCGGTGTCGAGCGCGAATCCCCCCTGTCGCCCCTCGATGGCCGTCACCTCGGCGTCGGTGACGTACTCCACGCCGAGGTCGTCGCCGAGGTCGACGATCCCGTCGACGACGGCGCCGATCCCGCCCTCGGGGTAGTAGACGCCCATGTTGTAGTCGACGTGGCTCATCAGGTTGTACAGCGCCGGGGTGTTGTACGGCGAGCCGCCGAGGAAGACGAGCGTGTACTGCATCAGCTGCTGGAGCTTCGGGTGATCGAAGTAGCTCTCGACGTGCCCCTGCATCTTGCCGAGCAGCGAGAGTCCCCACGAGTACCGGAGCACGTCCTTGTCGACGTAGTCGCGGAGCCGCGGGCGGTCCTCGTACACGAAGTGTTCCATCCCGATTTCGTAGGTGCGCTCGGACTCCTCCAAGTAGTCCTCGAACGCCTCGCCCGCGCCGGGCTCGTACTCCTCGAAGAGAGCCTTGTTCGCCTCGCGGTCTGGGAGCACGTCGACCTTGTCGCCGTCCTTCCAGAACACTCGGTAGTGGGGGTCGAGCCGCTCCAGCTCGTAGAACTCCGACGGCTCGCGGCCGAAGTGGCCGAAGAACCGCTCGAACACGTCGGGCATGAGATACCACGAGGGGCCCATGTCGAACCGGAAGCCGTCGGCCTCCAGTCGGCTCGCGCGCCCGCCGAGCTGCTCGTTCTTCTCCAAGAGGGTCACGTCCGCGCCGGCGTCCGCGAGGTAACACGCGGTCGAGAGGCCGCCGAACCCGCCGCCGATCACAGCGACGGACTCGCCGGCCACGGCGTCGATGTCCGGGGCCACGTCCATGTCCAATCGTACGGCGGGAGCGGTATAAATACCGGCCAGACGGCCGAAGTGGGTACGCCTAAGTCGGCGACAACCGTACCGATCCCCATATGGAGCCCACGGTCGCGATCACCGGCGCAACGAGCGGGATCGGGCGGGCGGTCGCCGAGGCGTTCGTCGGCGAGGGGGCGTTCGTCGCCGTCTCCGGACGCGACGGCGACGCGGTCGACCGAACGGTCGCGGCGCTGAACGAGGAAGGCGATGAAAGTGCCGGCACCGCGTGGGGCGCCCGCGTCGACGTGCGCGACGAGTTCGACTTAGAGCGGTTCTTCGAGGGCGTCGCCCGGGAGGCCGGCCCCGTAGACGCGGTGTTCGCGAACGCGGCCGTCTTCCACGGCGGGCCGGGCGAGCGCCCGATCGACGAGGCGAGCTACGCCGACTACGACGACACGATGCGGACCAACGCCCGCGGGGTCTTCGCGACGATTTCGGAGGCGGTCCCGCATCTCGCCGAGGACGCGCGAGTCGTCGTTCCCTCCGGCGCCGTCGCCCACGAGTCCCGACCCGGGATGGGCGCGTACGCCGCCTCGAAGGCGGCCGCCGAAGGGGTCGCGCGGGGGTTCGCGGCCGACCTCGACGTGACAGTCGGCGTCGTCGACCCCGGGCTGGTCGCGACCGACCTCACCGGGAAGGAGCGCGCCCGCGACCCGGAGAGCGTCGCGCCGCTGTTCGTCTGGGCCGCGACCGAGGCGCCCGCCGAGGACCTGAACGGCGAGCGGCTCGGCCTCCGCGAGTGGAAGGCGGCGACGCGGTAAGCGACCCGAGGCCGCCCGCCCGGCTGACCGCCGGGATCAGACCCCCTCGATCCGCGATGCGGCGTCGAGCGCGGGCCGCTCCGACGCCAGCGCGGCCACCGCGTCCATGAACGCCGTCCGGTAGCTCGCCGGCCCCGCGGGGTCGCCCTCCGCGGCACGCTCGCCGGCGAACCCGTACGCGGCGCACGCGGCGAGCGCGGCCTCGGTCGTCGACGCCGGCGCCTCGTCGCCCTCCCCGACGACCGCCGAGAGCGTTCCGAGGGTGCTCGCGAGCATACAGCCCGACCCGACGAACGAGCCCATGCGCTCGTGGCCGACCGACAGCTCGTACGCGTCCTCGCCGTCGGCGACGATGTCGGTCGGGCCGGACGCGACGACGACCGCTCCCGTCTCCTCTGCGAGCGCCCGCGCCGCGTCCGCGACGCCCGCGTCGCTCTCGCCCACCGACTCGACGCCGCGGACCGTTGCCTCCTCGCCGGCGAGCCCGCGGACTTCTCCGGCGTTGCCCTTAATGATGTCAAACGCTATCGCGTCCAGCAGCCTGCCGACCGACTCGACGCGGTGCGGCGTGGCCCCGTACCCGACCGGGTCGAGCACGACCGGGACGCCCGCCTCGTTGGCGCGCCGGCCCGCGTCGACCATCGCGTCGATGTCGGTCGTCGACGCGGTCCCGGTGTTGATCACGACCGCGTCCGCGCCGGCGGCCATGTCGCCCGCCTCCGCCGGGGCGTCGGCCATCACCGGAAGCCCGCCCCAGTGGAGCGTGATGTTCGCGGTCTCGCTCGTCGTCACGTCGTTGGTCAGGTGGTGCACCAGCGGCGCGGCCGCCTCGACCGCGGACAGGATCTCTCCGACTGGCACATCGTTGACCGGCTCACCGCTCATCGCCGACCACCTCCCGGATCTCCGCGGCCGCGGCGCGCGGGTCGTCCGCGGCCGTGATCGCCGAGACGACCGCCACGCCGGCCGCGCCCGCCTCTGCGACCGCGCCGGCGTTCCCGGCGTCGATCCCCCCGATCCCGACCACGGGAAGGTCGACGGCGTCGGCGATCGTCGCGACGCGCTCGGGGCCGACGCCGTTCGTCTCCGCCGGCACGTCCTTCGTGTCCGTCGCGTACACCGCGCCGACGCCGAGGTAGTCCGCGCCCGCGTCGGCCGCCGCTCGCGCCTCCGGGACCGTCGACGCCGAGACGCCCACGATCGACTCCTCCCCCAGTCGCTCGCGGGCGACCGCGGCCGGCAGATCGGACTGCCCGAGGTGGACACCGTCGGCGTCGACCGCGGCGGCCAGATCGACCCGGTCGTTGACGATCAGGGGAACGTCGGCGTCCGCGGTGAGCTCTCGGAGCCGGCGCCCGAGATCGTACCGCTCGCGCGCCGACCGTCCCTTCTCGCGGATCTGGACGGCGTCGACGCCGCCGTCGAGCGCCGTCTCGACGATCTCTGCGGTTTCTCGACCCGCCGACCGACTCTCCTGCGTCACGAGGTACGCCCGCCACTCGCTGGGATTCATTAGTGATATCTTCGGGTGGTGGCTAAAAAGTGGTTCCGTCTGTCTCGACGATCGCTTATAAGTAAATCCGCGGACGCTCGCGGTGATCTAAAAAAAAACCGCGGGCCGAGCGCGTTCTCGCCCTACTCCTCGTCGGCGACCGACTCGACCATCTCGACGCTCCCGGTGAGCTGCCGGTGGACGTACGGGATGTCGATGCCGGCCTCGTCGAACGCCTCCTTGACCTCGGTGACGTACTCGGAGCGCACGCGGACGAAGTCCCCGCGGTCCGGGTCCGAGATCCACCAGCGACACTGCAGTCCCACGTCGGAGTCGCCGAGGCTCACGAGCCGGACCGAGGGCGCGGGGTCGTCGAGGATGTCCGCGTGGGCCTCCGCCTTCTCGATGATGATGTCGGTGGCCTGTGAGATGTCGTCGTCGTAGCCGATCCCGAAGACGAACTTCTGGCGGAGCGTCTCGTAGGCGACCGGGTTGGTGACGGCGTTGTTCGCGAGGTCGCCGTTCGGCACCGTGATCCGCTCGTTGTCGAAGGTGCGGACGCGGGAGACCCGTAGGTCGATGTCCTCGACGCGGCCCGCGTTCCCGTCCCACTCGATCCAGTCGCCGACCTCGAACGGCTTGTCTTTCAGGATGAAGATCCCGGCGACGAAGTTGCCGAGGAGGTCCTGCGCGGCGAAGCCGATCGCGAGCGCGATGGCGCCGCCGAAGACGGCGAACGCCGATAGGAACGCGCCGTAGCCGGCGACCGTGAACCCGATCGCGATCGCCGCGACCCACACGACCGCGTTGGCGACGCTCGTCCCGAGGCTCCGGACTGCGTCGTCGAAGCCTCGCGACCCGAGGATCCGACGCACGCCCGGAACGAACGCGTACTTCCCGAACAACAACACGGCGAGGAAACCGACGACGAAGCCGACCACCGCCGTCGCGATGCCGCCGAGATCGACCACGTTCGCGATCGCGTCGAGCTGTAGGAGTACCATCGTCCACCTATATGAATGGGTATTTAAAGAAGCTACTGGCAGCGCAGTTGTTTATGCGGGGTCGGTGGCGCATCCGAACCGCGCTCAGTCGCCGCGAGCCGGTCGAGGGTCGAGCGGCCCGTCCCCCCGCGCGACGCCTCGAAGCCGACGCCCGTGCGGGTCCTCCGCGCGCATCCGGTCGCGAACCGCCGGCGGGATCCACGCCCCGCGGTTCGTCGGCGCGGGGGCCGGGTCGACGCCGGGCGGCCCGAGACCGTCGGGGAGGTACCGCGCGTAGGTCGGGAGCCGCTCGCGCAGCGGCATCCCGCCCGCGTCGGCGACCGCGCGGAGGCCGTCGAGGTCGGGCCACGCGTAGTCCGGGTTCACGTAGTCGTCGGTGACGGGGGAGACACCGCCGAGGTCGTCGATACCGCAGTCGACGAGCTCCTCCGCCGGCGAGAGGTTCGGCGGCACCTGCACCGACACCTCCGGTGGGAGCGCGGCCCGCGCCATCGCGACGACCCGGCGCATCGTTTCCAGGTCTGGCTTCGCGAAGTCAGACCGCTCGTTCGGGACGACGTTCTGGACGATCACCTCCTGGACGTGGTCGTGTCGCTCGTGGAGCTCGCGGATCGCGAGCAGGCTCTCCGCCCGGTCGCGCGGGTCCTCGCCGATGCCGACGAGGATGCCGGTGGTGAAGGGCACACCCTGCCGGCCCGCGGCGCGGATTGTGTTGAGCCGCTGGCCGGGGGTCTTCCGGCGGCCCCCCGAATGCGCGTCGACGTCGGCGGTCGTCTCCAGCATGACGCCCATCGAGGCGTTCACCTCGCGGAGCTTTGCGAACTGCGCCTCCGTGAGGTCGCCGGGATTCGAGTGCGGGAGTAGTCCCTCCTCTAAGGCGATCTCGCAGGCGCGGTAGAGGTACTCTACGATCGAGTCGTACCCCCACTCGTCGAGCTGATCGTGGATCTCGGTGTACCGGTCGTCGGGCTCGTCGCCGAAGGTGAACAGCGCCTCCGTGCAGCCGGCGTCGGCTCCCACGCGACAGCGCTCCCGGACCTCCTCGGGCGACAGCAGCGACGCCTCGCCCGGCACGTCGTAGTAGGTGCAGTAGGTGCAGGTGTACCGGCACGCGGTCGTCAGGGGGACGAAGACGTTGCGCGCGAAGGTGAGCCGGTCGGCGGGCTCGACGTCGTCGGGCGTGACCGAGAGCAGCCGCTCGACGCGCTCCGCGTCGGGCTCGATCTCGATCCCGTACTCCTCGGCGGCCGCGAACACGTTCGCCTCTCTCGGTCGGGACTCAAAAAGGATCGCGGTCGCGGATCCGGCGGCGTCGCCGGGGCGGGGGCGATCCGACCCCCTCCCCCCGTCTACTCCCGCTCGATGCCGACCCGCCCGTCCGTCGTATCGAGCGCGAAGCCGGCGTCGCGGAGCCATCGCGGCGCTTTTCCTCCGCCCCCGCCGTCGTTGCCGTCGCCGTCAGCCTCGGCGTGGATCAGCAGCTCCGCGAGATCGGTCGGCTCGTCGATGTCGGTCGCGAGGCGGTGGGAGTCGACGACCTCGACGCTCGCGCCGACTTCGTCGGCGATCCGACGGTGATCGAGGTAAGAGGCGCCGTGGTAGTCCGTCTCGAACTCCGGGTGGCCGGCGACGAACGCGTTCGTCCCGCCGCCGCGGCCGGGCGCGATCGCCACGTCGGCCTCGCGGCCGGCCGCGAACAGCTCCCGCAGCGCTTCCGGGGTGGCGAGCGCGAGGTCGGCCATGACGACCGCGACGCGGTCGGCGACGGGTTCGCTCTCCCCGAGCCGCGCGTCCAGCGCCGCGTTGACCGCGTCGGTCAGGGGGCGGTCGTCGACCGTCACCGGACAGGGGAGGTCGGCGTCGACCGCGTCGGTGGCGAGGACCTGTGGTTCGCCGCCGGCGGCGACGACGGCGTCGAGCACGTCGTCGAGCATCTCGCGCGCGAACCGATTTCGCTCGTCGCGCGAGAGAACGCCGGAGAGTCGCGACTTCGGGCGGTCGGTCGAAAAGGGAACGATGACCTCCATCGCGGGCGACAGCAGCCCTTAGAACAGGGACTCCAGCTCGTCGCTGTCGTCGCTGACGAGCTCGTCGAGGTTCTCGTCGCTCTCCTCGCGGATCTCGTCGAGGTTGTCCTGCGCCTCGATGGCGACCTGCTGGAGCTCCTTGATCCGCGGGACGTTCGTGACGCCCGCGAGCAGGATCACGGTCGCGACGAAGCCGGCGCCGCGGTACGGGTAGTCCCCGCCGCGGACCTCCATCGAGCCGGTCTGCTCTTCGAGCCACTTCCGCCCGCGCTCGATACCCTTCCGGTTGAGGTACTCCGGCGGCCCCGCGAGCACGAGCAGCGCGCGCTCCGCGCCCTCGATCTCACAGGGGAGCGTGAGTCGACCCAGCGCCGCCTTGCGGACGAGGCTGGTGATCCGGTTGGTCGTGTGCGCGCTGTCGAGTTCGTCCTCGCCGCTGTCGTCGCGCAGCCGCGAGAGCAGCCCGCCCGAGGTGCGTTCCTCGACCTCCTCCTCCGCGTAGCCGACGGTGGAGACGCCGCCGCCGGAGAGCGTGTTGATGATCTCCGAGGAGTCGACGACGCTCTCGGCGACTTCCTGGCCCTGCTGGATCTCGCCGGCGCCGAACAGGATGCCGAACCGCCGGACGATCTCCTCGTTGATCTCCTCGTACCCGCCCTGGACGGACTCGCCCGTCTTCCGCCAGGCGTCGTTGTCGAACACCATCAGGTTGTCCACCTCGCGGACGAACGTCTGGAACGACCGGGCCGCGTTGAGGGTGTAAATGCCCCCCTCGTCGCTGCCCGGCAGGATGCCGAGCCCGTAGACCGGCTCGGTGTAGATCCGCTTGAGGTGCTTCGCGAGCACCGGCGCGCCGCCGGAGCCGGTCCCGCCGCCGAGCCCGGCGACGACGAGGAACGCGTCGACCTCGTGGACCGGGATCGAGTCGATGGCGCCCTGCACCTCGTCGATGTCCTCCTCGGCGATCTCCGCGCCGAGCTCGTTGTCCGCGCCGACGCCGTGCCCCTTCACTCGGGACTGCCCGATGAGTACGCGCTGGCTCTCGGCGATGTGCTCGAGACCCATGAGATCTGCCTTGGCCGTGTTGACGGCCGCGGCCGCGCGGACGATCTCCGAGCCCGTCCGCTTGTCGTACTCCAGGAATTTGTCGACGACTTTCCCCCCCGCCTGTCCGAATCCGATCATTGCAAGTTTCATCGTGTGCTCCCTCCGCGTTTGAAATGAACAGAACGTGATCGCGTATTTAAACCTTCGGTTGCCGTTATTACCCGTGATATCCGGATCGCTGACACGAACGGTTGGTCAGCGCTCCGGTCGGCGTTCCGGTGGGCGCTCGCACTGCCAGTGGCGAGGCGTCGCCGTCCCCCGAATCTGACCGGTACGGTCTCGATCGGCGCCGCCATCATTCCACCCTGAGATGTGATCCGAGGGTGGTCAGATCGGCGGGGTCGACGCCGAACGCCGCCACGTCGTTGTCGGCGGTCGTGTTGTCGAACTTCAACGACCGGTACTGGTCGGCTCCCATCGGGAATCCGGGGACGGCGCCGAGCACGCTGAGCCCGATCCGGGCGAGCGGCATCGGCAGGGGAACGATCGTGACCCCCTTCTTCTCGGCCTCGTACACGAGGTCGGTCACCTCGCGCAGGGTCAGGACCTCCGGGCCGCCGACCTCGTACGTCTCGCCGACGTGCTCGTCGCCCTCTAACGCCGCGACCAGCATCGGGACGAGGTCCTCGACGTGAATCGGCTGGAAGCGTGTCTTCCCGCCGCCGGGGAGCGGGTACAGCGGAAGGCCCGGCGCGAACATCCCCTTCAGCCGCTTGGTGAAGGAGACGAACTCGCCGCCCTCGCCGAAGACGACCGAGGGACGGAATATCGTCCAGTCGAGGCCGCTCTCACGGACGACCTCCTCGGCCTCGCCCTTCGCGCGGATGTAGGCGGTGTCGCCGTCGGAGTCAGCCCCGAGCGCGCTCAGTTGGACGAACCGCTCGGCGCCGCCGTCCTCGGCCGCGCGCACGAGGTTCTCGGTGCCCCCGCGGTGGATCCGGTCGTGCATGACGTTCCCGCCCTTCGGCTCGAACAGCGGCGAGAGCGCGACGAGGTTCACCACCGCGTCCTGCCCCTCGACCGCCCCGGCGATCGAGTCGTAATCGGTGACGTCGCCTGTCGCGGACGCGACCCCCTCAGGGGTGTCCCCCGGTGACCGCGAGAGGGCCGTCACCTCGTGATCCCCGTCCGCGAGCGCGCGACAGAGGTACGACCCGATGAATCCGGTTCCGCCGGCTACCAACACTCTCATGCACACCACGTCGGGCGGAACGCCCGTAAACCTACCGCGATGTCAGACGCCGCGGTGGGGGACGGTCGCGGGGCGAAGATCGACGCTCGACTCAGTCTTCGTCGCCCGGGTCGGGGACCGTCAACACCGGCACCGGAGACGTGCGAACGGTGCGCTCCGCGACGCTCCCGAGCAGGTACCGCTCGACCCCGGTCCGCCCCTGCGTTCCCATGACCACGAGATCGATGTCGTTCTCGTCGACGTACGCCTCGATCCCGCGCGCCGCGGACGACCCGACCTCGACCGCTTCTGCAGTCTCGACGCCGGCCTTCTCGGCGGTCGCCGCCGCCTCCGCGACGGTCTCCTCGGTCCCCTCCACCAGCGCGTCGACGCCCGCGTACCCCTCGATCCCGACGCTTCCCACGTCGACGACGGAGAGGAGGTGGATCGTCGCGCCCGCGCGGTCGGCGAGCGTCAGCGCCCGATCGAGGGCGTCGTCTGCGCGCTCGCTCCCGTCGGTCGGCACGAGGACGTTCCGGTAGGGGTACCGCGCCGTCTCGCCGTCGGGCCCGATACTGAGCACCGGTACCGTCGACGCTCTGACGACGCGCTCGGTCGTGCTCCCGAGGAGCAGGCGGTCGAGTCCCGTTCGGCCGCGGGTCGGCATGGCGACGAGGTCGATCCCGTGGTCCCCGGCGTACGTGGCGATCGTCTCGGCGACGCCGCCCTGCAGCACCTCGGTCACCGTCTCCACGCCGCGGTCGGCGGCGCGGTCCGCGGCCGCTTCGACGATCTCGTCGCCCTCGCGTTCGAGCACGTCGACGACCTCCCTGCCGATCCGCGTGACGCTGTCGTGGGTCGTGTCGGCGACGTTGAGAACGTGGACGGTCGCGCCGTGGTCGGCCGCGATATCGAGGACGTGGTCGAACGCGGCGCTCGCCCCGTCGCTGCCGTCGGTCGGGAACAGAATGCGGTCGAACATGCGTCCACGGTCGCGGCGTGTCGGTAAAAAGGGCCGCGGCGGTTCGCGGCGGCAGGGAAGCGGTCGGTATCAGGCGCCGGCCGGCCCGTCGCCGGCGTCATCGGTTCCGTTCCCGTCCCTTTCACTCCCTCCGCCGGCCGCCTCGATCCGGACCGTCGAGATCCGGGCGCCGTCGACGGCCGTGACTTCGAAGACGTAGTCGCCGGCCGAGACGGTGTCTCCCGTCTCCGGGGTGCGGCCGACCCGATCGAGCACGAGCCCGCCGAGCGTCTCGAACCCGTCGCCGTCGAAGTCGGTACCGAGCGCGTCGTTGACGAGGGTCAGCGAGACCGAGCCGTCGGCCTCGTAGGCTCCCGCTCCGGTCTTCCGGATCGCGTGTTCGCCGTCCTCCGGGTCGAATCCGTCGCGGAGGTCGCCGACGAGCGTCTCGACCGTGTCCTCGACGGTGACGATCCCCTCGAAGGCGCCCCACTCGTCGACGACCGCGGCCATCTGCCGGCTCTCCTCGCGGAACTGGACGAGGAGGTCGCTCAGGGACGTGGTCTCCGGGACGACCACGAGGTCGCGCGCGAGGTCCGCGGCCGTGGCCGACTCGTCGCCCGCCTCGTCGGCGCGCAACACGTCCTTCACGTCGACGAAGCCGACCACGCGGTCCGCGTCGTCGGCCGCCACCACCGGGTATCGGGTGTGGCCCGCGTCGAGCACGACTGTGCGGATTTCAGCGAGGTCGGCGTCGGCCGGGAGGCTCGTCACGTCCGGCCGGGGGACCATCGCCTCCCGGACCACGGTGTCGTCGAGCTCGAAGACGGCGTTGACCATCTCCACCTCGGCGTCGGCGACGTGTCCGGCCTCGCCGGAGCGTGCGAGCACGCGGCGGATCTCGCGCTCTTCCATCGTCTCGTCCGTCTCCGAGGCCGGCGGGACGCCGAGCATGCGCGTGAAGGCGTTGGCCGCTCCGTTGAACACGACGATACCGGGCGAGAACAGGTAGTAGGCGAGCTTCATCGGGGGGGCTAAGAACATCGCGACGCGCTCCGCCTGCGCGATGGCGA
Organism: Halorubrum halophilum; assembly: GCF_000739595.1. Taxonomy (GTDB): domain Archaea; phylum Halobacteriota; class Halobacteria; order Halobacteriales; family Haloferacaceae; genus Halorubrum; species Halorubrum halophilum. The sequence continues at coordinate 146,640 of NZ_BBJP01000013.1, read as the reverse complement.
TCGTCTTCGGCGCCAGCTCCCCGAAGACGACGTGGAGGAACGTGATGATGCTGAACCCGATCGCGAACGCGACGAGGTGGACGAGGTTCGCGGGCAAGAGCGGTCCGAGCGCCGGCTCGATCAGCGCCACGATCGCCGGCTCGCCGACCCACCCGAGGCCGAGCGACGCGAGCGTGATCCCGAGCTGCGTCGCCGCGAGGTAGTCGTCGAGACTCTCCATCACGTCCTGCAGCGCCCCCGAACCGGGGCGTCCCTCCTCGACCAGCTGCTCGACCGAGGTGGAGCGGACGCGGACGAACGCGAACTCGCTCGCGACGAAGAAGCCGTTCAAGACGACCAACACGAGCGCCGCGACCACCCGCGTGACGGAGACCGCGACGTCGATCATCGGCGCCTCCGCGGTGCGCGCGCGAGAGGGGTGTGCTGGTTCTGACGGGCGTGACGGATATCGACGGCCATGCCCCCGGTTCCACGCGAAGCCACTAAAAGGGGAGTCAGCCTGAACCCGGGTCGTTTATTTCTCGGCGCGCCGGAGCGCGACCATGCTGATCACGCTGGAGGGGCTCGACGGGAGCGGGAAGACCACCGTCTGGGAGGCTCTTCACGACGCCTACCCCGACGCGACGTTCACCCGCGAGCCCACCGACAGCTGGTACGGCGAGGCGGTCGACCGGTCGATCGCCGCCGACGACGCCGACCCGCTGGCGGAGCTGTTCCTGCTGACGGCCGACCACGCGGACCACCTCTCGGGGACCATCGAGCCCGCGCTCGCCGACGGCGACCTCGTGATCTCCGACCGCTACTCCGACTCCCGGTTCGCGTATCAGGCGGCGACGCTCGCGGCCAGCGGCGTCGACATCGATCGCCCGCTGGAGTATATCAAGGGGATCCACGCGGCCTTCTCGCGGCCGCCGGACGCGACGATCTACCTCGATCTGGACGCGCGCGAGGCGGCCGAGCGCGCGGGCCGGACCAACAAGTTCGAGCAGGACGGCTACCTCGCCGCGGTTCGGAAGAACTACGAGCGGCTAATCGACGCCGAACCGGACCGGTTCGTTCGCGTCGACGCCTCGCGGTCGCCGGAGGCGGTCATCGCGCGGGTCGAAGAAGTCCTTGCAGAGCTGGTCGGCGAGTAGGTCGCAGCGGCGCCTCGGGAGGCGCCGCCCTCAGCTCGTGTCCGGCAGCTCCACGTCGTCCGGGGACGGGACGTAGAGGTAGTCGATCGCCGCCCCGAGCACGACGGGGAGTCCGACGAGCAGGGCGACGACCAGCGTCGGGCTGCCGAGGTTGATCCCGGCGCCGACGTTGAGGACCCCGGTGAACACCAGCATCGAGATAAGCAGCAGCATCGGGGTCAACACGAGGGTGTACACGACCGACCCCCACGAGGTGTTCAGTCTGAGCCTGAAAAATCGGGTCGCCACCCCGGCGATCACCGTGTGGAGGGCCACGAGAGCGACGAGGCTGACGAACCCGAACAGCGCGAGCATACCCGACGTAAGCACTCCGGGCATTTGCCCCTATCGCCCTAGAAGCCGCCGCCGTTCCCCTGCTGGCGCGCCGCGGAGAGCAGCCCGTCGAGCGGCTCGGTGTACTCGTAGCCGGGGATGACCCCCTGTACGTACGTCCCCTCGACGAAGTCGATCAGCGCGCCGGCGTCGTCGACGCCGCGCCGCTCGTTGATCTCGGTCAGCTCGAAGTCGATCTCGATCTCGTCGTCCCCGACCGCGACCGCCGGGTCGAACTCGTGGTCGCCGCGGGTGACGCCGCCCACGTCGACGACGCGGAGCTCGAACGTCTCGATCCAGCCCTCCTCGACCACGTCCGCGACCTGGTCGGCCGCCGTCGCGGAGAGGGTCGGCACCCGGACGGTCACCGCGAAGCGGACCCGGCCGTCCGCGGCGGGCTCGGCGCGCACCTCGGCGTCGAAGGGGGTCGACTCCGCGGTCCAGACCCCGTCGCCCGCGGACTCGAAAGACCCGTGGTCTGCGAAGGCGCGGCGGACGCGGTCGGGGATCCCGTCGTCGCCGTCGGTCGATCCGTCGGTTTCGCCGTCGCCGTCGCCGCCGATCCCGCCCTCGTCCTCGGCGTCGCTCTCGCGCTCGCTCATACCGGATCGAAGGCGACACGCGAGTAAAAGCGCGTTGTGTCGGGGACGGCGGCGGTTCGTCGGCCGCACGCGCCCACCGCCCGGCGCTCCCGGAGACCACCCCGTCACCGGTAGTGGCACGCCGGGCCGATACTGGTGCGCCTTTGTGTCCCGGCCGACAATGGCGGGTATGGCAGCGCAGTTTCGCTCGACAGAGGCGCTGATCGACGCGCTCGCGGACGCTTCCTTCGACCGGCCGCCGGCGCTCGTCAGCAACGCGCACGTGACCGGCCTCGGCGTCGCCCGCGCGCTCAACGCCCACGACGTGCCCGTGATCGCGCTCGACCGCCCCAGCGACGACGCGGGCGGGGGCGGAGACGGCGGGGGCGGAGACGACGGCACCCGCCGCCACGACGGGCTCGCGCCCCCCTCGGACGCGGTCGACTTCGCGGGCGCGGTGACGTACCCCCTCGACGACCTCGACGGGTTCCGCGAGGACGTGGCGGCGGTCGTCGACGCCATCGGCCGCGAGGCGGTCGCGTTCGGCTGCATGGACGAGTGGGCGCTGGCGTACGCGCGGGCCGACCCCGACGGCGTTCGGCTCCCGTTCGCCGGGATCGACACGCTCGACGACGTGTTGAACAAGTCGGAGCTGTACGCGACCTGCGAGGCGCTCGGCGTGCCGTACCCGGAGACCTACCGGCTCGCGGAGACGGCGGAGGCGGCGACCGGGTCGCCCGAGCCCGACGCCACCCTCGACGAGGCGGCCGAGGCGCTGGGGTTCCCGCTCGTGGTGAAACCCGAGCTCAAGCGCGACTTCGAGGAGGCGTTCGGCACCAACGTGCTGGAGGTCGCCGACCGCGAGGAGTTCGCTGACGCGGTCGCGGCCGCCAGCGAGGCGGGGGTCGCCGTGATGGCGCAGAAGCGCGTCGATATCGCGACCGGGAGGGACCACTCGCTCGCATCGTACGTCCCGCCCTCGGGCGTCGAGGACGCCCTCGGAGTCGTCGGCAACGCCGCCGTGCGGTATCCCCAGCAGTTCGGCACCTCCTGTCTGGTTGAGACGGCGGACGAGCCGGAGATCGAGGCCCGCGCGCTGGCGGTGCTCGACGACGCCGGCTACCACGGGATCAGCGAGGCGGAGTTCGTGTACGACGACGAGCGCGGGGAGTTCCTCCTGCTCGACGTCAACACCCGCCCGTGGAAGTGGATCGGATTGCCGGTCGCCGCGGGCGCGAACCTCCCGATGGCGGCGTACGCCGCGGTCACCGACGCCGAGTACGAGTCCGCGGGAGTCGAGCCGACGCGGTGGGTGTACCTCCGCGACTACCTCGCGCTGCTCGCGGGCGACGACGCGTTCTGGGACCAGCTGTCCGCGGGGGACTGGCGGCGACTCGTCGCCGGCGACTTCGAGCGCGAGGGGGACCTGACAACGGGCGTCTACCGCCCCTCCGACCCCGCGCCGGCCGCGAAGCTGTTCGAGACGGAGTTCGTCGACCGAGACTACTACTGCGCCTGCTGAGGGCGATCGACATCGGGTGCGTGTCGCAGATCGGCGGCAGAAGTGTTCACGTCCCGCTGTGTCCGATACGGAGGGCCCCGACAAAGCCAAAGCGAGACAGAAGCGGTCGTCCGCGAGCGCGCGGCCGACCTAGTGCTCGCCGCCCGTTCCGCGGCGGTCGGAGTCCAGATCGATGTCGAGCTCCTCGAGCAGTTCCTCGGCCTCTTCGCGCTTCTCCTGGTGGTCTTCGAGGAACTCGCGCATTAGTTCGGCGGCCTGCTCTTTGCAGCCGCCACAGAGGCGCTCGCCGGTGACGCACTCGGAGTAGACGGTCTTGGTCAGCTCGTCGTCGTCGCCCGCGAGCAGGTAGGCGTACAGCTCGTAGACGGGGCACTCGTCGGCTTCGCCGCCGAGTTCGCGCTGCTCCTCGGCCGTGTCGCGGCCCCCGGTCGTCGCCGAGCGCACCTTGTCGTAGCCGTCCTCGGGGTCGTCGAGCAGCGAGATGTGGCTCGCCGGGACCGACGAGGACATCTTCCCGCCGGTGAGCCCGGTCATGAAGCGGTGGTAGATCGAGGAGGGCTGCCGGAAGCCGAACCCGCCGTGGTCGATCTCGACCTCGCGAGCGACCGACTCGGCCTCGCCGCGGGTGAGCTCGAACGCGTCGACGTGGCCCTCGAAGACGCGCTTGTCCCCCTCGACCGCCTCGATCAGCGCCTCGAACGCCTCGTCGGTGGCGTTGCGGTCGAAGAATCGCACGCGGGGGCGGAGCGGCTCCTTGCCGCCCGCGCGGAGCTTGTCGAGGGCGGTCGACTTCGCGGCGGCGAGGTCGAGGCTGGGCGCGTCGTCACCGTCTCCGGCCTCGGTCTCGGGCGGCTCGTAGTCGGCGAGCCACTCGGCGGCGTCCTCGCAGCGCACGTCGGTCTCGGCGTCGTCGACCTCGCCCTCACCGTCGCCGGCCGCGAGCGCGTCGTAGGCGGCCCGGACGAGCTGCCGCTCGTCGTCGTCGAGCTCGAAGGAGGCGAACGCCTCGGTCACCTTGAAGTAGCGCACGCGGGTCGCTAGGTCGCGGGTGAGCCGGACGTGGGGGTCCTGGTCGGGGCCGACCGGGATCACCGTCGGCTTCGGCTCGTCGACGAGCTGCGGGTAGAGGATGTCCGCGGTCTGGGTGATCACGCTCTGCATGTGGGAGATGTTCGTCTCGCCGTCGAAGCCGTAGATCGCCTCGAACTCCGAGAAGTTCGCCTTCGACCCGAGCTCGAACCCGAGGTCCTGCACCTCGCGGTTGTCGGACTGGCGGTAGATCTCTCCCTCCTCGGCGTCGAAGCCGAGTGCGAGGAGGCTCAGGAGGTAGTTGCGCGCGTGCTCGTCGATCTCCGACCACGACATCCCGCGGGCGGAGTGGGCCTCCAGGTCGGCGATCAGCCCGAACGCGTCGCCGCCCTGCTTCTGGTGCCAGATGATCTCGTCGAAGACGAGCTTGTGGCCGATGTGCGGGTCGCCGGTGGGCATGAACCCGGAGAGCGCGGCGAACGGCTCGTCGTTGGCCATCGCCTCGGCGACCGCGTCGTACTCGCGGTGCCCGAAGATGACGCCGCGGCGCATCAGGTAGTGCGGGTCGACTACGTCGTCGGCCACGTCGTCGAACGCCTCGATGCCGAACTCCTCGAACAGGTCCGCGTAGTCGCCGACCGACGCCGACCCCCACGGGTCGAGCGCGACGTCCTCGGTCGGTTCGGCGCGCTCGGTCCCGCCGTCGGGGCGGGGGGTCCCGTCGGGGCAGGCGGCCCCATCGTCGGGGGTGTCCTCGTCCATACGTCCCCTCCAGTCGGTCGACGCAAAAACCGTTCGCTTGCGCGAGAGGAGTTGCCACGCCGGCGGACGGAGAGAGGGAGGCGGACGACATACGGGCGACGCGCGCCCCGGCGTTCCCACCGACCGGCCGATCGGGCGTACCGTTATTTGCCACCGGATCGAACGGTCGACCATGTACGACAACCTGCTGGTGCCGACCGACGGGAGCGAGGCAGTCGACCGCGCGCTCGATCACGCGCTCCGACTGGCGACCGACCACGACGCGACGATCCACGCGCTGTACGTCGTCGACCGACGTATCGCCACCGCCAGTTCCGGGGAGCTGCACGACGAGGTGGTCGCGGACCTCGAATCGCAGGGCGAAGACGCGGTCGCCGCCGTCGCCGACCGCGGTGAGGAGGCCGGCGTCGCCGTCGACACTCATGTGGTGGAAGGAACTCCGGACACCGAGATCGTCGACTACGCCGACGAGCACGGGATCGACGTGATCGTGATGAGTCCCGAGGGGAAGTCGCCACGCGAGCGGATCCGGTCGCTCGGCAGCGTCTCCGACCGCGTCGCCGACGACGCGAACGTGCCGGTCTTCTTGGTGAAGTAGGCGACCGAGTTAGGTGACTGGGCGCACTGACACGCGACCATGGAACTCACCGTCCTCGGGTCCGGCAGCGCCATGCCGGTCCCGGACCGCGTGCAGGCCGGCTACCTCCTCGACGACGGCGAGCGGTCGCTCCTCGTCGACTGCGGCAGCGGCGTCCTCCAGCGCCTCGCCGCGACCGAGACCGGCTACGAGGGCGTCTCGACCGTCCTCTTAACGCACCACCACCTCGATCACGTCGCAGCGCTGCTCCCCCTGATAAAGGCCCGATGGCTCGCCGGCGAGGAGCACTTGGAGGTCGTCGGTCCGGCCGGGACCAAGTCGCTCCTCGACGGGCTGCTCGACGTTCACGAGTACCTCGACGGGCGGATCGATCTGGCGGTCCGGGAGGTGTCGGCGGCGCGCCCCTTCGCGGCGGCCGGGTTCGACGTGGCCGCCCGCGAGACGCGCCACTCGATGGAGGGGTTCGCCTATCGGTTCTCTCCGCCGAGCACCGATCTCAATCCCGCGGACGGGCCGCTCACCCTCTCGGGAGACACGGAGGCGTTCGCGGGCATGGCGTCGTTCGCGGACGGGAGCGATCTCTTGGTCCACGACTGCTCGTTTCCGGACGGGACCAACGTGTCGAACCACCCGAATCCCACGAAACTCGGCGAATCGCTCGCGGGCGTCGAGGTCGACACGCTGCTGCTCTCGCACCTGTATCCGCACACCGGCGGTCGCGAGCGAGAGATGGCTCAGAGCGTCCGAGAGGCGGGATTCGACGGCGACGTCGAGGTCGCCAGCGACGGGCTCCGGATCGCGATCGCCGAGGGTAATTAGCCAGTAATACCACAAACTTATACCCCGGCGAGTCGAGGGCTCGTCCATGGCGTTCAGCGACGACCTCATGGCCGCAGGAGCGGACGTCTGGGCGGCACAGTTCGAGCATCCGTTCGTATGCGAGCTGGCCGCCGGCGACCTCGACGAGGCGGCGTTCCGGCGGTGGCTCGAACAGGACTACCGGTACCTCTTCGACTACGCCCGCACGTACGCCGTCGCGGGGTCGAAGGCCCGAGACGAGGCGGCGATGGCGACGCTCCTCGGCGGGGCGAACGGCGTGTTGAACGAGGAGCTCGACCTCCACCGGTCGTTCGCCGGCGAGTACGGCGTCGCCCCCGAAGAGTTGGCCGCCGTGCGGAAGCGTCCGACATGCGAGGCGTACACGAGCTTCCTCGTTCGCACGGCGCACGAGAGCCCCGTCCCGGTCGCGGTCGCAGCGCTTTTCCCCTGCATGCAGGGGTACCTCGACGTGGCGGACCACATGGCGGAGCTCGCGGACGAGGAGCACCGGTACACCCCGTTCATCGAGACGTACACGAGCGAGGCGTTCCGCGCGGAGACCGCGTCGATGCGCGATCTCCTCGACGACTACGCGGCGGCGTACCCCGGCCACCGAGACGCGATGCGCGAGGCGTTCCTCACGAGCGCCCGCCTCGAACTCGCGTTCTGGGAGATGGCGTACGTCGGGGAGGAGTGGGCGACCGGGGGCGCCGACGAGGCGGACGCGACTGACGCGGCGAACGGAACAGACGATGTCAACAAGATGAACGAGATGTAACCACACCACGTTACGCGCTCCCACGATCGACCCAGATATTTAAGCGAACGCGGCGGCTCCGTTCGCGTATGGCCGGTCCACTCGCGGACGACTTCGGACGGGAGGTGACGGGGGTGCGGATCTCGCTCACCGACCGCTGTAACTTCGACTGCGTCTACTGTCACAACGAGGGGTTAGGCGACACGCGAGGGCCGATGGAGCCGAGCGACGACGAGATGACCGCCGACGACGTGGTCCGCTTCCTGGAGGTCGTCGAGGGGTACGGCGTCGACTCGGTGAAGTTCACGGGCGGCGAGCCCATGCTCCGACAGGATCTCGAAGAGATCATCGAGCGCACGCCGGACTCGATGGAGGTCTCGATGACGACGAACGGGACCTTCCTCCCCGGTCGCGCCGAGGACCTGAAGGCGGCCGGGCTCGACCGGGTCAACGTCTCGCAGGATGCGCTCGACCCGGACGACTTCGCGGAGGTGACCAAATCCGGCGCCTACGAGAAGGTCCTCGAAGGCGTGAAGGCCGCCGTCGACGCCGGACTCGACCCCGTGAAGCTCAACATGGTCGTGTTCACGCACACCGCGGGCTACGTCGAGGAGATGGTCGAGCACGTCGCCGACAACGAGGGGCTCCAGCTCCAGCTCATCCAGTACATGCCGGAGCTGACCGGGAAGCCGGAGTGGAACGTCGACATCGGGCGCGTCCACGACTGGCTCGCCGAGAAGGCCGACCGCGTCGAGCACCGCGAGATGCACGACCGGAAGCGGTACTTCGTGGGCGAGGAGGGCGAGGGCGGCGGCATGGTCGAAATCGTCGATCCCGTCGAAAACGAGGAGTTCTGCGCCAACTGCGGCCGCGTCCGCGTCACCCACGAGGGGTACCTGAAGGGCTGTCTCAACCGCAACGACGACCTCCGGTCGATGGGAGAGATGACCCGCGACGAGATCGCCGAGACGTTCGAGGCGGTGGTTGCGAATCGGGTGCCCTACTACGGCGAGTATCTGGTTGAGGGCGACGACGGTGAGTACGAGATGAACGAAGAGTATCTGGGAACGCCGACGATCGCGGACTGAGGAGCATTTATAAATCGTCTCGAATCGGTTTCTCAGGCGGATCCGGTAACGAGCGTCTCCCTGAACGACTTCGCGGACTCCTCGCTTTCGAACGTCATCCGGAAGGCGCCGTCCCACTCGCCGTCGGCGATCGAGGCCGCCAGCGCCTGCGTCACGCCGAACCGGTTCTGCGCCTCGCCGTCGACGATCACGGCGATCTCGGCGTCCTCGTACCGCTCGCCGAGGCCGGCCGCGTTCGCCGTCTCGGTGGCCGCTTCGACCCCCTCGTCGGACAGTCGGAGGGTGAGGTACGGGACGCCGGTTTGATCCACGTCGACCGGCCTGACCGTCTCGACGTGTCGGCTCTTGAAGAGCGTCCGCGTCTCGTCGATCGCGAGCGTGACTTGAACGGGCGCGTCGTCGGCGACCGGGTCGCCCACCGTTTCGGCATCGGACTCGGAATCGGTCGGTCCGAAACCGCCCCATTCGCCGTCGATTGCGTCGTCGGGCACGGCCTCGGTACAACCGGCGACCGCGACCGCGGCGGTGACGCCACAGTAGCCGAGGAGCGCGCGTCTGGAGGGCTGCATACCGTCGGTTGGTCAACTCGGACGGTGAAGTACCTTGTGGCGGGTCCCATCGATCGTACTGTGAATGAACGGACACAGTGGGATTCGAACCAAAATCAGACGTGCTCGCTCGCTGCTCGCGGCTTCGCCGCTCGCATATCGAGGTGCTCGCTTCGCTCGCACCTCGCACCGCTCGCTGCGCGCGACTGATAGGGTTCGAATCCCCTGCGTGCCGGTTCGCTCGTCGCTCCGCTCCTCGCTGTACGGGCACGGTGGGATTCGAACCCACGACCGTCGGATTAGAAGTCCGACGCTCTATCCGGGCTGAGCTACGTGCCCTCACTTCGAGTTCTCACACCCAGCGCCAAAAACGCCGACGGTTCGCGCCGACGTCGACGCCCCAACAGCAGACCTAAGTCTGCGACGGGACTACTCGCCGTCAATGAACGTTATCGGAACCGTCGGCCTCCCCGGCAGCGGGAAGGGGGAGGCGGCGAACGTGGCCGCAGAGGCGGGGATCCCGGTCGTCGTCATGGGCGACGTGATCCGCGCCGAGTGCCGCCGACGCGGGCTCGACCCGGCCGAACACCACGGGCGGATGGCCGGCACGCTCCGCGAGGAGGAGGGCGACGACGCGATCGCCGCCCGGACCCTCCCGCTGATCCGGGAGGCGGCGGCGGAGAGCGACCGCGACGACGGCACCGTGCTCGTCGACGGCCTCCGCTCGACCGTCGAACTGGAGCGCTTCCGCGAGGCGTTCGGCGACGACTTCACGCTGGTGGCGGTCCGCGCCCCCTTCGAGATCCGCGCCGAGCGGCTCGACGACCGCGGCCGCGACGACTCCGACTCCGACCTGGAGGCGCTCCGCGAGCGCGACGCCCGCGAGATCGACCTCGGGCTCGGCGAGACCCTCGAACGGGCCGACGTCGAGATCGGCAACACCGGCACGCTGGCGGCGTTCCGACGCCGCGTCCGGGAGGTGCTCGGCGTCGCGGAAGACGGAGAAAACGAGGCGGACGCCGGCACTGACACTGACGCCGATCCCGACGCCGACCCCGCGACCGCGAACGCCCGAGGTGACGGCTCGTGATCTACAGCGTCGACGTGCGGATCGAGGCCCCCGTCAACGACACCGAGGTGACCGACCGGGTCGCCGACGCGGTCCGGAACGTGTTCCCCGACGCGGAGCCGGTCCACGAGGACGGAATGTTGGTCGCCGAGGCGCACACCCTCGACGCCTTCTCCGACGTGCTCCACGAACAGGAGATCCTCGACACGGCCCGACGGGTGTTCCTGCGGAACAGCACCGACAAGGGGTTCGACTTCTCGTTGAAAAAGCAGGCGGCGTTCGAGGGCGTCGTCAACTTCGCGGTCGGCGAGCCGGACGAACTCGGCGAGATCGACGTCGAGGTCCGCGTCCGGGAGCCGGATGTCGAGGCGTTCATCGACTACGTCGCGCCCGAGACCGACGAGGGGCGTCCCGTCGATCCGGTCCGGGAGTACGGCGACCGGATCGATCCCGAGGACGCGGAGTACTGACGGCTCCGGGAGACGAAATCGGGAAAACGGATCTGGTCCGGACCTGTTCTTCGTTCAGTCGCTCAGCAGCGACGAGGCGGCCCCGCCGATCGCGCCGAAGACCGCCGGGTAGACGGCGCCGGCGAGCAGCACGGCGGTGACGAGGTCGGGCGCCACCGTTCCGTCGCCCACGGAGAACCGGAACAGGAACGCCCCGATCACCGCGAGCGGGAGGTACCCGGCGAGGACGAACGCGCCGGCCTGCGCCCCGTCGGCCGGGTCGGAGGCGTCGGCGGCCCGACCGGCGACGACACCGGCGACGAGGAGCAGGAGCGGCGGGAGGACGAACAGGAGGGACCCGCCCTCGCCCTGCGAGAGGAGGTTCGCCGACTGCGCGCCGCCGATCAGCGAGGGGGCGTTGATGTCGACGAAGTGGGCGTTATAGAACATCCACCCCGCGGCCTGCCACGTGGAGATCGGGTCGCCGCCGAACAGGTCGGCGAAGAAGTTGATCCCCGAGAGCCCCTCCTCGATCCGGTCGCCCTGCGTCACGTACACGACCAGATAGCCGAGGACGTACGCGACGGCGCCGCCCGCCGCGCCGCCGACGATTCCGCTCGTTCGGTTCGATTGGTCGGGGACAGACATGTGCCCGGAGTCGTTTCGGCGGTCATAAGTGTCTGTTGGCTCGCCGCGGGAGGTGCCGAATATGTTCGTCTCCCTCGTCGGCGCCGCGCTCCGATCCCCACCGCGTTCCGGCTACTCGGTCGCGTCGCGCCACTCGTCCTGCGAGATCGAGTACCGGATCTCGTCGTGGACGCTTCCGTCCATGAAGGTGACGTGGTTCCGCAACAGCCCCTCTCGGCGACCGCCGAGCCGCCCCACGTACTTCTCGATCGCCCGCTGTGACTGCTCGTTTTCGGGGAGATGGCTGACGGCGACGAGGTCGAGATCGAGGTCCTCGAAGGCGACCTCGACGAGCGCCGCGGCGCGCTCGCCGGAGTAGCCGCGGCCCCAGAACCGCCTACGGAGCCAGGTGCCCAGAACGGCGGTCCGCTTCTCCCAGTCGACCTCGAAGCCGCCGAAGCCGGCGATCTCGCCGGCGCCGTCCTCGCCCTCACGGGGGCGGATGACGTAGCTCGCCGCCTCGTCGTCTTCCCACCGCTCGCGGCCGCGTTCGAGGAACTCGAGCGTCTCCTTCTTCGTCTCGTGAGGGTCCCACGTGACGTGCTCGGTCACCTCGTCGATCCCGGGGTCCGACGAGCAGATCCGGTAACACTCGTCGAGGTCGACGTGCTCGGGCCACCGGGGTTCTAATCGTAGCCGATCCGTCTCGATCGTCTCGGGGAACATACTCGCTCGTCTCGCGGGTGTGTATAAAAACCACACCGGGAGTGAGCCGCGTTGACCTGTCTCTTGGATCGTTACCCGATAACGCTGTACTCGCGGAGCGCGTCCCTGAACGCGTCCCGCTTCACCAGCGCGAAGCCGACGCAGATGATCAGGAAGCCGGCGACGGTGTTAAGGGTGATCGCCTCCCGCAGGAACAGCCACCCGGAGACCGCGGCGAACACCGGGGCGACGTACGAGACGAGGTTGATCTCGATCGGCCCGAGCCGGTCGAGGAGATCGAAATAGATGAGGAAGCCGATCCCGCTGGCGGCGATCGAGAGGTACCCGAGCGCGAGCAGCGCCTCCGTGGTCCACGCCACGTCGGCGACCGACTCGCCGAGTCCGAACGACAGCAGATGCATCAGCGCGGCACCGAGGAGCATCGACCACGCCTCCATCGTCTCGATCGGGAGGTCGTCGTCGGACGCCCGCATGAGGACCGAGCCGAGCGCGAACGACGCGGCCGCCAGCAGGACGAGCAGCTTCGGGACCGCCCCGCTTCCGGCGAGGTTGTTCGGGTCCGGCGCGGCCAGCACGATCGCGCCCGCGAGCCCGACGAGGAGGCCGATCACGCCGACGACCGTCAGCCGCTCCGAGGGGAGAAAGGCGCGCGCGAAGACGGTCGTCAGGACAGGCGAAAGGCTGACGATGACGGCGGCGACCGCGCTCGTCACGGCCGGGTCGCTCTCGCCGATGAAGAGAAACGCGTGGTAGGCAGCGATGACCAGCGTCGCGCCGACGGCGACGACGGCCCACTCGTCGCGCCCCCGCGGGACCGGGTCGTCGACGGCGTACGCCGCGTACGCGAGCATGACGACGCCGGCCACGTCGTATCTGAGTGCGGCGAACAACACCGGCGGAAAGTACGCCAGTCCGGCCTTGATCGCCATGAATGCGGATCCCCACACTGCGGCGAGGACGAGGAACAGCGTCAGGTTCCGTGCTCGGCTCACGCATCGACCTCTCCCGGGCGCGCGCCAAAAGGTTCCGAAAGCGGCCGGCCGTGCGGGGATCGATGCCTCCCAGAGGCGATCCCCCCGACCGCCGTCCCCTACCGGATCCGGTAGCGGTCCACGTCGGCGGAGCCGTCGCGGGCGACGACTCCCACGTCGGCGAGTCGCCGGAGGGCGTCGGCGACCGTCTCCTCGCGGGCGCCGACCTCGTCGGCGACCGCCTCGGGGGTGCCGTCGGTCTCGACCAGCGCGGCGAGGACCGCCGCGAAAAAGCGGCTGTCCGACTCGATGCCGAGCCGTTCGTCGATCTCCGCCAGCGTGTCCTCGACGCGGCCCTGCACCCATCGCTGGGCCAGCGAGAGCTCCTGATCGAGGTTCTGGAGCCGACCGAACTCGTCGGCGAGGTCGGCCAGATCGCTCGACGACCCGGAGCCGTCGGGGACCTCCATCGAGAGGTGTTGACACCGCGCCGCCATGTCGAAACTGTTCTTCGCGGGGTACGCGCTCTTCGCCCCGAAACCGTACGGGGAGACGCTCACCTCCAACCGGAGGCTCCGCGCGATGCGGAAGTACTTGCGGCGCTGGTGGTCGGTGGTCGACTCGATGAGGCCGGCCTCCTCCAGCTTCCGCAGGTGGTCGATGACCGCCTTCGGGCTCACGTCGAGGTACTCCGAGATCTCCGTGACGTAACAGGGCTTGGTGGCGAGCAGCCGGAGGATGCGTCGCCGGTTCTCGTTGCCGAGGAGATCGAGCAGTACCGCGGAGTCCATTAACGTATAGTTAGCGTCGGAGAGGGAAAAGGCTGACTTACGCGACACGGACCGATCGTCCCTCTTCGGGCGATCGGCCGATCGCGGTTCGGCGATCGGTCGAAGCCCGCGGCGGTTGACCGGAGCGAAGGGTAGTTACCCCGTCATCGAAAACGGACGGTATGGAAACGGCACTCATCATTCTCGACGGATGGGGTCTCGGCGGCGGAGCGGGCGACGGCGAAGGCGGCGAACCGGTCGACCCCTCGGGACGGCCCGCGGGCCGCGACGCGGTCGCGGCCGCCGAGACGCCCGCCTTCGATGCCGCGACCGAGCGCGGCGCGGACGGGCGGCTCGTCGTCCACGGCCGGCGCGTGGGGCTCCCGGAGGGCCAGATGGGGAACTCCGAGGTCGGTCACCTGAACATCGGCGCGGGCCGAGTCGTCAAGCAGGCGTACACCCGCATCTCCGACGCGCTCGCGGAGGGGTCGCTCTCCGACAACGACGCCATTGCGGACGCGCTCGACCACGCCGACTCGACCGGGGGTCGAGTCCACTTCATGGGGCTCGTCTCCGACGGGGGCGTCCACTCGGACGTGGAGCACCTGCTGGCCCTGATCGACGCCGCCGCCGACGCCGGAGTCCCGGCGACGAGCCACGCGTTCACGGACGGCCGAGACACCGCTCCGGAGATCGCCGACGAGTTCCTCGCAGAGGTGACGGCGAAGGCGGACGAGCGCGGGACGGGTCACGTCGCGACCGTCACGGGCCGCTACCACGCGATGGACCGCGACGAGAACTGGGAGCGGACGAAGAAGGCGTACGACGCCATCGTCGAGCGCGAGGCGCAGCGTGAGGCCGAGACGGCGGTCGAGGCCGCGACCCGAGCCCACGCCCGCGGCGAGACCGACGAGTTCATCGAGCCGACGCTGGTGGCGGGCGAGCCTGGGCTCAATGACGGCGACGCGGTCGTCTTCTTCAACTTCCGGGCGGACCGCGCCCGGCAGCTGGTCCGGATGCTCACCGACACGCGTCCCGAGTGGGCGTTCGATCTGGACCAGCCGGACATCCGGATGACGACGATGACCGAGTACGACGAGACGTTCACGTTCCCGGTCGCGTTTCCGCCCCAGATGCCCGAGAACACCATCGGGGAGGTCGTCTCCGACGCCGGCCTCACCCAGCTCCGGATCGCCGAGTCGGAGAAGTACCCGCACGTGACGTACTTCCTCAACGGCGGTCGCGAGGTGGAGTTCCCCGGGGAGCGGCGCGAGATCGTCGAGAGTCCGGACGTGCCGACCTACGACCTCCAGCCCGAGATGTCGGCCCCCGAACTGACCGACGAGGCGGTCGGGATCATCGAGTCGGACGACCCCGATCTGCTGGTGTTGAACTACGCGAATCCCGACATGGTGGGCCACACCGGCGACTTCGACGCCGCGGTCGAGGCGGTCGAGGCCGTGGACGCACAGCTCGACCGCCTCCTCGACGCGGTCGCCGACGCGGGCGGCCACGCGGTCGTGACGGCCGACCACGGCAACGCCGACGACATGGGAACCCTCGAAGACCCCCACACCGCCCACACGTTCAACCCGGTCCCGTTCGTCTACCTGACGCCCGACGGCGACGACGGCGGGCGCGAGATCCGCGAGAACGGCTCGCTCTGCGACATCGCCCCGACGCTCGTGGACCTGATCGGCGTCGACCGGCCCGCGGAGATGACCGGCGAGAACCTCCTGAGGAAGTGACCGATAGGCGGTAAACGGGAAACTCCGGTCGGATTCTCTCGGGTTCCACGCCGTTTTAAGTCCCTGACCGGCCAGTGATCGATCATGACAGACGAGACCACGCCGGTTATCGCCGCCGCCTACCGAACGCCGCAGGGACGCGACGGGGGCGTCTACGCGGACGTTCGCAGCGAGGACCTCTCGACGCGCCTCATCGACCACACGCTCGCGGAGACGGGGCTGACGAGCGACCACGTCGACGACCTGATGTGGGGGGTCGCCCAGCAGCGGACCGAGCAGGACAACAACGTCGCGCGCGTCATCGCGCTGCTCTCCGACCTCGGCGAGTCGGTGCCGGCGACCTCGATCAACCGCTGGTGCGCCTCCTCGATGCAGTCGGTCATCTCGGCGGCGGACGCGATCGCGGCCGGAAACCGCGACTGTGTCCTCGCCGGCGGCGTCGAGAACATGAGCCGCGTCCCCATGGACGGCGACTCCTACCAGCACCTCCACCCGGAGCTCTCGGAGCAGTACAACGTCTTCCAGCTCCAGATGGGGATGACCGCCGAGAAGGTCGCCGAGGAGCACGACGTGAGCCGCGAGGCGCAAGACGAGTACGCCGCCCGGAGCCACCAGCGCGCCGCGGAGGCGACGGAGTCGGGTCGCTTCGACGACGAGATCGTTCCCGTGGAGACCGAGGACGGACTCGTCGAGGCGGACGAGGGGATCCGTCCGGACACGACCGCCGAGAAGCTCGCCGGCCTCTCGCCCGCGTTCACGGGGGACGGGACGGTGACCGCGGGAAACTCCTCGCAGATCTCCGACGGCGCGTCGCTGACGCTCGTCACGAGCAAGGCGTTCGCGGAGGACCACGGCCTCGACGTGCTCGCGGAGGTCGGCACGAACAACGTCGCCGGCGTCGACCCCACCGTGATGGGGATCGGTCCGGTGCCAGCGACCCGAGGCCTGCTCGACCGCGCCGGCCGGACCATCGACGACTACGACCTCGTCGAGCTCAACGAGGCGTTCGCCTCCCAGTGCGAGTACTCGCGGCGCGAACTCGGGATCGACGAAGAAAAATACAACGTCAACGGCGGCGCCATCGCGCTCGGCCACCCGCTCGGCGCCTCCGGCGCGCGCCTCCCCGTCACCCTGATCCACGAGATGCAGAAGCGGGACGCCGACCGCGGGCTCGCGACGCTCTGCGTCGGCTTCGGACAGGGCGCAGCGATCGAGTTCAGCAGGTAAGCGGTCGGCGCCGTCGCTCGGCCTTTTTTAAAAGAACGGCTCTGTTGAAATCCTCAGAACCTGAGAGAGATCACGTGCAAGATACAGGGTTTGTAGTCAGCACGAGAACTGCGTTCTGTTCCCCAACTGAATCCTGAATCGGCCGATAGAATGTGCCTGCTTCTTGACCGACTGCGGGAGTGGGTATTGCAGATCGGTGGTGGCGATCCAGCATTTAAAAGGCCACGAGTGACAGCGACGATCGATTATAAACGAACGAGGCGGTGGCGCGCCCCGGTGAGCGGCCCGGAGGGCCGCGAACCGCCGGTGCGAGGGAGTCGCGAGCGAAGCGAGCGACGAGGCTGGGGAGGCGTGAGGCTGCGCGGTCGGGGTGGGACTCAAAGGGGCAGCCGGCGAGGCGGGCGCAGGCGACGCAAGCACTGGAAGGAGCGAGCCTGCGAGCGACTGAAGCGCGCAGCGAGCGTGCGCCCGCCTCGCCGGCTGGGGCTTTGGACGTGTTTACCGCAATACCGTCGATCACTTATAAACAGCCGACAGCAACACCACTCGATTGGTTATAAAATCCCACCCATCCAACCCGATATACCCACTCCCGGTATCTTACACGACTATCGGAGTATCTCTGTAAACTGGTAGAACGCTCTGCGGTCGATACGCACGCTTTAGCGACTGGCAGTTTCAGACGAGAGTATATCTGGAGAGGGGAGTTTCAACAGAGCCAAAAGCACCTCTCGTCGCCACCGCGTCGCAGCGCTACTGAATGTGACCTTCCCGCCGGAGCTGGTCCGCGTCGTCGTCGTCGTACCGCCACTCGACGTTCGCCTTCTCGTCCTGCCAGTCCCACGGCTCCGCGAGGACCACGTCGCCCTCGCTGATCCACGTTCGGTACTTCATGCGGCCGGGGATCCGGCCCATTCGCGTCTCGCCGTCGACGCAGCGCAGTCGCACGTGGTTCCCGCCGAGGTGTTCCGTCACCACGGCGAACACTTCGTCGTCGTTGGGCATTCGGAGGTTCTTCCGCCCAGATTCTTCGCTCATACAGGTAGTATGACGGTCGCCCGTATAAGTGATGGGAGACGCGTGTGCGCGTTTCTCGTGCGAATTGTTGGCACGAGAAGGCGGTGGTCGGGTCACCGTGACACCGATCGTCACCCGCGCTCAGTCGCCGTCGAGCGCCGTCCCGCCGAACGCGGCATCGACCTGTGCGAACGTCTCCGCCTGGTCGCCGGAGTTGTCGACGACGACGTGGTCGGTCTCGATCCGGTCGAACAGCTCTTTGAAGTGGAGGTGGACCTCGAAGTCGGCGTCGCTGATCCCGTCGCGGCGCTCGATCCGGCGCTCGACGACGGACTCGTCGCACGCCACCTCGACGAGCGCGAATCCGTCCGCGACTCGCTCGCCCACCTCTCGGGCGTCAGCGCGGAACCGCGCGTCTGCGAACGTCGCGTCGAGGACGACGGCGGACCCGCCCGCGACGCGGTCGCGGGCACGGTCGATAAGCTCCGCGTAGACGGCCTCCGTCTCCGTGTCGGTGTACTGCGGGTCGTCGAACAGCTCTTTCCGGATCACGTCGGTCCGGAGGATCTCGCCGTCGACGTGGTCCGCGACCCGCTCCGCCACCGTCGTCTTGCCGACGCCCGGTAGCCCGCAGACGACGACCAGCGGGCCGGGAGACGACTCCGCGGCGGTCGCCGCTCCGGCCGAGGAGCTCCTCGTCTCGCCAGCCGAATCGGGCCCTTCGTCTACCGGTTCGGACCCTTCGTCCGCCGGTTCGGGAATCGTCCCTTTCGGCCCCCCGCCGTCGGTCGCGTCACGGTTCGACATCGGCACCCCCCTCGGCCCCGGTGGTCGGCCGCCCTCCGTAACTCATCCATCCGCACAGTCCGTCGAGAGGTAAATGAAGGTTCCCTTCAGGGCCGAACGAACGCGTAGCTTCGGGTCTTCACGGGCGTCGGTCCTGACGCTCCGCCGAGCGAAGCGTTCAAATCCCGCCGCGACGACAGATCTCGCATGGAAGACATGGAGTCGCTCGTGCTCGATCAGGACGACGAGATGCTCTCGCCCGCGGTCGTGGTAGCGACGATCGCTCTCCTCGCCGTTTTCGTCGTCGGATTTCTGGTTCAGATCGTCGGACTGGTCGTCTGAGCGCCCTCGAACGGATTGTCTGACCGCCCGATTCTCGCTCCGGCACCGATTCTCGCCACGTCCGTCTCCCTTTTCAGACCCGGGACCGAGTCACCGCGTATGGGTCGCGACCTCCTGACCGAACTCCTCGACCGCAACGACGAGCACGTCGCGTCGCTCGATGCGGACGCCTTCGCGGACCAGCGCGACGGCCAGCGTCCTCCGGTCGTCTCGGTCTGTTGTTCGGACTCGCGTGTCTCTCAGGAAGGCATGTGGGCGGTCGACCGACCGGGATTTCTCTTTACCGTCGGCAACATCGGGAACCGCGTGAGCGACAGCGTCGACGGCGAGCGCGTGCTCTCCGGGAGCGTCGCGTACCCGCTCGCCTACACCGGAACGGACGCGCTCGCGGTCGTCGGACACACCGGGTGCGGCGCGGTCGGCGCGGCCCTCTCCGCGGTCCGAACCGGCGAATTCCCCCCTGAACCCGGCGTCAGGGCGGACGTGGAGGAGCTCGTCCCGATCGTCGAGGCGGGCCTCGACGCGCTCGACAGCGACGGCGAGGCCGACGACGAACGGGGCGACGGCGAGGACGCCGCCAGCGTCCGGAACCGCCTCGTCGAGTACAACGTCCACGAACAGGTGGCGATCGCCCGAGAGGCCGACGAAGCGGCCGCCGCCCACGTGTACGGCTTCGTCTACGACTTCCACGGCGCGTACGAGGGACCGGACGGCGCGGCCTACCTCGTGAACGCCGACGGCGAGCGCGACCCCGAAGCCCTCCGCGAGCGTGTCGGCCCGGAGCACGCGGACCGCGTCGCGACGCTGCTATAGCCCATCTCGGCGCTACGCTCTTGTACTCCACCCCGCCGCATCCGACAGGGGTATCACCGCGACGACCAAACCCCACGGTAATGGACCGCCGCGTTCTGTTCGCGAGCCTGATCCTGTTGGCCGGCGGCGCGACCGGCGTCGGGGTCGCCCTCTTCGCGTTCGTCGGCGTCGACGACGCCACGATCGACGCCGAAGTCGTCTGGGAGTCCGATCCCGTCGCCGGCGACGACGGCAGCGGCGCGGTCGTCGCCACCATGGACGGCGACCCGCTCGTCCTCCAGCCGACGATCGAGGACGGAAATCGAACGATACGCGCCACCGCCGTCGGCGGCGGCGTGGAGTGGAGGACGACCGTCAGCGGGGGGGACGCCGGCACTGGCGACACCGGCGACGGCAACGGCACCGATCCCCCCGCGACGAGCGGGCTAGTCACTGGCGAACTCGGCGGCGATGAGGTCGTCGCGTTCACGACCGAGTCCGGTTCGCTCGTCGCTCTCGACCCGACTGACGGAACCGAGCGGTTCGCCGTCGACCTCGACGGACCGGGCGGGCTCCGGCCGGCGATCGGCGACCTCGACGGCGACGGCGACGCCGAGGTCGCCGCGGTCACGACCGACGGACGAGTCCGAGCGGTCGATGCGTCCGGCGACACGCTGTTCGAGACCGACCTCGGCGCGCCGGTTGATCGTCGACCGCTGGCCGTCGACTTCGGCAGTTCCGAGGACGATATCCCCCGTGGGCTCGCGGTCGCGACCGCGGCCGACGACAACCGGACGATCACCCTGCTCGACGCAGCCGGCGAGGCCCGGTGGACGACGACCCCGTCGGTCACGCCCCTGAGCTGGAGCGCGGCCGACACTCGGAGCGGCCCGGTGCTCGCGCTCGGCGGCGCGAACGGGAACTTGGAGACGATCGACGTCGCCGACGGTGGGAGCCGCTACGAGGTCGGGCTCCAAGATCTGCCCGTCACCGTCGGCGACGCAGACCCCGGTCGCGTTTACGTCAGCGGGAGCGGGAGCGTCTGGGCGGTCGACCTGCTCGACGGCGAGGTCGTCTGGAAACAGCAGTACGGCGGCGATACCCGGGTGAATGCGCCGGGCGTCGCAGACGTCGACGGCGACGGCTCACCGGGGCCGGTCGCCGTGAACCAGAACGGGGGCGTGCTCGCGCTGAACCAGAACGGCGAGGCGATCGCTCGCGGCGACGTCGGCGGCGCCGGCGGCGCCGTCGTCTACGCGGGCCCGCTGTTCGCGGACGCGACCGGCGACGGGAGCGTCGAGGTGCTCGTGGTCACCGAGGACGGTCGGATTGTGGCGTTCTCCGACTGAGGGGCGGAGACCCATTGCGGGCGAGTTTATCAGGTAACTTTCTCCGGATCGGCGTCGCAGTCACCGAATTTCAGATGTGGTTTCACCGGAAACGAGGTGTGTCGGAATAGCTACCGCTCGCGGGAACGCGGCGTCGAAGAAACCGAAAAGTGGTGCGCCGCTCAGTGCTGCTCGTCCTCGTACACCCACGCGGCGGTGTCGAGGCCGTAGTCGACGAGTTCGTCCTCGTCGAAGAACAGGTCGATCTCGCGCTCGTTGGCGCCCTCATCCTCGTGGTCCGACGCGTGGATCACGTTGTGGCCGAGGTCCAAACCGAAGTCGCCGCGGATCGTGCCCGGGGCGGACTCGGCGGGGTCGGTCTCGCCGACCATCGCGCGGACCTGCCGGGTCGCGTCCGCACCCTCCCACACCATCGCGAAGACGGGGCCGGAGGTGATGAAGTCGACGAGGCCGTCGAAGAACGGCTTGTCCTCGTGTTCACCGTAGTGCTCGTGAGCGAGGTCCTCGTCGATCTGCATGAACTTCCCGCCGACGAGCTTCAGCCCGCGCTCCTCGAAGCGAGAGACGATCTCGCCGATGAGGCCGCGCTGGACGCCGTCGGGCTTGACCATCACGAAGGTGCGCTCGTCGTGGTGACTCATCTACTCGCCACCCTGCTCGCGCCCTTCCTCGGTCCACTCGAGGTCGCGCGCCTCGCGGCCGAGGAAGTAGTTCTTCTCGGCCTTCGAGTCGACGAAGTGGAGGATCTGTCCGTTCTTCTTGACGTACATCGTGCCCGTGCCGGGCTCGATCTCCTCGCCGGTGTAGTCGCAGGTTCGTGTCTCGACCATTGGTTATCGCCCTCCGATTGAGTCGGCGTCGCGCTGGGTCTCCCGGAGCTGGAGCACGTCGCCCATGCGGACGGGGCCCAGGACGTTCCGGGTGATGATCCGGCCCTGGTTCGATCCCTCCTGGATGCGGCACTTGACCTGCATGGCCTCGCCGTGCATCCCGGTCTTGCCGACGACCTCGATGACCTCCGCGGTCGTCGAGTCGCCGGTGCCCTCTTCTGCGCTCATGGGTGGTTATCGAAGCTCCGCGACCTTCTCGCCGATGTCCTCGACGTCGTCGTCGGCGTCGCCGGCGTCGATGATGGCGGCGGCGGCCGAGCCGACTTCGAGGCCGGCGGCGTGGCCGACTTCGTCCTGCGTGTCGACGAAGACGACCGGGATGCCCTTCTCCTCCGCGAGTTCGGGGAGGTGCATCACGATCTCTTCGGGGGAGACGTCC
The DNA here is from genome assembly GCF_000739595.1 of Halorubrum halophilum. GTDB lineage: Archaea > Halobacteriota > Halobacteria > Halobacteriales > Haloferacaceae > Halorubrum > Halorubrum halophilum. Next base: position 124,286 of record NZ_BBJP01000013.1, on the reverse strand, counting down.
TCGGCGACGATGACGAGGTCCGCGTTGCCGCGCTCGACGGCCTTCGTGGTCTCGTTGGTTCCTTTCTTCACGGTACCGGTGTCTCGGGCGACCTCGAGCGCCTCAAGCGATCGCTCTGCGAGGTCGGCTGGGGTTTCGTAGTCTACGTAAACGGGCATATGTTGTTCACCTATCCTCCGCGCGGGCTCGCGTGCTCGTACCGTGGTCGATCCCTAACGGCACGGCACATCATCAACCCCGCAGAGGCTGTGAAGCGACGTAGTCCGGACATCCATAAAAGCGCTTTCAATGTCCTGCGCGTGTGCGAGCGGGGATCACGGGGGTGGACCCGCCTCACTTACGGCGTTCGTGACGGTTCGACCGATCCGCCGCGGCGCACAACGGCGACGACCCGCCACTCGAACTCCGCGCTTTTTAAGCGTCGCTCGCCCTTCCTCTTCCACGTCCAATGGTCCGCCTCGTTCACTACTCCGACATCGAGAACGTCTTCGACGCCCCCAAGCGGGCGGCCCGCCTCGCCGGCCGGATCCGGGAGCTCTCGGGCCCGGACGCCGCCGTCGTCGCCACCGGCGACACCACCGCGCCGGGGGTCCTCTCGCTGGTCGCGACCGGTCGGCAGGTCCTCGACTTCTACGCCGCGACCGACACCGTCCTCGACACGTTCGGCAACCACGAGTTCGACTACGGGCCGGACCCGCTTCGCGGGCTCGTCGACGACGCCACCGCGACCTTCGTCTCCGCGAACGTCCGCGACGAGGACGGGAACCCCTTCGGCCGCGACGAGGGCGTCGTCCCGTGGACGACGCGGCGGATCGACGGCGCGACCGTCGGATTCGTCGGTGTCACCGACCCCGCGACCGACTCGTTGAATCCGATGGCCGCCGACCTCTCGTTCGACGACCCCGTCGCCGCCGCGCGGGACGCGCTCGTCGAGATGCGCGCCGATGCCGCCGAAAGCGGTGACGGCCTCGACTACGCCGTCGTCCTCTCCCATCTCGGCGCGGGCGACGACGACCTCGCCCGCGAGCTCGACGTGGACGCGGTTCTCGGCGGGCACATTCACAGCCCGCGCAACGAGCGCGTGACCGACACCCTGCTGGTCCGCCCCGGCGTCAACGGCGAGGCTGTCGTCGAGGTCGAGTTCGGCGGGACGAGAGACGGCCGGGGGGGAGACGCCGAGGGGGAGTCCGCCCCCACCGCGACCCTCCACGAGCCGGACGGCGCCGAGCCAATCGCCGGGCTGGAGGCCGCCCTCGAAGAGCGGATGGCCGCCGCCGACCTCGACGAGGCCGTCGACCGGGTCGCTGAGCCGATCGAGCGTGACGGCGAGGTCGTCCACGGCGGGGAGTGCCGCGTCGGCAACTTCGTCGCGGACGCGTTCCGCTGGGCCCTCGACGCCGACGTGGGGCTGTCGAACGCGGGCGGGCTCCGACAGGGCAACCCGTGGCACGGCGACGTGACGAAGGCCGACCTGATCAGCCTGATTCCGTTCGAAGAACCCGTAACGCTCGCGTCCGTTACCGGCGCGGAGCTTCGGGACGTGCTCCGCGAGATGGCCGCGCCCGACGTGGACTTCGGCGAGGACGACTGGTGGCACGGCCACGTCTCGAACGCCCGAGTCGTCTGGGACGCCGACGCCGAGCTCCTTCTGGAGGCCGCCGTCGGCGGCGAGCCGATCGACCCCGAGGCGCGCTACACCGTCGCCGTCTCGGAGTACCTGCTCCACTCCGACCACGAGTTCCCGACGCTCGCGCAGCGCCACCGGATCGACGAGGGTGATATCCAGTACGAGGTGCTCGCCGACTACGCTCGGGAACGCGGGATCGACCCGCGAATCGAAGGTCGGATCGAGATCCGGAACCGGAGGGGGATCGCCGGCGAGAGTCGGTGAGATCCGGTCAAAAGAGCGAGACCGCCTACGCGCTGCCGTCGACGAACTGCTCGGCGCCCTCGTAGAACCAGTAGCCGTTCTCGCGCATCGCGCGGCCGAGCTCTTGGTGGAACTCGACGAAGTCCGCGAACTCCTCCTTCTCGACGTGCTCGAAGATCTCCTCGACGGAAACGACGGTCTCGAAGTCGATCCGGATCGGGTGGTCGCCGTACTGCTCGACGTAGTCGGCGGCCGACAGCGGGAAATCTTCCCCTTCGTCGATCTTCTTCGCGAGCACCGCATGTCCGTACTGCCGCCTGCCCTCGCTCCCCTGTTCGCCGTCGGGGTCGTGTGGCCAGTCCATACCTCCCGATTCATCGGGACCGGGCATAGTCATTTCGGAAGACTAGACGTGGCTCGGATCGGTCCGGCGGTCAGGGCCGGCCAATTCGGCCGCTCGTTTCTCGTCTCCGGCGGAATGCGCGAACGAGTCTCGCATAATTAAATTATACCTTAGTTTATTAATAGTATAATATCATGTAAAAACGTTTAGAATACATGCAGCCCATTGATCACACGGATCACACATGAGAGCTGTTGTATACCAAGGCCCGTACGACGTGGCCGTCGAAGAAGTCGATGACCCGGAGATAGAACACCCGAACGACGTCGTGGTCGACATCACGACCTCCTGTATCTGTGGCTCGGACCTCCACATGTACGAGGGACGGACCGCCGCCGAAGAGGGGATCGTGTTCGGTCACGAGAACATGGGAATCGTCTCCGAGGTCGGCGAGGCTGTCTCGACGCTGGAAGAGGGGGACCGTGTCGTGATGCCGTTCAACGTCTCCTGCGGGTTCTGTCAGAACTGCGAGGAGGGGTACACCGGCTTCTGTACCAACGTCAACCCCGGCTTCGCCGGCGGGGCGTACGGATACGTCGCGATGGGCCCGTATCCGGGCGGACAGGCCGAAAAACTGCGCGTCCCGTACGCCGACCACAACGCGCTGAAACTGCCCGAGGGGCGCGAACACGAGGACTCGTTCTCGCTGCTCGCGGACATCTTCCCGACGGGGTGGCACGGCACCGAACTGGCGAACCTCGAATCGGGCGAGTCCGTCGCCATCTTCGGCGCCGGCCCGGTCGGACTGATGGCCGCCTACAGCGCGAAGCTCAAGGGCGCCGCCGAGATATACATCGTCGATCAGGTGCCGAGCCGGCTGGAGCTGGCCGAGGAGCACTGCGACGCCCACGCGATCGACTTCTCCGAGGGTGACCCGGTCGACCAGATCATCGAGGAGCACGGCGGGATGGTCGACAAGGGCGTCGACGCGGTCGGGTATCAGGCGACCGACCCCGACGACGTCGACACCGACACCGAGGACTACTCCTACCAGCCGGCCAAGGAGAACCCGGCGGTCGTGATCAACAACCTCATCCGCGTGGTCCGACCGACGGGCGAGCTCGGTATCCCCGGGCTCTACGTGCCGGAGGACCCGGGCGCGCCCGACGACATGGCCGCGCAGGGGCGGCTCGGCATCGACTTCGGGAAGTTCTTCGAGAAGGGGCTCAAGTGCGGCACGGGCCAGTGTAACGTGAAGGCGTACAACCGGTACCTCCGCGACATGATCATCGAGGGCCGTGCCGACCCGAGCTGGGTCGTCTCCCACCGCGTCAACCTCGACGAGGCGCCGGAGATGTACGAGGCGTTCGACGCCCGCGAGGAGGGCGTCACGAAAGTTCTGCTCGAACCCTGAACCGTCGAGGCGAGGCCTCGCCGCCCGCGTTCCGACTTTTTAGACCCCGAGGACGATCAGGCTCGGAGCCACGCCTTCGGGTGTTCGTCCCGGAGGTGGGACTGGTACCGCCCGACGAGCTCCGGGTAGCCGTCGGCGACGCAGTGCCAACCGCAGTGCTTGCAGGTGCGTTCGACCGCGTCGTCGCTCCCCTGCACGTGTCCGCCGCGCCTGTAGGTGACCATGAGTGTCTCGTCGCGGCTTGACCGCGTTGATAGGTACCGTACGCCACGAGCGGGGTTCACTCTGTCGGCGCTCGGAGAGCGCAGTCTCCGCGTCCGACCCGCCGAAACCGGTATGTCGGTCCCGCGCGTTGCGGTCCGTATGTGTAAGTACTGCAACTGGGCGTTCCACGACGGCTGGGGGGAGCTGTTGAAGTACGACGACGTCTACCAGTCGGCGGTCGGCGCCGAGACCGAGTCCACCCACGGGTTCCACGAGGACTGGGACGACCTGCAGGCGGAACTGGGGATCTGACTCGACAGCGTTAGCGCGGCCTCACAGCGGGAAGGCGTCGGCGGCCGACGCCTCGTCGGCGTCGGTCGTCGCCAGCCCGTCGAGCTCCCCGCGGATCCGCGCTTCGTCCATCTCGCTGCCGATGAACACGAGCCGCGAGCGGCGATCGTCGTCGGGGCCCCACTCGCCGATCGGTCCCGCCTGCACCGAAGGCCCGGCCTGACTCACGCCGATGACCTCGTCGGTGCCCGCGACGTTGGCGACCCCTTTCGCCCGCACGATCGCGCCGTCCCAGTCGTCGAGCCACTCCGCAAACGACTCGGGATCGAGGGCGTCGCCGGAGCGGTAGACGAACGAGTCGACCCCGTGGGCCGCGGCGGCGCCCTCGGCGTGGTCGTGCGCGTGACTCTCTCCCTCCCCTCCGTGTTCGTGACCGCCGCCCTCGCTCTCGGCGATCGCCCGCTTCCACCCCGGCGACCGCTTGGCCGTCTCGAAGTCGAACCGCCCGGTGTCGAGCACGTCGTCCGGGTCGACCTCGGAGTAGCTCGTCCGGATCCGCTTCGCTCGGGGACCGAGACGGTCGGCGACCGACTCGATCTCGTCGAGCACGTCGTCGGGGACCATGTCCGTCTTGTTCAGCACGAGCACGTCGCAGAACTCGATCCCCTCGACGAGCACGTCCGCGAGGGGGCGGTCCGCGGTCGACTCCCCGTCGCCCGGCAGGCTCTCCCCGGCGTCGAACTCCTTCCAGAACCCGTAGGTGTCGAGGACGGTCACCATCGTGTCGAGCCGGAAGCGCTCGGTCGGGTCGACCTCGCTGTCCTCGGTCCCCTCCGTGAACGCCCGCGCGATCGGGATCGGCTCGGAGATGCCCGACGACTCGACGAGGAGGTAGTCAAACTCGCGGGACTCCGCGAGCGCCGCGGCCTCGCTCAGCAGGTCGTCCTGCAGCCGACAGCAGATGCAGCCGTTCGAGAGGTCGACGATCCCCTCGTCGTCGTTCTCGCGCGCGACGAGCTCGGCGTCGACGTTCACCTCGCCCATGTCGTTTAAGATGACGGCGATCCGCCTGTCGCCGGGATTCGCGAGCAGGTGATTCACCATCGTCGTCTTCCCGGCGCCGAGGTACCCGCTGAGAACGGTCACGGGAATTCGGTCGTCGCTCATGTGTGTTACCGTGAGACGTGCTATCAGTATGAAACGATCGATCGGTGGGATTCCACCCGTCACAAAGTTTACCATGGCCGCCGGGAGGCCCTCCACTATGCGCCGCAGAGCCCTCCTCTCGACCGCGGCCGCTGTCTCGACCGCCTCGATCGCGGGGTGTCCGACTCCGCCGTGGGGCGAGATTCCGGAAACCGTCGACGGCGCGGAAGTGACCTTCCGCCGCGAGCACACTGACGAGTTCGAACCCGACGAGCCGAGTTTCAGTGACACCCCCGTCTTGCTCCGCGCGGTCGACGCCGACCCGCCGCGCGTCACCGTCAGGGGGTGGTTGTTCGGCGGATCGCGGGACTGCTACCGCGTCGACCTGATCGAGGCCGACCTCGACGCCGACCGCCTACTGCTCCGGCTGACCACCGAGGACGATCCCGACTGGGACGGCGGCCCGTGCTCCGATATCGGCCAAACGCATCCCTACGAGATCGCCGTCGAATTCACGGAGGCGGCCGTTCCGGAACGCGTCGAAGTCCGCCACGGCGACGAGACGGTGCTCGACGAGCGGGTGTGAACAAGCGGGTGAGGCCGGAATCTGACCTCTCAGGCTTATAAATGAACTGCGGTGGCGCGTGCCTCTGAGCGCCCACTGGGCGCGAAGAGCACGCGCGAGGGAATCGGGCGGCCGGAGCGAAGCGGAGGCCGGCCGACGAGGCTGGGGAGGCGTGAGGTGCGGTGCTGTGCGAGGCGGGACTCAAAGGGGCAGTCGCGAGGGCGAAGCACGCCGCAGTAAGCACCGCAGCGAGTGAGCGGAGCGAATGAGCGAGGAGCACAACAAGGCGCGCGAGCCGTCGCGGCTGGGGCTTTGAAGACGTTTGCTGCCGATCTTCCAGCAGACACTTATAAGCGAGCGACTGGTGCTTCGAAGGTATTCACTACGATACCCGTGAAATCCGTATAAATGCGACCGAATAAATCCTCCCAGCCGACCGCTCCACCGCCAACCACATCCTATCGCTCGATCCCGCCCTGCTCCTTGATCTTCATGATGTGCCGGACGTTCAGGTAGATCTCCTCGGGGGAGGTCTGCTCCTCCGAGTCGTACAGGTCCGACACGCGGTAGAGGATCGCCGAGAGCTGTTTGCTCTCGGAGCTGTCGCCGCGCACGTCGGCCGCGATCTCGCGGAGGAACTCCCGGACCGCGTCGTCCTCGGCGAACCCCTCGTCCGCCGCGTCCGCGGCCGACTCGGGGACGACCGGGTCGACGCCGGCCGCGTCGAGGGGGTCGGCGGGGTCGTCGCTCTCGCGGCCGTCTTCGTCGGCTTCGTCTTCCCCGCTCATTGCCCTCCGCTCACCTCGCGGCGACGCACCACGCCGGCGTTGTTCGCGACGTTCTCCACGATCACCCGGAACGCGTCCGCGGTCTCACCCTCCTCCAAGACCACCGGCTCGCCGTCGTCGCCGCCGGTCCGGACCGCGGGATCGAGCGGCACGCCGCCGAGGAAGGGAAGCTCGTGCTCCTGCGCGAGCGCCTTCCCGCCGCCGGAGCCGAATATCTCGTGGAAGCCGCCGCAGTCCGGACACCGGAAGCCCGCCATGTTCTCCGCGATCCCGAGGACGTTCGTGTCGTGTTTGCCGAACATCCGGAGCCCCTTCACCGCGTCGTCGAGCGCGACCTCCTGCGGGGTCGTGACGATCACGGCCCCCGTCAGCGGGAGCGTCTGGAGGATCGTGAGCTGGGTGTCGCCCGTCCCCGGCGGCAGGTCCATCACGAGATAGTCGAGCTCGCCCCACTCCACGTCCTCGACGAGCTGGGTGATGATCTTGTGGACCATCGGCCCGCGCCAGATGACCGGGTCGTCCTCACCGGTGAGGAAGTCCATGCTCATCAGCTTCACGCCGAAGCGCTCGGGGGGGACGATCGTCTCGCCGTCGGTCTGCGGGCGCTCCTCGGCCGACACCATCCGCGGGACGTTCGGGCCGTACACGTCGGCGTCGAACAGCCCGACGCGCGCTCCGAGCTCCGAGAGCCCCGCGGCGATGTTGACCGCCATCGTCGACTTGCCGACGCCGCCCTTCCCGGACGCGACCGCGATCACGTTTTTCACGCCCGGCAACACCTGCTCGTCCGCGTCCAGATCGTCCGGGATCGACGCCGACAGCTCCACGTCGAGGCCGGTGTCCGCGAGCGCCTCGCGCACGTCGTCGGCGATCTCCGACTCGTGCGGGGAGAAGGGCGCGCCCAGCGCGAGCGAGACGCGGACCTCGCTCTCGTCGACCTCGATGTCGTTCACCAGCCCGAGCGAGACGATGTCGTCGTCGAGGTCGGGGTCCCGCACGTCCGCGAGCCGCTCCCGTACGTCCGCTTCCTTCATGCCCGGAGGGAAGGTCGTGGGTCGAATAAGGGTTCTGTACGGGGCGTCCCGGTCGGCGAAGCACGCGCGCTTCGATCTTGTTCGGGTGGTTCGAGCAGTTCGGCCGGTTCGAACAGTTCGAGCAGTTCGGGCGAGCCGGGAGGACTCGGCTCAACGCCGTGCGATCCCCGAAGTGCTTATGGTGTGAGGAAAAAGCAATCGGTTATGCGCGACGGGACGGAGCCGACGGCGACGACCCGGCTGCTCCACGTCGAAGACGACCCGGCCTTCGCTGATCTCACCGCGACGTACCTCGGCCGGCTCGACGAAGCCATCGACCACGAGACCGTTCGAACGGTAGCGGCGGCCACAGAGCGGTTCGACGAGGAGGCGTTCGACGCGGTCGTCTCTGACTACGACCTCCCGGACGGCACCGGGATCGACTTCCTCGAACGCGTTCGCGAGATCGATCCCGAGTTTCCCTTCGTCCTCTTCACCGGGAAGGGGAGCGAGGAGGTCGCCAGCGAGGCGATCTCCGCCGGCGTCACCGACTACCTCCAGAAGGGCGGGGGCGCCGACCAGTTCGAGATGCTCGTCAACCGGCTCCGCAACGCGGTCGATCGGTATCGGCTCGGCCGGCAGGTCGAGCGCAGCGTCGCCGCGCTGGAGGCCGCGAGCGAGCCGATCGGGATCTTGGGCGCCGACGGGACGTACCTCTTCGCCAACGAGGCGTACGCGTCGGTGTACGGGATCGAGCGGGAGACGCTGATCGGGACCCACTGGGAGCGGTTCTACCCCGACGACGAGGTCGAGCGGTTCACCGACGAGATCCTCCCGATGGTCACCGAAGAGGGGTACTGGACCGGCGAGGCGACGGTCGACTGCGTCGACGGCGGACGGGTGCGCGAACGGCTCGTCCTCACCCACACGACCGACGGCGGGCACGTGTGTATCATTCGCGGGGCCGAACAGATCGCCGACAGCGAGAGGGCGGACGACGACTGATCGCTGCCCGCGATCGCCTCGTCCGGCTGTCCCGTCAGTCGATCCGCGTCCCGGCGTCCTCTCCGCGTAAGAACGGCGCCAATCCCGCGGCACCGAACACGTGCGCCGGCGCGTCGAGCGCCAGCAGTTCCCGTACCTTCGCGGCCATCCCGCCCGACACGTCGGTCGCGTCGCTCGCGCCCAGCGCGTCGGCGACCGCCTCGAACGAGTCGACGGCGGGGATCACCGCGCCGTCGGCGTCGAGGACGCCCGGAACCGTCGAACAGACCCCGACCCGTTGCGCGCCCAGCCCGGCGGCCAGTTCGACGACGAGCTCGTCTCCGGAGACGACGGTGACGCCGGCTCCCGCGGTCGCGACGCCGTCGCCGTGGAGCACCGGGACGAACCCTTCGTCGAGCAGCGTCGCCGTCGAGGAGAGCGGCAGGTCGAGGTCGCCGTCGGCTCCCGCTGGGCGCGCCGAAAGCGAGAGCGGATGGACCGGCACCGCGGGCACGCCTCGCTCGTGGAGCCGGTCGAGAACGGCCCGGTTCAGCGTCGTCATCGCGCCGTGAATGTCCATCACCGCGTCCGCGTCGTCTGTCCCCGCCATCGTCGAGACGCCGTGCTCGCTGGCGTGGTGGTGGCCGAAGCTTCCGCCGCCGTGGACGACGACGAGTCGGTCGACCGCGCCGTCGACGAGCGCGTCCGCGACCGCGTCGCAGGCCGCGTCGAGCGCGTCGTCGTCGAGCGTCTCCGGGCAGTCCTTCTCCGTGATCAGGCTCCCGCCGAGCTTGAGGACGACCGGGGGTTCGGGCTCGGAGCCGGCAGCGGCGTCGGCGGCGGAGCCCGTGCCGTCGCCCGTCACGGCTCCACCACCCGGACGCCCTCGGTCGCCAGTTCGGCGCGGAACGCCTCCTCACAGCCTTGGGTGAAGGAGAGTGCGGTCTCGGTCGCGTCACTCGGATCGAGCGCGACGATGCAGCCGCCGCCGCCCGCACCGGTGAGCTTCGCGCCGTGGGCGCCGGCGTCCCGAGCGGCCCACACCATTGCGTCGAGCGAGCGCGCGGAGACGCCGAGCGCCGAGAGCAGCCCGTGGTTGAAGTCCATCAGCTCGCCAAGCTCCGCGAGCAGCTCCGGGGACGCCTCCGCGTCGGCGCCCGGCTCTTCTTCCGAGACGGCGTCCGCGAGCAGCCCCTCACCCGTCCGGACCAGATCGCCGATCGACTCGACGGTGTCGGCCGCGAACTCGTACTCCTCGCGGAGCTCGCCGACGCCAGCGACGAGCTCGCCGGTGTCGCCCGCACCGCCGTCGAAGCCGACGACGAACGGGAGGTTCGGCGCCTCGATCGGCTCGCAGTTGTCGCCCTCGACGCGGACCGCGCCGCCCATCGTCGAGCAGAACGTGTCCGCCCGGGAGGCCTGCCCGTCCTGCACCTCGTACTCGGCGCGGTACGCGCGGTCGGCCAGCTCGCGGCGGTCGAGCGGCTCGCCGAGTGCGCGGGTCGCGGCGTCGATCCCCGCGACCACGACGGCCGCGGAGGAGCCGAGCCCGGCCCCGAGCGGGATGTCGCTCTCGACGGTGATGTCGAAGCCGGCGTCGGGGGCGTCGGCCGCGTCCCGCGCCTGCTCGACCGCGGCGTCGACGTAGCCCATCGCGGCCTCGACCAGCGGGGTCGGAACGTCCACGTCGGGGCGGTCGCCGGTGCCGCCGGAGTACTCCACCGTGAACCCGTTCAGCGAGAGGTCCTCGGCCTCGACGCGGACGTGGTCGTCCGACCGGGGCTCGGCGGTCACCGCGGCGCGTCGCTCGATCGCTGCCGGAACCGCGGGCTCGCCGTAGACGACGGCGTGTTCGCCGAAGAGGTACACCTTCCCCGGCGCTTCACAGAGGGTCATCTTTTACAAATGGGAAACCCCGACGTTCACGGCGGGGAGGAACGTGACACGGTGCGAATCTACGCTACTCTCGGTTGCTGACATACTCCCCACTACGAGCAGAATTATTATAAATCTACTTCACTACATATGAAATATGGCGGAGGTGCGTCGCACGGTCGTCGTCAAACTCGACGTAGACGACAGCGACGCGACTCTCCTCCACGAAACCATCGAGGAGTATCTGTGGGCGTGTAACTACGTCGTCAAAGACGCATGGAAAGACGACTACAAGCCCACCTCCAAGACCAAGCTTCATGACCGAACGTACTCGGACGTGCGCGAACAGACACGCCTCCAAGCAAATCTCGTTCAATCTGCACGCAGCAAGGCCGCCGAAGCCATCAAGGGCGTCGTCGCTCGGTGGAAGCGCGGCAAGAAGGCGTCACAACCACACTTCACGACGCCCTCTATCCGGTACGACAAACGGAGTGCGACGTTCCACGATGATCACGTGTCCCTCTCCACGGTGAACGGACGTATCGAAGCCGAATACGTCCTCCCGCCGGAGGGAGACAACCCGCACACCAAGTACCTCCGCAACGACGAGTACGAACTCACGGGTGCGACGCTTCAGTACCGCGACGCGACGGACACCTTTTTCCTCCACATCGGAACGAAGGCCGACGTGGAGTCCAAGATACCGGACCAAGGCGACGCCGAGAACAGCACAGTCCTCGGCGTGGACCTCGGTATCGAACAGATAGCCGTCACGTCGACCGGACAGTTCTGGAGCGGCGACTACCTCGCCCACCGTCGCCGGGAGCACGAGCGCGTGCGCGGCGACCTGCAACGGACGGGTACGGAGTCGGCCCATCGAACTATTGATCAGATGGGCAACCGAGAGACGCGGTGGGTAGAGGATTACCTCCACCGCATCTCGAAAGCCATCGTCCAAGAGGCGGTCGCACACGGGTGCGACAAGATCGCGTTCGAGGAGTTGACGGGCATCCGCGATCGGATGCCGGGCGCAAAGAAGCTCCATGCGTGGGCATTCCGCCGCTTGTACGACTATACCGCATACAAGGCCGAAGCGGAAGACATCGACGCCATGCAGGTAGACCCGGCGTACACGTCCAAACGGTGCTCGAAATGCGGGACGACGCTGGACGAGAATCGTCCGTCGCAAACGCGGTTCTGTTGCCAGAAGTGTGGGTACGAGGTCAACGCGGATTACAACGCGGCGAAGAACATCGGGTTTCGACTACTCCGTGCGGGGCAAAAGTCTCCGCACGGAGGGGCGATCACTCACCTCGCCCTAAAGTCGGGGACGCTGAACGTGAACGGCGGCTACTCGCCTGCCACCCAGTAGGGTCGGCCAGAACGGGAGTCCACCGACAAGCTCCGCCTTTTAGGGCGGAGAAGGTGACACGAACTCCCTCTCTCCGCGTGCTTACAGCGATAGCGAGGCGAAAGCCCACCCGTTCACGGGTGGGATGAAGCCGACAACTGGGACTCGATCCACGTCCGTAGCCACAGCTGGGGTTAGATACTTGCGTAATATCTTTAGATGAGTAGTGTCTATATATTGGCGATGCCTCGTGGGTTCGACAGGGAACGTACCAACATCCACAAACTCCAGTACCACTTCATCTGGTGCCCGAAGTACCGCAAGTCGGTACTCGAAGGCGAGGTACGCGACCGTCTCGAAGCACTCATCGAGGAGAAAGCCGACGAACTCGACCTCGAAATCTTGGAGTTGGCAATTCGCCCCGACCACGTACACCTGTTCATCACGGGCGCTCCGACGCTTGCCCCGAACAAAATAATGCAACAGATCAAGGGCTATTCATCGCGCCGACTTCGTGACGAGTTCGATTTTGGTCTGCCGTCGCTGTGGACGCGCTCGTACTTCGTCTCAAGTGCGGGCGACGTATCCAGCGAGGTCATTGAGGAATACATCGACTCCCAAGCAGGTGAATAGCATGGAACGGACCGTCTCAACCACGGTGCGGGTCAAACTCCACTCGCTGACCAACAGGAAGACCGATCTGCTCGCCCGTGAGTACGAGGCGTTCCAGACCGAGGTACACGGCGGAGACGCCGACCTCTACTCCGCGACCAAGCAACAGGCGTCGAAGGTACAACGACAGAAAGACCCGAATCCTGACACCGAACAACCCGTCGTCCTTCGCAACGACGTGTTCGACGTGTCCTGTGACGAGGCTACTGTCCTATCGTCGTGGTGGGTGAAAGTCCCCGTCTACGACCCTGACAAAGGGCGGGGCAACTCCATCTGGTGTCCCGCCCACGTCCCGAAGAAGGACGAACAACTCGTTCGAGAGGGCAACGTTCGGGACAGTGAACTGGTGCGCCGTGACGGTGACTGGTACGTGCATCTCGTCGTCAAGCGGTCTGTGACCGTTCAAGACGAGTACGACGACGTACTGGCTATCGATATGGGCGCACGGTGGGTCGCCACCTGCGCGTTCCTCTCTGACCGCAAGACCACGTTCTACGGCGAGGAAGTCCGTCGTACCCGTGAGCACTACAAGCAACTGCGGAAGTCGATCGGGAAGGCGAAACCACGACAGGGCCAGCAGGTGGTCGAGCGTATCGGTGACGCTGAGGCACGCAAAGTGGACGACCGCCTCCACAAGACTGCCCGCCAAATCGTGGAAGACGCTGAGAAGCGGAACGCGGTGATCGTCGTGGGGGACCTCGGTGGGATTCGCAAGGACAACGACAAGGGACGGTACGTCAACGACAAGACCCACAAGATGCCGTTCGCCCGCCTGCTCACCTACATCGAGTACAAAGCCTACGACGCGGGTATCGACGTGCAGTTGGTCGACGAATACGAGACGTCGAAAACGTGCAACCGCTGTGCCTGCGAGGGTGTCCGAGAGACGCAGGGACGCTTTGAGTGTCCGGAGTGTGGACTGGACGACAACGCCGACAAGAACGGTGCGCTGAACATCGGCAAACGAGCCCTGGGCAAGTTCTCGAAACCGCTGTCCGAGGCGGGGGCCGTACTGGCACGGCCCGAAACGCAGGTCATCGTCCACCGCGACGACGAACCTGCGAACCTCTCTGTATCCGTGGGTTCAACCCCCAGTGGGGGAGCCCCACGGCTTTAGCCGTGGGAGGATGTCAGAGGCGTTGCGCTTGTGGGCGGGGCGAGCAGAGGAGTATTCGGAGCGGCAAGCCCCTCCGACCCCGCCAGCTTTTCACTAATGGCCGCCGTCGTGCGCGCCATGACGACGCTCCCGTCGCTTCTGACGCGGTCGATCGCGAACTTCGTCGACGGCGTGGCCGTCGCGATACCGCGGCTGCTCTCGGGGCTGGTCTTCCTCGCGCTGGCGTACGTGACCGTGCGAATCGTCCTCTCTCTGGTTCGAACCTCGATCAATCGGCTCTACGTCGGTGACCGCGAGCTCGTGGGCGACCTCCTCGTCACGCTCGTAGCGATCTTCCTGTGGTTCGGCGTCGCGCTGACGTTCCTCAAGATCCTCGGCATGGGCGACATCGCGGCGAGTCTGGGTACCGCCGTCGGCTTCATCGCGTTGGGTATCTCGTACGCGCTCTCCGAGATGATCGAGGACACGGTGGCGGGTGTCTACCTCCTCCGCGACCCCGACTTCAACCCAGGCTACCGCGTCGAAGCGAAGGGCGTGACGGGAACGGTCGCCGCGATCGAGCTCCGAAAGACCCGGATCGACACGGACACCGGCGACCGCGTCGTCCTCGCGAACCGAGAGATCGAGTCGCGGTGGACCCACGACGTGCCCGTGGAGGCGGGAGCCGAGGAGCGTGACGCGACCGCGAACGCCGAGCCGGACACTAGCTAAAAACACCGAGCCGGCAAATACCTAAATACCGGGACGAAGATCCCAAACCTATGGCGTCTACAACGAAGAGCGTCGGTGCCGGCGGCCCGAACGGTAACACCTCCCTAGCGGCGATAACGCACATCCTCGCGCTGTTCACGTGGCTGATTGGCCCGCTCGTGGTCCTCCTCGTCACCGACGACGAGTTCGTGAAGGCGAACGCCCGCAAAGCGATCAACTGGCAGATCTGGCTCACGATCTACTCGATCGTTGGAGGCCTGTTCGTGTTAGTGACCGCAGTCATCGGAGTCGGCCTCTTGATCGCGCCGATACTGTTCTCCATTCTCGGCCTCATTGACCTCGTGTTCATCGTTATCGCCGCCGTGAAGGCGACCGACGGCGAGGTGTGGAGCTACCCGCTCACGATCGATCTGCTGTAGACGGCGGCTCGCACCCCTTTCCGGGGATGACATGTTTTCTGCCCGAGTGCCGCTAGGAACAGACACTGGTTCAGAACGTTCGCGAAAAGTCGAACTCGACGTCGAAGACCGACTTACAGTTCGTCCTCGAAGTCCTCGAGGGCGAACACGGTGTCTGCGCCGCGGCGGTCGAGCGTCTCGTTGGCGAGGAGCCAGTAGACGACCGACAGCGCGCGTCGGCCCTTGTTGTTCGTCGGGATGACGAGGTCGACGTTCGACAGCTGGTTATTGGAGTCGCACATCGCGATGACCGGGATGCCGACCGTGATGGCCTCCTTGACGGCCTGCGCGTCGCCGATCGGGTCAGTGACCACGACGACGTCCGGCTCGATGTAGCCGGCGTAATCGGGGTTCGTCAGCGTGCCGGGGATGAAGCGTCCCGTGCGGGCGCGGGCGCCGATGGCGTCCGCGAACTTCTCGGCCGGGAATCGACCGTACTGGCGCGAGGACGTGACGAGGATCTGCTCGGGGTTGTAGTTCTCGAGGAAGTCCGCGGCGGTGCGGATCCGCTGGTCCGTCGTGCTCACGTCGAGCACGTACAGGCCGTCGTCGCGGACGCGGTGGATGAACCGCTCCATGTCCTTCGTCTTCTGCTGGGTCCCGATGTGGACACCGGCGGAGAGGTAGTCCTCGACCGGGATCAGCAGGTCGACGTCGTCGTCGGGCATGACGTCGTCGTCGAACGGGGAGGCGTCTTCCTCGTCCTCCTCGGCGGCGTCGTCGCCCGCGTCGGCCTCGGCGGTCGCGTCGGTCTCGGCGTCGGCGGATGCCTCCTCGGCAGCCGCGTCGGCGGTCGGTTCCTCGGTCGTGTCGGCCTCCTCCTCGACCGCCGCGTCGACCGCCTCGGTCTCCGCGTCGTCGTCGAGTTCGACCGCGTCGTTGTCTTCGCTCATGCGTGGTGTCGGTCCGTCATACTGCGTCGTCCGCGATGCGGACCAGTTCGTTCAGCTTGGCGGTGCGCTCGCCGCCGACCGTGCCGGTCTTGATGAACCCGGCGTCGGTCGCCACGGCGAGGTGTGCGATGGTGGTGTCCTCGGTCTCGCCCGACCGGTGCGAGATGACCGTCTCGTACCCGTTGCGGGCGGCGAGTTCGACCGCGTCGAACGTGTCCGACAGCGTCCCGATCTGATTCGGCTTGATCAGGATGCTGTTGGCCGCGCCGACGTCGATCCCTTCCTGAAGCCGCTCGACGTTGGTGACGAACAGGTCGTCGCCGCAGATCAGCGTCCGGTCGCCGACCCGGTCGGTCAGCTCCGCGAACGCCTCGTAGTCGTTCTCGTCGAGCGGGTCCTCGACGTACGCGAGGTCGTACTCGTCGACGAGGCCGGCGACGTACTCGATCTGCTCGTCGACCGATTTGGTCTCGTCGCCGTAGACGTACGCCTCCTGATCGTCGTCGTACAGCTCGGCGGCCGCCATGTCGAGCCCGAAGCGGATCTCGAAGCCCACGTCCTCCTCGACGCGGTCGACCGCCTCGTCGACGACTTCGAACGCGTCGGCGTCCGAGATCGGGGGCGCCCACGCGCCCTCGTCGCCCTTCGCCGCGGGAACGCCGCGCTCGTCGAGCACGTCTGCGACCGCCGCGTGGACCGCGGCGTTCGCGAAGACGGCCTCCGAGACGCTCGGCGCGCCGACGGGCGCCGCGAGGAACTCCTGGATGTGGGTCGCCTCCTTGGCGTGCTCCCCGCCGCCGACGACGTTGCCGAGCGGAACGGGGAAGTTCTCGCCGCGGAACGCGCCCCCGAGGTGCTGGTACAGCGGCGCGCCGAGCACGTCGGCGGCGGCCTTCGCGGCCGCCATCGAGATCGCGACCGCGCTGTTGGCGCCGATCGCCGAGAAGTCGTCCGTGCCGTCGGCGGCGCGTAGGGCGCTGTCGACGGCGCGCTGGTCGCCCGCGTAGACGCCTTCGAGTCGAGGGACCGCGTGCTCGCGGGCCTTCGCGATAGACTCGTTGGCCGGGAGCTCGATCGCCTCGTACTCCCCGGTCGAGGCCCCGCTGGGCGCCGCCCCGCGGCCGAAGCCGCCGGACTCGGTGAGCACGTCGGCCTCGACGGTCGGATTCCCGCGCGAGTCGAGCACGCGACGCAGCGAAATGCTGGTGATTCGGGTCATCAGTTGGACTCCCTCCGGACGGTGAAGGGGAGCGCACCCGCGTCGTACTCCTCCGCGGCGACGAGGATGGGCTCCGTCTGGTCCGTCTCGATCAGCACGGGCGCCCCGTAGGACACCTGCAGCGCTCGCGCGCCGAGGATTCGTGCCTTCTCGTACCGATTGTATCTCTGTTCTGACATGGGTTACTGGTACGGCGAGACGACGTCGACGAGGTCGCGGTGGCTGACCATCATCCGGCGGCAGCAGTGCCGGTCGACGCCGAGGTCGTCGAGCACTTCGCCCGGGTCCTCGTCGCCCTCCTTGGCGCGCTCCTTGAACTCCTCCCAGTGTTCACCCACGACGTTGCCGCACGTGAAACACCGGACGGGGATCATCATGACTGGATCACCTCAGCGGTAGGACTTCTGGTAGCGGGCACGCGCGCCGGGTCCGCCCCACTTCTTGGGTTCGGACTGGCGCACGTCGTTGACCAGCAGCGTGCGGTCGAAGTTCATGTACGCGTCGCGCAGCTCGGCGTCGCCGAGGTGCTGGACGAGTCCGCGGGCGATGGCGGTCCGCGTCGCGTCCGCCTGGCCGCTGAAGCCGCCGCCCTCGACGTTGACCTCGATGTCGACGCCGTCGCGGAGCTCCTCGCCCGCGATGCGGAACGGCTCCAGCATCTTGAGCCGCGCCTGCTCCGGTTCGACCAGCTCGACTGGCTGGGAGTTGATGCGAACGCGGCCCTCGCCCTCGCGCACGGTGGCGCGGGCGACGGCCGTCTTCTTCTTGCCTGAGGTGTTAGTTACCATGTGACGTTGGCTCCCAGAGACTCGGAGATGTCCCCGAGCGTCGTGAATTTGATGTTCGAGAGGCGGTCGAGCGAGGTGCCGTCGAGGACGACGCTCTCGGCGTCCTCGTCGCGCTCGTAGGGGTTCCCGACGTACACGCGCACGTTCGAGAACGCCTCGCGGCCGTCCTCCGTCTTGTACGGCAGCATGCCGCGGATGGCACGCTTGAAGATCCGGTCGGGGCGCTTGGGGTAGTACGGCCCGCTGTCGGAGCCGAGCTCCGCGCGGGTGTGGTACGTCTCCATCGTCGCCTCCTCGTTGCCGGTGATGACGGCATTCTCGGCGTTGACGACGGCGACGGTCTCGCCGTCGAGGACGCGCTGCGCGACCTTCGACGAGACGCGACCGAGGATGCAGTCGCGGGCGTCGACGACGACGTCCGCGTCGATCTTCGCGAGACTCATCGAATCACCCGGACGTTGCTCCCGTCGGGATTCTGTTCAACGAACTGTTCAAGCGACACCGCTTCGCCGGCCTGATCGATCTTCGTGCGGGCGGTTCCCGAGAAGTCGACGGCGGCGACGGTGACGTTCTTTTCGAGCACACCGCTGCCCAGCACCTTGCCGGGGACGACGACCGTCTCGTCTTCCTGCGCGTATCGTTCGATACGGCCCAGGTTGACCTCAGCGTGCGTGCGCCGTGGCTTCTCCAGTCGGTCGGCGATGTCCTGCCACACGTTGGCACCGGAATCGCGCGAGACCGACTTCAGATCGGCGATGAGGTTCTGTAGTTTCGGATTCGTCTTGCTACTCATAGCTGTCTCTCCTGTGTCGGAGAGTTAGTGAAAACGGAGTGCAGGGAGCAGGATTTGAACCTGCGGACCTCTACAGGACAGCGCCCTGAACGCTGCGCCGTTGGCCTGACTTGGCTATCCCTGCGTGCACTCCTGCGTAATCCGGCTCCCTTCAAACCACTTTCGGTCCCGGCGTCGCGACTCCGTGCAGGGGCGAGCGCCGTGTGTGCGGTTTGAAGGTCCGTCATTACGTTAGACCGCGACTTTCGTCTGTAGTTCGTCCGCGCGCTCCTCGATGGAGTCGATCGCGCGGAGCAGCAGTTCCTCGACGTCGAACGAGCCGTCCGTCTCGATATGGAATACGAACGCGCCGGGGACGTCCTCGACGCTGACCTCTTTCCCGGAGAACCGCTCCGAGAGGTCGTTGTCGAACTCGTCGGTGAGTTCGACTTCTCCGTCGGGCGTCTCGATGACGCCGCGGAGAATTCGCGGCTCGTCGTCGTCGAACTCGCCGAGGTCGCCCTCGACGGAGACGCGCTGAAGGTGGCGGTAACCAACTGAGACGCCGCCCTGATGTTTGGCGTGCTCCTTGCCGGTGTCGAGCACCGCGTCGGCCTCGAACTCCAGCCGCTGTCCCTCCTTCAGCTCGATGATCGGGATGTTGTCGTCGGCGACCTCAACGAGCGGGTCAGCGCTCTCGATGTCGCCGGAGTACGCCGTCGCCGGGCCTTCGACGTCGAGCGCGAGGGTGACCTCGTCGCCGAGTTCGAAGTCGTCGAGCGGCGTCGTCAGGGGCACGAGCCCCAGCCGAAGCCCGATCATCTCGTCGAACATGACGGAGGAGTTCTCGACGAACCGAACGGTGTCGATCGAGAACGTCGGGACGTCGGCGATCATCGCGCGGCGGATGCCGTTGGCGAACGCCGGCGTGAGCCCGCGGATCAGTACCCGCGCGCTACGTTCGTCCCGTTCGACGTACTGGACGTCGAAGTCGTCTTCCGTCATGTCAGACTCGCTTGTTCTTTGGCGCCTTCGTCCCGTCGTGCGGGATGGGCGTGACGTCCTCGATCCGGCCGATCTCGACGCCCGCACGCGAGAGCGCGCGGATCGTCGCCTGCGCACCGGGACCGGTGGACTTGTTGAGGTTGCCGCCGGGGCCGCGCACGCGAACGTGCACGCCCTCCAGACCGGCGTCCTTGACGCGCTCGGCGACGACCTCCGCCATCTGCATGGCGGCGTACGGCGACGCCTCGTCGCGGTTCTGCTTCACCACGGTGCCGCCGGACGACTTGGCGATCGTCTCGGCGCCCGTCTCGTCGGTGACCGTGATGAGCGTGTTGTTGAACGACGCGTACACGTGGGCGATGCCCCACTTTCCTCCGTCCTCGGATTCACTCATGGTTGATTACTCCTGTGACTCCGCGCGCTCGGGGTGGAGATCGTCCGCGAGCGGGCTGTTCTCGTCGAAGGCGATGGCGCCTTCGTCGTCCACGTCGACCTTCACCGAGGGGCGCGTAACGCGTGCGCCGTTGACGGTGATGTGACCGTGAACGATGAACTGGCGGGCCTGCTGGGTCGAGGACGCGAACCCCTGCCGGTAAGCGACCGTCTGGAGACGGCGCTCGAGCAGGTCGGTCACGTCCAGCGAGAGGACCGCGGAGATGTCGTCGTTGTCGCCGAGGATGCCGATCCGGCGGAGCCGTGCGACGAACTCCGAGCCGGCCTCCTGAGCGACGTCGGCGTCACCCTGAGCCTCGCCGAGCAGGCGACGCGCCTCGCGTCGCATGCTGCGCAGCTCGGACTGGGCGCGCCAGAACTCCTCTTTGTTCTTGAGACCGTACCGTGAGAGAAGATCGGACTCCTCGGCGATGCGCTCGCCCTGGTACGGGTGATTCGGCGTCTCGTAGCCCTTCGTGTTCTTGCCGGTGCTCATTCCTCGTCACCCGCTGCTTCTTCTTCCGCCATCTCCTCGCGGATCTCCTCGACATTGACCCCGATGGTCCCCTCCGAGCGACCCGTGGACTTCGTGCGCTGGCCGCGTACCTTCTGGCCGCGCTTGTGGCGAACGCCCTTGTACGATTCGATGATCTTCATCCGGTTGATGTCGTGGCGACGCTTCTCGCTGACGTCGGTGCCGACGAGGTGCGTCGTCTCTCCGGAGTAGAAGTCGTTCTGTCTGTTCGTCATCCACGACGGGACGTGGTCTTCGAGGTTCTCGGCGATGTCGACCACCGCGTCAAGGTCATCCTCGTCGAGGAGCCCGAACGTGGCGTTTCGGTCCACGTCGGCCTTCTCGGCGACCAGCCGCGCCGTGCGCGTGCCGATGCCGTCGAGTTCGGACAGGCTTCGCTCGACCGTCTTCGTCCCGTCGAGGTCCGCGCCCCCGATCCGAACGAAGTACTGGAGGTCTTCCTCCTCCTCCGGCGAGTCGTCCTGTGATTCTTCCGTGCTCATGTGTTGGTTGTGGTGAGCCCTACCGGCGCGAATCCGGCGGTACTCGGTCCGTTCGAGCGTTGCGGCGGGGATTCGAACCCCGGAGGCAGTGACGCCACAGAGTTAGCAACCCTGCGCCTTGGGCCAGGCTTGGCTACCGCAACCCGCGTTGTATCATCGCCCTCGTGGACTCGGGACCCGATGCCCCTGCAGTTCGTGCATCCGTATGGTCCCCCTTTCGGTACTTAAACATCACGAAAGGCTCGGGGCGAATGGGCCTGATTCGCACGGGTGTGAGGGGTTAACGTGGGTGACGCGCGCTCGCCGGAAGCGGGAGGAGAGGGCCCGGAAGGAGTTCCGTTTGGCGTACTGTTTAGTGGGTGCCGCGGCTGGATCACTCCATGAAGGCAGTCCAGTTCGACTCCCACGGCGACCGCGACGTGATCGAGTACGGCGAGTTCCCCGACCCCGACCCCGACCGCGGCGAGGTCCTCGTCGACGTCAAGGCCGGGGCGCTGAACCACCTCGACATCTGGACGCGTCGCGGGATGCCCGGGATCGACCTGGAGCTGCCCCACATTCCCGGCAGCGACGCGGCGGGCGTCGTCGAGGCCGTCGGCGAGGACGTGACGCGCTTCGAGCCCGGCGATCGCGTCGCGGTGAGCGCCGGCGTCTCCTGCGGCGAGTGCGAGTTCTGCCGGCACGGCGAGGAGTCGCTCTGCCCGTCGTTCCACATCATCGGCGAACACGTTCGCGGCGTCCACGCCGAGCGCGCGGCCGTGCCCGCGGAGAACCTCGTCCCCGTTCCCTCGGGCGTCGACTGGGAGGTCGCCGGCTCCGCCTCGCTCGTCTTCCAGACCGCGTGGCGGATGCTCCAGACCCGCGCCGACATCGAGGCCGGCGAGAAGGTGCTCGTGCTCGGCGCGTCCGGCGGCGTCGGTCACGCGGCGGTGCAGATCGCCGACCACGCGGGCTGTGAGGTGTTCGCGACCGCCTCCACCGAGGAGAAGCTCTCGCACGCCGAGAAGTGCGGCGCGGACCACGTCATCGACTACGAGACGAACGACTTCGCCGAGGAGATCTCGGAGCTCACCGACCGGCGCGGCGTCGACGTCGTCGTCGACCACATCGGCGAGGCCACCTATCCCGACTCGCTGAAGTCGATGGTGAAAGGCGGTCGCCTCGTCACCTGCGGCGCGACGACCGGCCCGAATCCCGACGCCGGGCTTAACCGGATCTTCTGGAACCAGCTGTCGATCATCGGCTCGACGATGGCGACCCCAGGCGAGGTCGACGACGCCCTCGAGCTCGTCTGGGACGGCACGTTCGAGCCGCACATCCGCGAGACGCTGCCGATGAGCGAGGCCGCGCGCGCCCACGAGATGATCGAGAACCGTGAGGGCTTTGGCAAAGTGGTCGTTAAACCCGACAGTGAGTTCTGACGCCGACGGCGACGGGGGCGAAAGCACCGACGGCGGCTACGTCCACGTCCCCGGCGAGGACGGGGCCGTCCAAGACGACACCGCCGAGTCCGAACCCGAGGCCGACGGCTTCGGTCGGAAGGGGTGGGCGCTGACGGCGGCGCTTTTCACCTGCGTCCTCGTCATCCCCGGGATCATCTACGTGTACCCGTACGCGGCGGGGGCGCTCGGGTTCTCGTTTTTCGCGACGTACCTCGCCTTACCGCTCGTCCCGGCGATCCTGCTCGGGATGGTCGCGGTCTGGTCGATGACGGCGGCGACGCGGGATCGGTAGGGATCGTCTGCGGGTCGACGTGTCTCCCCAACGTCTCTCCGCGGGTCGAACGACAACCGTTTTGAACGACACCCGCGCAGTATTGATATGTTGATCACCGTCTCCGGCCCGCCGGGAAGCGGGAAGAGCACGAACGCCGCGGGGCTCGCCGATCGGCTCGGCCTCGATCACGTCTCCGGCGGCGACATCTTCCGCGAGATGGCTGCCGAACGCGACATGACGCCGGTCGAGTTCAACGAGTTCGCGGAGGAGGACCCGCAGATCGACCGCGACCTGGACCGACGGCTCCACGAGATCGCCACGACCCGCGACGACCTCGTGCTGGAGTCGCGGCTCGCCGGGTGGCTCTCCGCGGACCGCGCCGACTTTCGGTTCTGGTTCGACGCCCCCGTGTCGATCCGCGCCGAGCGCATCGCCGAGCGCGAAGGGAAGCCGGTCGACCGCGCGAAGGCCGAGACCGAACGCCGCGAGGCCTCCGAGAAGAAGCGGTACCGCGGGTACTACGACATCGACATCGACGACCTCTCGATCTACGACGCCGCGTACAACACCGCCCGCTGGGGGCCAGAGCCGTTCATCGACGTCCTCGTCGCGACCATCGACGCGTACGACCCCGCGACCGACGAGGGGAAGGCGCCGATCGAGGGCGTGAGCTACGAGTTCTGACCGCCGAACCCACACTCCCTACACTCACCACGACCCCCACAATCCCGCATGACCCGACACTTCGACGACACCGACGCCGATCCCGACGTTGACCCTCTCCGGGCCCCACCGGAGGAGCGCTCGGTCCCGGAGTTGCTCCGGTTCGGCGTCGTCAACGTGGACAAGCCCGCCGGGCCCTCGTCCCACCAGCTCTCCGCGTGGGTGCGCGACGCGATCAACGAGTCGCTGGCGACGCTGGACCCGGACGGGCCTCCGATCGACGGGGTCGCGCATGCCGGGACGCTCGACCCCAAGGTCACCGGCTGTCTCCCGACCCTGACCGGCGACGCGACCCGCGCCGCGCAGGTCTTCCTAGAGGGGAGCAAGGAGTACGTCTCGGTACTGGAGCTTCACGGGTCGCCGCCGGCGGACTTCCGCGACGTGGTCGCCGAGTTCGAGGCGGAGATTTACCAGAAACCGCCGCGCAAGAGCGCGGTAACCCGCCGGCTCCGGACCCGCACGATCTACGACCTCGACGTGCTGGAGGTCGACGACCGGCAGGCGCTCCTCCGGATCCGGTGTGAGTCCGGGACGTACGTCCGAAAGCTGTGCCACGACATCGGCCTCGCCACGGGCGTCGGCGCGCACATGGGCCACCTCCGCCGGACCGCCACCGACCCGTTCGACGATACCGATCTCCATCCCTTACAGGACCTCGTCGACGGGCTTGCGTGGGCCGAGGAGAGCGACGACGCGCTCCTCCGCGAGGTCGTCCGTCCCGCCGAGGACGCGCTGGTCCACCTCCCGTCTGTGACGATCGCGCCCTCCGCCGCGCGCAACGTGGCCACCGGCGCGCCCGTCTACGCGCCCGGCGTCATCGACGCGGACTCGGTGTCGGAAGGCGAGGAGGGAGACGAGGCCGACGACGCCGATCGCGATCCCCCGCTCGTCGCCTGCCACACCCCCGACGGCGCCGCGGTCTGTCTCGGGCGACTGGTCGGCGATCCCGACGCCGAATCGGGCGTCGTCGTCTCGCTGGAGCGCGTCCTCGTCTGAGCGGAGCGGGACCGAGAGACGAATGAAACGAAGTCCTTAATTACCGGACTCTCATTTTTTCGGATGCAGACAGGGACCGTGGGGTAGTGGTATCCTATGCGGATGGGGTCCGTATGACCTGAGTTCGACTCTCAGCGGTCCCATAAATATTTTGACTGGTTTCCATTATCGTAGCCTTAGATCCATTTAACGCCCAAAAACCGGGTTCAAAGGTGTGCTATGAACCGTCTTCACGGCGGTTCCGACGAGGCCGGTCGTTGCCTCTACTGCGACGGCCATATATCAGAATATTTTAATCAGCTTCCGGCGACAACGACGCCGGGCCAACCGTTGTCCCGGGTATGCTCCGCCGTCGAACAACCGCGGTGGGTACCGCTCCGCAACCACTAAACGCGGCTCGCTCGTTGCACCGGTAATGGCCGATTGGACGGAGAAGTACCGCCCGAGCACGCTCTCGGAGGTCCGCGGCAACGACAAGGCCCGCGACGCGTTCGCGGAGTGGGCGCGCTCGTGGGACGACCACCACGAGGCCGTCGTCCTCCACGGGAGCCCGGGCGTCGGGAAGACGAGCGCGGCCCACGCGCTCGCGAACGACATGGGGTGGGAGACGGTCGAGCTGAACGCCTCGGACCAGCGCACCGCCGACGTCATCGAGCGCTTCGCGGGGCGGGCCGCGCGCAACGCCACCCTCGGCGGGAGCGCGGCGGGCGGCGGCGCGGCCGGCGGCGACACGGCCTCGCGCCAGCTCGTGATCTTGGACGAGGCCGACAACATCCACGGCAACTACGACCGCGGCGGGGCCTCGGCGATCACGAAACTGGTCAAAGAGTCGGGCCAGCCCATCGTGCTCATCGCCAACGACTACTACGACATGGCGCGGGGGCTCCGCAACGCCACCGAGGAGATCGAGTTCCGCGACGTCTCGGCGCGCTCCATCGTCCCCGTCCTCCGCGACGTGTGCCGGAAGGAGGGGATCGAGTTCGAGTCGGACGCGCTCGAACGGATCGCGGAGCGCAACCGCGGCGACCTCCGCGGCGCGATCAACGACCTGCAGGCCGCCACGGAGGGGCGCGATTCGATCGCGGTCGAGGACGTAGTCACCGGCGACCGCGACAAGGCGCTCGGGCTGTTTCCATTTCTCGACGCGGTCCTCAAAGAGGAGTCGGCGGAGGAGGCGCTTCAGTCGGCGTACGCGGTCGACGAGACGCCGGACGACCTCACGATGTGGATCGAGAACAACGTCCTCGACGTGTACGAGCCGGGGGAGGCGGTCCGCGCGTACGACTTCCTCGCGAACGCCGACGTGTGGCTGGGCCGCGTCCGGGCCACCCAGAACTACACCTACTGGCGCTACGCCACCGATAACGCGGCCGCCGGCGTCGCCGCCGCGCGCGACGGGGAGAAGGGCGGGTGGACGCGGTACGGCCGCCCACAGTTCTGGAGCTCCTCGGACGCGACCGCGGACGAGGTCGTCGGGGGGATCGCCGCCGCGAGCGGGTGCAGCGTCGCGACCGCGCGCCGGGAGGTGCTCCCGTTCCTACAGGCGGTCACGCATCACTGCAAGCCCCGCGAGCTGACGGTCGCGATGGCGGCCGCCTACGACCTCGACGAGGCGGGCGTCGCCTTCGTCACCGGCTCCGGCGAGTCGACGAACAAGGTGGAATCGATCGTCGAGGACGCGCAGGCGATCCGCGAGGAGCGGATGGAGGACCACGCCGAGGGGGCCTTCGCCGGCGGTCGCCGCGCGACGGACGATGTCGACCCATCGGCCGACGAGGGGGCGAACGAGGCCGACGCGCCGGTCCCCGACGACGATGACGGTGACGAGGAGACCGACGGATCCGCGAGTGACGGTGACGACGACGGACAGGCGGGACTGAGCGACTTCGTCTGAGCGGGACAAGGGGGTCCACCGGTACTGGTCGCCCCGGCGCTACTCTCCCGGCGGCGGTTCCGATCCGCTCGCTGAGTCTCTTTTGCCGGGTTCGGAGGCGACGTGTCCGCTCGGTGCGGCGTCGACGACGCCGGTCCCTTCGGGATCGATGAGGTCGACGCCGGTGAATTCGAACCGGGCGCCGCTCACCCGACTCTCAACCACGGACACCTCCCAGCCGTGGGCCTCCGCGATGCGTTCGACGATGGAGAGCCCGAACCCCGTTCCGTCCTTGTCGGTCGAGTGGCCCGGGTCGAAGACGGCGTCGCGCTCCGACGGGTCGATCCCCCCGCCGTCGTCAGCGACGTAGAAGCCGTCGGGAAGCTCCCCTACGAAGACCCGAAAGGAAGGGTCGGAACCGGTCGCGGTCTCGGAACCGTCGATCCCGGATACGGAGACGGAGGCGCCTCCTCCCAGCGTCTCCGGGTTGGTGTCGCCGCTTGTTTCTCCGGCGCTCCGTTCGACGGGATCGACCGAGAGCGCGTCCCCCGCCCCGTGTTCGATCGCGTTGCGGAAGAGGTTCTCCAACGCCTGCCGGAGCCGGCTCCGGTCGCACTCGACCCACGGCAGGGACTCGTCGACGACGAGGACGACGCCGTCCGGCGCGCCGACCGTCCGCCACGCCTGATCCACGATGCCCCGGAGGTCGACCGTCGCCGTCTCCTCGACCGTTCGTCCCTCGCGGGCGAGCGCGAGGAGGTCCGAGATGAGGTCGTCCATGTAGTCGAGCGCGTCGAGGGAGCGATCCAACCGCTCGTCCGTCTCCTCACCGTCCAGATCGCGGGCGAGTTCTACGTTTCCGACTGCGACGGAGAGCGGGTTCCGGAGGTCGTGAGAGACCACGCTGGCGAACTCCTCCAACCGCTCCCGCTGCCGTTCGAGCCGTTTGCGGTGTTCGACCCGGTCGTCGGCAGGGAAGAGGTAGCCGACGATATCGCCGTTCTCGTCGCGCGCGCCGCGCTCGTGGACCCACTCGGACTCGTCGCCGACCGTGAGTCGGTACGTCACGTCGACCGCGCCCTCGTCGAGCGCGTCGCGGAGCCGGCCTCTGTCGTCCGATTTGACGACACGAAGCCAGTCGGACCGCGGCAGCTGCTCCGGGTCCAGACGGGACTCGCCGGCGGCCTCAACGACGAGCTGCGTCGGATCGCCGTCCGGTCGCCGATACGCGACTCCCGGTCGACGCCCCATCGGCTGCGTCACACCACACACACCTTATTATAGGATTATAAACCTTTCTCAAACATCATTTTAGTTACTCGTTGTACGGTCAGTGAATTTTCATAATACGCTTCTCAAAGCCGTTAAAAGATGGTTTAACGAGCGAAACAAAGTCTGCTTCCGTCTCTCACGGAGATCGTATCACGTTCGAATCACGTGTTTGACGCCGATCGAGCTCGGAAGATGGCTTTAATTCTCGTCGGGTCCTGGCGTCGGTATGCGCGCGGCGATCCTCCGCGAGTACGGCGAACCGCTGGCGGTCCGCGAGGTCCCAGAGCCGGAGCCCGGCCCCGACGACGCCGTGGTCCGCGTGACGGCCTGCGGCGTCTGCCGGAGCGACTGGCACGCGTGGGCGGGCCACGGCGAGTGGGCCGACGACCGCGTCCCCCGCGGACAGGTGCTCGGCCACGAACCCGCCGGCGAGGTGGTCGCCGTCGGCGACTCCGTCGATCGGTTCGCGCCGGGTGACCGCGTCGTCGTTCCCTTCTCGCTCGGCGACGGCACCTGTCCGCGCTGCCGCCGAGGACACGGGAACGTCTGCGACGACGGGCGAGCGCTCGGCTTCGAGCCCGACGCCCCCGGCGCGTTCGCCGAGCGCGTCGCCGTCCCGGACGCCGACTACAACCTCGTCGAGCGTCCGCCGTGGCTCGGCTCCACCGCCGCGGCCGCGCTCGGTTGCCGGTACATGACGGCCTACCACGCCCTCGCAGAGCGGGCCGGGATCGGCGGCGGCGACTGGTTGGCCGTCCACGGCTGCGGCGGCGTCGGGCTCTCGACGGTCCAGCTCGGCGACGCGCTCGGCGCGCGCGTCCTCGCGGTCGATGTCGACGAGGAGGCCCTCTCGCTCGCCCGCGATCTGGGCGCCGACGAGGCTGTAAATCCGAGCGACCTCGGTGACGGCGAAACGGCGGTGCCGGACCGGATTCGGACCCTCACCGACGGCGGGGTCGACGTGTCGGTCGACGCGCTCGGAATCGCCGAGACCTGCCGCAATTCGGTTCGCTCGGTGCGTCCCCGCGGGATCCACGTGCAGGTGGGGCTGACCACCGAGGCCGAGCGCGGCGAGGTGTCGCTGCCGACCGACTGGATGACTCGCTGGGAGGTGTCGTTCGTCGGCTCGCGCGGGATGCCGCCGACCAGCTACGACGACCTGTTCGACCTGATCGAGGCGACCGACGTGGATCCAGCCGCGCTGGTGAGCGACGAGCTGGCGCTCTCCGAGGTCTCAAAGCGGCTCGCCGCGATGGGCGAGTACGACGCGCGGGGCGTCGAGGTCGTCACCGAGTTCTCGAGGTAGCGGCGGCTCCCCTCACTCCTCGCGCTCGGCGCCGAGCCCGGGGATCGCGACGCGGTCTTCGACGCCCTCCATCAGCTTCGACGCGGTGAGGACCAAGGCGAGGTACGTCACCCCGGTCACGACGAAGATGAGCGTGTACCGGAAGGTCTCGGAGGCGATCTGGTCGGCCCGGTAGTAAAGCTCGGGAACCGTGATGAACGCCGCCAGCGACGAGTACTTGATCAGGTAGACGAACTCGTTGGTCCACGACGGGATCGCGTACCGGAGCCCCTGCGGGAGCACGACGTAGTAGATCGTCTCCAGCTTCGAGAGCCCGATCGCGCGGCCGGCGGTGATCTGGCCCTCCTCGACGCTCTCTAAGGCCCCGCGGATGTACTCGGCCTGATACGCGGCCCCGTTGAGCGTGAACCCGACGATCGCCACCCAGACCACGTCCCGCGCGAACACGCCCGAGAACGCGCCGGGGACGTAGCTCGCGAGGTTGAGCCCGTAGTAGAGCACGAACAGCTGCGCGAGGAGGGGCGTGCCGCGCAGCAGTTCGGTGTACCCGAGCGAGATCCACGCCGAGAATCGGCCGTACACGCGGGACACCGCCAGCGGCACGGCCATGAGGAACCCGACGAAGAGGCTCACGGCGGTGATCACGACCGTGAGCCACGTTCCCCGAGACAGCTCCGGGGTCAGCTCGACAACGAAGGCGGCGTCGGCCGCGTACGCGGCGAGCCCCGGAATCGCCCCGAACGTCGCCTCCACGGCCCCCGGCGGCACGAGCGGCTGGCCGACCGGGACGATCACGCCGCCGAGCCAGCGGTTGACCCAGCTCACGACGAGCCAGCCCCAGAACAGCGCGCCGGCGGCGACGAGGAGGAGCCGGCCGACCGAGCGGTCGGCGTCGGCAACGCGCTCCCGTACCGCCGCGGGTCTCGTCGCGCTCGCCATCAGTCGTGACTCGCGATCCGTTCGAGGAACCGGCCGGTCCGTTCCTCCTCGGGGCGGTCGAACAGCTGTTCGGGCGGGCCGCGTTCGACCACGCGGCCGTCGTCGAGGAACACGATCTCGTCGGCGACCTCGCGGGCGAAGCTCATCTCGTGGGTGACTACGAGCATCGTCATCCCCTCGTCGACGAGCCCGTGCATCACCTCCAGCACCTCGCCGATGAGTTCGGGGTCGAGCGCGCTCGTCGGCTCGTCGAACAACATCAGCTTCGGCTCCATCGCCAGCGCGCGGGCGATACCGACGCGCTGCTGTTGGCCCCCGGACAGCTCCGCGGGATACGAGTCGAACTGCTCGCCGAGGCCGACGCGCTCCAGTTGGGCCTCGGCGCGCTCGCGGGCCTCGGTCTCGGAGAGCCCGAGCACGCGGCGCGGGCCGAGGGCGACGTTGCCGACCGCGGTGAGGTGCGCGAACAGGTTGAACCCCTGGAACACCATCCCGACCTCGCGGCGGAGCTCGTCGACGTCGAGGTCCGGCGAGAGCACCTCTTCGCCGTCCAGCAGGATCGATCCCTCTTGCGCCTCCGCGAGCCGGTTTACGCACCGCAGCATGGTCGACTTCCCGGAGCCGGAGGGACCGATCAGGACGGTCACGTCCCCTCGGTCCATCTCGAAGGAGACGTCTTCGAGCACCTTCTCGTCGCCGTACCACTTCGAGACGTCCGTCACCCGGAGGAAGTCGTTGTCGTCACTCATGCCGACTCACCCTCCGGGATCGCGTAGTGATCGCCGAGGTAGTCGAGCGCGCGGTTCGTCGTGAACGTGAGGACGAAGTAGATTGCACTGATGAAGAGGATGACTTCGAGCACTGCGGTCGTCTGCTCCGAGAACAGGTCGTACCCCCGCGTGAGCAGCTCCGCAAGCCCGATCGCGAACACGATGCTCGTGTCCTTCAACACGATCGTGAACTCGTTTTGAAACCCCGGAATCGACCGGCGCAGGGCCTGCGGCACGACGACGTACCGGACCGCCTCGAACCGCGAGAGCCCGATCGACCGACCGGCCTCCAGTTGCCCCTCGTCGACACTTGAGAGGGTCGCCCGGAAGATCTGCGACTGGTACGCCGCGCTGCGCAGGCCGAGCCCCAGGATTCCGGCCGTCATCGCCGAGGATATCGAGGCGACGCCGAGGTTGATCTGCGGCACGCCGACGACGAAGTACATCACGATGAGGATGACGACGATCGGCGTCCCGCGGAGCACGATCCCGACCGTGCTAACGACTCGCTTCAGGAGCCCGTCGCCGTACACCTCGACCGCGCCGGCCGGGAACCCGACGACGAACCCGAGGAGGATCGACGCGATCGTGAGTCCGATCGTTAGCAGGGCGCCGACACCGAGGTAATCGGCATTGCTGAAGACGAAATCCCAGTCCGCGGATTCGCCGATAAACGCGAGCGTCGCGAGACCGTCGCCCGTCGGAATTTCGACCGCGGCGCTGGCGGCCGCCGCGAGCGCGAGCGTCCCCGGGTCCGACATCCTACTCCTGTCCGAACCAGGTGTTGGTTATCTCCTCATACGTCCCGTCGTCCCGGACGGTCGCGATCCCGTCGTTCAGCGCCGACTGGAACTCCGACTCGCCCTGCCGGATGCCGAAGCCGAACTGCTCGCCGGTCTCCTCGATGAACGCGACCTCCACGTCGCGGTTGGCCGCGAACGTCTCCGCGACCGGGAGGTCGATGACGACCGCGTCGACGTTCTCGTTCGCGAGGTCCTCGACCGCGAACACGTAGCTGTCGTACGAGGAGTAGTCGTCCTCGGAGATGATCCCGGGTTCGACGAGGTTCGCCGACACTTGGTCCGCCCCGGTCGTCCCCGACTGCGCGCCCACGCGGACGCCCTCGAAGTCCTCCCACGACGAGGGCTGGAAGTCGCCGCCCTCCCGTACGAGGATCGCCTGATCGGACTCCCAGTAGGGGTCCGAGAAAGCGATCGTCTCCTGCCGGTCCTCGGTGATCGTCATCGCGGCCGCGATCACGTCGATCTCCTCGTTCTGCGTGAGCGCGGGGATGAGCGAGTCGAACTCGAAGGTGGCCCACTCGCCGAGCTCGTAGTCGGTCTCCCCGACGACGGCCTCCAGCAGGTCGACGTCGAAGCCGACCAGCTCGCCGTCCTCCTGCATCTCGAACGGCGGGAAGCCGGGCGCGGTGCCCGGGGTGATGGTGGTGCTGTCGTCGCCGAGACAGCCGGCGACGCCGGTCAGGCCGACGGCGCTGGCCCCGCCGGTCAGCTTCAGGTACGTCCGACGGCTCATGTCCGTCTCCGTGCGGTATGACATACCCGTGGGTGAACGGGAACTGATTTTAAGCTTTCCTCCTCGGTTGGGGTGTTACACTCCACTCGGACGGAGCGCCGCACCGGTCTCCGGCGGATCTCCACCCGACCGACCCGATTCGACCGACCCGGTCAGTCGCCGCGCACGGGATCGGCCGTCGTCCCCTCCGGCCCGACGCCTCTGACCGCCCACGCGGCGCCGAGCGCCAGCGCCGCGGCGACGCCGAGCGCGGCGAGGTTGAGCCGCTGCCAGAACGCGGTGTACAACACCAGGTCGCGGCCCAGAAGCAGGGTGCCGACCAGCGCGGCCATCGACCCGGCAGCGAGCAGGCGAACGGTCTTCGCGGTCGACCGATCGAGTCCCGGATACCCGGTTCTGACAGCCTCCGTGGCGTACGCGACGGCCGCCACTAGTCCGAGGTGGCCCGCCAGCCCGCTCACGTAGAAGCCCGCCTGCGCGCCCGGCGAGTAGGTGACGAACGGGACCGCCCGCGAGAACACCGCGCTGGCGACGATCCCGACCGCGGCGACTCCGATCGCGGCCCGGAGCAGCCGCGGGGAGCCGCGGCCGCCGCCCCAGATGGTCGCCAGCCCGAGCAGCGTGAAGATCCCGAGCGCGACGATCAGGTGGGCCGCGTGCGTCGACACCGTGTAGCCGCCGGGGACGAGGCCGCCGAGGGTGACGGTGAGCGCGCCGACAGTGATCTGCAGCGGGAGGATCGCGACCGCGAGCGTCGCCGCCAGCCGGGTCCGGCGATCTCGACCGCCGAACCACGACCAGCCGGCGACGCCGATGATGAGGAACCCGGTGACCATCGCCCACACGCGGTGGAACCACTCGATGAAGTCCGGGTTGATCGTCATCGCGGGGATGAGCTGGTCCGAACAGAGCGGCCACTGGGCCTGACACGCCAGTCCCGAGCCGGTCGCCGCGGTGTAGACGCCGAGCGCGAACAGCACCAGCGTCATCCCGGTCGTCGTCGCCGCGTACCGCCTGAATGTCAACCACGCGGGCCGAAGACTCATTGGTCAAGTTCGGGTTTGAGCGCACTTAGACCGTTCGGACGCTCCGGGGAGGCGAGAATTCGATGGGCCGGGCAGAAACCGCCACGGGGCCGTGTTCTACTTATAACTGAACGAGGCGGTGGCGCGCCCCGGTGAGTGGTCCGGAGGACCGCGAACCGCGAGGGACCTCCGGTCCCTCTGGCAGCCGGCGGCGAAGCCGCCGGCGACGACGATGCGAGGGAGTCGGTCGCCCGAGCAAAGCGACGGGCGACCGACGAGGTTGGGGAGGTGTGAGGCTGCGGTGCGGGGTGGGGCTCAAAGGGGCAGCCGCGAAAACGGCTCAGGCGACGTAAGCACCGCAACGAGGGAGCGAACGAAGTGAGCGACCGAGTGAGGAGCACAGCGAGCGTGAGCCGTTTTCTCGGCTGGGGCTTTGGAGGCCTTCACCGTCGATCTGTCGGCAACAGCCCAGAAACGATCGACAGGGAATCTACTCACGAATACCGCTTATCCCGACAGTTCCCGCTTCGCTCGCCGCGCCCGCTCCGACATCTCCTCGTTGCTCTCGACGTCGGCGAGGGTCTCGATCGCCTCCAGCTGCCGCACCGAGTCGTCGAGGAACGAGAGCACGTCGCCGGTGTACGCGTACACCATGTAGTCGTCGCTCATCACGTCCACGATCGCCTGCGGGCCGAGCCCCTCGGCGCGAAGCTCCAACACGTACGCCATGAACTTCTCCTCCGGACAGCCGCAGTAGGGGTTCGCCTGACAGTCGCAGTCGAGGAAGTCCTCCGCGAAGTCCAGGATCCGGTCCCGCGTCGTCGAGTCGAGCTTCGAGAGCCCGTCGCCGGTGAACAGCATGTCGAGAGTCGCGCCGGCGAAGGCCCCCTTCGGGATGTTCGTCTCCAGCTGGGAGGCGAGCTGCCGGTGGTTCTTCACGTAGATCTTGTCGGTGAACGCCACGGTTGCCCATTGATACGCCGGCTGGGAGTAAAAGCGGCGTGGTCGTCAGGGGGCGATCGGCGGGCCGACCGGCGGGACCGATCACCGGACGCCACCGCGTCACACGCCCGTCCGGGAGTCGTAACGGTTATTTATCAAAGCGGGATAGATATCGACGCGTGTCCGGGTTAGGGTAGTGGACTATCCTTCAGCCTTGTGGAGGCTGAGACGCGGGTTCGATTCTCGCACCCGGACCTTCTACGGAACAGCGCTTTTGAAATAGCGGTGCAGCTAGAACTCGATCCGCTCGCCGTCCTCCGGAACCAGCACGTCCTCCGTCTCCGAGCGCAGCTCCTCCCGCGAGAGCAGACAGTGGTTGATCGCCTCCATGTGGACCACGGCGACCGCGGCGTCGGTTGCCTCGCGGACGGCGGCGACGTCGTCGACGCCCATGGTGATGGGCTCGCCCTCGTTGAACCGCGCCGCGCCGCCGTTGAGGACGACCGCGTCGGGCTCGAACCGGTCCAGCGTCTCCGCGACCGGCTCGTACCAGACCGTGTCGCCGGCGAGGTACAGCGTCTCGTCGCCCTCGAGGACGAACCCGGAGACCGGTCCCATCCGCTCGGCCAGTTCCCCGTGTCCGTGACGGCCGGGCGTCCGGTGGAGGGTGACGCCCCCGAACGACGCCGCGTCCTCGACGGGCCGCACGTCGGTGAACCCCTCCTCGGCGAACGCGTCCGCCTCGGCGGGCTGACAGAACAGCGGCACGTCCGCGTCGAGCTCCTCCTTCGCCGCCTCGTCGAAGTGGTCGGGGTGGCGGTGGGTGACGATCACCGCGTCGTACGAGAGATCGATATCGGGCATCGGGACCAGCGGGTTCGGTCGGTCGTTCGGCGTGTTATCGATCGGTGGCAGCGCGCCCTGCGGCGAGAACAGCGGATCGACGAGGAAGGTCGTCTTGCCGACGGTCGCGAGGACCGTGGCGTTTCGGACGAGGGTGACGCTGGCACCGGAGTTCGCGGACATACGTTCCCTTCGGCGAGCGGCGGGTTGTGTCTTGTGACGGGAGCGATCCGGTACCGACGCCGACGCGATCGCGGCGTCGACGCGGGGTCACCCGAAGATCCGCAGGAGTCCGAGCGTCCACCGGGCCAGCTCGGAGCAGACGAACAGGGCGCCCTCGGTGCGGGAGAGCCGTCGCCCGGACCACAGCGCCGCGACCATCAGCACCGTGAGGACCGTCAACCAGAGGAGCGTCTCGATCGCTGCGCCGCCGACCGCGAGCGGGCGGAGGAGAGCGGCGATCCCCAGGATACCGAGCACGTTGAACACGTTGCTTCCGACGACGTTGCCCACCGACATCCCGACGTGGCCCTGTCGCATCGCGACGAGCGAGACGGCGAGCTCCGGCGTCGAGGTCCCCGCCGCGACGATCGTCCCGCCGATCACCCAGTCGGAGATACCGACTCCGCGGGCTAGTGTCGACGCGGCCTCGACCATGAAGTGCCCGCTGACTAGGACGATCGCCAGCCCGCCGACGAGCAGCAGCGCGTCGCGGGCCCGATGCGAGAGTCCGGTCGGGATCGCCCCCGTGACCCGCGACTCCGCGTACTCCGTCTCGATCGAGTGCGCCGTTTGCTCGTCGCGGACGAGATAGGCCGTGTACGCGACGAACAGCCCCACGAGCAGGGCGCCCTCGACGCCGGTCACAGTTCGGTCGAACAGGACCGCGAACCCGGCCAGCGTCGAGCACACCAGCGCGGCGCCGTCGCGGTGGACCAGCGAGCGCTCGACGGGGATGACCCGCAACAGCGACACCGCGCCGAGGATGAACGCGAGGTTGTAGGCGTTGGAGCCGACGACGTTGCCGACGCCGATCTCCCCGAGCCCCGCCAGTGCCGCGTCGACCGTCACGACGAGTTCGGGCGTCGACGTTCCCATCGCGACGATCGTCAGCCCGATCGTGAGCTCGCTGACCCCGAACCGCCGAGCGATCCGCACCGTCGAATCGACGAGCGCGCGGGCGCCGATCCACAGGCCGATGACGGTGAGCGCGACGATCGCGAGCTGGGCGGCCGGCCCTCCGAGAGCCATGTGCGTAGTCGTTCTCGCAAAGCGGTGTTAAAATCGATCCACCGAACCGCGATCACTCGACCTGATCAAACCCGTAACGCACCGGGTACTTATGTGTCGGTCGAGCGTCGTGTCGTTCGTTATGGACGGACGTGAGACGCCGTGAGACGACGCGGTCTGCTCCGGAGGAGCGCCGGCGTCGCGGGGTGTACGGGTGGGAGCGACGACCCGGCCTTCGAGGAGGGGTTCGAGGAGGACATCGGTGACTGGACGTTCGGCGCCGCGATCGGTCCCGAGGTGGACATCGACGAGTTCGACTGGGAGGCGTCGTTCTCCGAGGAGGAGGCGGCCTCCGGAGAGCGCTCGCTCCGGATCTGGAACCAGGGCGACTACGACGACGGCGTCACGTGGGCCACCCACCCGATAGCCATCGAGTCGGGGAACGCGTATCGGATCGAGGTGACGGGGCAGTTCTGGAGCGAGTCGGAGTCGTTCAACACGATTCGGCACGCGCTGATGCGTCTCGGCCCGGAGCCGCCGGAGACCGAGGAGGACTTCCCGCAGCCCGGGCTCAACACGACGGACCTCGGCGAGACGCCCTACGGCGGGCTCCGCGACGCGCTATGGCTCGCCGACGGCTGGCGGGAGTACTCCTTCGAGTGGACCACCCCGGAACTGT
Source organism: Halorubrum halophilum (assembly GCF_000739595.1). GTDB lineage: Archaea > Halobacteriota > Halobacteria > Halobacteriales > Haloferacaceae > Halorubrum > Halorubrum halophilum. Next base: position 87,508 of record NZ_BBJP01000013.1, on the reverse strand, counting down.
CGACGGACACGCTCCACCTCGCCGTCGGCACGGCAGTGATCTGGGAGGCCGACGCGACCCACTACGTCGACGACCTCGCGGTGACCGTCGAGTCGCGATGAGCGAGGACCCGGAGGTGGCGTCGAGCGCGGACGACGCCGCCGACGCCGACGACGCCGACAGCGACGCGAGCACCGCCGACACGATGCGCGAACGCGCCGAGGAGAACCGAGCGAAGCTCTGGCTGCTGTTGCGCGCGGACCGGCTCCTCGTCGCGGGCGTCCTGACGCTCGCCGTCTTCGTCGCGTTCGTCGCCGCCGCGGTCGCGTTCTCGCCGTCTCTCGCCGAGAAGGTCGGGGCGAGCGATCCGATCGAGACGCTGTTCGCCTCGATGATCACGGTGATCGTCACAGGGGCGACGCTCGTCGTCACGATCGGCCAGGTCGTGCTCACGCAGGAGAACGGCCCGCTCGGAGACCAGCAGGAGCGCATGGACGACACGCTCACGGTCCGGGAGTCCGTCGCGGAACTGACCGGCTCGCCGGCGCCCACGGACCCCGCCGCGTTCCTCGACGCGATCCTCGGGGCCGCGGCGCGGGCGAACCGGCCGAGACCGCCCTCTGGGAGGACGTCGACGAACTCGCCGCGGGCACCGTCGAGAACGCCGAAACCGTGCGCGGCCAGCTCGACGGCGCGGAGTTCGGCTCGTTCGACGTGGTGTTCGCCGCCCTCAACTTCGACTACGGCCCGAAGATCGGACGGGCCGAGCGCGTCGCCGCCGACCACGACGACGCGCTCACCGACGACGAACGAGTCCTGCTCGAAGGGCTGAAGGAGTCGCTGTCCCTGTTCGGCCCCGCCCGCGAGCATATCAAGACGCTGTACTTCCAGTGGGCGCTGATCGACCTCTCGCGACAGATACTCTACGCCGCGGTGCCGGCGCTGGTCGTCGCGGGCCTCATGCTCACGGTCGTCGACGCCGGGACGTTCCCCGGGAGTACCCTCGGGATCGACCACGTGACGCTCGTCGTCGGCGGCGCGTTCGCGGTCACGCTCCTCCCGTTCTCGCTTTTCGTCTCCTACGTCCTCCGCGTCCTCACCCTCGCGAAGCGGACGCTCGCGATCGGGCCGTTGGTGTTGCGGGACTGACGGTAGTGCGGCGTTTCGGGGGACTAACGCACAGATAACGATACGTCTCTGCGACCCGTAGGAGACGCATGCACCCGATACGACGACAGTACATCGGCGGGATCGGAGCCGCGCTCGCGGGGGGTTTCGCCGGCTGTCTCGGCGGTGACCCCGACGGAACTCGCCCCTCCGGGACGGGAGGCCCCGGCGTCGCCATCGCCTCCGCCGACGAGGCTGTCGACCTCCCGGTTCAACCGTCCGTCGAGGTCGTCCGAGACAACGCTACGTCGGAGCACCCGCCGCGGCTTCGGACGACGCTCGCGAACACGAGCGACGAGCCGCTGCGCGTCGGCGAGGGCCGAGCCGTCCACTTCGAATACGTCACCAGCGACTCCGGGTTACTCGTCCTGCTCCCGGGAGAAAGCGGTCAGACGTACCCCGCGGAGCCCGACTGCTGGCGGCTCACCGAGGGGGTCGCCGTCACCGAGGAGTACCGGACGTTCGAGATCGAGGCCGGCGGGTCGAGCGACCGGCTCGTCGATCCGTACGCCACCACCGACGCTGACGGCTGCCTCCCGGTCGGAGAACACCGCTTCGAGACGACGATATCGATCGTCTCGGAGGACGCCGAGCCCGAGTCCTCCGCGGAGTGGGGGTTCTCGGTGCTGTTGGAGTAGGTGCTCGGACTGCTGGAGTAAATGTCGCCCGCAACACTAACGACCGGTCTCATCTCCGGCGGCGTGCCGCGTCGACCGGGAAACCCTCGTGGCGGGCGGTCGCCTCCGCGGCGACGGGCGGGTCGCGTGTGCGACCACATGTGACGCGCCTGGGTTCTCCGCGCGGTCATCGCTCCCATCGGGGAGTACTCGGGCGGGGACTGAGGGCGCGCGTCCACGGATAGCCCCTCGCCGGGTTTAAAAGGTCCGTTGAGACGCTCAGTCGCTCTGATCCTCGCCGGCGACGACCACGCGCTCGCCGTCGTCGGTCTGCGGCTCCGAGACCGAGACCGGATCGATCCCGCGACGGGAGGCGTCGAACTCGGAGAGGAGGTAGACGAGCCCGGCGAGCAGGACGGCGCCGAGCGGGAGCAGCGCCAGCGGCGTCACCCGGGTGACCCCCCACACGACGAGCAGCAGGACGACCACGGCGGCGACCGTGACCGCGTAGTAGATCTGCGTTCGGACGTGGTCGATCAGGTCGGCGCCGGTGAACGTCGCCGAGAGGACCGTGGTGTCGGAGATGGGCGAGCTGTGGTCGCCGAAGATGGCGCCCGAGAAGATGACGCCGACCATCGCCGCCACGAGGGTGTGGCCCGCCGCGCCGCCGCCGCTGACCTCCCACGCGATCGGGATCGCGATGGGGGTGACGATCCCCATCGTCCCCCACGAGGTGCCGGTCGAGAAGGCGATGAGGCCGGCGACGACAAACACCAGCGCGGGCAGGAGTGCGGGCGAGACGGACCCCACCGCGATGTTCGCGACGTAGTCGCCGGTGCCGAGCGCGTCGATCGCCTCGCCGATCCCCCACGCCAGCGCGAGGATGGAGGCCGCGGTGAGCATGATCCCGAACCCGTCGATCGTGTACTCGGTCGCGTCGCCGACGCCGAAGATCCCGTAGGCCTTCCCGAGGGCGAAGCCGCTGGCGACCATCGCGAACGACCCGATCATCAGCGCCACCTCGTAGGAGGCGTTGAGTGCGGCGTCCCACAGCCGACCGCCGGCCGCCTCGAACTCCCCGGCGAGGAGGTCGCTACCGAATCCGGCGGGCGAGAACTCGCCGGACCACAGTGCGGTCGCGACCGTGACCGCGATCAGCACCGCCACGGGGACGAAGAAGTTGACGAGTCGGGGCGTCGACGCCGGCGGCTCGCCGAGCTCGCCGGCCACGTCCTGCATCGGCACGGCCTCGTCGCGGGTCACCTTCCCCGAGGTCCACGACCGGTTCTCGGCGGTCAGCATCTCGCCGTAGTCGCGGCCCGAACCGACGATCAACAGCACCATCACGATCGCTAAGATCGCGTACATGTTGAACGGGATCGACGAGACGAACACCTCGAAGGTGCCGGGGCGGTTCGCCTCGGCGACCCCGGCGGACTCGTACCCCTCCGTGATGAGCGATAGCTGGAACGCGACCCACGAGGAGATCCCCAGCGTCGCCACCGGGGCGGCGGTGGAGTCGACGATGTACGAGAGCTTCTCGCGGGAGATCCGGAGGCGGTCGGAGACGTCTTTCATCGCCGAGCCGGCGATCGCGGTGTTCGCGTAGTCGTCGAAGAAGAGGACGATCCCGAGCCCCCACGCGACGAGCCCGGCCTGGCGCTGGGAGTTGAGGCGTTCGAGCGCCCAGTCGCGGACCGCGGCGGTGCCGCCGAGGTTCCACACCATGGCGACGCCGGAGCCGAGCAGCAGGGTGAACACGAGGATGGTCGCCTGGAACTCGTCGGAGACCGCCGCGACGATCCACTCGAACGTCTGGACGATCCCGAGCCCGCCCGTGACGATGACGGCCCCGGACCAGATCCCGAGGAACAGCGACAGGACGGCCTTCCGAGTGATCACAGCGAGCACGATCGCGAGCACCGGCGGCGCGACGGACAGCGCTCCGAAATCGGTCATTGCCACGTACTGCCACGGGAAAGTATATAAACGCCGCGTGCCGCGCTCGCGGCGCCGGGGCGCGGTCGGTCGCGCTGGCGCGGGCGCCGTTCACCGACCGGCGGCATCGGCGCGTATCCGAACGCACTTACGTCCCTGTGACCGACTCACGCGCAATGTCTGTACGAGTCGGCATCCTCGGCGCCACCGGCGCCGTGGGACAGCGGTTCATCCAGCTCCTCGACGACCACCCGACGTTCGACCTCGCCGCGGTCACCGCGAGCTCGGAGAGCGCGGGGAAGACGTACCGCGAGGCCGCCAAGTGGCGCGTGAACACCCCGATCCCGGACGACGTGACCGAGATGGAGGTCGCGGAGACGACGCCCGCAGGGATCGCGGACGACGACGTCGATCTCCTCTTCTCGTCGCTTCCCTCGGGCGTCGCGGCCGAGGTCGAGCCGGCGTTCTTGGAGGAAGGATACGTCGTCTCCTCGAACTCCTCGAACGACCGCATGGCGGCGGACGTGCCGCTGACGATCCCCGAGATCAACCCCGGCCACCTCGACCTGATCGAGGTCCAGCGCGACGAGCGCGGCTGGGACGGCGCCCTCGTCAAGAACCCGAACTGCTCGACGATCACGATGGTCCCGACCCTCGCCGCGATCGACGAGTTCGGGTTGGAGAGCGTCCGCGTCTCGACGCTCCAGGCCGTCTCCGGCGCCGGCTACTCCGGCGTCACCTCGATGGAGATCATCGACAACGCCATCCCGCACATCGGCGGCGAGGAGGACAAGATGGAGACGGAGTCGCGGAAGCTGCTGGGCGAGTTCGACGGCGCGGAGGTCCACCTCCACGGCGCCGACGTGGCCGCCTCCTGTAACCGGATCCCGACGCTCGACGGGCACTTGGAGAACGTCTTCGCCGAGTTCGCCGAGGACCCCTCCCCGGAGGACCTCCGCGAGGCGATGCGCTCGTTCGAGGGCGCCGGCGAACTCCCCAGCTCTCCCGACCAGCTCATCAAGGTGTTCGGCGAGGACGAGCCGGAGCGGCCGCAGCCGCGCCTCGACCGCACGTACGCGGACGGGATGGGCATCGTCGCCGGCGGCGTGCAGGAGACGAACGCCGGCGCGAAGTACAACTGCCTCGCGCACAACACGATCCGCGGCGCCGCGGGCGCCTCGCTGCTCAACGGCGAGCTGCTCGTCGAGGAAGGGTACGTCTAGGGCGCGAATCCGGGTCAAGCGCCGTCGCCCCCAGCGGCGGACTGTCTCTTTAAATATCCAGTTATATATGACCGGTCGGCGAGGTGGCGGTGGGTACCGCCACCGCCGATCTGCTCGCCGATTACTTCCCTTCGAACTCGGGCTCGCCGTCGCCCATGAACGCCGTGACGCCCTCCATGAGGTCGTCGGTGTTCATCACGTGGCCGAAGCCCATCGCCTCCACTTCGAGGCCGGCCTCGCCGTCGGTGCGCCCGGCGTGCATCGCGCGCTTCGTGTACTTCTGGGCGATCGGCGGCCCGGCGGCGAGCGACTCGGCCAGCTCCCGCGCGCGCTCGTCGAGCTCGTCGCCCGGGACCACGTCGTTGAGGAAGCCGTAGTCCGCCAGCGTCTCCGCGTCGTAGCGCTCGGCGGTGAAGATGATCTCCTTCGCGCGCCCCTCCCCGACGATGCGGGCGAGCCGCTGGGTGCCGCCCCACCCCGGGAGGAGCCCGAGGTTGTGCTCGGGCTGGCCGAGCTCGGAACGCTCGGAGGCGATCCGCATGTCCGCCGCGGTCGCCAACTCCATCCCGCCGCCGAGGCAGTAGCCGTCGATGGCGGCGACCACGGGCTTGTCGGAGTCTTCCAGCTTGCCGAACGTCTGCTGACCCTGTCGGGAGAGCTCGACGGCGCCGATCGGCTCGGCGCCGCCGGCGGCCATGCTCTGTACGTCGGCGCCGGCGGAGAACGCGCGGTCGCCGGCGCCGGAGAGCAGGATCGCGCGCACCTCGTCGTCGGCGTCGAGGCGGTCGATCGCGTCGGCGAGCTCATCGAGCACCTCGCCGCTGATGGTGTTCATCCGGTGGGGGCGGTCGATCTCCACGTGGCCGACCCGCTCGTCGACCTCGACGTTCAGCACCTCGAAGTCGGTGTCGTCCTCCGCGTCGCCCTCGGCGCCGTCGCCTCCGCCGTGGAAGCCGCCCGCCTCGGCGGCCTCGCGGAGGTGGTCGGTCGCCTCGTAGCGCGCCTCGCCGGTCTCCTCGGCGAGTGCGTCGAGCGTCTCGACCAACGTGTCAAGCCCCTCGCCGTCGGCGAGCTTCGCGGGGCCGTCCGGGAAGCCGGCGCCGAGCATCACCGCGCGGTCGATCGCGGGCGCGTCCGCCACGTCGTTGCCGACGAGCCCGGCGACCTCGTTGGCCATCACGGCGAGCAGTCGCCTGCGGACGTCGGCGTCGATCGCGTCGCTAGGGATCTGCGCGCCGTCGCCGTTCTCGTAGTCGTAGAACCCCTTCCCGGTCTTCTTCCCGAGCTCCTCGGCCTCGACCTTCTCGACGAGCAGCGGGCAGGGGCGGTACGCCTCGCCCAGCACCTCGTGCATGTACTCCAAGACGTGGTAGCCCACGTCGATGCCGACCTGATCGGCGAGCTCGAACGAGCCCATCGGGAGGCCCATGTCGAACTTGGTCGTGGAGTCGACCGCCTCCATCGTCGCGTCGCCGGACTCGACGATCCACGCCGCCTCGTTCATCAGCGGGACGAGGATGCGGTTGACGATGAAGCCGGGGCTGTCCTTCCGGACGCGGACGGGGGTCTTCCCCATCGACTCCGCGAGCCCCTCGATCAGTTCGAGTGTGTCCTCGGACGTGTGTTTCCCGGAGATGACTTCGACGAGGTCCATCCGCACCGGCGGGTTGAAGAAGTGCATCCCGCAGAAGCGCTCGGGGCGGTCGGTCACCTCGGAGAGCTCCGTGATCGAGAGGCTGGAGGTGTTGGTGACGAAGACCGCCTCCTCGGGCGCGTACTCGACCACCTCGTCGTACACGTCCTTCTTGATCGCCATCTTCTCGGGGACGACCTCGACCACCACGTCGGCGTCGGCGAGGGAGTCCCCGAGGTCGACGAAGGTCTCCACGCGGTCGAGCGCGGCGTCGGCCTCCTCCTCGCCGATCCGGTCCTTCTCGGCGAGCTTGCCGAGCGACCACTCGATCTGGTCGTAGCCGTCCTGGACGAACTCCTCCTCGATGTCCCGCAGCGCCACGTCGTAGCCGGCGAGCGCGGCCACTTCCGCGATGCCGTGCCCCATGTTCCCGGCGCCGAGAACCGCGACGCGCTGGACGTCTTCGAGTTGCATACCGAAACGGTCGGAACCGTCATGGTTGAACGTTTCCATCTTCCAAACGAAAAACTCACTGTAAGTTTATCCGTACGCGTCTCGCGGGAGAAACTCACTCCCGTCTCGGGGCCCTACCCACTCCCGATGAACGAGCGAGTCGCGGTGACCCTGCGCGAGGACCCGACGATGGCGCGGCTGATCGACCGACACGGTCCCCTGGCGGTCGAACCCGCCGGCGACGAGTTCGCGCGCCTCTGCACCTCGATCGTGAACCAGCAGCTCTCGACCGCCTCGGCGGCGGCGATCCACGAGCGGTTCCTCGACGTACTGGGTGGTGATCCGACGCCCGGCCTCGTGCTCGCGGCCGACGAGGACGACCTCCGCGAGGCGGGGCTCAGCGGCACGAAGGTCGAGTACCTGCGGAACGTCGCGGCGGCCTTCCGGGACGGCGACCGCGATCTGACGCGGGAGGGGCTCGCGGACGCGAGCGACGAGGCAGTCGTCGCCGCGCTCACCGAGATCCGCGGCGTCGGCGAGTGGACCGCGCGGATGTACCTCATCTTCGCGCTGGGCCGCGAGGACGTGCTCCCGCTGGGCGACCTCGCGGTGCGGAAGGGGATCGAGCAAGTGTACAACGACGGAGCAGAGCTGACCCGCGCGGAGATGGGCGAGATCGGCGAGGCGTGGCGGCCCTACCGGAGCTACGGGACGCGGTACGTCTGGGCGGAGTACGAGTCATAGCCGGGCTTTGGAACCGTTACTGAACCTTACTCGTCGTCCGCCGCCGCGTACGTCTCCAGCGCCGCGAGCCGACCGCCTTCGACCGAAAAGACGTCCACGAACGCGAACAGCTCGTCGCCGTCGGCGTCGAGCAGTCTCCCGCGGACGGCGACGCCGGGCCCCTCGGGGTACACCGCGTCGACGGCGTGGCTTGTGTCGGTCATCGGGCGCTCGTCGCGCATGAACGCGACGAAGCGGTCGCGCCCCTCGAAGGTGCGGTCGGGGCGTCGCTGGACAAACTCCGGATCGAGCAGGGCCGCGAGCCGGTCGTACTCGCCGGCGTCGAGCGCGTCGTAGTACGCGCGGACGAGTCGAGACGGGTCAGACGGAGCGTCGGTTCGGGGCCCCGTCACGCCGCGAGCGCCTCGAACTCCTCGGCGGAGGTGCGGGTCCCCTTCGCGATGACGGCGTCGCCGCCCCGGAGGGTGGTGTCGATGTCGTGGCCGACGAGCCACCCCTCGTCGGGGCGCCGGATCGCGATGACGCTCGTCGAGATGTCGGTCGCGGGGATCCCGTTCTCGATCCGGGTACCGTCGAGGTCGCTCCCCTCTTTGATCACGGTCCGGGTGATGATCTCGTCGGACTCCTGGACCGCCATCTCCACGACCGGGTGGACGCCGATGTCGCGCATGACGCCCTCGGTGATCTCCAGGGCGGCGTCGGAGATCTCCTCGGTCGCGACGCCGAGGTGGATCAGCCCGCGCAGCGAGACGGGGTCGTGGGCCTCGCGGGCGGCCCGGAGGGTCCACGCCTCGAACCGCGACTGGAGCGCGTCGACCTCGATCTCCAGGTTCGACACCTCCTCGGCGAGCGCCTCGTTGTCGAACAGCACGGAGCCGTACGCCAGGTCGACCGCCAGCTCCGAGAGGTTCTTCATCAGCACGATGGAGTCGACCGCGCGCTCTAAGTCGTCGATGGCGGGCTCCGGGGGCTCCTCCGGGTCGAACGGGTCGCCGGTCAGCGTCGGGTGGACGTCGGCGACGCCCGTCTCGGGGCCGCGGAGGAGCGTCACGTCGCCGACCTCGATCCGGGTCTTCGGGCCGGGGTTGAATATCCAGTCGTCGTCGCGTCGGATCGCGATGACGCGCACGCCCGTCTCCGACTCTAAGTCGATGTCCTTCAGCGTCCGCCCCGCGTACGCGGAGTCCGACGAGACGGTGCCCCGGACCAGCGTCTCGACGCCCTCGGTGAGCGCGCCGCGCATCGCGTCGGGGAGCCCGATCTCCTCGGTGACGATCTTCGCAATGTCTCCGGCGGCGTCGGAGATCTTGTCCGCCGCGCCGATCACGCCGAGCACCGGCGCGAGCGTCTCGGCCTCGTCCGGGCTCCGAGCCGCGAGCATGAGGCTCATGCGCGCGCGCATCTGGAGCACGTCCATCCGGTGTTCAAGCTCGACGACCTCGTGGGCGATCGTCGGGCTCCCGTGGAGGACGGCGGAGTACGACAGGTCGATCAGCAGCTCGGCGGTGTCCTTCATCTCCACGAGCAGGTCCTTCACGCTCGTCGGCTCGTACCGGACCGTCAGCGGCCCGTCCCGCCCGTCGAATCGTCCCATGGGACTCCCTCTCCGGCTCCGAGTAAAAGGCTTGTCACGGGTCGCCCGCAGGTTCCGAGAAGCGTCGTCTCAGGCGACATCGCCCGCGACGTAGGCGACCGAGCGCTCGTCCGGATCTCCACGCTCGCCCGGTTCGATCTCCTCGGCGAGGTCGACGAGCGCGAGCCACCGGAGGAGCCGGTCGGCGCGCTCGCGCCACGTCGCCTCCCAGTTCGGGTCGCGAGCGCGGTCGTGTCGCGGCACTGACTCCCGCGTCGCCTCGAACAGGGCATCTGGCGTGAGCGGGTCCGCGGGCGAGGCGTCCCGCAGGGCGGCGAGCGCCTCGGGAACGAGGAGCACGCCCTCGCGGAGCCCCTCGCGGACGCGCTCCGGGGTCGGCTCCGCGTCGGTTCTCACGAACCCGCGGGGCGTCTCCCGGGCCAGTCCGAGCGCGCGCAGAAACGCCAGCCAGTCGTTCGCCGTCTGGCGGTCGGAGAGCCCCCGGCGCTCGCGGAGCCGGGCACAGCAGTCGTCGGTGCTCCCGGGGACGAGCGGGACCGCCCGCTGGAACGCGCGGAGGTCATCGAGCGAGTCGGGGGGTTCGGGGACCGGCTTGAGACGCATCGTCAACGACCCGGGCGGGCCGACGCGGCGGCCGGCATCAGCGGTAGTCGAACGACTCCGCAAGCAGCTCCTCGTCCGTCTCGCCGACCGTGTAGACGGGGCCGTCGACGACGTCGACGGTGACCTTTGCGGGCGCGAAGACGCGCTCGTCGACCTCGTAGAAGTCCCAGTCGGCGTCCTCGAACACCTCGACGAAGGGCGTCCCGTACTCCTCGCGGGCGGTCGAGACGATCTGGTCGAAGCGGTCGTCGTCGCGCGCGACCTGCAGGTGGACCTCCCCGCCGTAGGCTAAGGCGTCGTTCGTGCGCCCCATCGCGAGGTCCTCGTCGCGGGTGGCCGGGGCCATCGGCGCCGCGCCGGAGGCGTGGAGCACGTCGGTCGGCTCGTAGCCGAGCTCCAGCAGGCGGAAGACGGCGAGTTCCGCGGCGCGGGCCGCGGTCGCGACCGATCCTGCGGTCGAGCCGGTTGCGTAGGCCGGGAGGAACACGCCTTCGAGGTCGACCTCGGCGAGGTCGGCGACGTGTTCGGCGACCTCCTCGGTGGGGAGCGTCGTCGACTCGACGGCGAGCGTCGCGAACTCCGAGGAGTCGTAGTAGCCGACGCGCTCGAACTCGGTCTCCTGTCCGACGAGCGCCCGGGCCGGCCCCGAGCCGAGCCCCTCGAAGCCGGAGTCGAAGGCGAGCTCCCAGCCGGCCTTCTGCGAGCAGAGCAGCGCGATGGCGGGGTGGTCGGTCGACAGCTCGACGTACTGGCGCGGCGCGCCCGCGACCTCGCCCATGCGGGTGCGGAGGTTCGCGAGGCCGGCGGTCTGGATCTCGGCGAGTAGCAGTCCCGCCTCGACGCCGCCCGCGGCGTCGACGCCGAAGTCGACGACGGTGGCGCCGTTGTCCAGCTCGTAGCCGACGACGTCGAGCTCGCCGGCGAAGTCGAGCGCCTCGTCGACGAGCTCGATCGCGGTCCGGTTGATGCTTTCCATACGCCGGTGTACTCGCTCACCCGTTAAGGGGTTTGTCAGTCGGGAGCGGACTCCGGCGACCGCTCACCAGAAGCCGCCGTCGGAGCCTCCGGGTCCCCCCGACCTATCTGGCCCGCCCGGTCCGCGCGGACCGCTCGGGCGGGGATCGGGATCGATCTCGACGAGCTCCGACTCCGATCGCGGGTCGATCTCGCGGCCCTCCTCGTAGCGCACGAACGAGAGGTAGAAGGGCTCGCCGCAGCCGCTCCCCTCGGCGTCCGGCTCTCGGTAGGGCTCGTCGCCGCCCACGTCCGACCCGCGGACGCCGTCGTGCGGGTCCCAGTCGACGCCGTCGCTCTCGCCGCAGACGAACCGGACGCCGTCGGCGTCGTCGCCCTCGAACGGCGCCGTCGGATCGACGTACTCCCATCCTTCGAGGGGATACGGCGTCACCGACTTGTCCGCGAGGTAGCCGTCGCGCTCCAGTTCGACGAGGGTCCCGCAGTGCGGACAGTAGTACGTGACCGGATAGCTCATGCGGATCGTACGGTCGTCATTTATAAAGGAGCGTCGGCGGGTGTGCCGCTGACTCGGTTGCGATCGCTTATAAATAGTTGCGGTGGCGCGCCGGTGAGCGGCCCGAAGGGCCGCGAACCGCGAGGGACCTTCGGTCCCTCTGGCAGCCGGCGGCTTCGCCGCCGGCGACGCCCGCGAGGGAGTCGGTCGCCTGCGGCGACCGACGAGGCTGGGGAGGCGTGAGGCGCGGTTACGGTGCGGTCGGGTGGGATTCAAAGGGGCAGCCGCGAGGGCAACGCCTGACGACGCAAGCACCGCAGGAACGAGCAACGCGAGTGGCGAGGAGCGCAGCGAGTCACGCGAGTCCTCGCGGCTGGGGCTTTGGAGGTGTTTGCGGTCGATCCGTAGTCAACCATTTATAAGCGAGCGGCTAGGGCTTTGGACGTCTCCACTGCAGATCTACCGTCGATCACTTATAAGCGAGCGGCTGGGGATTTTGCGGTCCTCACCGCGAAGAAATCGATCACGTAGAAACACCGGAATCGGACGTTTGACATCCTCCTCCGCCTTCAGGCGGAGGAATCCCGAGCGGTGGGAGTTTCAGGTTCGCAACCATGACTCCGCCACTTCACGGGAGTCCGTTTAACCCAGTCGTCGTGGTCGGTGGCTGACTGGCCATGCCAAGTGGCCGTTACTCCTATCCTCGGTGTTGGTGACTCCCACCTGTTGTTTTTGCCAGCAGGGAGTCGCTGACACATCGTCAGACTCGGAGGTATCGTTGGGCTTTCTCAGACCGACGGGCACTCGGCAAACCCTTCGAGGGTTCGTGTTCACCGCGTCAGCGTTTCCGATACTGCCTCGTTGCGAGGGCGGACAGGCCGCCTCCGAAGGTCGTTCGGAATCCGCTCCGTTCCGACCTGACCTTACCGACATATAGCGATTCTTGAAACTTCAAAGTATCTATTAGTAACTCGAACTAGGGAGTCCAACGTGGTTTGATTCCAAGCTGTCGGATTCATCCTGCGGCTAAAGCCGCAGGTATTCTCCTTGATCTTATATAAACGATCTATCAGTGGAACCCGCGGTCCACGTCGTCGTCGTCGATCAGGTCCTCTAGCTCGGACGAGAGGAGCTCCTCGGCCTCCTCGAAGGTGTCCGAGAGCTCGTCAAGCTCGTCCGGCCGCCCGTCGAACTCGTAGTCCATCGGACCGAACGCGGGCGAGTCGATCGCCTCCATCACGTCCTCGAACAGGTGATCGGGGCTCGTCGGCGCCTCCGCGTGGACCTTCAGCGTCTCGCGCAGTCGGGTCGCAACGTCCTCCGCCTCCGACTCGTCCTCCGGCGGCGACCGCACCGCGAACCGCCCGGCCGACTCCTCGCTCGGGAGCAGGGGGTCGAGTTCGTCGTCGACGCTGCGGGCGATCTTCGCGCCCACGCCGCGGAGGTCGCGGGGGTTCTTCGCGTACGTCTTCAGGTGGTAGACGCCGACGCCCGGGTGACCGAAGTAGAGGTCCTCGCCGAGCCCCTCGCGTCGGGAGCCGGCGACCGCGCGCCAGCCGTCGGGGTCGGTCGAGTCGCTCGCGACGTCGGCGAGGATGTCGTCCCAGTCTCGCACGCGCATGTCGGCGTGCACTACCGGGCAGCGGCGCATGAGCGTGTCGGTCCCGGCCAGTTAGGTCGGGCCCGTCGCCCCCACCGACAGCGTTTTTCGAGACGGCCGCCGATGACGGCCGTGAACGTTCGGGGGCCGATCCTCTCCGTGGGAGACGCGCGGACCGTGTCGACGTCGTACGGCGACCGGGAGCTCCGCGAGCTCCGGATCCGCCCCGACCGCGGCGCGGGCGATCCGGTCGACGTGACACTGTGGGGCAAGTGGACCGAGACCGCCGAGCACGCCGAGCCGGGCATGGAACTGCTCGTCACCGACGCCGAGGCGGACGAGTTCGGCGGCGAGACGGGGTACGCGACCACGGGCGACTCGTGGGTCGTGCTCGAGCCCGACTTCCTCGTCGACGTGACCGGGATCCGGTCGTGGGTGCAGTGCCCGCGGATGTACTACCTGAACAAGCTCTCCGGGATCCCCCTCAACTACCCCGTGGTCAAGGGGACCGTCGTCCACGAGGTGTTCGGCGACCTGCTCCGGGGGATGGAGCTGGAGGAGTCGGTCGTCGACCGCGTCGAGGAGGCCGGCCTCGAACTGGGCCTGCTGGGCTACGAGCCCGAGGAGGTCGCCGACGAGGTGCGCCGCAACGCCGCCGCGATCGAGGGGTGGCTCGCGCAGGGAACCCTCACTGACGAGGACACGTGGCGATCGGAGTTCACGCTCATCTCGCCGACGTTCGGCCTGAAGGGCCGGGCAGACGCGCTCCGGCGCGGGACCCCCGTCGAGCTGAAGACCGGGAAGAACACCAAGCGCGAGCCGCGCTTCCACGACAAGATCCAGGCGGCCTGCTACGCGCTCATGCTGGAGGAGCGCGGCGTCGACCCCGACATCGGAACCCTCCTCTACACCAAAAACACCGCGCTGGACCGCAACGAGGAATCGGGCGATCTGGCGCCCGCCAAGGAGTTCTCCGTCGGTCGTGGCCTGCTGGAGTTCGTCGTCCGCGAGCGCAACGCCCTCGCGGCGATGGAGTGGCGCGCGCTCCACGATCCCGGCGAGCGCCCCACGGTCCCGACAGGGTACGAGGCCGACGCGAAGTGCCAGTACTGCTTCGAGCAGGACACCTGCATGGTCGTCTCCGGCCGGCTCGATCAGGAGTCGAAGGCGGGCTCGGTCGGGACGCCGGTCCCCGACGAGGAGCGCGACTACTTCGACCGCTTCTACGTCGCCTTAGAGGAGGAGCGCCGCGAGACCCACGCCGAGTACCGGAAGCTGTGGGAGCAGTCGCCCGAGGAGCGCGCCGCAGACGACCGCGCGCTCATCGACCTCGAACCCGTCTCGCAGACCGAGATCGACGACGCCCGGTGGAAACTCCGCGCCCGAAAGCCGGGCGACGCCGTCTCGAAGCTCCGCGAGGGCGACGTGGCGCTCGCGAGCGACGGGGACCCCGTGACCGGGCACGGCGAACTCGGGCGCATCACGGCGCTCGACGGCGACGAGGTCGTCGTCGAGACGGACGAGCCGGTCGAGCTCCGGCGGCTCGACGTCTACCCCTCCGAGATCTCGGTCGACCGCTCGCTCACCGCACTTCACGACGCGATCTTAAAAGGGAGCGACGCGCGCAAGGACGTGCTGTTCGGGCGTCGGGAGCCGGAGTTCCGGGCGGAGAGCGACCGCCCGGCCGGAGTTCCCGGGAGCGATGACCCGGACGCCCCCGACGCCTACATCGACAACAACGCGTCCCAGAACGAGGCCGTCGAACTCGCCGTCGACGCCGAGGACTGCGCGCTGATCCACGGGCCGCCGGGCACCGGGAAGACGTACACCATCGCGCGGACGATCCGGGCTTTGGTCGAGGAGGGGAACCGGGTGCTGCTGTCGGCGTTCACCAACCGCGCGGTCGACAACGCCCTCGAAGCGCTCCGAGAGCAAGGATTCGACGACGTGCTGCGGGTCGGGAGCGAGACCGGCGTCCGCGGCGACATGCAGGACGTGCGGCTCGTCCAGCGCGGCGACCCCAACGCGAAGGCCGCCGAACTGCGGGACGCGCCCGTCGTCGCCGCCACCACTGCGGCCTGCGGCTCCCGCGTCCTCCGCGAGTGCGAGTTCGACGTGGCGCTCGTCGACGAGGCCTCGCAGCTCACGGAGCCGGGCACCCACGCCGCGATCAACCGCGCGGACCGGTTCGTCCTCGTCGGCGACCACGAGCAGCTCCCGCCGGTCGTGCGCGCGGAGAACGACCTCCAAACGTCCCTTTTCCAGCGACTCATCGAGGAGTACCCCGACGCGAGCGTCATGCTCGACCGCCAGTACCGGATGAGCCAGCGGATTCAGGCGTTCGCCTCCGCGGAGTTCTACGACGGCGCGCTCCGCCCGGCGACCCCCGAGGTCGCGGGCCAGACCCTCCGCGACCTCGGCGTCGACCCCGCCGACCTCCCCGAGGGGCTCGCCGGCGGCGTGAGCTTCGTCGACCCGGACGGGAGCCGCGACGGCAACCGGAATGTCCGGGAGGCCGAGCGCGTCGCAGAGGTCGTCGACGCCTACGTCGCGGCCGGTGTCGACCCGGACGACATCGGCGTGATCGCGCCCTTCCGCGCGCAGGTCGCCGAGATCGGCCGACGAACTGGAGTCACCGTCGACACGGTCGACCGCTTCCAGGGCTCCTCGAAGGAGGTGATCGTCGTCTCGCTGGTCGCGACCGGCGACCTCGACGGCCCGATCTTCGAGGACCACCGCCGGATGAACGTGGCGCTCACCCGGGCGAAAAAACAGTTGACGCTGGTCGGCGACGCCGACGCGCTCGGCTCCGATCCCTTCTACGCGCGGATGCTCGACTGGGCGCGGCGGTGAGGCGATCGGTGGCTCGACTCGCAATCTATCAGTTTCAATAATACCGACGAAACACACATGTAGTCAGATCGGAGCCAATCGATATGGCTCAGGCCACGCAGAATTCACATCTCCAGCAGGCGAGTGCCGAACCGGACGGTGCATTTTGGCGAAATACGTTCGAGCAGTTCATTTCGGAACTTCCTGAGGCAGCATTCGTCGTCGATGCTAATGGCGATATCACCCAATGGAACGCGGCCACGGAAAATCTGCTGGGCCTCCCTGCAAGCGAAGCGGTCGGAACAAACGCATATGATGTGTTCGGGACGAAAGTGCTCTGTTGAATCCGATGACGGCACCGTGATCACGATCGCTGAAGACGCGGTTATCTCGTTTTTCGTTGTCGATGATTGGATCGATCCACCCAGCGATCTCGATCCGTGCGCTCCCTGGCAAGAGTCCATCTCTACATTCTCTCGGCAGCGGTCCTGAATTGTGTACAGAATGACCCGATCCCGCTGCCCTCTGTGGATTCAACAGAGCAGACGAAAGGAAAAGACGAAACGCTCGCCGAGAAGGTCGTTCGCACTGGAACGCCGATCCGAGAAGAAGAGTTCCGATCTGCGGAGCGACCAGACGGATCACAAGCACACGCTCGCGCGATCGGGACGCCGATACAGACGCCGACGGGTGAGACCGTTGGTGCGGTCGAGTTGCTCTTCGATGTTACAACGGTCGTCGAGCAGCGTGAATCACTGAGCGAACTCCAGCAAGAACTGTCGAATAACGTCGAGGCATCGATGGGAGAACTGGGGGCATCGACGAGCGAGATCGCGAGCCGATCGAACGAGATCACCCAGCTCGTCTCCGACCAAGCGGACGAACTCGACAGCGCCCAGGAAGACGTCTCCGGGTTCAGCGCTACCGTCGAAGAGATCGCCTCCAGTGCCGACGAAGTGAATACGCAGAGCGCCGAGTCGCGGGAACTGGCACAGGAATCCGTGGAGACTGTGACGGAGGTCATTGATCAGGTGGACGAAACCGCTGAAAAGTCAGCAACAGTAGCGGAAGACGTGGCTGATCTACGGGACGAGATCGAGCAGGTAGAGGAGTTCGTCGGTGTGATTAACAGTATCGCCGAGCAGACGAACATGCTGGCGTTGAACGCCAATATTGAGGCTGCGCGAAGCGACAGTGACGGATTCGCGGTCGTCGCGGACGAAGTAAAGGACTTAGCGACTCGATCACAGGACCAAGCCGCCGAAATCGAAGAGATCGTCACGACGATCAAACGGAAAGCTGGCCAAACCACAACGGAGATGGAGTCGGCCAATGACCAGATTCAGTCTGCGAGAGAGGATATCCAACGAGTCCTCGAAAATCAGAAACAGATTCTGTCGGCGGTAGAACAGACCGAAGGTGGGATCAGCGAAATAGCAGACGCAACGGACGAGCAAGCGGGCGTAGCCGAAGAGATGGCAAGCGTCGTTGACGATGTCTCACAGCGGGCTCGCGTCATCACGGAGGAAATCTCGGAGATCGCAGACGAAAACGAGAGTCAGACGGAGATGGTCTCGCGCCTCACCCAGCAAGTCGAGGAGATAGACCGACAGCTGGCCGAAGTCATGGACAGGTCCGTCTGAGTACCGACGCGGGCGACACGCCGATCCCCCGCGACGCGACTGTGAGTCACCGGAGTCGTGTCGACCTCGATCGCGGTCGTTCGGTCAGACGCGGTGGTCGGCGTACTCGTCGGTCCGGCGCCGCAGTCGGCGCCTGTCCCCGGCCTACAGCCCGTCGACCGCGTCGAGCGCCGCCTCGATGTCGGGGACGTCGAACCACTCCCGGTCGGTGTACGCGTTCGTGCCGGCCGCGTACAGCTCCGAGACCGCGCCGACGACTGCCGGCGGGAGCGGCTCGGGGTCGCGCTCGCAGAGCTCGCGCCAGTCGTCGATGTCGCGGTCGGCGACCGCCGCCTTCGCCTCCTTCACGCTCTCGACCCACGCGGGGTCGTTCGCCTTGTACCACTGGCGGACGACCTCCTTCGAGATCCCGCGCCCGCCGTACGAGAAGCGGTTCTCGTCGAACGTCCCGACTACGTCGGCGACCCGGAGCTCGCCGTCGACGTACAGGCACTCGATCTTCCCGTCCTCGTGGACGAACCCGGCCGCCTCGGCGCGCTCGGTGACGACCCGGTTCACGTCGCGCGCGAGCGATTCGAGGGCGTCGACGTCGGCGACGCCCGCGATCCGGTCGGCCTCAGCGCGGGTGAGGTAGCGGTCCTGCTGCTCGTACTTCGTCGAGAACTCCACGACCGGCTCGGGGAGGTCGACCGGCTCGTCGGGCCAGTCGCCGTCGGCGCCGGCGAGGTCGCCGAACCCGAAGTCGGCGGGGTCCCTGCGGCGTCGCAGGCTGGACCCGACGGGCACCCGGTTGCGGAAGACGACCTCCAGCGGGACGAGGTAGTTCTCCCCGCCCGCGGCGTGGAAGGCGTCGTAGTCGTAGCCGGCCTCCGGGCCCTCGTACGGGAGATCCGGCACCTGCGTCAGGTCGATGGCCATCTCCGTCGGCGGGGCGGTCGCCTCGGCGAGGGGGACGACTTCGGGCCCGCCCTCCCCGTCCACGTCGGCGTCACGGCCGGGGTCGATGACGCCCCGGTAGTGGGTCGGGATTCCCTCGTCTTCCAGCAGTTCGAAGTTGAACGCGCCCATCGCACAGAGGCTCGCGCCCTTGTTCGGGATCGCGTCCGGCATCTGGCCCCAGTCGAACACCGAGTAGGCGTCCGTGAAGACGAACCGACCGCGGCCGAGCGCGTCGGCGGTCGCGGGCTCGTCGACGCGGAACTCCTTGACGCTCGTCATACCTCATCCGGCGACCGCCTTCCCCATGAATCTTTCACTTACGTGGTCACCTCTCGCCTTCGCTTCGATAAACGATCCACGACCGTGGGATGATCAGGCGGCGGCGAACACGAGCCGCCGGCGACTCCGCATCGAAAGGACCACGCGGCTCGCGGGCGCACTGCCGAGTATGCACGATGCGCGCGAGGTCGTCGTCCTCCGGTACGGCCACCGGCCGGGGCGCGACGACCGCATGACGACGCACGTCGGACTCACGGCCCGAGCGCTCGGCGCCGACCGGGTGATCTTCCCCGACAACGCCGGGCAGTCGGCGGAGACGGTGCGGGACATCACCGACCGGTTCGGCGGCCCGTTCGCGGTCGAGCTCCGCGAGGACCAGAAGGCGATCGTCCGGGACTTCGAGGGGATCGTCGTCCACCTCACGATGTACGGCGAGCGCGTCCAGGACGTAGAGGAGGAGGTTCGCGAGGCGGTCGGGCTCGACGGCTCGGACGGGACCGACGGAGAGGCGTCGACGCCCCGGGACCTCCTCGTCGTGGTCGGCGGCGAGAAGGTGCCGTGGGCGCTGTACGAGCGCGCCGACTTCAACGTGGGCGTGACGAACCAGCCGCACTCCGAGGTCGCCGGGCTCGCGGTGTTCCTCGACCGGCTGTTCGAGGGCGCGGAGCTCGACCGGGAGTGGGAGAACGCCGACCGCCGGGTGCTGCCGGAGGCGACCGGGAAAACGGTCGTCGACGCCGGCGAGGAGGTCGCGGGCGACGACGACGCCGGAACCGGTGACGACCCCGCACCCGCCGACCGCGACTGACTCGTCCTACTCGTCCCGAGAGCCGCGGTTAGACGCCTGATCGACGACCTCGGGCGTGCCGCTCAGGATACCGCGGAGCCCCGACATTGGCTCGCCGACGGTGATTCCGTGTTCCGTGATCCGGAACTCGCGGATCGTCCGCTCGAAGTCGCTCGTCCGCTTTTTGAGGACGCCGATCGCCTTGCGGAGTTCGCCCTCGACCTCCAGATGCCGGAGGAAAACGATGTTGTCCGCGAGGTAGCTGATGTTCTCCATCGTCGCGTGGAACTCGCCCGTGACGTTCCGCGTCTCGTCGATGAAAATCCCCGTCACGCCGGAGTTCTTGAGGTAGCGACCGAGCGCGTGCATCTGCTGGAGCATCATGTCCTCGTCGCCGCGCAGCGTCAGCCGGTACCCGGAGATCCCGTCGACCATGACGATGTCGGCGTCCTGCTCTTCCACCTCCCCGCGGACCATCCGCGCGAACTCCTGTGGCGACCGCTCTAACGCCTCCACCTCGTTCACCTGCAGGGTCCCCCGCTCCAGCATCTCGTCGACCGGGATGTTGACGGCGCGCGACCGGGTGAGGAACGTCTCCCGGTTCTCTTCGAACAGGTAGATGACGGAACGTTCCCCCCGACCGGCGGCCTCTTTCATGAACTGCGTGCTCAGGGTCGTCTTCCCCACTCCGGTCGGTCCGCTCACGATGGTGACGGTGCCGCGTTCGATCCCGCCGTGGAGCAGCTCGTCGACCTCCGGGATCCCCGAAGAGATCTGTTCGAACTCGAGGTTGCCGTCGCGGCTTCCGGGCTGGAGCGCGGGGTACACGCGGATGCCCGTGTCGGTGACGCGGTAGGCGTGATCGCCGCTCTGCGTCGACGATCCCCGGAATTTCGGTACGCTGACCGTCTTGCCGTACTCCGCGGCGTCCAGCCGGATCGTCCCGTCAGTGATGAACTCGAGGTCGTCCGTCGGCAGCGACTTGGTGTTCTGGACGGTGAAGAGCACCGTCGCTTCCCGGTCTTTTAAGAAGCGCATGAATCCGACCACCTGCTTCCGGAACTGGTAGTCGTCGGACAGGAGAAACCGGAGCTGTGTCAGCGGGTCGACGACGACGCGGTCGGGTTCGACCGCGGTCACGCCTTCGACGATTCTATCGGTCAGCGACTCCCGCTCGACCTCGGCGGGCTCGAACACCTCGTACGACTCGTCCTCGACGAACACGTCAGCGCTCGGGCTCAGATCGAGGAACTCGATCGCCTCGGTGTCGAAGCCGAGCGCCGCCGCGTTCGCCTTCAGGTCTCGGAGGTCCTCTTCGAGGTTGATGAACAGCGCCGTCTCCCCCTCGTCGATCCCCTGCTGAAGGAAGTGGAAGCTCAGAATCGTCTTCCCGCTGCCGGCCTGTCCGCGGACCATGTAGCTCCGCCTCGGGACGAGCCCCCCCGACAGGATCTCGTCGAGCCCCGCGATACCGGTCGAGGTGCGATCGGCGAGTGGTGTTGACATACGTTCCACTCCGGGCGGGGATAGTTAACAATGGGTAGCACTTAGTGGTCACGCGGTATCTTTCTAGGAGACATGGTCCCAGACCCCGCGAGGACCGCCTCCGACGCCCCGTTCGGCGGACCGCCCGACGCGGACGAGGAGGTCCGCGTCCTGCTGTTCATGCGGCCGGGACGCGACCGCGAGCTGGTGGCCGAGGCCCTCGGCGACCGCTTCCGCGTCGATTCGACGACGGACGCGGCGGCGCTCGACTCGACGTTCGACTGCTGCGTCTTCGGCGCCGAGGCGTTCGAGCGGGCCGCCGAGGGGATCGAATCACGACGGGAGCGCGCGGCGCCCGCCTTCCTCCCGTTCGTCCTCCTCGCGAGCGGCGACACTGACCGGGAGACGACGGGGAGCGCGTGGGATCACGTCGACGACGTTATCGAGCTCCCGGTGCGCAAGGGGGCGCTCCGCACCCGGATCGGGAACCTCGTCGAGCGACGGCGCACCTCCCTCCGGCTCGCCGACCGCGAGCGGCGGCTCGCGGCCGCCGTCGAGGAGCTCCGACAGAAGGAGCGGGCGATGGACGAGGCTCCGGTGGGAATCACCCTCGCGGAGCCGGGGACGGGGAACAACCCGCTGACCTACGTCAACGGGGAGTTCGAGCGGCTCACCGGCTACGGTCCGGAGATGCTGGGGAAGGACTGTCGGTTCCTCCAGGGAGAGCACACGAACCCGGAGAAGACGGCGGCGGTCCGCGAGGCGATCGACGACGAGCGGCCGATATCCGTCGACGTTCTGAACTACCGCGCGAACGGCCAGAAGTTCTGGAACCAGCTCACCGTCGCGCCGATCCACGAGAACGGCGACGTGATCCGCTTCGTCGGCTTTCAGACGGACATCACGGACCGGAAGATCCGCGAGCGTCGGCTGGAGGTGATGGGCCGGGTGCTCAACCACAACCTCCGGAACAAGATGAACCTCATCGAGGGGTACACGGACCTCCTACGCACGAATCCCGACGAAGAGCAGCTCCGGAAGTCGCTCGACGTGATCGCGGAGACGACCGACGACCTGATGCGGATCGCGGAGGCGGTGCGAAAGATCGACCACACGCTTTCGAAAACGGAGCCCGCCGAGGCCGCCGTCGAGCTCCGCGACCGGTTGTCCGAGCTGCTGAGTCAGATGACCGATCGGTACCCGGACGCGACGTTTCACCTCTCGCTCCCCGACGACGATCCCCTCTGCGTGAGCGTGCTCGGCCTCCAGACGGCGATCGAGGAGGGGGTAGAGAACGCGGTCAAGCACAACGACGACCCGGACCCGACCGTCTGGATACGCGTCGAGCGCGGGGACGAGGGATGGATCGAGATCGAGATCGAAGACGACGGGCCGGGGATTCCGGAACACGAGACACACGTACTCGAACGGGGCGAGACGTCGCTGAAGCACGCGGACCGGCTCGGGATCTGGCTGATGTACTGGGTCGTGGGCAAGGCGGGCGGGGAGTTCTCGGTGGCGCTGTCGGAGACGGGCGGAACGATCCTCCGGATCGTCGTCCCGGCGCACCCCTGATCACGTGCCCCGGATCGCGCCGTCCCAGCTCACAGAGCCCGCTTCGAGCGGAGCCGAGCGAGCCGCGTCCGCGCCTCCTGCCGACTCGTCCCTCGCACGCGACCCGTCTCGGCGTCCGCCATCGAGACGAGCGAGAGCCGGTCGAGGAGCGGCGGCCAGTCGGCGGCGCCCGCGGCGTCGCTGGCGAACGCGACCGCGTTGCCGAGCCCGTCGCGCTCGGCGGTCCCGACCCGCGCGACCGCTCCGTCGGCGTCCCGACGCCCGCCGGCGACGTAGAGCCGGTCGCCGACGGCCGCCGGGAGCCACGCCGGGAGGAGCAGGAGCCAGAGCGCGACCCCGGCAACCGCGTACGCCCACGACGGGATCCGGTCGCGCTCCGGCTCGTACCCGTGGATGCGGTTGACGCCGCGATCCGCCGCCGTCCGCTCGCCGCCGCGCCCGACGAGCAGGGTCGCGAGGAGCGCGACCGTCTCGACCGCGGCGAGCGCCGGAAGCAGCGCGGTCGCGACGAGCGCCTCCCGAGTTCGGAGCCGGACGAGCGCGTGTCGGAGCGCGGCGTCTCGGTCGGCCTTCGGCAGCGAGAGCAGCCGCGTCGAGACGACGAGCCGCGAGCCGCGGTACCCGTCGGCGACGGCGACGTTGGCGGCGTCGGCGCGGACGACCGTCACCTCGGGGGCGTCGACGCCGACTTCGTCCGCGAGCGTCGCGACGCGATCGGCGACGAAGTCGGCCGGGCGGTCGTCGAGCTCGGCCTCGGGGAGCCGAGCGATCCGGCGGTCGACGACGATCGGGCCTAGGAGGGCGGAGCCGCCGATACCGACGACGACGGCGGCGAGGAGCCCCCCGGCCGCGCCCGGACCGGCGACGCCGAGCCCGGCGGGGCCGAGGAGGGCGGCGGCGGGGACCAGCGGAACGGCGGCGAGCGGGACGGGGACGGAGAGGAGCGCGAGCGCGCCGACGGCTCGGCGGACGCGCGTCCCGGTCGTCGGGGAGTCGGTCGCGACTGCCCGCTCCGGCCCACTCGGCCCGCCCGCCCCGTCCGCACTGTCCGACCCCTCCGATCGCGCTGGCGGGTCCGACCCCTCCCCCGTGCCGCCGATCGATGCCATACGACCGTGTCGTGTCACAGGTCGGGTAAAGCTTTGCCGGAGGCGGTCGGGTCGGAACCCCCGCGGGACCCGATCGCAGTCCGGATCGGCGGCGACGCGGACGCGGTCACCGCTCCTTCCGGAGCTTTTAACCCGGTTCCTCCACCAGATCCACGTAATGGCTTTTGAGGATCTACTGAACGACCCCGTCATCCAGAAGTACCTCCACGAGCTGGTGGGGCCGACGGGGATGCCGGTCGCGGCCGCGCCGCCCGACGGCGAGGTCACCGACGAGGAGCTGGCGGAGGAGCTCGGACTGGAGCTCAACGACGTCCGACGCGCGCTGTTCATCCTGTACGAGAACGACCTCGCCACCTACCGCCGGGTGCGCGACGAGGACTCGGGATGGCTCACGTACCTCTGGACGTTCCACTACGACAACATCCCGGAGAACCTCGAAGAGGAGATGTACCGCCTGCTCGACGCGTTAGAGGAGCGCGAGGAGTACGAACGGACCCACGAGTTCTACCTCTGTGAGGTGTGTTCGATCCGCTTCGAGTTCGGCGAGGCGATGGACTTCGGCTTCGAGTGTCCGGAGTGCGGCTCCCCGGTCGAGGCGATGGACAACGACCGGCTCCGAGAGGCGATGGGGCAGCGCGTCGAGAAGCTCCGTGACGAGCTCAACGTGGACGTGACGGGATAATGGTCGTTCTCGCAACCAAGTGCTACGTCGGGGGAGACGCCCGCGACCGCGCGCTCGACGGCATGAACTCGCTGGTCGCCAACGACGTTGGCGAGCTCGACGTCGACTGGCACGTCGGCGTCCGCGACGACGACTTCGTGCAGGTGGACGTGAGCGGCGAGGACGCCGAGGTCGCCCGCAACGTCCTCGCGGAGACGTGGGGCGAGATCGTCGCCCACGACGGGGGACTGGAAGCCGGCGAGGAGTACGTCGGTACCCTCGAATCGTGGGACGACGACGGGTTCGTCTTCGACGCCGGCGTCGACGTGCGGATTCCGGCCGACGAGATCGGCCTCGGCAGGGGCTCGCCCGAGCAGGTCGTCGAGCGGTTCGGGCTGGTTCAGCACCTCCCCGTGCGGTTCGTCTACGGCGGCGACGTCGGCGACCCCGATTCGGAGCCGAGTCGGCTGTCGGACGCCGAGCGCGACCGCCTCTACGACTGGCAGCGCGGCGACGGGCGGCTCAACGTCAACTCGGCGACCCGCGGCGAGGTCCGGGCGACCGTGAACCGCGCGGGCCACGCGCAGGACATCGTCACCGTCGAGCGGCTGGGACTCTTAGAACAGAGCGTCGTCTGCACCGAGGACACCGACCCGCCGGGGCTGCTGGCCGCGATCGGCTCGTACCTCCCGGCGGAGATGCGCTGCGTCGTCTGACCCGTGAACCGACGTTTCGCCCTCGCGGTCGCGGTCGTCGCGCTGCTGGCCGTCAGCGCCGGCTGTCTCACCTATGTCAACGACGGCGGCGACGTGGCGAACGAGACGCTCGACGCCGAGCCGCCCCACGCGTACGACTTCGCGACCGACCGCGACGCGTCGATCAACCTGTCGACCGAGACGCGGTACACCGTCGTGTACAACGTCTCCGACGTCGAAGAGATACGCTTCTACCGACAGACCCCGTACACGGGCGATCAGCCCTTCGAGTTCGAGGCGTTCCGGTACCAGTACCCCGACGGTGAGGTCGTCAACGGGAGCGAGTTCCGCGCCCGCGGCGGCGAGGTCGAGCGCACTCCCGACGAGACGTGGGTCCGGTTCGGCGACGACATGGAGGACGGGCGGCTGGCTATCTCGGCGTCCGGATCGCCACGCCGGTTCACCACGCTCACCTACGTCGAGGGGTCGTACGCGGTGACGCTCCCGCCCGGATTCAGCACCGACATGCCGATCGTCGGGCACGTGTCGCCGCGCAATCACGAGATCGAGACGGTCGACGGTCGCGACCGGATCACGTGGGACTCGGTCACGAGCGGGTCGGTCGTGGTCCAGTCGTACCGCGAGAGTGACCTGCTCGTCTTCGGGGTGATCCTCGTGATCGGCGCGGTCGCCGCGGTCGTCGGGACGGTGTACTTCCGTCGACAGCTGGAGGAGCTTCGCCAGCGACGCCGGCAGATGGGGCTCGGCGTGTACGAGGACGACGAGGACGAGAACAAATAACTGACGCCCTTTTTCAGTGCGCGTCGCCTTGTGACGGTATGAACGCCGCAATCGTCACCGTCGGGGACGAGCTCCTCGTCGGCGACACCCAGAACACGAACGCGACGTGGCTCTGCGGCCGGCTCGCCGACCGCGGCGTGACGGTTCGCCGCGTGACGGTCGTCCCGGACGAGGTCGCCGAGATAGCGAGAGTCGTCAACGAGTACCACGCCGAGTACGACGCCGTGATCGTCACCGGCGGGCTCGGCCCGACCCACGACGACGTGACGATGGAGGCGGTCGCGGCCGCGTTCGGACGCGATCTCGTTGCCAACGATCGGGCCGCGGACTGGCTCGCGGAGCGCGGATACAGCGCGGACGACCTGGTCGCCGAAACCACCCACCTCCCGACCGGTTGCCGGCCGCTCGCCAACGAGGAGGGGGTCGCGCCCGGCGCCGTCGTCGAGTCGGTGTACGTCCTTCCGGGCGTCCCGGCGGAGATGGAGGCGATGTTCGAGTCGGTCGTCGAGGAGTTCGAGGGGACCCCGACCCACACCGTCGTCGTCGACGTCGACGAGCCGGAGAGCGAGCTGCTAGACCGGTTCACGGAGCTCCAGGAAGCGTTCGACGTGAGCGTCGGATCGTACCCCGGCGAGAGCGTGCGGGTGAAGATCACGGCGGCGACCGCCGACGAGGCGGAGCGCGCCGCCGAGTGGGTGCGGGAGCGGTCGGTGTTGATCGATTCCGAGAGCTGAGGACAGAGACCGGCGATCTACCGATACAGGTACGCGAGCCACAGCACGGTGATCACGAGGCTGGCGACGAGGACGGCGGTGGCGGTCGCGTCGATCGGGAGCGGCTCGACTGGGGCGGCTTCGAGGAGCATGGTTCGCGCTTGTCTTGGGGGCGTCTTAAACGTTGATCTTCCCGCGGCGAGACGCGTCCCGCTTAAGGGCTCGCCGCCGAAGGACCGGACATGCACGTCGGATTCGCGGTGAACCCGGTCGCCGGGATGGGCGGCCGCGTCGGGCTCAAGGGAACCGACGGGAAGGTGGCGGAGGCGGTCGCACGCGGCGCGGAGCCGCGAGCGCCGGACCGGGCGCGGCGAGCGTTAGATCGGCTCGCGGCGATCGCGCCCGAGACGCGCGTCTCGACCGCCGCCGACCCCATGGGCGAGCGACTGGTCCGCGACGCCGGTTTCGAGCCGGTCCGCGTGATCGACCCGTTCGGCGAGGATTGCGGCGATGGAGCGACCCCGCCCGATCCCACGGAGACGACGGCCGAGCACACCGCCCGAGTCGTCGAGGCGTTCGTCGGCGGCGACGACCCGGTGGATCTGATCCTGTTCGTCGGCGGCGACGGCACGGCGACCGACGTGGCGACGACGCTGGAACGGGTCGGGTCCGAGATCCCGATGCTCGGCGTCCCCGCCGGCGTGAAGGTGTACTCGTCCGTGTTCGCCGTCTCGCCCGAGGACGCCGCCGAGGTCGCGACCGCCTTCTCCCGCACCGAGCGCCGCGAGGTGGTAGACATCGACGAGGACGCCTACCGAGAGGGCGAAGTCCGCCCGGAGCTCCGCGCGGTCGCGCGCGTCCCGGTCGCCGACGACCTCCAGTCGTCGAAACAGACCGCGAGCGGGACCGTCGAGTCGCTCGCCGAGGGAGTCGCCGAGGACATCCGCGACCGGAAGGGAGAGGGCGTCACCTTCGTGCTCGGCCCGGGATCGACCGTGGGGGCGATCAAGGCGGAACTCGGATTCGAGCCGTCGCCGATCGGGGTGGACGTGTGGCGCGACGGCGAGGTGGTGGTCCGGGACGGGACCGAACGAGAGATCCTCGACGCGCTCGGCGAGGAGAACGTCATCGTCGTCTCGCCGATCGGTGGACAAGGGTTCGTCTTCGGCCGCGGGAACCCGCAGCTGTCGCCGGCGGTGATCCGGCGGTGTGACCTTCGGATCGTCGCCTCGCGGACGAAGCTCGACGACGTGCGAGCGCTTCGGGTCGACACCGACGACCCAGACCTCGACGCGGAACTCGCCGGGTGGGTCCGAGTCCGCGTCGGCAAGTTCGAGACGCGGATGATGAAGATCGCGTAGGGGACGAGCACGGCGGAGGAGCCCGGACGGGTTTCCTGGACTTCCGGTCAGCCCGAGCCGTCGCCCGCGACGAGGAAATAGATCTCGCCGGCCACCACCGCCGCGACCGCCGCGAGCGGGACGGCGAGGGGACCCGCGAGGCCGAGCGCGTACGGGGCGGCACCGAGGAGCACGCCGGCGGCGAGGACGGCGAGCCGTGTGACGAGCATCCGCATCGGTTCGGAGAGCGAGTCGAGCACGGGCGGAGTTGGCGGTGAACGGGGGAAAAGTCGACGGCACGGCGCGCTCCTCGGAGACGGCGAAAACCCGCCCATGCGACGGCGTTTTAAATACGGATGCCGTATCGTGCTATATGATGACACAGATCGCCGGGGTTCCCGAACCGCTCGGGGGAACCGGCGTCGCCGACAGGGGCAACAGGCTTATTCCCGAACCGGGTGCAGTTACGGACAACCCCCGCGAGGAACCATGAACGAAGTTCAACTCGAAGTGGCGAAGGCGTACCCGAACGACTCGGGGCGCGGCATCGCC
Organism: Halorubrum halophilum; assembly: GCF_000739595.1. Taxonomy (GTDB): domain Archaea; phylum Halobacteriota; class Halobacteria; order Halobacteriales; family Haloferacaceae; genus Halorubrum; species Halorubrum halophilum. The sequence goes on along the minus strand of NZ_BBJP01000013.1, from coordinate 59,075 downwards.
CGACTCGACCCCGACACGCTGTTGCACCTCAAGCTCTCGCCCGGCGACATCATCGAGATCGAGGGCGCGGAGACGACCGCCGCGAAGGTCTGGCGCGCGGACCGGCAGGACTGGAACACCGACACGGTCCGCGTCGACGGCTTCACCCGCCAGAACGCCGACGTGGGCATCGGCGAGCGCGTGACGATCCGGAAGGCGGAGGCCGAAAAGGCCGACAAGCTCGTGCTGGCCCCGCCCGAGGAGGCGTCGGTCCAGTTCGGCTCCGACGCCGCCGGCATGGTAAAACGCCAGATCCTCAAGCGGCCGGTCGTCGAGCGCGACATCGTCCCCGTGATGTCGTCGACCAACCACCCGTTCATGCGGTCGCCCGGACAGGCGATCCCGCTGATCGCGGTCGAGACGGAGCCGGACGGCGTCTGTCTGATCACCGAGGACACCGAGGTCGAGCTGCGCGAGGAGCCGATCTCCGGGTTCGAGAAGACCGGTGGCGGGATCACGTACGAGGACATCGGCGGGCTCCAGTCGGAGATCCAGCGCGTCCGCGAGATGGTCGAGCTGCCGATGAAACACCCGCAGATCTTCTCGAAGCTCGGCATCGAGCCGCCGCAGGGCGTCCTGCTCCACGGCCCGCCCGGCACCGGGAAGACGCTCCTCGCGAAGGCGGTCGCCAACGAGACGTCGGCGTCGTTCTTCTCGATCGCCGGCCCGGAGATCATCTCGAAGTACTACGGCGAGTCCGAACAGCAGCTCAGGGAGATCTTCGAGGACGCGAAAGAGGAGTCGCCCTCGATCATCTTCATCGACGAGCTCGACTCAATCGCGCCCAAGCGCGAGGACGTGACCGGCGAGGTCGAGCGCCGCGTCGTCGCCCAGCTGCTGACGATGATGGACGGACTGGAGACGCGCGGACAGGTGATCGTCATCGGCGCGACCAACCGCGTCGACAGCGTCGACCCCGCGCTCCGCCGCCCCGGACGCTTCGACCGCGAGATCGAGATCGGCGTCCCCGACGAGGTTGGCCGCAAGGAGATCCTCCAGATCCACACCCGCGGGATGCCGCTCTCGGACGACGTGAGCTTAGACCACCTCGCGGACGAGACGCACGGCTTCGTCGGCGCCGACATCGAGAGCCTTACGAAGGAGGCCGCGATGAAGGCGCTGCGTCGCTACCTCCCCGAGATCGACTTAGACGAGGAGGAGGTGCCGCCGAGCCTCATCGACCGGATGATCGTCAAGCGCGACGACTTCTCGGGCGCGTTGAACGAGGTGGAACCCTCCGCGATGCGCGAGGTGCTCGTCGAGCTGCCGAAGATCTCGTGGGACGACGTCGGCGGACTCAGCGACGCTCAACAGCAGGTCCAAGAGTCGGTGGAGTGGCCGCTCACCTCGCCGGAGAAGTTCGACCGAATGGGCGTCAACGCCCCGAAGGGCGTGCTGCTGTACGGCCCGCCGGGCACCGGGAAGACGCTGATGGCGAAGGCAGTCGCCAACGAGACGAACGCGAACTTCATCTCGGTCCGGGGGCCGCAGCTGCTCTCGAAGTGGGTCGGCGAGTCGGAGAAGGCGATCCGGCAGACCTTCCGGAAGGCCCGGCAGGTGAGCCCGACGATCATCTTCTTCGACGAGCTCGACAGCCTCGCGCCCTCGCGCGGGCAGGAGATGGGGAACAACGTCTCCGAGCGCGTCGTCAACCAGCTGCTGACCGAGCTCGACGGGTTAGAGGACATGGGCGACGTGATGGTGATCGGCGCCACCAACCGCCCCGACATGATCGACCCCGCACTGCTGCGCTCCGGACGGTTCGATCGGCTCGTGATGATCGGCCAGCCCGACCAAGAAGGCCGCGAGCAGATCCTCGACATCCACACGCAGGACACGCCGCTTGCGCCAGACGTGACCCTGCGCGAGATCGCCGAGATCACGGACGGCTACGTCGGCTCCGACCTTGAGGGGATCGCCCGCGAGGCCGCCATCGAGGCGCTGCGGGACGACGACGACGCCGAGGAGGTCGAGATGAAGCACTTCCGGCGCGCGCTGGAGTCGGTGCGCCCCACGATCAACGACGACATCCTCGCGTACTACGAGGAGGTCGAAGAGCAGTTCAAGGGCGGTAGCGGGGAGGCGATCCGCGACACCGGCGGCCGGATCGGCTTCCAGTAGGCGGCGGAGCCGCGTTCGCGGCGTCGCCGCGGCTACGGCGCCCCGGCTTCCGTCCCGTTCCGCGCCTTTTAACCACGACAGCGCCCAACGTCGGGTATGTCCCAGCCGCGCGTCCCCGGCGGTGACGAGAACACGCTGGAGCTGCCGTGCGGACAGACGATCGCGTCCGGCGAACTGGACCTGGGGATGCGCGAGTTCGAGTGCGACTGCGGCGAGACGCACGCGGTCGTGATGGACGTGCATCCCCCGGAGCGGTTCATTCCCGACTTCTTGGTCGAGGTGCTCCGCGAGGCGATCGAGACGACGAGCGAGGAGATGCCGGAGTTCGACACGCCCCACCTGCTCGGCGTGGTCTTAGAGGAGTTCCCGGAGGCCGTCGTCGCGTCCGACGCCAGCGAGAACGCCGACGTGGGGTACGCGATGGCGTGGGTGACCGACTTCGACTCCCGCCGGCTCCACGAGATCGTCGTCGAACTCGTCGTCGAACTGATGGAACACGCCGTGAGCCACGCCGACGACGACGAGGCGCTCTCGGCGTTCGAAGAGGAGATGGTCGAGTTCGACGTGAGCGAGTTCGTCGACCAGTACCGCGCCGAGCGCGATCTGGAAGCCGAGGACCCGTACGCCTGAGTGCGACGCTCGGAATCTCGATCGTGTCGAACTCCGCCTGTTTTCGATCGATACTACGATCGTTCCGCCAGTCCGAAAGCCGTTGGCTCGACCGGGAGAGACATTTTGAATTGACGGAATCTGATACATTTAAAAGTATATATTTCTACCATCTTATCGTTCTTTATAGGTTTTATAGTCAGTCTGATACCCGTGTCGAACGACTCAAATTCGGATCGAGGTCCGTGAGTGCAGAGCTGTGAGAGCCCCGTCAGCCTCGACGAGAAACGCCGCCTCGTCGACGTGGCATTTCTCCCGTAGATCGAGAGATACTACGCCGGTGTCCCTCCCGTGTATCTCGATGGTAACGGGAATCAGCTCCGAGATCAAGCGACGAGATTTGGGGTGAAAGAGACGGTCGAAACCCTTCTCCGGCACTATGGGGAAACGAAGGTGAGAGATACCGAAACCGGTGGCTGATCGGAAGACAGCTACATTCCGACGGGACCGATCCGTGGCCCGAACGCAGTCGGAAGCGCAGTCGGGCCGGCCGTCGACGTCTTCAACTGAATCAGTAACGCGGACGCCTCCTCCTCCTCAAGAAACGATCGAAGCGGGCGAGGATCGACGCCGTACTTACCCCTTTCAAATACTGTTTTCTTTATTGATGTATTGGCGAACATCGGGTCGCGCCGAGCTCGACTGACGAGAACGAACGGTATCGCGGAGTGGCCGATTGACGCACGGGCTTCCGTAAGTAGGCTGTGCCCTTATGCGTGTACCTCACGTGGTAACAGTATGGCAGAAACGGTATACACAGACAGCGACGTCGGAAAGTACGTTATGACCGCGGACGGCGACCGCGTCGGTACGGTCACGGCGGTTCGACACGGAACGCCGCGCGTCGATCCCGACCCGGACATGTTCGATCGGATCAAGGCGTCGTTGGGCTGGGAAGACGTCGACGACGACACCTATCCGCTTCAGGACAGCGAAGTGAGCGAAGTCACCGACGACGAGATCCGTCTCCGCCGGTTCTAACGACCGAGGTACCACCGGGCTCCTGATCGGACTACCGGGCTCGTGTTCCATCAGGAACATCCGTCCGGCCATGAACGGCGAGACGCCCCGTCTGACGGGTGAGACACGAGGGATATCAAAAGGCCCCGGCATTCGCAAGCAGGACGCTATTGCCGGATCCTGACGTTCACCTCCATGCCGTGTTCTACCACGACAATCAGCTCCAGTTCGAGGTCGAAGTCGAGAATCCCGACCCCCCGTTTCGCAAAGATGCTCCAGCAGGCCATCGGTGGTGCTGAGGGTGAGATGCGTGTCGCCTTACAATACATGTTTCAGGCCTTCGCGGTTCCGGCCGAGAAACAGGAGATCAGACAGTTCCTGATGGAGACCGCGACGGAGGAGCTCGGGCACATCGAGATGCTTGCGACTGCGGTCACGAAGAATCTCGAGGGAGCGTCTGAGGAGGCTCGCGAGTCCGCCCGCGAGGACGCGATCATCGACGAGATGATGCGTTCTGGCCAACCCCGACAGGCCCTCTCAGCGGGGTTACACGCGATGCCCGTCGACAGCAACGGCGTCCCGTTCACCGGGAACTACGTGGTTGCTTCCGGAAATCTGGCCGCCGACATGTACGCGAACGTCATGGCCGAGTCCACGGGACGCGTGCTCGCGACCCGGCTCTACGAGTTCACCGACGATCCGGGCATGAAAGAGATGCTGGAGTACCTCATCGCCCGAGACACGATGCATCAGAACCAGTGGCACGCCGCCTTAGAGGGCCTCGGAGACCATCGTCCCGTCCCGGCGAGCTTCGATCAGGAACAGGAGAATCAGGAGTATAACTACTCGTTCATGTCCACCGCTCGTGAGGAGCGGGACGATCCGGAACAGCCGTGGACGCAGGGTGAAGCGCCCGACGGCAAAGGGGAGTTCAGCTACACGCCCCGTCAGCCCGGCGGTGGCACTCCCGATCTCAAAGAGATGATCGACGAGATGTATAACAAGGTTCAGTGAACGGCCGAACGCGACTGACCTCTCGTCTCCCCCATTTCCATCGATCACTCTCGAACAAGTATCCGGACCCGGTCTCCACCTCACCCTGCACACGCAGGCCACGGTGTTAACCGGCCAACGGCAGTCATCAATGAACGATGAGCACTGTCGTAGCGATCGAAACGCCGACAGGGGTAGCCATCGCCGGAGACACACGGGTCGTCGACGGCGAAGCGGTGTCGTCGGATCAGTTCCGGCGCGTGTTCGGCCTCGACGGCGTCGGCGTTGGCGTCGTGGGTGAATCGGGGGCGATCCAGCAGTTCCGCCGACAGTTCGAGGTCGATCTCCGAGATCGCGGGCTGCGAAGCGGTGACGCCCCCGACATCGACGCCGTCGCTCGCATCGCAGCCCGGGAGACGCAGGAAGCGGGCGTCGACGCCGTGATAGGCGCACGCGACGCCGACGGGGCGGCGAGCCTCAGAGAGGTCGCCTCCGACGGGCGCGTACTCGAGGGCGGTAAAATCGCTCTCGGTTCCGGGAGGAAGGTCGCCCTCGGATTGCTGGAGGCACTCGACGCGGACGAGATGACAAACGATCCCGCCGCCGCGGTACGAAGCGTACTGGAGACGGTGACCGAGCGAGATGTCACCACCGGTGGCGAGGTCACCGTCTGGGTCCTCGGGAGCGCCGACCAGATCGAGCAGGACGTTCGCCGCTCCGGGGAGGAGGCGGAACGGTGACTCGTCGTATCCGACCGGAATCCACTACATTTGGGGTATCTCTCGCATGGTAGACGTGAGCGGCCACTTGGGTATGGCACTGCTCTGGCTCGCCCCGGTGTGGTTCCTCGTCGACTACCGGAGAACGGCGGTGGCGTTCGTCTTAGTCGGAACTCCCTTCGGAATGCTGCCGGACGTCGACTTGGTGCTCCCGAGGCTCATTCCAACCGTCAAACACCACGGGGTGTTCCACACCGTCCTCGCGGTGACGCTCTTCGCCGCGGTCATCGGCCCGCTTGTCGGGAAGTTCCTCGAGTGGATCGACGGTGAGACGGACTGGCTGTCCCCCGAGGTGGTGAGCCACAGTGTCCGGTTCGGCTTCCTGACGGTCTGGATCTCTGGACTCGCTCACCTCTTCGCAGATATACTCTCGGCACCGGATATCGCCGATTCCATCGAGCCGTTCTGGCCGATTTACCCGAGCTCGCTCGGTATCGACCTCGTCTGGTACAACGATCCCGTGGTCAACTGGGGCCTCCTCGCCGCCGGCGTCCTCGTCAACGTCGGGCTGTACCTGCATGTCGGCGATACGTCCCTGTCTGAGTGAGGGCAAGCCTCCGATTGGGCGAGATACGGCTAGGGGCAGGCGAATTCGACTCCGACGCGGCTACCAACAGCAGTGAGAATCGACACGATTCGCGCGGTGACGTCGACAGGAATTGCCGTCCGCGGTCCGAACTATCATGCGCTGTGAAATCCTCAGTAAGCGATACCCGTTGACCTAGCTGCAGTCGATACGGCCAACATTATGCTATGTAGTAGCAATGTATATTTGCGTTGAAATACAAGCTAGCCGAATGGGAGATACGCAAGAGTTTTACTACGAACCAGACGAAGGCGAACAGCTGAGTACGGCAGTCGTAACGGCGATCGCAAAGGCTCATGACGAGGGTGCGATCGATCAAAAGTGGCTCATCAGTGACGATATTAATACAGACGCACTTGACGGCCTCTTTCAGGAACGAAATCTCAAGATGACGCTCCAGTTTGAGGCAGATACCACGACGGCCACCATCACCGCCGATACGAGCGGGAACCCGATCATCAAAATCGAGTCACACCGCTGAAGCTCCGTTGACGGAGCTAACGGTTACTTCGTACTCACCGGATCGTCCGAGGCGGAAGAGCGGCTTCCCATGAGCACGACGTTCGTAACGGCTCCGATCAGGATCACCAGCGCTCCGAAGTAGAGGAACGTGATCAGGAGTATCACACCGCCGATGACGCCGTACAGATCCTGGGTCGACGAGTACGCGACGTAGACGCCGAATCCGGCGTTGAGCAGCGCCCACCCGACGGCCGCAACCACCGTTCCCGGGAGAATCATCTTGACAGACAGCTCCGCGTCGGGGAACACGTAGTAGATGGGAAGGAACACGACCGTGAGACCGAAGACCAGCAACGCCCCTCTCGCCAGGGTCGGGAACGGGAGGTCCGGGACGAGACGGAGGGCCAGTCCCGCGCCGACCACGACGAACAACGCGACTCCCAGAGACGCCAGTACCACGATCCCGTCTTTGAGTTGATTGACGAAATCGTTCTTCCACTGGGTGTCGTAGATCGCCGAAAAGGCCGTGTCGAGCGCGCGGAAGACTCGCAGTATTCCCCAGAGCAGTACGACGGACCCCAGAATCGAAAGCCCCGTTTGACTCCCGGCTTGGCTGATACTGTCGATCAACAGCGACTGCCCGCTCGGTGTGAGGTAGTTCTCCGTGACGGCCTGGACGCGAGTGACCAGCGCCTCGCCTCCGAGAATAGACGCCGCGATCGTCAACAGCAGGACAAGCGGAAGCAGCGAGACGAACGCCGAATACGCGATGCTCCCTGCCATGAACGGGACGTTCTTCGTTCGAATGACGTGGATGATTCCCCGCACGACCTCGGTCGAATGTTCGGCTGTGTGAGTGTTTTGTGAGCGCATATCCCTCATCTCTTACTCGTGACGTAGCGACAGAATCCGTTATGTGAGCGCTTCGCTAGAGGTTTCGGGCCGGAGCCGCAAGAGACCGATCCCGGGTTCATCTCTGTCCCCGGTGACGGAGGAGAGCAATGCTCACAGGCGAGTTTCCGCTCCGGTCGTCGATTCCGAGAGCAACTGCTCAACGAGGTGGGAGTGACCTCGCCTGAGGCGTTCAGAGACGGCTTGGTGAGACACGTCGAAGCCCGAGGACAGTTCCTCTAGCGTCGTGCCTCGTGGGACCTTGTAGTAATCCGCCTCGAACGCTTGGGTGATGGTGCTGTGTTGTGTCGCCGATAGACCTCCCTTTTTGTCCTCTGGACAGGAGAAATTGCCGATACGAGAGAGCGATGGGTCGATTCCGTCGTCACGCCAGGCTTGGAAGGTCTCCGACGCCGTCGCGCGGTCGGGGAACAGGATTTGGAACTCCCAGTGGTCGGGTGTCCCTCGGACGTCGAGCACCGAGCCGGTCTCTGCGAACTCGTCGATGAGACGCGCCGCGGACGCCGTCCAGTCGACTTCGTACAGGCCACGATCGTCGTCCATGGACAGGCGGCGGACGCGGTCTATGGACGGATCTCTCTGTAGAGCTGCGTCGAGTTCGTCCGGCTGGCTCGTCGAGGTCCAGAGGAAGGGTATCGTACTCTTCGAACTGTGGATGGCAGACTGAAGGAACTCGAACTCGACATCCGGGACCCGCTCGATCGCTTCTTCGAGAACGAACTGGTCGATCGGGATAGTGGCAACTACGACGGTCTCCATGTGCGCCCACTGTCCCCGTGAGGGCTTTAGTATAAGCAGCGTATGCGTTCATTCAGCTTGTGGATCGTTAACGGGGCAAAACACGGTTTCCACGACCCGTTACGCGTGGGGAAATACGGCGGCCTTATTTTCGGTATCGCTTTACTTAATCCAGCTGGTCGCGCAAAGTGATGCTGTTCGACGGACGTCTGCCATCACACCGCGTTGGCAGTGTGGCTATGCTTAATGCGAAAAACGGGACCATGAAGTTGTGTTCGCGAGGGTTCGCGTCGCCCTGATTCCGGGGTGGATTCCGGTCCTCGACTCAGATGAGAAAGCGGGAAGAAGCGAGAAAGGAATGTTCTGTGGGTACCGGGGAGCGGGCGGCTGTCGTCGCCGTAGCTACTGCTACTTAGGCCGGAAACATCGTATACTGCGATTCTTCGGGAGTCAGATTCTGGACGTCCGCCTGCAACCGACCGGCCTGTTGTAACCGTCGCGTTCGTGCCTCCGAGTTACTGAGCTGGTACGGCCCGTGAAGTCTCGACGAAAGCGGGTCGTACGTCGAGGTGTCGAACCCCAAGTCCTGAAGGTACGACTCGACGTCCGCGGATTCGAGCCCGGATTCGATCGCTTTCCAGCTCAGGTCTTGAAGCGTCTCAAACTCCGGAATCTGGATGCAATCTTCTCCGGCCGCTGGTTCCCCGACCTCGACGGAAGCCGTTTGCGTGCGCGAGACGAGGTCCTCGACGTCGGTCGCGAGTTGGAGGATCTGGCTGGGGAGCGTGGCGTCCGGTGCCCGCCACTCGACCGTCGGCTGACACTCCCGGAGGCGGACTGGGTTCAGCACCGTGTCTTCGGGCGCGAACAGCTCCTCGACCGTATCGGGAGACACTCCCTTGTCGGCGGCCAACCGTTTGAATAGCCTGTACTTTTCGTCGACGCGGTCCCGCCATTCCGCGAGGCTGTCCTCGTATTCACAGAGATCCATGTAACAGCGGAAGTCGTCCCCGCAATCCGTTCGATACGCGAGCGCGCGAGACGAGTTTGCACCGTGGGTCCCGGCGTAATAGGACGAGGAACTCACCAACGCGAGCGCCGGATCGAGCGCGGTCAGGAGGTTGAGTTGGTCGACGATCTCGTCCTGCCCGAAGTGGATGTGCGCTCCGGCACAGTTCTTGGCGCTTTCGACACCGCTGCCGTAGATGGTTTCGAACACTCGACCGCGCTCGCAGTTCGGAGCGGCGTCCGAAGTGGTCAAAGGCGTCCCGAGCGGGACGAGGCGTTTACTCGCCCCCTCTGCCGCCAGAATCGCCGTTTGAAGGATCGACTGAAGCTCACGCCGCAGGGAGCGTTCGCTGGTGTGTGGCTCCGTCTTTACTTCGATGAGCGGGTCGATGAATTCGGGTTCTATCCGCTGATGTGCTTGGGTGATCTCCGTTCCGTCACACAGTCGTCCCGTTTCGTCGACGACCCACAGTTCCAGTTCGATGCCGACGCTGAGTGTATACATGGTTAGGTCACTATTGCTTGGATCGCCTCGGTGGTCTGGCTCTCGGGGTCGTCTTCGACGAGCGTCGAGAGATCCGTCGCAGCCGACGCTCCGGAGATCGCCGCGAGCACGCGGTGACCGTACTCGTCTGCCATGGGGCCGAGCACGTCGACGGGTACCGACCCCGCCCTCACGGCCCGTGGACAATCACCAGTTCCCCCGACTCGGATCCGGGCTTCCCCCGTAATATCGGACATACTTTGTCTCAATAGCAGATATCGGAGAGAGGCGGGTGAAAGCTCCGCCTAAGTCTTTAGAATGGAGCCGCGAGAGACCCGTTCTGGACCCAGAAGCTACCGTGACCACGAACGGCGAATTTCGGTGTGTGGGCCTCAGAACCGGTGTTGAGCCGATTCTTCTGAAGTCGCCGTCGAACGATCCCGTTTAGCCCCGATTTTGAGGCGGGATGAACGGCCCGACGGAGACCGTTTGTCGAGCGACGGTCGCCGCCCGGAGAATGTACGCGACGAACAGCGCCAGCGGGGCGACGATGAGCCCGATAGCGACACTCACGACGACGGGAAGGGCCTCTACCGGGATTGTGACGGAGTTCGTCCGATAGACGAGCGTCACGGTGACCGCTGCCGCCAAGGCCGTCACCCCCGAGTAGACCAGCAGTCGCGAGAGCGTCGCGAGATCCTCCTGAATGGCGATCGTCTTGTAGAACTGCCGAACGACGGCGATAGACTCGAGGAGCTCCTCGATGGCTTTGAGCTCCTCCGATATCTCCTCGGGGATCGACGCGGCGTACTCGTTCCGGATGTGTCTGGTTGCAGTCATGTTCTGCGCGTATTCGGTCCCCAAAATAACGCCGAGAATGGAGTTCAAATCCGTGTTAGATTCGAGATTTTCGTCGAGGTTGTCCCCGTACGCGGCGATGTCGCGCAACGCGCTCGTGAACGCTTCCGGCGGATCCCAGTCGGCACCGTCGCCGGCGGCTATCACTCCATCGGCACGGTCAGTGAGCGTCGTGGCGATCAACGAGAGAAAGTCCGCGGGGTCGTTTGGACTCGACGGGACTCCGGCGATCGATTCGACGGTCTGCCGCAGTTCTCGTGACCCGTTGAGCCGGTCTACCAAGACGTTGACGGACCCGAACACGCGCGAGAGGACGAGCTGATTGATCGAGAGAGCGATCGTGAGGAGCGTGATCACTCCCGAGGTGAGCCCGCTTCCGAAAAGGCTCGCCACGGAACTGCTTGGGCCCACCGCCAGTACGCCGGCGGCGATAAGCGTCCACATGACGCCCGCACAGAGCGCGGCGAAACAGCCCGCGACGGCTCTCCGGTCCCCGTCGAGCAGCACCCAGTCCACCGCTCGCTTCCGTACCGTGTCAGAATCGCGTACGGATCTCACCGTCTCGGGTTCGGAGACCATATCGGTCACACGACGAGAATACGGATAAACACCCGTGCTGCTCCGTCACATCGACGCCGACAGCGGCGGCTCCTCGACCGCTCGGAGAGAGCGGTCCTCCCGCGATTCGGATGAGGTTCCCGGGACGTTCGCGACCCGAGTCGCACGCGGCCGGGTCGCGATCAGTCCTCTTCGACCGCGGTGATCGCTTCCTTTGGAGCACTACAGTTCGGACACGATTCCGGGAGCCCGTCCTCCAGTTCGTCCATCTCCCCGCACTCGCCGCACCGCCACATCAGGTATCCCTCGCCGAACTCCTTCCCCGGCACCTCCTCGACCTCGCTCTCGTCAGACTCCACCGCCTCGACTTCGAACCCGTCGTCGATGAGGCCGCTCACCCGTCCGACCACCTGATTGTCGCTGTCGTACACTAGCTCTCCCGGTTCGATCGACACGCTCTGGACTCTGTTCTGGGCGCCCATACGCCAATTGTGGTTCGTTCGGGTAATCAACGTGAGCCCAATATGTTTGGACTCCCCTCGATCCGGAGCATCGCTGCCGGCCGATCGGTAACATCACCTTGCGTGTGCGTGCAGAAGCCTTTCTCTGGTCATTCGTCGAAGGTGCGGTATGGCAGACGAGCCTGACAACACCCGAGAGCACGGTATCGAATTCGGCGAGCTAGCCGGGGATCTTGAAGCGGAGTCGTACCCGCTGTCGCACGAGACGCTCCTCGACCGGTACGGGGATCGCGAACTCGAACTCGTCGACGGCGAAGTCACGGTGCGTGAGGTGCTCTCCGCGGACACCGAACGGGAGTACGAGGACATGGAGGGCGTCCAGCAAGCCATCCTCAACATGGTCGGGGACGAAGCGGTCGGCCGAGAGAACTACACCGACCGCGGCGGCAACGTCGAGGACGACGACGACGAGGACTCGGCCGAAGCGCAGTCGTTCTAGACCGCATCGCGGCGTCCGTCCTCGGAATTCCGATCGGCGTTCGCTCCCATCGCGCTGTCCGGGCGTTCGAGAGCGGACGGAAACGGGGCCAGATTCGGGCGGCGGACCAGTCACGTATATACACCCGTCACAGGCAAGCAGAACTCTTAGCGTCGAAAGCGTCATCGGTTGGATCGCAATGCAAAACGACAAGACGCTGACTGCGGACGACGAAGGCAAGGACGTCGTGAACTCCGACGGAGACAAGATCGGTCGCGTCACCAACGTGGAACACGGCAAGGCACACGTCGATCCCGACCCGGGGCTGGCCGACACGATCCGATCCAAACTGGGCTGGGGCGACGATGACGAGGAGGACTACGTGCTCAATACCTCGAGCATCGAGACTGTCACAGACGACGAGATTCACCTGAGTAGGTAGCGGTACCCACAGGCCTTCACCAGTCGTCTCCTGCTGAACCATCTTTTCAGTGTGGGACCTCGGCGCGCTGATGCACAGTCACAACAACTATATTCGAGCTAAACGTTATCAACTCACATGAATATTCGCGCTGCTGAGTCGGACGACCGGGAACAGATCAGAGCAATCACGCGCGACTCGCTGCAGTCGTCGTATTCGCTCAGTCCAGAACAGATCGAGACGATACTCGAAGAGGAGTTCGACGACGCGGCGATAACCGACCTGCTCGACGACGCGGAGATGACTGTGCTCGTTGTCGAAGAGACGGTCGACGGCGACGAAGTCGTCCGCGGGTTCATCACCGTCGAACTCGGAACAGCGGCGACGATTCGGTGGCTCCACGTGGATCCGGCGGCGCGGGGTGAGGGTATCGCCACGGCGCTGCTCGACCGCGTTCGCGAACAGTTTTCCGAAAAGCCGATCGCGGCGTACATCCTCGACGACGCCGTCGAGGGGGGCGAGTTCCTCGAAGGGTTCGGCCTCAAACAGAGCGGTCACGAACAGATGCTGGTCGGCGGGGAGGAGTTCGACGTCACCGTGTTCGCGGAAGGCCAATCGACGGAGTCGGCGAGCGAGCCGACCGTCGCGGTCCCGGAGTCCGTCACCGCCGACGGGACGGACCGGCCCGTCGATCGCGACGAGACCGTTCCCGGCAGCGAGGCCCCGTTCTTCACCGTGTACACGGCGGACGACGAGGAGGACGCGTACGGGTACTTCTGTTCGCAGTGCGGCGGTACGAACGTCTCCACCGACGGACTCGACAGGCTCGAATGCGGGAACTGTGGGAACGTTCATCTGGCCGACGAGTGGGACGACGCGTACCTCTGACACGAGCTACTAAGCAATGACTGACGACGAATCCGTCCAGTCCGACCCGCAGACAGTGGACGGTCGACGCGGCGGCGAGGCCGCGCCGCAGATCGAGGTCGGGGTCCTCATCGCGCATTCGCCGGGCGCGGACGTCGAGCCGCTGCAGTCGTTCGCCGAGCGGATGACCCGCGACGGCGTCAACGAGCTGGCGACGGCCACGGACGCAAGTTGGCGAGTCCACTGCGCCGAACCGGACCCGCTCGCCGACGCCGCTCCGCGGCGGCCGTCCGAGTTCCTCGACGAAGCCGCGCTTCACATGGTGAAGCGCCCGTACGACCTCGTGGTCGTCGTGACCGACGTGCCCCTGACCACGCGCGAGGAGCGGTCCGTCGAGGGGCTCGCGTCCCCGCTCGCCCGCGTGGTCGTCGTTTCGACGCGCCGGCTCCGTCGGAGACCCGGTCTAGAGGCTGTCCGGGCACTCGATTCGGCGGCCGTCCGCTGGAACGCCGCTGCCCTCCTCGTGCATCTCTTCGGGCACGTGTTCGGTGCGGACCACGGTGACGGCGGCGTGATGGCGCCGTTTTCGTTCGACCCCGCTCGGCGGAACGTCCCACCCTTCGATGTGGATGTCACCGAACACCTCGGGAAGATCGCCACCCGAATCCCCGAGAAAAACGTCTCGCGTGGACGGCTCCGACGGCTGGCGTTTCACGCCCTGAGCCTCGTTCGGAACCCGTGGACCGTCGCCTCGACGCTCCTGCAGAGCCGCGCGCCGCTGCTTCCGTTCTCGCTTCCGCGCCTCTCGACGGCCGCGGTGACGCCGACGCTAATCTTGGTGTTCAGCGCCGAGGCGTGGGATGTCGGACTGAACCTGACTAACCGCGTCACGGCGCTGTTCGCGGTCGGGAGCATCGTCGCCGCCGCCGTCCACCTCCTGTACGTCCAGCGGCTGTCCTTCCCGCGAGAGCGCAGCCAGGTGATCACCGAGCACATGGCGCTGGTGAACGTGACGGTGTTTTTCATCCTTGTCGTGGCGATGACCGGGCTCTTCGTCCTCGTCGGGTCGATCATGCTCCTGATCGAACTCGCCGTCTTCCCGCCGAACCTGATGACGAACTGGCCGAGCCTCGAGGACCCCAGCGTCGGGCTTCCCGACCTCGTCCGTGTCGGCGGCTTCATCAGCACGCTGGGCGTGCTGTCGGGCGCCCTCGCGGGCGGGATCGAGAATCGCATGGCGCTCCGCCACCTCGCGCTCTTCCGTGACCGGCCGTAGGACCGGCCGCCGCGATGCGCGAGGGCGGGCGATTCTCGCTGGCGACCCAATACATATTGGCTCTGGTCTTTTGCTGGTAGGTCGGCGATGACCAAGCGTGACAACACTAGGAATCGTCGGTTCGTTAGTTGCATTCATCGTCGCGCTCTTAATCGGAGGACTCGCGATCTACATCAGTGCCCGCGTGATCGCGGACACTGACGACTATAGCCACGCCGTCATCACCGCGTTTATCGGTGCCATCGCGTGGGCGCTGACGGCTTGGATACCGATTTTCGGGCTCATCATCGCCCTGATCGTGTACGTCGCCGTCATCAACTGGCGGTACCCGGGCGGCTGGCTCCAGGCGGGCCTCATCGGCGTGGTCGCTTGGCTCTCAGCGCTTGCCATCCTCTACGTGTTGAACGGGCTGCTTGACCTCGGAATCGGTGCGTTCGGGGTTCCCGGGGTATAATCCGATGGCCTCGTTACAACTCCTCGGGACCGCGTGGACGGTCTGGAAGCTGGCGAGCAAGCGAGTCGGTCCGGTCGGCGCCGTGCTCGTCACTGCCGTCGTAATCGGTGCGATGGTTTATCTCACGCCGTGGTTAGCCGGGAAGTTCCCGGCACTCGCGGGCATCGCGAAAAATGCGAAACGCGAGAAACTCTCCGACACCGAATAACCGGCTCGACGGCGACCCGACACCAAGGCCCTCGTAGCGTCCAGTACGGCAGGCTCCTTCGGAATTAACGCTTATTGGGAGCACGGCTATTCCGACGTGTGAGACACGTACTCCTGTGACTACTCACTCTCCAGACGCGAGTCCCCAGGGACCCGACGCGGAATCCGACATCGCCTCCAGTTCCGGAGTACATCCCCTTCGGCGGCTCGTTCGAGGCGTCGTCGGGGGCCTGATCGCCACGGCGCTGATGACCCTCTACCGATTCCCGGTCTTCCGCGCGTTGCCGCCTACCGCCGACTTCTGGGCGAAATACGTCGGCGGCGGCGAGACTCCGGAAACGCATCTCGGCATCGGCCTCGTCCTGCACTTCCTGTACGGGGGCGTCGCGGGCGGTCTGTTCGGCGTCGTGATCGACGCGCTGGGCTGCGATACCGAAGGCGAGAACGGCCTGAGCGTGATCGCACTCTCCCTCGTGTACAGTCTCGCCCTGTCCGTCTTCGGGACCCGATTCGTCTTTCAGCGTCTCCTCGACGAGGAGCTTGAGCCGGACGAGGCGGTGATATTCCACGTGGGACACGTCGTGTACGGACTGACGCTGGGGACGTGGGTGAGCTTCGAGAAACGGTCCGGCGAGGCCTACGAGTGAGGAGTCCGGGTTCGGCGGGGAGGTTCGGCTGCTGTACTGCGATCGCGAGTATCGATACACGTGCCCGACCCTCGTTCTCGTGAGTTCGTCGACCTGTGAGCCGCAGACCGACTGGGCGGCCTCACGCGTCCATCGGGACGGGATCGTACTCCTCCCCGACGACGAGCTGCAGGACGTTCGATCGGACGCTGAGATCGAGTTCGTGATGCTGGATGATATCCCCGTCCACAGTGAATCTGACGGGGTCTGCTGAGTGGCCCCTGATATCCACCGATGCGGCCTGGAACCGGTCAATGTGCGCCGAATCCTGTCCGAACAGGCGCTCGAGTACCGCGTCACTCATCAGATCAATCGCGGGCACGTCCTTGACGATCGCGACCTCGAAGAGCCCGTCTTCCATGTTTGCCTGTGTGGTCCCGTCCGCCGCGAACTGACGGCCGTTCCCGACCATCACACAGAGCGCTTCGCCGCTCCAGGTCGGGGGTTCGCCCGCTCCCATCCCGCTGTCAACAGTGAGGTGCAGCGGATCGAACTCCGTCACGGTCCGAAGTGTCGTGAGCACGTACGCCAGCCCACCGATGCGGGACTTCGACTCCCCGGAGGTCCCACTAACCGACTCGGCGGTCAACCCCGCGACACAGGAGTTCACGAAGGGTCGATCGGTCGCCATCCCGATATCGATGGTCCGCCGGGCACCGTCCTCCAAGGCGCTAAACGCCGTCTCGATATCGGTAATCCCGATCTGTTTCGCGAAGTTGTTTCCCGTCCCGAGCGGAAGAATGCCGAGCGTGACGTCGTCGAACGCGTCGGCTCGGTCGATCCCCTGAACGACTTCGTTGACCGTCCCGTCGCCGCCGGCGGCCACGATCGTCGAGTATCCGGCCTCGGCGGCCTCCCGTGTCAGCGCGACCACGTCGCCGGCTTGCTCGGACTGTTCGAGCGCGTACCCACACAGATCCGCCCGAGTCCGGACCGTCTCGGTGTGAGAGCCGCTTCCGCTCTCCGGGTTGTGAACGATTACCGTCCCCGCCATGCTTAGGCTTCCCCGATCGCGGTCGGACCGTTGGGTCTCCGGATTCTCCCGTCCAAATCGATCGAGGGCGTTCGGAGCATTGTCTTCCGATTGCGCCTCCATCGGATTGTTAGGTAGTCTCCTGTGTTTCTAAGTATGAATTATCCGCAACGCCCGGGCCATGCGAAGGCACGGTCTCGCACTCGGCTTCTCATGGCACCCGTTACGTCGTCGACCAGCTGCGACTGTTTGACGCCGACGCCCGCCCGTTCGAGCCATCGAGCGGCCTCGATCCGTTACCGAGGTCACATCGTCACCACTCGCTCGGGCGCGGACAAGTCCCGATTAGGATCGGACATACCGAGGTGGGAGAGGCTAAAGTGAGGAACCGTTTCCATTACACTCGTATTTTTGTTATGGTTTAAATACCATTCGCGGTCTGGCGGGATATCTTCGGTTATGTGTCCCGTAATACTGACTTAATATTGATATGAAAAGTAACATTTAGATCCCATTCGAGACCCGGATCGAAAACGTCGACGTGGTCGATCGGACCGCTCGCCCCGCCCGAGCGCAACGGGTGCGAGCGATCACTGGTGGTTCGTGTCCGGGTCGGACCGCTCCCACGGCGAGTCCGGCGTCGCGTCGTCGCTCTCGATGCCCTCAAACACCGCTTCGAACAGCGTACGCTCGGCTCCCCGGAAGTGCTCGCTGAACGTCGCCTGCGTGACACCGAGGAGCTCGGCCACCTCTTCGCCGGTGCTCTGTCGCGGCCAGTCGAAGTAGCCGGCGTGGAACGCCGTCTTGAGCACGGCGCGTTGTTTTTTGGTGAGTTGGTTTTCGAACGCCAAATGGAAGTCGGCGATCGACGGTTCGTCACGGGCGACCGTCCACTGGGCACGAAGCGTCGCGTCCGGGTAGTGGTCTTGGACGATTTCGACCAACTGGTGTTTATTTCGTCCCGGGGGAACGTCGACGACGAACTGAAACTCGCCGTCTGCGACGGTGATCTCGGTGACGATGGCGCCGTGTTTCGCGAGTTCCGGCACCAGCTTCTCCCCCCAGTTCGTGGTGAGTTCGATTTTGAACGTGTCGCCTTCGGGCGAGAGAACTCGGAGGTCTTCGACCAGCGTCGAGCGATCGACGACCTCGTGAAAGTCCGCCTTCGAGATCCCTTCGACGCTCCCGTACGCGAGAATACCGGGATCGGTTCGGATGAGGTGCTCGATCGCGAGGGTCCACCCCTGCGCCGATGCGGCGACGAGTCCTTCGGTCTCGCCTCCCAGACTGAACGTCAACTGAAGCACCGTATCACCCATCAGGGCGTCTTTGCGTTCGACGGCGGTAATGGCGTGACCGATGATCTCTCCTAGCCGCGAGAGGTTCTCTCGGTCGGCCTCGGTGAAGACGTTCGGCAACTCGTCGTAGACCGCTAAAATGCCGTAGAAGACGTTTCCGTAGGCGACGGGTATCGCGGCCACAGTTCGATACCCACACGCTCGAATCTGCTCTTGGCGGCGTTCGGGATCGGCGGCCGTTTCGATGTCCCCGACGACCTGTACCGCTCGGGTGCGAACGGCTTTGGCTTCGGCCCGCTCCCCGTCAGCGTCGCCGTCGAACGGAATCGACGCCGCGTCGAATTCGCAGTCTGCAGGTGCGGATTCGCGGATCGAGAACCGATCGGTCGAGTGTTTCACCTCTCCTATCCACGCGAAGTCGTACGCGTCGGATTCGACGAGTCTCTCACAGACCGCTCGTTCGAGGCCCCCGCGCGTCGATTTCGTTATGAGCGCGTGGATAACGTCCTGGCTGATTCCGTACAGTCGGTTGAACGCCTCCAGCTGCTCGCGGTGCCGAATCCGCTCGCGCTCCTGGCGGGACTGCTCGATCGCGTACTGGATCGAATGCACCAGCAGGTCGCTCGTCACCTCGTCTTTCACCAGGTAGTCGCGGGCCCCGTGCTGGATCGTCTGGACTCCGAGATCGCGATCGTCCTGTCCCGTAAGCACGACGACGGGCGTGAACTCGGCCACGTCGACGACGCTGACGAGCGTGTCGAAGCCGGCGCTATCGGGAAGTCCCAAGTCGAGCAGTATCACGTCAACGTCCCGTTCGGACAGTCGTTCCACCCCCGCTTTGAGGGTCGATTCGTGGTGGATCGACGACTCCGCGGGAGTCGACCCGTCGAGATCGATTCGATCGAGCCTCGTCCCCGCACTTTTGAGCATCTCCTCGACGAGGCGGGTATCGCCGGGATTGTCCTCGATGAGAAGGACATCGAGCGTGTCGTTAGTCATGGGTATCACGGGGTGACGGGAGACGAGCGACCTCGATCCAGAACTCTTCGAACGACTGAATGGTAGCGATGAATTCGGACGGGTCCACCGGCTCCGTCAGATAGGCGTTGGCCTGTAGCTCGTAGGACGTGACGATGTCCTCTTCGGCTTGGGAGCTCGTCAACACGATCACCGGGATACGCGCGAGTCGAGGCGCCGTCTCGTGGAGCTCTTCGAGGAACTCGTCCCCGTTTTTCCTAGGGAGATTGAGATCGAGGAGGATGAGATCGGGCCGCGGGACGTCCTCGTAGTCGCCGCGCTTGTTCAGGAACGCCAAGGCGTCGACCCCGTCGTTCACGACGTGGAGGGTGTTGGCGATGGGACTCTCGTCGAACGCCTCTTGAGTGAGACGGATATCGCCCGGGTTATCCTCGATCAGCAGGATATCAACCGCGGTGCGCTGACGGAGCTGCTCACTCACCGTCATCACCGACGGCCGGGAGGGTAAACGAAAAGGTCGCCCCATCTCCCACCTGTGAGTCGACCCAGATACTGCCCCCGTGACGCTCGACGATTCGCTTACAGAGCGCCAGTCCGATCCCCGACCCGTTCTCGTCCGGACCGTCGAGGCTCTGGAACACCTCGAAGATGCGATCGGCGTCGGCGGGATCGATCCCGATCCCCTCGTCGCGAACGGAGACCAGCCACCGCTCACCGACTCGTTCGGCGGAGACGTGTATCTCCGGCGGGGCGTCGCCGCTGTTCGCCATCGCGTTGTCCAACAGGTTTTGGAACAGTTGCCGCAGCTGTCCGCGGTCTCCCTCGACGTGTGGCAGGGAGTCCGTCGTGATCTCGGCCCGGTGCTCGTCACACATCATCTGAAGGGCGTCTTGGACGTCTTCGATGACCGCCTCCAGTTCGACGGGCTCGAACGAATCGCCCTCCGATTCGATCCGCGAGTACGCCAACAGGCCGTCTATCATTTCGCACATTCTGTCGGCGCCGTCGACGGCGAAGTCGAGGAACTCCTGTCCGTCGTCGTCGAGCGCGTCCCCGTACCGCTCTTCGATGAGCTGGAGGTAGCTGGAGACCATCCGAAGGGGCTCTTGGAGGTCGTGAGACGCGGCGTACGCGAACTGTTCGAGCCGTTCGTTGGACTCTTCGAGCCGTCGTTGGCGTTGGTTGCGCTCGCTGATGTCCCGCCCGATACCCGCGATCATGCGTTCGTCAGCGGGCGTCTCTATCACCGACGCGACGAACTCTATCGGAACAGTCTCTCCGCCTTTCGTCCTGATAGACGCCTCGACGCGTCCGTTTCCGGTCTTGAACGTCTCGCCGATGCTGCCGGCGACCCGCTCTCGATCTGCCTCGACGATGAAGCCGAGCGGACCCATCTCCTCGAGTTCCTCGTCCGAGTAGCCGGTGACGGAACGGACACTCTCGTTCCACCGCCGGAAACGCCCCGCTCTGTCGATGACGTAGAACAGATCGTCGATCGCGTTCAGAACGTCGTTGACGTAGTCTTTGTGCGCCTCGAGCTCCCGTTCTCGGTCGCGGACCGCTTGCTGACGTTCCCGCCGTTCGGTGACGTCGCGGAAGTACACCGAGAGTCCGGTCACGGAGGGGGAGACCGACACCTCGAACCACGAGTTCAGCGGCGGGAAGAACGCCTCGAACGAGGCGGACTCCTGCTCGCGCATCGCTCGCAGACAGTTCCGCCGGAAGGGGGAGCCGACGGCCTCCGGGAACAGGTCCCAGAGTACCTCTCCGGTGGCGTTCTCGGGAGAAAATCCGAGAACTTCGGCTGCACGGTCGTTGAGATAGGTGAATCGCCACTCGTCGTCGAGTCCGAAAAAGCCGTCCGAGACGCGGTCGAGGACGTGACGCAGTTCGCTTTCCTCCTCTTCGAGAGGACTCGGCAGGACATCGTCGGCCCGCGGCGTCGACTCGTGAGGGGACGGATACGTCACGTCGTCGGACCGAACGACACCGAGCGATCCCTGTCCGGTGTCCGAAGACAACACGCTCACGCGGACGAGACACTCGATCGGTTCTCCCTGAGCAGCGTGCCCCGATAGTTCGATCGGGGTGGGAGGAAGCAACTCGCGCTGCTGCGCGATTTCATCTTCCAGACGCTCGGTGCTCTCGTCACTGAACAGAACTGAAAGGTGCTCTTCGAGCAGTTCGTTCCGGGAGTACCCCGTCATCGCCGCGAACGCTTCGTTGACTGCGACGAAGCGCAGATCGGAACTCAACTGATAGACCCCGTCACTCACCATCTCAGCAAGATTCTCAGCGAGAGTACGGGACCCCTGACGGGCTACCCTGTCGACGGTGTCTGCGAAAAAATCCCCGTCGCTACTACCCGGCGGTGGGCTCATGATACCCGATTACTTGTCGAGACCATTTAAATACACACACCGTAACGCCTGTCTAATCACGTCTGACCCCGTTTCCGTATGGGCGTTGAGCGCTCGGGTCCACGTGGGACCGGCTACCCGAGACGGTGTCCCGACGTAGCGCGGGGCGCCAGTCGATCAGTCCCGTTCTGAGGGGTCGCGAAGGCGAATTTGACCGGAGAGCTCGCGTTCAGCCGGCGGGCTGACGTCGATCCCTTCGGCTTCGAGCCGGTCTTTGACGGCCCGAGCGTACGCCGACCGGATCGCGAACACGTCGCGTCGGGTCGGGTCGGTGATCCAGTAGTGGACCCGGATCGAAACCCCGTCGCCGCCGAGCTCGTCGACGTACGCGGTCGGGGACGGGTCCGCGAGAATCCCCTTCGTCTCACCGGCGACGTCGGTGAGATGGTGGAGCACGTCGTCGAGGTCGTTTCCGTAGCCGACGCCGAGTTTCTGCACGATCCGATGATTTCCTCGTCCGTAGGGGCGGGTGATCTCGTGTGCGGTCAGTATCGTGTTCGGGATGGTCACGAGCTCGCCGTCGGCGGTCTCGACGCGAGTGATTCGGAGCGCGATCGACTGCACGACCCCCTCCCCGTCGTTCCACACGATGTGGTCGCCGACGTTGAACTCCGGATCGAGAACCAGCGCGACCCCGCTGACGAGCGACCCGATCACCTCGCGTGCGGCGATCCCCACCGCCAGCGCGACCGCGCTGATGACGAGCGCGGAGTCGCTGAGGAACTCCCCGTAGCCGGCGACCGCCAGCCCGACGAGCGTCCCCACCAGGACCACGACCAGACGGAAGTACAGGACGATGGCCGCTTGGAGGGTCGCGTTGTTGCGGTTCCGTCGTCGGACGGCTCGCCTGAGAACCGGTTGGACGAGCAGCCATCCGATCAGGACGACCGCCAAGAAGCCGACGAGAAACCACCCGAGTTGAACGAGAAGCGGCCAAAACACGACCAGTTCTTCCGGACCGGGGTCCGGCTCGGGAGCCTGTTGGAGCACCGCGAGCGGCCCCCCAGTCATCGGTTTCCCGGTGGGTTGCTCGGGCGCTTCGACCTCACTCCGGACGCGAGAAGCCGTCGATCGCTCTCGAAGACCCACTCGTTATCGGCTCGATCCGCCGCCTGGCCACCCGTCGGACTCGCCCTCCGGGCCTCGAAGTTCATAGCCGAGTTGCGCACTCGGGCAAATTAAGTAATCACGACCTATCGAAGCACAGCCGCCTCGAATCGCCTCTTTGCAAGGTCCGCGCCACAGACCCGATCCGGCGGAACGAAACTTCGATCGCGGACTGAACGCCAAACCGGTCGCTGCAGAGAGGGCAAAGCCCGCGGCCACCTCAAACGGGGACCTCGAGGGTACAAGTATATTGGCCGCAACGTTTTACGTCTCTTCTCTCGTGTTGGTGCTATGCAGGCGAATGCTCATTCGATGATCGATATGGCTCGGCGGATCGATCACCCATGAGTCAGGGAAGTACGGTTCGCCGGTGGCGCGACTGGTTCCCGACTCCGACGGCGGGGGGTGATTTCGGTATCAAGCGGTGGGTGCTATTAGAGGCCAATCGGATGGCCGTAACGGGGGCACTGCTCACGTTCGTCTTCGTCTCGTTCATCGTGTTAGGCAACATCTGGACGTTCGAGATGCAGAATCTGCTAACGGACACCTCGGCGGTCCAGACGGTTCTCAACACGCTCTTGAGCGGTATGATTCTCCTCGTTTCGATCGTCGTATCCATCAACTCGATCGTGTTGTCGCACGATATGAGCTCCGTCAGCAACCAAGAGGATCGGGTTAAAGGAGCGTCGAGTTTCCGGAAGGACCTGAGCGCGCTCTCCGGACCGGACGAAAATCCGTCTGAACCGGCGGCATTCCTGAAGGTCATGTCACGGACGATTCGCGAGCGTGCACAACACATCGACGACGACACCGAAGGGATCGACCCGGACGATGCCGAAGAGATTCGAGACTACGTCTCGTCTGTCGCGGAAAAGGCTGAATCACTAGGGAGCATTGATGACATGAGCGGGGCCGAATTCGGCGTTCTCTGGAAGGGAATGGAGTTCAGGTACGGCGCGGAGATGGAACGAGCGGGGAAGCTCAAATCGGCGTACGGAGGCGAGGAATCCGATCACCTCGGAGATCGGATCGACCATTTCATGGCTGCGTTGGAGCTGTTCGCGATCGGTAAGGAGTATTTCAAGACGCTCTATTACACCCGAGAGGTGTCGAAGCTCTCACAGACGTTGTTGGTGATTACGCTCCCGGCCATCTTAATCAATGCAACGACGATCCTGGCGATAGACGCCGGAGTTTTCCCGGATTTCTGGCTGTTGGGTCTCCCGCCGCTGCAAGCGTTCGTCGCTGCAACGTTTACCATCTCACTCGCGCCGTACTTGGTGCTAACCGCCTATATGCTTCGACTCTCCGCAGTTGCACGACTGACGTCGTCCGCCGGGATTTTCTCGCTGAACTGATCTCCAGCGGTGACCGGTCTCACTTCGATTCGTACGGTGATTGCACCCTTACTTCTCCGAGATTATTGTAAACTCCTCGGTATATAATTTCGATTACACCGAGTATAATTATACAGCGTCTAGTCGACGATCAGGTGCTATGTCTACAGACCGTACCGTCGAGCTGCTACGGCGGAGCTACGAGGACGAGATCGAGACCGTGATGAACTACCAGACGAACGCGATCATCCTCGAAGGCGTTCGGGCCGAGGAGATCAAGGAAAGCCTACAGGAGGATATCCAGGCGGAACTCGCTCATTCGAACAAACTCGGCCAGCGCCTCAAGCAGTTGGGTGCGCGACCCCCGTCATCGAAGGATTTCACGGCCCGACAGGATTCGCTCCAACCGCCTGAGGACTCGACGGACGTGCTCGCGGTTATCGAGGGCGTCCTCGACGCGGAAGAGGCCGCGATTTCGACTTATCACGATCTGATAGACGCCGCGGAGGAAGCGGACGATCCGGTGACCGAGGACCTCGCAGTCGAGATTCTCGCCGACGAGGAGGCCCACAGAGCCGAGTTTAATGCTCTGTTGAATAGCGATCTTATCTGCCGATATCACCAGTTTAGAAGGGTGAAGCCGAGGAAATCGAAGTTGATATGGAAATCGATATCCTCGACTTCATTGAGCAGTGTCGTGACCTAGCTAAACAAGCGTTGGGGAAGCGCGCGGGCGAGCCCGCCAGCGGCGGGTTCGCCCGCTGGATTCACGTCGTCCTACACTGTTTTCGGCTCGAAGACGGCCACAGCTACCGTGAAACGCCGAATCGGCTGAAGTACATGGCTGAAGTTCGTGACGCTCTCGATTTAGATCGGGGCGGTCTCCCCGATCACACGACGATCTACAAGTCGTTTGATCGGCTAAAAATGTGGGTGTGGCGGGCGCTGCTGCGCGTTTCCGCGCAGCAGCACCCGCAGTCGGGCCACGCCGCTCTCGACAGCACGTTCTTCGATCGCCGACGTGCGTCCTCGTACTTTCGTCAACGGGCAGGACGGACGATACAGACGCTAAAAGTGACGACATTGACTGATGTGGAATCGCTGGCTGTTCTTGATGTTCACATCGCAGCTCGGTGGAAGCATGATACGAAGACCGGACCGCAGGTCGTCCGCCGAAACGCGGACGACCTGCAGTCCGTCGCCGCCGACAACGGCTTCCAAGACTGGCATACCGAGTACGAAATCGCCGCACATGACGTTGAGTACCTTGTTCATTACCGCGGCTCGTCAGCGAAAGCAGCCGCGAACAACGCGCTCAACCGAGCAAATGGCTACTCTCAGCGGTGGATGGCCGAAACATCGTACTCAACAACGAAGCGCTCGCTCGGCGATGCCGTGCGAGCGCTGGGCTGGTATCGGCAGTTCCGTGAGATCGTCTTGATGTTCGCCATCACCAACATAGAACCACTGTGTGAGCCGCTGTAACCGTGACTCAACATCTATTCAACACAGCAGAGTTTAAAGGGTTTCAGAAGGAGTACCGGAACGAGTGACGGGCGGCCAGCGCGTTCGTCCCCTCGACGAGCGCGAGTGAACGCAGAGGGGGACTTGGCTAGCTCGCCCATCGACGTCCCCGCGTCGTCGACGGCGGTGACTCGCCGAAGCCCCGCGTCTGCAAGAATGTATTTAAATTCCTTTCAGTAGCAAACTCATCGCTTATTCAGTTGCTGGACATCGTCTCACGTGCGATGTCCCTTTCAGAAACCGTCTCAAGAATCAACGGCCTGAGTGACGAACAACGCGACTGCATCGAGAACTGTTCCGAGGCCTCTCAGGTCTGCGAATGGTGCGCCGACGAGTGCCTCGGGAGCGAAGAGATGGAGGAGTGCGCGCGACTTTGCCGAGACGTCGCCGATCTCGCATCTCTCCACGCGCGCTTCATGGCCCGCGGTTCGAGCAACAGCGCGCAACTCGCTCGGGCGTGTGCCGACGCGTGTGAGGAGTGCGCCGCGGAGTGTGAGGACCACGACGCCGACCACTGTCAGGCCTGCGCGGAGGTCCTCCGGGAATGCGCCGACTCCTGCCGGCGCATGGCTGAGAACTAAGCGGCGACTACGGCGTCGACGCTCGCTCGCCGGCGTCAGAACGTCCGTCGAGTGACGAAGATGAAGATGCCGACGATAAGGAGCAAGATTCCCCAGTAAACGGACGGATACGGAAGATACGCGAGCAGAAGCGTTACCACGCCGGACGTGATGAGCGACCACCCTATCGTGGTTCGAATCGCCATATTTCACCTTCGGTATCGACCGAAATAGTTAGCCACACTGTTTGATCGGTTCACACTCCCTCCGGCGTGTTTCCCCGAATAATACCGGATTAACGGGAGTTTCACAGAGTCGATGTTCTCGTCTCGTGCGTTCGAATGTAGGGTCGCAGGTAGTTCGAACCGCAACGAGGTGAGGGTCCACGCGCGTCCGATCCGGGCGACCGATTCATTTGACCCGGTGACGAACAGGCCCTCATGAGCGATATCCCACTCGACAATCTCGACCGCCGAATCCTGCACCTGTTGCAGATAGACGCTCGCGGGGCCTCCGACACGGACATCGCGAAGGAAACGGACGTGACCGGAACGACCGTCCACAACCGGATCAAGCAACTGGAGGAGGCCGGTATCATTCTCGGCTACAATCCTGAACTCGACTACGAGAAGGCGGGGTATCCGATGCAGGTGTTGTTCGTCTGCTCGACCGATCTCTCTCGCCGGACGGAGATGGCGGAGAAGGCCCTCGAAGTCCGGGGTGTCGTCAACGTCCGAGAGATGCTGTCCGGCGAGGAGAACCTCCACGTCGAGGTCGTCGCCGAATCGACCTCCGAGATCGAGGAGAGCACCGACCAGTTGGCCGATCTCGGCCTGCGAATCGTGAGTAGCGACATTCTGGCAGAAGAACACGTCCGACCGTGGAATCACTTCCACCAGGAGTTCGCCGGCGAGGACGCCGATGTGGCCGAGGAGATCGGTTCGCCCGAAGAGTAGCCCCGAAATGAACAGAGTAGTCGAGGTGCTGAACGCGTAGTCGCGCCGCCCAGTTGCTGATCCGCCTCCTTGGAGAAGTCAAGCCGAGCCCCGGTTTCGCTCGATATTATCACTCATATTGAATTATATGAAAAAAGAGGTTAAGTCAATTCGGCCTGAAGAGGACGCAATGGCATCATCGAACAAAACGGGGTTGGGTGAGACGTTCGACCTGTTGACGCATCCTTACCGGCGATACGTGTTGTACTACCTGCGAACGCACTCCGGGGTCGTCTCCGTCGATACCCTCACAGCGATGCTCACCAACGAACTGGAAGGGTCATCCGCGACGCCCGGGAGCGACACGGCCGAACGCATCGAGATCGCCCTTCATCATATGCACCTCCCGAAACTCGCCGATGCCGGCCTCATCACGTTCGCTCAGGACAGACGATCGATCGAACTCGGCGAGATACACGGCTACGGGCAAGTCATCGATCAAGCGGCGCGCATCGACGGCTACGCACTGCCCGCCACCGGCGATTGAGAACAGTGTCTCGATCACGTCTCTACCGTCCACGACGCCGAACGACAGAGCCACCATGACAGAAACCCACGACGACGAAATCGTTCACCGGGAGTTGAACAGCGACAGAGAGAAGCCCTCTATTGCGATAGTAGAGGCCATCGCTGACCTCGAGGGAAAGCAGGCGGACGAACTGACACCGATCTACGACTGTATCGACGGGATGCTGTCGGAGTTGTATTCGAATCCGCCGTCACCAGAGGCACAGATGGCGGTGGAGTTCACGTACGGCGGCTACCGCATTACCGTCAAGCAGAGTGGCACCGCGGATTTCATCCACGTCGCGTGACCGCTGTCACCCACCCCAGACAGAGACACCAGGGAAAGCACTTAGGCCGATAGCTGTTACCCTCGGGGGTTCATCTGCGTCGTATGGTGTCCTCTCTGCGGGGTGGTTACAGATCGATCGCTTGGATTCTCGTCGGTGTTCTGATCACGGTGGTGGTGGCGTTCACCCTCTACTCGTTCATCGGTGCGATCGTGATCGGCATCTTCCTCTACTACGCCACGCGACCGATCTACCACTGGCTGGACGAGCGGGTCGACCACCCGAACGTCAGCTCGACGGTCACGCTCCTGACCGTCGGCCTACCGATTCTCTTCATCCTAGCGTACGCCGTGTTCACCGGGATCCAAGAGGCCGATCGGTTTTTCGCGGCCGCGGACCTCCAGTATTTCAGGACGGCGTTGGAGCCCTACCTCAACCTCGTGTCGGGAAGCGAGGACCAGAGTTTACTCGGCGTCTTCCGTAACAACGTCTCCAGGGTACGTGGGTTCGCCACCGGGGCCCTGACCTGGATGTTACGTCTCTTCGTGGCCTTCACGCTCGCATTCTACCTCCTGCGCGACGATCACAAGATGGCACGCTGGTTCCGGCACAGCTTCGAGAACCAGCCCTCCGCCGTGGACTTCATGGAACGAGTGGACGACGATCTCACCACGATCTACACGGGGAACCTCCTCACGATCGGAGTGAGCGGTCTCCTCGCCGTGGTCGTCTACTACGGCCTGGACTTCGTCGCTCCGGCCGGGGTCGGCATCCAGTTCCCGATCCTCCTCGGCCTCCTGACCGGCGTGGCCACGCTCATTCCGTCCGTCGGTATGAAGCTGGTCTACGTCCCCTATACCGCCTATCTCGGCTGGCAAAGCGTGTCAGGTGGGGGGACACCGCTCTGGTTCCCGGTCGTCTTCCTCGTCGTGACGGCGGCCGTCGTCGACGTCTTCCCCGATATCTTCATCCGGTCGTACCTCTCGAAGGGCGAGATAAACATGGGGCTGATACTACTGATGTACGTCCTCGGCGCGGTGGCGTTCGGCTGGTACGGGGTGTTCCTGGCCCCGATCCTGCTGGTCGTCTTCATCCACTTCGTCGAGGACATCCTCCCGGCCCTCCTCGGAGCGGAGGCGACGACCGCGTGACCGGCCCGTCAGGTCACGTGACCGCGCTAGAGCCTGATCTCGACAAGCGCCATCTCGTCCCCGGGGACGACCTCCTGAAGCGTCGACTCGACGTCGCTCCACGTCTCGGGCCGGTACCCGTCGATCCCGAAGCTCTCTGCGAACGACCGAAAGTCGGGATTCGTCAGTTCGGTCCCGAACTGCTCGCCCGTGTGGTCGATCTGCTTCTGCGAGATGAGCCCGTAGTCGTCGTCGGTGAAGACGACGATCGTGAACCCTAAGCCGAGTCGGGTCGCGGTCTCGATCTCCGCGGCGTTCATCAGGAATCCGCCGTCGCCGGTTCCCACCACCACGTTGGCGTCGACGGCGAGGTCGGCCGCGACGCCGCCGGGGACGGCGATTCCCATGCTCGCGAGTCCGTTCGAGATGATGCAGGTGTTCGGCTCGTAGGTGCGGAACTGCTGTGCGATAGCCACTTTGTGGCTTCCCACGTCCGAGATCAGCACGTCTTCGTCGGCCATCGCCGCCCGGAGGTACGGGAGCGTCCCCTCCACCGAGAACGGATCGTTGGGGGCGGGTTCGCGGGAGACGTCGTCGACGACCCGCTCGTGCAGGTCTCGACACCACGACGGGGCCGTCACGCCGTCCAACTGCTCACGGAGGTCGCGAAGCGTCGCGGAGATGTCCGCCACGATCTCGACGTCGGGATTGTAGTGCTCGTACACCTCCGCCGGCTCGTGATCCACGTGGACGATCGTCTTGTCGCGGTCGGGATTCCACGACTTCGGATCGTGCTCGGCGATGTCGTACCCGACCGCGAGCACGCAGTCGGCCCGCTCGATCGCGGTGGCCCCCTCCCGGTCCGGCCCGGAGTCCAGCGTCATCAGCGACGCGTCGAGCCGGTCCGACACCGCTCCCTTTCCCATGTACGTCGAAACGACCGGGATACCGACCTGTTCGACCAGCTCCCGCAGTCGGCGGGCGGCGGGGGTGCGGACGGCGCCGTTGCCGGCGAGTACCAGCGGCGCCTCCGCGGCCGAAACGAGGTCGGCCGCCCGGTCCAGCGAGGTCCGGTCCGGATCCGGTCGACACACCCGCTTTCGGGTCGGGAGCGGCGCCGCCTCGATCGTCTCGGCGGCCACGTCTTCGGGGAACTCGAGGTGGGTCGCGCCCGGCTTCTCGTACTGCGCCAGTTTGAACGCCTTCCGCACCGACTCGGGGATCGTTTCGGCCTCGGCGATCTGGTTGTTCCACTTGACCACCGGCTCGAACATCTGCACGATGTCCAGCGCCTGATGGCTCTCCTTATGTAGTCGCTCACGCCCGCCCTGCCCCGTGATCGCCACCAGCGGCGATTTGTCGAGCTGGGCGTCGGCGACGCCGGTGATGAGGTTGGACGCCCCCGGGCCGAGCGTCGCCAGACAGATGCCGGCTTTGCCCGTCAGTCGTCCGTGAACGTCGGCCATGAACGCCGCCCCCTGCTCGTGGCGCGTGGGGATGAACTCGATATCGGATTTCTGTAGCGAGAACAGTAGGTCCTCGAGCTCCTCGCCGGGCAAGCCGAAGACGTACTCGACGCCTTCCGCCTCGAGACACTGAACCAGCAAGTCGGATGCCTTCATTCGACCACCGTTTCGTCTCCCGGCTCGTCGGCGACCCAGACGGTCTTGCGGTTGACGAACTCCTTGATCCCGGCCTCGGAGAGCTCGCGGCCGTACCCCGAGACGCCGACCCCGCCGAACGGGACGCGCGGGTCGGACTTCACGAGTTCGTTCACGTAGACGCAGCCGGCGTCGATGTCGCCGGCGAGCCGCTCGCCCCGCTCGCGGTCGGTCGTCCACACGCTGGCCCCCAGCCCGAACTCGGTGTCGTTCGCCTTCTCGACGGCGGCCGCCTCGTCGGCGACGCGGTACACCGTCGCCACGGGACCGAACACCTCCTCCGTGTCCACGGGACAGCCCGCCGGAATATCCGTGAGGACCGTCGGCGGGTAGTACGTGCCCTCGCGGTCGAGGGGCTCGCCGCCGGTGACGAGCGTCGCCCCGGCCTCGACGCTGTCCCGCACCTGCTCGTGTACCTCGTCGAGCAGATCTTTGCGAGCCTGCGGTCCCACGTCCGTCTCGGGATCCGTCGGGTCACCGACGGCGAGCGACTCGACCCCCTCCACGAACCGGTCGAGGAACTCGTCGTACGCGTCGGCGACGACGACGAACCGCTTCGCGGCGATGCACGACTGCCCGCCGTTCTGGTTGCGCGCCCACGCGCCGGTCGTCGCCGCGGCCTCTACGTCGGCGTCCGCGAAGACGACGAACGGGTCGCTCCCGCCGAGTTCCAACACCGTCTTCTTCAGGTTCTCGCCGGCGGTCGCGGCGACGGCACGCCCCGCGGCCTCGCTTCCGGTGAGGGTCGCGGCCGCCGCGCGGTCGTCGGCGACCACGTCCTCGACGCGGTCGGACGGGATCAAAAGCGACTGGAACACCTCCTCCGGGTAGCCCGCCTCCCGGAACACCTCCTCGATGGCGAGCGCGCACCCGGGGACGTTCGAGGCGTGTTTCAGCAGGCCGACGTTGCCCGCCGTGAGGTACGGCGCGGCGAACCGGAACACCTGCCAGAACGGGAAGTTCCACGGCATCACCGCCAGCACGGGACCCAGCGGTTCGTGAACCGTCTTGACCGCTGTCCCCGGCGGACTCGGGTGGTGCTCGGGTTCGAGGTAGGCGCTCGCGTACTCGGCGTAGTGGTCGCAGACCCGCGCGCACTTCTCGACCTCGGCCTCGGCCTGCGTGATCGGCTTGCCCATTTCGCGCGTCATCGTCTCGGCGTACTCGCCGGCGTTCTCTCTGAGCACCTCCCCGGCCGACGCAAGCAGTCGCTCCCGCTCGGCCAGCGGGCGCCGGCTCCACGTCTCGAACGCGGTCGTCGCGGCTCCGAGCATCTCGTCCACGTTGGACGGCGAGTGTTCCTCGTACGATTCGATCACTTCGTCTGTCGCCGGATCGATCACGTCCATCACTGGGTGTTTGGTACACAGTGACTTAGTGTTCGGTACTATCTCTCTTCTTGATAAACGATCTCTAAATATTTATGAAAAAATATGGTTTTAGCAACACCTATTTATAAATATATTTAGTAGCACCCGGAATCTGTACCGAAGAATCTGAAACTGGAGCGAGGGGTCGGGGAGTGTCCCTTTGAGGTGTCCGCGGGCGTCGACGAGAAACCGTCTATCGGTTTCGAGATATTCGTTCGAAACTATTTCATGGAAGCGGTAACTAACTGTCGTATTTAAATATAGCCGGCAAGTTCACAGTTGATATTGGTGGTTCTAGAGACATCTCGACGCAATCTCCGAATCGATCTGAACTGAGGAGTCACGGATCGCACGTCGTTCGGGATCGCATTGTCAGGCGGTCGTCGCTGGCCGTCAGTTCCCGAGTACGGATCGCCGTCCGCATTATCTCAAATATATCAGAATCCAGTGTAGTATTCGAAAGCGGTAATTCAGCGAAGCGTGGTCGATGGCCGGTGGCGTGTCTGCTTTCGCTCCGCAAACTCCCGCAGCCGATTCCGCCCGCGCGCGCGACGCGTCGTCGGTCGGCGATGGCGGATCTCGATATCGCCCCCGATCGACGGCTGTAAGTGCCGAAAACGACCGTTTCTGGGGATGTGTCTGACGAATGTCTGACTCGTGTCTCACTGAACCCTATATATTCGGGGACCGTACGTAAGACGTATGAGCGCCGGCGAATACGACCGGTACGACCGGATCCGCGGCGTGCTCGCCGAGGCCGACGAGCCGCTGACGGCGCGAGAGATCCTGGCACTCGCCGGGGAATGCGAGGATATCGATAGTCCCCACCGCGTCGCCACCGTGTTGGGTCGGTGGGCCGAACGCGGTGAGGTCGAAGTCATCGCCGAACGACCGTACCGGTACCGGCTGGAGACCTAAGGGTCGGCTCGGAACCGAAACCCGCTCCGCCCGCGTCGAGGGGCAAGTGCGCGGTCGTCCGACGCCAACTCGCGATTCCCCTATGGCGTCACGATCAGATCGAACCGATAGACTGCGTCTCGGTACTCGACGACGACGTTCCGGAAGTCGACCCGCTCGTCGTAGCTGTCTATCGGTTGGAGGTCGCCCGCGATACCGAGCGCGCCGAGCGCGTCGTCGAGCCCGTCCGAGGGCGGGGCGCCCTCCTCGTAGCGGCGCGGGTCCTCAGCGATAGCGTCATCCATCACCTCGCGAGCGGACTCCGAGAGCCCGGCGGAGTGAAGTTCGCGTTCGACGATCACTCCTCTCGCGTATTCGGTGAACTCCACTCGCCTGTCCGCGATTTCGCTGACGGTGTACGTCCACTCCGGAACGTGAACGGTCCGCTGCTCCGCGACAAGACGGAAGTACTCGTCTTCGTACTCGAGAAAATCGAACGTCGGCGTCGGGACGAGAGCGCTGGCCTCGGCGTCGAGTTCGTGGTGGTACTCGACGGTCTGTAGCTCGTCGAACTCGGGATCGCCGAGGAAGCCGTCGTGGCCTGCGTACACCGCGTCGAGCGCCGCGTCGAGCACGCGCTCGTCCTGTTCGGAGAGGTCAAACGGAGGACGCGCGACCGTCGCGTCGTCGGGCGGCGTTTCGTCGATTCGTTCGAGCGCGACGTGCCACCGCTCCCGTTCGAGGTGTCGTTCCTCGGCGATGCGCACCTCGTAGTAGGTTCCGTCTCGGTGGAGGAACGTCGGCCGCGGTCGCGTCTCGGTCCCCCACGAGTCGCGGCCGACGAGCGGCCACTGTCTGACGGTCACGCTGCCGGTCTCGAACAGCTCCGAGAGGTGCGCGGTTTTCGTCTCGGTCGCGAAGTCGACGCGGGTCACGGCGTCGATCTCGGTCGGGTCGGGCCACAGGTACGGCCGGCCGATCGACGAGAGGTCCAGTTCGTCGCCGATGAGCGCGTACGAATCGAGGCTACCGGGGCTCAGACACCCTGCAGTCGCGGCGGTCGCGGCGGAGGCGCCGAGCAGTTGGAGGGCGCGGCGGCGGGAACAAGTCATTCCGTCCCGGGATTTTCGGCTTCTCGGTAAATTCCTTGTGGTGACCCTCTCGTACCGCCGATCCGGAATATCCGACACGACACTGCGAAGCGATCACAGTGTTCTCCTTGCCTACTACTGTGAGTCATATCACCAACTACCGTGGTACTATCTAACTTGCGAAAATCGCAAACTTGCTGCGAGATTCGTATTCTATCGCCGACCTTATTACGATGAGCGTACTCCGTCGCGATAATGAGCGAGGACCGGACCATACTACTCATCGGTAGCGGACCGATCCAGATCGGACAGGCGGCCGAGTTCGACTACTCCGGCGCACAGGCGTGCCGCGCGCTGCAGGAGGAGGGCGCTCGGGTCGTCCTGGTGAATTCCAACCCGGCGACGATCATGACCGACCCGGAGACGGCGGACCGGGTGTACATCGAGCCGATCACGCCCGAGGCGATCTCGGAGGTCATCCGGATCGAGGAGCCCGACGGCGTCATCGCGGGACTCGGCGGCCAGACCGGACTCAACGTCACCGCCGAGCTCGCCGAGGAGGGCATTCTGGAGGAGTACGACGTGGAGGTGATGGGGACGCCGCTCGACACCATCTACGCGACGGAGGACCGCGACCTGTTCCGCCAGCGGATGGAGGGGCTGGACCAGCCGGTCCCCAAGTCGACGACCATCTCGCTCGACGAGGGCGAGTCGGTCACCGACTTCGACGAGGCGGCCCTCCGCGGGCGTGTCCAGGAGGCGGTCGACTCGGTCGGCGGGCTCCCCGTCATCGCCCGAACGACGTACACCCTCGGGGGCTCCGGCTCGGGGGTCGTCGACGACTTCGAGGAGCTCGTCGAGCGCGTCCGCAAGGGGCTCCGCCTCTCGCGGAACAGCGAGGTGCTCATCACCGAGTCCATCGCGGGCTGGGTGGAACTGGAGTACGAGGTGATGCGGGACGCCGACGACTCCTGTATCATCATCTGCAACATGGAGAACATCGACCCGATGGGGATCCACACCGGGGAGTCGACGGTCGTCACCCCATCACAGGTGATCCCCGACGACGGGCACCAGGAGATGCGCGACGCGGCGCTCGAGGTGATCCGCGACCTGGGTATCGAGGGCGGCTGTAACATCCAGTTCGCGTGGCACGACGACGGCACCCCGGGCGGCGAGTACCGCGTGGTGGAAGTGAACCCGCGCGTGTCGCGCTCCTCCGCGCTCGCGTCGAAGGCGACCGGCTACCCGATCGCCCGCGTCACCGCGAAGGTCGCGCTCGGCAAGCGGCTTCACGAGATCGACAACGAGATCACCGGCGAGACCACCGCCGCCTTCGAGCCCGCCATCGACTACGTGGTGACGAAGGTGCCTCGGTGGCCCATCGACAAGTTCGACGACGTGGACTTCGAGCTCGGCACGGCGATGAAGTCGACTGGAGAGGCGATGTCCATCGGCCGGAACTTCGAGGAGAGCCTGCTGAAGTCGCTCCGCTCCTCCGAGTACGACCCGGCGGTCGAGTGGGAGACGGTCGGCGACGACGCCCTCGAGACCGAGTACCTCGAACGCCCCACGCCGGACCGCCCGTACGCGATCTTCGAGGCGTTCGATCGCGGCTACACCGTCGCGGACATCGAGGATCTGACCGGGATCAAGCCGTGGTACCTCGAGCGGTTCAAACGCGTCAGCGACTCGGCGCAGGCCGCCCAGAACGGCGAGTTCGCGCAGGCGGCCACCGCGGGCCACACGAACGCCGAGATCGCCGCCCTCGCCGGCGGCGGGACCGACGTCGACGCCGTGGAGGCGGACGTGCCCGGCCGGACGTACAAGCAGGTCGACACCTGCGCCGGCGAGTTCGCCGCCGAGACCCCGTACTACTACTCCGCGCGTCAGTCGGAGTTCGAGCGCGGACCGCTGAAGGGCGACGCCGCGGCGGGCGAGCTCGTCGTCGACAAGAGCGTCGACAGCGTGGTCGTCGTCGGCGGCGGTCCGATCCGGATCGGGCAGGGCGTCGAGTTCGACTACTGCTCGGTCCACGCGATCCAGGCGCTCCGCGAGCTCGGCATCGAGGCGCACGTCGTCAACAACAACCCCGAGACCGTCTCGACCGACTACGACACCTCCGACGGGCTCTTCTTCGACCCGATCACCGCCGAGGAGGTCGCCGACGTGGCCGAGGCGACCGGCGCCGACGGCGTGATGGTCCAGTTCGGCGGGCAGACCTCGGTCAACATCGGCGAACCGCTCGAGGCGGAGCTCGAGCGCCGCGGGCTCGACTGCGAGATACTGGGTACGAGCGTCGAGGCGATGGACCTCGCGGAGGACCGCGACCGGTTCAACGTCCTGATGGACGAGATGGGCGTCGCCCAACCCGAGGGCGGCACCGCGACGAGCGAGAGCGAGGCGCTGGAGCTGGCTCACGACATCGGCTACCCCGTCCTCGTGCGCCCCTCCTACGTGCTGGGCGGACGCGCGATGCGCGTCGTCGAGAACGACGCGGAGCTGGAGGAGTACATCGAGGAGGCGGTCCGGGTCTCACCGGACAAGCCGATCCTCGTCGACCAGTTCCTCGACGACGCGGTCGAACTGGACGTCGACGCCGTCGCCGACGGTGAGGACGTGCTGCTCGGCGGGGTGATGGAACACGTCGAGAGCGCGGGCGTCCACTCGGGCGACTCCGCGTGCATGATCCCGCCGCGCTCGCTCGACGACGAGACGCTCGGCCGGGTCCGCGAGGTCACTGAGGACATCGCCCGCGCGCTCGACACGGTCGGCCTCCTCAACGTCCAGCTCGCGGTGACGGGCGTGGGCGACGACGACGCCGAAAGCGAGGTGTACGTGCTGGAGGCGAACCCGCGCTCCTCGCGGACCGTCCCCTTCGTCTCGAAGGCGACGGGCGTCCCCATCGCGAAGCTCGCGGCGAAGGTGATGACCGACGATCTCTCGCTCGACGACCTCGACGTCGACGAGCAGATCCCGGAGCACCGCAGCGTGAAGGAGGTCGTCCTCCCGTTCGACCGCCTGCCGGGCTCCGACCCGCGGCTCGGCCCGGAGATGAAGTCGACCGGCGAGGTGATGGGGACGGCCCGCTCGTTCGGGAAGGCGTACGACAAGGCGCAGGACGCGACGAACAAGCCGATCCCCGAGGCCGGCACCGCCGTCGTCGACCTCTCGGCCGACGAGTTCCCGGACCCGGACACCGAGGCCGGCGAGGCCCTCGTCACGGGGTACGCCGAGCACTTCGATCTGAGCGAGGCGACGGAC
This sequence comes from Halorubrum halophilum, assembly GCF_000739595.1. Classification (GTDB taxonomy): domain Archaea; phylum Halobacteriota; class Halobacteria; order Halobacteriales; family Haloferacaceae; genus Halorubrum; species Halorubrum halophilum. Next base: position 21,659 of record NZ_BBJP01000013.1, on the reverse strand, counting down.
CTGATCGAGGCCGCGAAGCGCGGCGAGATCGACCTCATCGTCTCGCGCCAGCGCGACCTGTTGGAGGTCGCCGTCGAGGAGGAGATCACCTACTTCTCGACGCACGCCTCCGCGAAGGCGGCCTTAGAGGCCATCGAGCACAAGGCCGACGACATCGACGTGATGGCGGTCTCCGACCGGCCGAAGCGCGTCGAGAACTGGGGCGCGAGCGAGTAGCGCTCACAGGGCTTCCAGCGTTCCCCGGTCCACGTCCTCGGCCGACATCGGCTCGCCGCCGTACTCCTCGACGAACGACTCCACGTCCCCGTCGTCGCCGAACGGGATCAGGTCCGGTCCCATGGAGCCGATGACCTCGCTGCGCGCGACGACGGTGAGGTCGGTCGTCCGCGAGAACGCCTCGCTCTCGACGTGCGAGGAGAACATGGTGTCTGATCCCTCCTCGAACACCTCCTGATCGACGAGCGAGTAGTCGGTGAGGAACGTTGCCCGCACGGTCCGTCCCGCGTCCTCGGCGTCGAACCGGTAGGTGTACGTGCAGACGCTGCTGCAGAACTGCCCCGGTCGGCCCCCCTCCGGCTCGTCGTCCTCGAAGTGGAGCTGTCCGACCGGGCCAGGGTGGTCTTCGACGATCATGCCGCACTGGTCGCAGGCCCGCTCGCCGTCGAGCGAGACCGGAGTGATCGACGCGCTCTCGTCGCCCAGACAGCCGGCGGCCGCGAGCGAGAGGCCCGCGCCGACGCCGGCGAGCAGATGCCGACGCGATGCCGACGGCCGTTCGAGTTGAGTCATCGATCGTCAGTTCGGACACGGCCGCCTTAGGCCCTCGGAACCGATTCAGGCGGCCGTTCGAGGAACGAACCAGATCCGATAAACCCCACGCCATCGAAGACCGTCCGTGGCGCGTTTCGATCCCTACGACGACCCGTCGCTCGCGGTCCGGCTCGCGCTCGTCGCGTTCCTCCTCGTCGCTGCCGTCGCGACCGCGGGGGCGTTCGCGGCCGACCCCGGGTCGGCCGCGCCGTCGCCGGTCGCCTACGACGACGTGGTCGAGCTCGGGCTCTCCTCGGAGACGGACGCGCTGATGGCCGGGACGGCTAGGGTGCCGCGGACGCAGGTGTTCTACTCGCAGCTCCAGTACGTCGTCGGCTACAACGGCGTCGAGTCCTTCGCGGCGACGGTCGGCGACGACCGAATCGAGCGCCAGTTCGGCTACCCGATCGCCGTCTACGTCGAGACGTTCGACGCCGCCCGGCCGGGGACCACCGACGCAGGGCTGTTCGAGTCGGAACTCGCCGGGGAGTGGACGCCGGCGGAAGAGGCGGTGTACGTCGTCGGCAGCGATGCGCGGAGCCCAGCCGGCGAGACGGTCGTCCCGTTCCGCGAGCGCGACGCCGCCGAGGCGTTCGTCGCCGAGCACGGCGGGCGGGCGGTCGACTGGGAGGCGGTCCGGAGCCGGTCGTTCGACGCCGACCCCGCGGCGACGGTGCGCGCGATGGCTCCCGAGCGGTGGGCCGCGGCCGACGACCGGATCGCGGCCGCCGAGCGCCGCGCCGACAGGCCGGTCTCGGTCGTCGTCGGGGAGGACGCGCCGACGGTCGAGGCCGCGGCCGCGACCGCGCCGGCGAACACGACCGTCGTCGTCCCGCCGGGGACCTACGAAGAAACCCTGACGGTGAACGAGTCGGTCACGATCGCCGGAGAGGACGCGCGGATTCGCGGCGACGGCGACGGGTCGGTGATCACGGTGCGGGCGCGGGACGTGGCGATCACTGGGCTCACCGTGGACGGGAGCGGGGGACAGACGCGCGACCCGGACGCGGCGCGCGAGGGTCGCGAGGGCGGTGGCGGAAACGGCGAGTCGGACGCCGGCGAGGTGTGGGACACCAACATCCAGCTCGGCTACGGCCACGGCGACGCGGGGATTCGGGCGATCGACGCGCCGGGGCTCGTCGTCGACGACGTGACGGTCGAGGCGAACGCGAGCGGCCTGCTCTTGCGGGAGGGATCCCACGCGGTGATTCGGGACCTCCGGGTCGACGGGACGGACGAGTGGCAGGACGGGTTCATGGGGATAACGGGGATGGGGTCGCGCGTGACGGTGACCGACAGCGTCTTCGAGGGGGGCCGCGACGGGATCTACCTCCACCGCGCCGACGGCTCGGTCGTCCGGAACTCGACGTTCGCGGACAACCGGTACGGGGCGCACCTCATGTACACGGGCGACGCGCTGGTCGCCGACAACGCGTTCCGAAACGAGCTGTTCGGCGGGGTCACCGTGATGACGCGTCCCTCGGGCAACGCGATCGTCGGCAACGACGTGCGGAACTCCAGCGCAGGGATCCAGGCGTCGGGCACCCGGTCGTACGTCGGGTACAACACCCTCGTCGGAAACGAGCTCGGCTTCTCGACCAGTTCGCGGGGATCGCTGTACGAGCGCAACGTGGCCGCCGAAAACGAACTGGGCGCCCGCGCGACCACGGTCGTTCCGTCGAGCCGGATCGTCGCGAACGACTTCGTCGGCAACGCCGACCACGCGTCCGCCGGGGCGGGCGCGCTCCGGATCTGGGCCGACGGCGACCGCGGGAACTACTGGGAGGGGGCGAACGTCGGGACCCACGAGCCCGGCGAGCGCGCCTACCGCCCGACCTCGCCGGTCGACGCCGCGCTCCACCGCGAGGTCGCCGCGGTCGCCGTGCGCGAGTCGCCCGCGGTCGCGCTCCTCGACCGCCTCCGCGGAACCGTCCCCGGGGCGCGCTCGGGGAGCATCATCGACCCGGCGCCGGCGGCGGAGCCGTATTCGCCGGACCGGGTGGCGGCCGCGCTCGGTCCGGACGCGGGGCCGGTGGGCGCCGACTGGCGAGCAGAACTAGACGAGGACACCGAGGCCACGACGATGGACACACGCGATGAGAACGCGACGGACGGGAGTATCGATCCGCGAGCGCGACCGGGCGAGGAGACGACCGCGCCGACGGCGGGAGGCGTCGCGGATGTCTGACGAGCCCGTCGCGGCCCTCTCGGGGGTCTCCCGAACGTACGGCGGCGTGTCGGTGCTCGAATCGGTGTCGCTCTCGGTCGACCCCGGCGTCACCGCCGTCGTCGGCCCGAACGGCTCCGGGAAGTCGACCCTGCTCAGGGTCCTCGTCGGCGCGACGGAGCCGACCGGAGGCGAGGTGACGCTCCCCGGCGCGACCGGCCCGAAGCCGATCGGGTACCTCCCGCAGCGGGTGCCGTTCCGCGAGGGGTTCACCGCCCGCGAGACGCTCGCGTTCTACGCCCGGCTCGTCGGCGACGACCCGGATGCGGCGCTCGAACGGGTCGGCCTCGGCGACGCCGGCGACAGGCGGGTCGAGGCGCTCTCGGGCGGGATGCGGCGACTGCTCGGCATCGCGCAGTCGGTCCTCGGCGACCCCTCGCTCGTCGCCTTAGACGAGCCGGCGAGCGGTCTCGACCCGGGGATGCGCGAGCGCGCGTTCCGCGCGGCCGCCGAGCGGGCCGACGCCGACACGGCGGTCGTCGTCTGCTCGCACGCGCTCGACCTCGTCGACGAGCACGCCGACCGCGTCGTGCTCCTCCACCGCGGGGAGGTCGCCGTCGCGGGCCCGCTGGACCGGCTGCTCGACGAGCACGACGCCGCCGACGCGAGGGAGCTGTACCGCGTCGTGGTCGGCGAAACGAGTGCGCTGGCTCGGGACGAAGGAGACGGGAGCGACGGGAGCGGAAGCGACGACGACGGCGACGAGACGGAGCCGGCGGTCCACGTCACGGGAGTGTCGGACCGATGACCGGTTCGCTCTCCGGGGTCGCGACCGTGTTCCGGCGCGAGCTCGCGACGGTGGTCCGGACGCCCGGATACGGCGTGCTCGCGGTCGGGCTGCTCCTCGTCGTCGCCGGCCTCCTCGCGGCGGGCGGCGGCGGTGCGACCGGGTTCGTGCCGGCGGTCGTCGATCTGCTCCTCCCGACGGAGGTGCTCGTCCCGCTCGTCGCGGTGGTGTTGGGCTACCGCGCGCTGCTTTCCGACGCCGAGAGCGGGGAGCTGGCGGTGATCCGGACGTATCCGGTGCGCGTCGGCGAGTATGTCGCGGGGGTGTTGCTGGCGCGGACGGTCGCGCTGGTCGCCGTGGTGGGCGTCCCGTACGCGCTGGTCGGCGGCGTCGTCTGGCTGACCGCCGCGCCGGACACGGGGATCTTCGCGACCCACACCGGCGTCGACTCGCCGGCGCTGTTCGTCCGATTCCTCGCGTTCGTCCTCCTCTTGGGCGCGGCGTACGTGTCGCTCGCGGCGGCCGTCTCCGCGCTCGCCGCGAGCCGCCGCAGCGCGATCGCGCTCGGGGTCCTCGCGCTCGTCGCGGGGGTGCTCGGCGGCGACCTCGCGTTGCTCCGATCGCTCGCGGCCGGGGGGTCGCCGACGGCGATCCCGGAGTCGATCGCGCTCACGCCGAACGGGGCGTTCCGCGGGCTCGTCTTCGAGCACGTGATCGCCGTCGCGTTCGCGCCGGAGGGGGAGTTCGTCGCGACGGGGCGCGCGGTCGCCTCGCTGATCGTCTGGACGCTCCTCGGCGCCGTCGTCTCGGGTTCGGCGCTGGCGTACGGCCGTCGCGTCGACGCGGCCATCGAGGAGATCCGCGGCGGTTTCGGCGGCTGAGACGCTGACCGATCCGCTCCCCGCTCAGTCCGACGCCGAGTCGTCGCCGACGGACCCCGGAGCGTGCGCGTACACCGCGTAGAGGACGACCGCGGCGATCAGGAAGTCGAGACTGTGTTCGAGGAAGTGGTGGACCGGCATCGGCACGACGCCGAAGACGGTGCCCGCGCCCACGACCGAGCGGGCGAGGAGCGCGCCGACGGCGACGCTGATAAGCCCGTACTGCGCGCTCCGGCGGCGGCGGTACGCGACGAGACTGACGAGAAAGAGGAGTCCGGTGCCGACGCCGGCGACGAACACGACGGCGAGTAGCGGCAGCGACCCCTCTACGCCCCACCCGTCGACGGTCGCGCTCGCGGAAATCGGAATCACGCTACCGAGTCGTAGTGTCGCGGGCGACAAGAATACACGCCCCGACCGCTCCCGCGCGGAGGGAACGCCCGCGACCGTTTTAAATACCGATCCGGTAGGTGACGGCAAGTACCCATGCCGGACACCAGAACCCGCGTCCGCCGGCACGTCCGGGACACGCCGGGCGTTCACTTCAACCGGGTGAGCCGCGACCTCGACATCGCCACCGGACAGGCGCAGTACCACCTCCGCCGGCTCGTCCGCGACGACGAAGTCGCGGTGGAGCGGATCGGTGGCCGAGCCCACTACTTCGACCCGACGTTCGACCCGTGGGAGCGGCGAGCGCTCGCCTTCCTGCGGCGGGAGACTGCCCGCGGGATTCTCGTCCGACTCCACGCCGCCGGCCCGACCCGGCCGGCCGAGCTCGCCGACGAGTTGGACCTCGCGCGCAGCACCGTCTCGTGGCACGTCTCGAACCTCGTCGAGAGCGGGATCGTCGAGAAATCCGACGACCGGCCCATGCGCCTCTCGCTCGCACGTCCCAAGCGGACCGCAGCGCTCCTCGACGAGGTGTCGGCGTCGCTCCCGGACCGGATCGTCGACCGGTTCGTCCGCACCGTCGACAGCCTGTTCGAGTGACCGGGTCTCTCTCGTCCGCCGCCCCCTCTCGTCGCCGCACCGTTCGACGACCGTACCGTTCGACGCCCGCACCAGACCGGTTATGCGCCCGTAAGCCGTCGGTTTCGGTATGCGACGACGAGCGCTGCTCGGCGGGATCAGCGAGGCGGTGATCGGCGCGGCGACGATCGGCGCGACCGCCGGATGCACGTCGGTCATCGGCGGCGAGCCGGAGGGCGTCGTGCTCGACCCGCAGGAGGACCAGATCGCGGACAGCGAGGACCTCGGGTACCCCGCGTACGGCGAGCCGCTACCGCCGTTCGAACTACGGGACCCGATCGCCGGGGTCACCGTCGACAGCGAGGCCATCGACCGGACCGCGATCGTAACCGGGGTGTTCACCTTCTGTCCCGCGGAGTGCGGAATCCTCCTCCGACGACTGGTCGCGGTGCAGAGACGCGTCGCCGACGCGGGACTAACCGACGAGACCCAGTTCCTTCCGATCACGTTCGATCCCGAGCGCGACGACGAGGCGGCGCTCCGCGACAACGCTGAGTCGGTAGGGGTCGATCTCGACGCGGGGAACTGGCGCTACCTCCGGCCGGAGACTCCGGAGCGAGCGAAAGCCGTCGTGGAGGACCGGCTCGGAATCGGGTTCGAGCGAACGACCGAGAGCGACCGGCTGCAGGGGTACGACTTCACGCACACCGTTCTCACCCTGCTCGTCAACCCGGACGGCGTCGTCGAGCGCGCCTACCGAGGCGAGACGATCGATCGCGACCGCGTCGCCGGCGACGTCGAGACGGTCGTCGAGGGGTTCGCAGACGAGTGAGGCTCGGCGGAACGCACCGTCGCCGGGGGAACGCACATCACGACCGAGCGCGTACGGTTCCGGCAATGGACGTTGACATTCTGCTGTACGACGGGTTCGACGAACTGGACGGAATCGGCCCGTACGAGGTGTTCGACTACGCGCTCGGCTACGCCGCGGAAGAGGCGAGAGAGGGAGGGACGGACGGATCGGGCGACGACGCGACCGACGAGTCCGTCGACCGACCGGGGCGCGTCCGGTACGTCACCCTCGACGAGCGCGACTGGGTGACCGCGAGCCACGGCACGCGCGTCGGCGTCGACGGCGTGCTCCCGGACCCGGATAGCGACGAGGCCCCGGACCTGCTCGTCGTCCCCGGCGGGGGCTGGACCGCGCGCGACGAAGGCGCGAGCGCGTGGGCGGAGGCGCAGAAGGGCGACGTGCCGCGCGCGCTCGGCGAGTATCACACCGCGGGCGTCCGGACCGCCGCGGTCTGTACCGGAGCGATGCTGCTCGCAGAGGCCGGCGTCACCGAGGGGCGACGCGCGGTCACCCACGCCTCCGCGATCGACGAGCTCCGCGAGTCGGGCGCCGAGGTCGTGGACGCGCGCGTCGTCGACGACGGGGACCTGCTCACCGCGGGCGGCGTGACCTCCGGAATCGACCTCGCTCTCTATCTCGTCGAGCGGGAGTTCGGTGAGACGATCGCCGATCGCGTCGCGACTGTCATCGAGTACGAGCGTCGGTACGAGGTCGCCGGCGACGGAAGCGCCTGAGTTCGTCAGTCAGTCGTTCGCGCCGTCCTCGGGCAGCGGTGCGTCGTCGTCGGTCTCGGCGGTTTCGGTGGTCTCGTTGGTCGTCACGTCGCCCTCGGCGTCGACCGTGATCACGGTGCAGTCGAGCTCGTCGCGGAGGAACGAGTCGATGTCGGGATCGGAGAGGAGCTTCTGGACCATGCGCCGCCAGCGACCGGCCTGCTTCGAGCCGATGACGACCACGTCGGCGCCCTCGGCGACGATCTCCTCGAGGATGGTCTCCTCGACGAGGAAGCCCCGACGGACGACGTACCGCGCGCGGTCCAGCCGACCGATCCGCTCCTCGACGGCGCGTTTCAGGTCGCTGCGGGAGACGCCGCCCGAGTTCTGGTACAGATCGACGTGGAGGATCGTGAGGTCGGCGTCCCGCTCCTCGGCGACGCGGACGGCCTCCCGCAGCGTCGCCGCGGAGTGGGACGACGGCGGGAACCGGACCGGCACCACGACGAGGGTCATGTCTCTACGGTTGCATGCGGGGGATAAATACGCTGTCGGTGCGAGTGACGAGATTGAGAATCGGGGCCACCGCATTCGGACGGGTTTACTCGTCCGCCGGAAGCGCGACTCCGCCCTCGGGCTCGATGTCGGCGTCCGTTACCTCGAAGCGGGCGCCGCCCGCCTCCCCCTCGGCCGCCGTGATCTCCCAGCCGTGTGCGAGCACCAGTTGGCGGACGCTCGCCATCCCGAACCCGCCGTCGGTCACTTTCGTCGAGTAATCGGTGACGATACAGTCGACGGCCTCCGTCTCGATCCGGTCGAGTCCGGCCTCGACGCTGGTCTCGGTGACGACCTCCAGCGCCTCGCCGTCGCGTTCGAGGTCGATGGACACGAGCTCCGCGAACTCCGACTCGTCGTCGACGTGAAGCATAGTGATGTCCCCCGCCGATTGGCCAGTATATCCAACCGTTCGCGAAGGGAAAGCGACTCTGACGACGGGATCATGCGGGTACTGTCACTTCTCCAGGCATATGACTCCTTGCCGGAAACCGGCCGATCCCCATATTCATAATCGACGGCGTGGAACTACCGGCCGGCCGAACCGACGCGTTCGGTCCCCGCAACATGAATCTCGATCAGTTCACCGCCGAAAACGCGCCGACAGCGAGCGACGAGTCGTTCCAACGCGAAAACAGCTACACCTTAGACGTCGACGTCGACGGCACCGTGATGGCGAAGGCCGGGTCGATGATCGCGTACACGGGCGACGTCTCGTTCACCGGGAAGGCCTCGGCCGAAGGCGGACTCAAGGGCTTCCTCAAAGAGGCGACGACGGGCGAGGGAACGCCCATCATGGCCGTCGAGGGCGACGGTCACGTCTACTTCGCGGACGACGGCAAGAAGGTACAGGTCGTCGAACTCGGCGCCGGCGAGTCGATCACGGTCAACGGCGAGGACGTGCTCGCGTTCGAGGAGTCGCTCTCCTACGAGATCAGCACCATCGACAGCCTCGCCGGGGCGCTCGCGGGCGGGTTCAGCAACGTCTACCTCGAGGGCCCGGGCTACGTGGCGCTCACCACTCACGGCGACCCGATCGTCTTGGAGCCGCCGGTCGCGACCGATCCGAGCGCGACCGTCGCGTGGGGTGGCACTTCGCCCGACATCGAGGTGAACCGGAGCCTCTCGGACATGATCGGCCAGGAGTCGGGCGAGCGCTACCAGATGCGGTTCGACGGACCGGACGGGTTCGTCGTGGTCCAGCCGCGTGAGGAGCACGTCTGACCGACGGTCATCTTTTTTCCTCGAGGCACCGAGCCGCCGATCGACCGGTCCGAGAGACGCCGTTCTTCGACGCGTCGCGGTTCGGTGACGCCGACGTGGTCGGGATCGCGCGCGACGCCGGGCGCGCGGTGAACGCCTGGACGGTCGAGATGTGGTTACCAAGCCGATCGGCTCGCGGCGGCCGGCGTCGACGGCGTGATCACGGACTACTCGGTCGTCGGAAAAAGCCGAAAACGGAAAGAACGGGGATACCTCGGTCAGCCTACCGCGCCGCCAGCCACTCGGCGAAGCTTCCGGTGAGGAAGTCGGCGTAGTCGACGATCCCGAGGTACAGCGAGACGACGACGACGATCACGATCGGGACCCGGACGATCCAGATCCACGCGGTCCCGAGCCCGCCGAGGTCGCCGATCCCCTTCTGCAGTTCCTCGCGGGCGATGTCGGGGATCACCCAGCCGACGAACAGCGCGAGCAGCAGCGAGCCGAGCACGAGCAGGATACCGTCGGCCAGCTTGTCGTACAGGTCGAGGAAGATCAGGTCGACCGTCACCGGGACGCCGAGCAGGAAGACGGCGACGCCGATGGCCGTCGCGGCGGGAACGCGCGAGACGCCGGCCTCGTCGATCAGGTACGAGACGAGGACTTCGAGGATGCTGATCGCGGACGACAGCGCCGCGATCCCGACCATCGCGAAGAACACGATCCCGATGAGCCGACCGCCGGGGATGGTAGAGAACGCCGACGTGAGGCTCACGAAGATAGCGCTTGCGCCGGGGCCGCCGGGCTCGATCCCGGCCGCGAAGAGGAACGGGAAGACGACGAAGCCGACGATCACGGCGATGAGCGTGTCGAGCGCGACGATCACGCCGGCGTCGGACGCGAGGTTCCGGTCCTCGCCGAGGTAGGAGGCGTAGGTGATCATCACGCCCATCCCGAGCGAGAGCGTGAAGAAGGCCTGTCCGGCGGCGGCCGGCAGGATGCTCGTCCAGTTCGCGAGGAGGTACTCGAAGTCCGGCGAGAGGTAGTAGCTGTACGCCGCCCCGGAGGCGTCGAGCGTGAACGCGTACGCCGCGAGCCCGACGAGCAGGGCGATGATCGCCGGCACCATCACCTTCACGCCGACCTCGATACCTTTCCGCACACCGGCGGCGATGATCCCGATGACGAGCGCCATGAACACGGCGTGGAAGAGCAGGGAGTCGAGTCCCGTTGTGACGGTGCCGAACAGCTGACCGGCCTCCTCAGGCCCCGCGAGCGTGTACCCGTCGATGACTCCGATCAGAGTGTACCGGAGGAACCAGCCGGCGACGACGCTGTAGTACGAGAGGATGACGAAGCCGATCGCGACGAACAGCCAGCCGAGGTAGTTCCACGCCCCGCTGCCGAGTTCCCGTATCGCGCCGACCGGGTTGAGGTTGGTGTACCGCCCGATCACGAACTCGACGAGGATCGCCGGAAAGCCGATCAGCGCGACGAACGCCAGGTAGGTGATCAGAAACGACGACCCGCCGTACTGGCCGGTGATGAAGGGGAACCGCCAGATGTTCCCGAGCCCCACCGCGCTGCCGACCGCGGCGAGGATAAATCCCATCCGCGTGGCCCATGTCTCGCGTGCCATTGGTGTGCAGGATCGAAACTCGGGACTCCCTAAAAACGTGTCTCTCCGGCGCTGTAACCGATAATCATCAAACATGATCAATTGGTCACCCGTGCGGTACCGGTGGGGTTGCAGTAGCGGTTCGGCGTGGCGCGGCGCCGTCGAGACGAAGTGGCGTTCGAGTCCCGTCGGGGACCGTGAATTTAATAGCCGGACGGCAACCTCACCGGGTATGGAACGCGTAGACGTCGCGATCGTAGGTGGCGGTCCGGCCGGGTCTGCCGCAGCGCACGCGGCCGCGACCGGCGGCGCCGACGCGATCGTGCTCGAAAAGGGGGTTCCCCGCGCCGACCGGGGCCGACTCGGTCCGGACTCGACCGACGCCGCGGGCATCCTCGACTACTGGGTCGACATCATGGGGATCCATCCCGACGAGTTCGACGACGGGGTGGTCCAGCGCGAACTGAGCCGTGCGGAGTTCCGCGGCCCGGACGAGTCGGCGACGCTTACGAGCACCGGGATCGACTCCTCGTACGACGAGTTCGGCTACACTTTCCACCGCGCCCGCTTCGACGACTGGCTCCGCGACCGTGCCGAGGACGCCGGCGCCGAGTACCGCGCCGGCGTGTCGGTCCGCGGCGTCGACACCGACCCCGCGATATCGCCCGGGAGCGACGAGCCCCGCCACCGCGTCGAGCTCGCCTCCGGTGAGACGGTCGGCGCGGAGTTCGTCGTGCTCGCGGACGGCCCCCAGCGAACGGTGACGAACAAGGTGCTCGACGAGTACCTCCCCGCGGACGCGGCCGCCTCCGACCGGCTCGCATCCCGGACGGCGAACCACATCGCGTACCAGGAGTACCGCCGCGTCCCCGAGGAAGTCTACGAGGATGTGAACGACGCGCTCGTCTTCTGGTGGGGCGTGATGCCCGGCGAGACCGCGTACCCGTGGATCTTCCCGAACGACGACCGCGTCTGCCGGATCGGGCTGACGATGCCGATCGGGCTCGACATCGACGAGTTCGACCGCGACGACTACGCGCTGCTCGACGCCGACGACGAGTCGATCCCCCAGGGCGGCGAGTACGTCCGCCGCCTCCTCGAGTGGCAGTACGGCGACGAGTACGACGTCGAGGAGGAGTTCCCGATTGTCGAGGACGCCGGCAAGCGGAACGGGACCGAGACGTACCCGATCTCCTCAACGCGCCCCATCGACTCGCCGACCAAGGCCGGGATCGCGGTCACCGGCGGCGCGATGGGCACCACCTCGGCCTTCCACGAGGGCGGCGACCACGTCGCGGTCCGCACCGGCGCGATCGCGGGGGAGCTCGCCGCCGCGGGCGACATGGCCCCCTACAACCGGCGGTGGAAGGAAGCGATCGGCGACGAGATCGTCCGGAACGTGACGATGGCGGACATGGTCGCCGACTACGACCCCGACGACTGGAACCGGATCATCGGCGCGGCCGACGCGATGCTCGCGGCCGATTCCGGCGGCGGGCTCCTCTCGCAGCCGTATCGCTCCGGCTGGGAGTCGGTGAAGCTGCTGCTCGGCTATAAGTGGAACAAGCGCCGCGTGAAGAAGGACTACGTCGGTATCGACGAGAGCGAGTACGTCTACTGACGCGGTGCGGTCGCTTTTTGCGGCCGTCGGGGCGGCCTACCGGATGACCGGCGCGGACAGCTCCCGCGGGTCGGTCGCGATCCCGTCGACGTCGACCGGCTCCACCTCGTGGGTCGGCCACTGACCCGTCTTCGTCAGCGTCTCGGTCCGGTCGGGCGTCACGAGGTGGGTGTCCTCGCTTTTGGCTCCCTGCACGGTCGGGTTCCACGCATAGCCCATCGGCCACCGGACCGGCTCGTCGCTCTCCGGCGTCGCGAGCCACTCGCGACCAGAGAACCCCGCCGCGCCGCCCTGGTGGTGCTCGCGCCACTCCCCCGCGAAGCCGACGGCGTCGTACGCCTCGCGGATCGCGTCGAACACGTCGCCCGCGGTGTCGGTGGCGTCGGAGTCAGCGAGGTCCCCGGCCGCGGCGGCCTCGGTCGCGGCGAGCGCGGTCGCCTCCACGCGGGCGGCCGCGCGGTGACGCTCTTCCAGCCAGTCTGGGGCGTCGAACGCGACGGTGCGGGTGAGGGAGGCGTACAGCCCGCCGCGCTCGGCGGTGACGGAGACGAGGGCGTAGTCGCCGAGCGTCGCGTCGCTCGGGGTGTAGTGGCGGTACTTCTGGGCGCGCCCCGCGCCGCCGACGAGCACGACCGGGGTGTCGACATCGCGGGACGCGAGCGAGATGTCGACGCCTGCGGCGACCTCGTACTCCGGGTCCTCCGGTTCGAGGTTGCGGCAGACAGTCTCGAGGGCGGCGGCCGTCTCCCGGCCGAGTTCGCGGTAGCGCTCCACGTCGTCGTCGGTGAGCGGCTGGCGGAGACGGCTCCCGTCGACGCGCTCGAAGCTCGGCACGTCAAAGTCGGCGGCCGCGGGCGCGGGCGAGCGCTCGGCGACCGCTTCGACCAGCGAGTTCGCGTACCACGGGAACGACTCGACGGCGACGGCGTCGGGGAGCTCCTCGTCGGCGAGTCGGCCCGCCTCGATGTCGTCGGTGATCACTCGGAGTTCGCCGTCGTAGCCGGCGGCGGCGACCCCGAGGTCGGCGTCGGCGTCGACGACGTTGTCGCCGCCGGTGAGCCACGCGAACCCGTTCGGCTTGGCGAACCAGACCGCTTCGAGCCCGCGCTCGTCGAGGTACGCGTCGAGCCTCTCGGTGCGGGCGGCGAGATCGACCATATCCGACGACTTTCCCGGAGCCAGTAAAACCGGTCGAAACCGCACCGGTCCGCGGGAAATAGCGAAGCGAAACCGGCGAATCGGCCGACCGCACCCCCGCGTCGGCGACCGAAACGAAAGGTTCAATTGTATCCCCGGGATACGAGGAAATGCGTCAGTAAGCCCCTGCGGGTTGGTAGTCTAGTCCGGTTATGACACCTCCTTGACATGGAGGAGGCCGGCGGTTCAAATCCGCCCCAACCCACTTGCGCTGCGCGCGTTTCTCAAGGAGACAATCCCCGCGCCGTACCGGGGTTTGTTCCTTCCAGCGTTCTCAATTGAACTGCGGAGCAACGCTTCACGTCTCACCACAGGGCCGTACAGCGATTCACTATCAAGGAGACGCGATACTGTTAATAAACTGCCGATAAGTGCGCATTGAGGGTGATTATTGACGATCTCCTCACAGCCAACCGACCACGTTCGACAAGCCGCATCTGAGTGTGTTCTTTTATAAGCAATATTTTCTCTATATTTTGCTATCCCTCTGCCTTACTGCGATTCTCGCAACATAACTTAGTGAGGTTGTGGGGTGTGTGTTGTGTGGATATGGGAGTTGTAGATCCATACTAAGAGTAGAGGGAAACCCGACGAAACGTGTGGCATCTACTCCGACTCAATGAATCGACCCACCGGATAGAACACTACCCGGATGTATCATCAAGTTATAGAGTAAGTCTCTCCGAGCAATTTCTCGTCTGGAGTCTGGAATTTGGGCTACTGAGTGCGTCATTACTCCCCGTATAGGAGATAATCGAAACGGGGAGCATGGAAGCTCGTGACAGCTCTCTGCTTTCCTCTCACGCAGTTCCCATGACGTGCCACCAGGGAAGCATCGTGGAGCATTTAGACGGTGTGAGTAGCCTTCTGTTGGCGCGTAGTGACTACCATTCTCTCTGAGGGAAGATGGCCGCTGAAAGCCTCCTATTTGTTTATAAGCAGATCTGACGATAGAAGAGAGAACCCCTCTGCCTTACTGCGGTTCTCGCAACATAACTTAGTTAGGGGAGGTGTGTGTGTATGATGGAAACAGTAGGGGTGACGGATACATTGGAAGAGATCTGATTCTGCGGAATGAAGATACATTGAGGGAAACTACTGCGACTCAAAGGTTTGAAACTCGGTAGGTTATACCGAATTTAATTTTGTGTTTTGATACCAGCATTACAAATCAAACTTCAAACAATATGAATCTACTATGATTTTCCTACCGTAGAATTGAATGGTCTGAAAGAATGTAACCGACGAAATATCTAAATAGGGAACACAGCCAGAACATAGGAACGGTATCCACCGACTCAGTATTCAACAACCTCCCAACGTCGGCAGTGAACTCTCCCGACATAGAAGTTGACAAAAAGTGGCTTTAGTTAGTAAATAAATTTAATAATTAAACGCGAGTTCAGAATCTCTCTTTTTCCCCGACAAGGGGATCTCCCATATCCCTATTTTTTGGTGTGTGGAAATTCCATTCACTATTTCTAAATTCCACTTCTACCAGCGTATCTGTATCGTAATCCTCCTCATAGATCTTATTTGATAAGTCGGCCAGTATTCCTCCATCTCCATCACCGTACATTGCTTCAAAAACAATATCTGCCGTCTCTACATCATAAGGTCTTACATCCGGCTCATCATCAACCCCAAACATTACACGGCTCCAGTCTTGAAGAAAATTGTACCTGAATTGTTTAACATTAATCTCTGAGACATTCTCTTCTTTTATTCCTTCTTCTATTTTATTCTGAATTGATTGATATGCCTGTGATGTAAAACGTACATCATTTTCTTGGTTTCTCAGTCCTGCTAAATACGGGGGTTCTCCGCTTCCAGGTTTGTTGGTTTGTCTCTGGTATTTGTGGTTTGCGTCTACGATTACTGGTTGGCTTTGTAGGTTGCCGTTTTCTACTTTGTATAGTTCTAATATTGGTTCGCTGTCGCTGGTGAAGCTCCAGTTTTGGTTGACTACGACTTGGTTTTCTGTGTTTCCTTGTTCTCCTCTTTGTCTGTGGTATTCTGACATGAGGAGTGTGTAGTTTCCTGGTGTGAGTGTCTGTGCCAGTGCGTCTCTTTCCTCTTCTACGGTTTCCGCTCCTTTCAGTGCGTTGTTAATTGTTCCTGCTTTTGCTGCCGATACAGGTCCCGCTTCGAGCATCTGATCGGTGTAGGCCCCAAGACCGTTCAGTGGTATTCCGTTGCGAGTATTCTTCTCCCACTGAGGTGTCTGCTCTTGTTCGTCCCGTCCTTCCTCTGGCTCAGAACTGTTTCCTCCAGCTTCGGACTCACCTGTATCTGAACCATTGCCAGCAGGATCTGTGTCGGATTCTCGCGGCTCACTACTTTCCCCCTCTTCAGTGGAACCGGTATTTCCGGTACAACCTGCTATTGCTCCTGCTCCGGCGACTGTAAGAACTCCTCTTCCGAACGACCTCCTGTCTGAACTCGGTTGTTTTCCAGTCATCTCTCAGGTTGGGTTCGTTATCCTACATGTGTGCGATACTGTACTTAAATATTGTAGACGAAGCAACCAGACAGGTGAGTCATTCTCTGTTTGGACGTTATCCGCTGGAAGTCTCTTGTTCTTTTATAAGTGATAGCAACAACAGAGAGACACACCCCGACGCAGTACAGCGGTTTCGCAACATAACTTAGTGGTTGTTGGATGTGTGTGTTGTGTGTACAGGAGGTTAGATGGGTTTGTCTGGAACATCAACGTCTTCGTATTCGTTGAACTCCGGTTCCTCTACGATCCCTCGGAGGAACTCCCATGTAACATTCGGCTTGAAGTCCGACCCATACTGTTCCTCAAACCAGTCCCACGTCGGTTGCCAACCTTGGAGGAGGTGACGACAGGCTACACGTATCCGTTCTTGATGCGTAAGTGACTCAATGTCATCCAGTTCGGCCTTTCGTTGGAGGTCTTCAGCCGGATTGCCCGAGTTCTTTCTCGCCGGCCAGATCTCCTTGGATTCGCTGGTAGATGATCCTACGCTCGACGTGACCGTCGTTTCTGAACCAGACGCACCAACGTCGTACCCTTGGTCAGAGAGGTACTTACGAGCGGCATCACGGCCTCCGTCTTCACGGCTAAGGTGAAAGCCTGCCTTTAGCGCCTCGATCTTCGTGACTGAGTGGATGATGGAACTTCGACTTCGACCACCGTGAATTACGACGTAATCACCAGTTCGATAATCGCCGTTGATCCACTTCTCGTAGTCCTTTCCCGTTCCCTCTGAAAGCTGGAGTGGGCCGTGTTCTGACTCTTTCGTGAAGCTCTCATCACAACCAACCGCCTCGATGAACCGAACTGGCACCATCGGCGCACGGGAGCGACGATCCTCTTGAACGAATACTCCACCCTTTACCTCCACTACCGCAAGACTCCGGGGATTTCTTCCTGCGTGTGCGTACGGCGAGAACTCCTTCGCGTTGTACATCGACCACTCTGGTACATCGTAGGTATTCTCGGGATATTCCCTCTGCTCAATGAGTGGAGTCTCAATGTCGTCCTCAGGACTGTCCAGAGTGAGCGCGAACTCTTCCCCGTCCACTTGTGGAGAGAACGTCGTTTCGATCATATCGAGGTACGACTCGGGATACTCGTGGTCTTCACCAGCAGTTCGGATGATCCGGTCGTTCTCCCATGTCGGATCGATTCGCACCTTTTGGAACTCGCCAGCACTTTTTCGGTGGGTTGCTCCGGGGAGTCGGAATTGCTGTTTCGGCTTGTAGATACCCGTGTCGAGTTCCGCACCAGTCTCCTCACAGAACTGTTCGGCTCTCCCCCGAATTTCCGTCAACTGCGTATGTGTGAGGAATTTCGGGATATGAACGTGAATCGACCGACTACCCGAGTACCAGAACGTACACTCAGCGGGAGAAACACTCAGTTCGTCCCCCACGAACTCCCGAATCCACTCGACCATCGTAGGGAAGGCGACGCCGTCATCGCGAGCGTCACTCTCGGCATAGACAGGATAACGGACGCGGCCAGCGTCCTCACATTCGCCTTGGATTTCCTTGACGATGTTCA
This sequence comes from Halorubrum halophilum, assembly GCF_000739595.1. Taxonomy (GTDB): domain Archaea; phylum Halobacteriota; class Halobacteria; order Halobacteriales; family Haloferacaceae; genus Halorubrum; species Halorubrum halophilum. The sequence goes on along the minus strand of NZ_BBJP01000013.1, from coordinate 4,252 downwards.
CACTCCCTTTGATTGCGTAGGGGGAGTCAGCGAATTTCTCCAGCCGAGCGAGTTGGTCGTCCGTGACGAAGTAGATCGCGCTCGATGTAATTGCCCCCTCAGGAACAGGCTCATACAGCGACCGGAGTTTCAGTTCTTGCGTCTGGCCGCCCTCGTCCCGTGGAAACCCATACCGAACGAGTGGTGTCGTATTCGGATGAGCCGTCTTGAACCAGCCAGTAACAGGTGTCTTGCCACTATTCGCTGTCGTGCGCGTAGATACGTCAATAGCCATTATAGGATGTACTGAAGCTCTCAGCGGTTCGTTATCCTCTCCCCCTCAATGCGTTGATACACCGAGAGGAACCCGATAGTTGCGACTCGTAAGTTGAGATTCCCGCGAGAATTCTGCCTTCACTCTTCAGACAACGTCCAAGGGGAAATAGATACCGAAATTCGCATGATGGCGTGGATTATGTACAATTTCTAAAGGGGGATCTTGGATGGTCAAACCCCCGGAGTTGCGGGCAGGATGTGCTTGGAGAAACGACTCCTCTAACCCATCCCGAACTCCTCGCGGCGAAGTTCCCGCTTTTCGCTCTCCGTCCGAGCGTCGTAGTGCTTCTCCAGCGTCTTTACGGAGACGTTCATCCTATCGGAGAGGAGTTCCTTCGTGTGGCCGTCGTTGAGCCATGCCGTGATCGCAGAACGACGAATTGCGTGAGGCGGAACCGAAACGGGACACTGTGCCGCCGCGTCCCGTCGCTGTGCGGCTTCGCAACTATCCGGATCTCTATCGTGAGGACAGCTGTCCGCGTACACGCAGGGCCGCGTCATCGAGTTGATGTGGCCGCGAATGTTCGATCGAACGGGTCGACCTTGTTGCGTAGTGATCAGCGGTTCTCGTCCGTGATCATCGGTTACGTCGTGCCTGTACATCTCGACGTAGTCGTCGATCACGTCGCACACCCACTCGTGGAGGTTCACTTCACGTTCGGCTCCGTACTTGTTCTTGAGCGGTGTACCAGTCTCCGCACGATGCTCCACCTCAATGAACTGTTCCTCTGAGTGGTAGTCTTCGAGATCGATCGCTCGGAGAGTTCCTACACGGAACCCCGTGTCCCATAGGAGCGAGAACACCGTATGTTTCAACGTCCCGTGTTCGTACTTCTGGAGGTACTGGAGGATCTGTGCCGCCGTCTCCGAGTCGATCATCGTGTCCCGAGAGTCCTCTTCGGGAACCGGCATTAGGATGTTCTCCGCGAGGCCTTCAACCAGACTGCGTGATTCACACCATCGGAGAAAGACGCGGAGGACAGTCATCTGGTTGTAGAGTGTGACTTTGTTGATACCGTCCTCGTCCCGGCGGTGGATCTTAAAGTCGGAGATATGGAACCCGTCGAGTTCGTTGACGTAGTCCAGATCTTCGGCCTCACACCACTCAATGAACTGTGACAGGAGGGATGAGTGGTTGTAATAGGTGGACTCGGAAATGTCTGCCCGGCGTTCGTTTAGATACCGTTCTACTGCGTGTCCGGGTTCGATTTGTCGGGTCATCGGTGTTTCCGAATCGCCCGACCCTGTGTGGTACGTGCGCGGCGTTATACCGCAGATCTTGACTCGGCTGGAGCGCCGAATTCGCCGCAGGCGGGCACGAGAGGCGCTGAGGAGGCCGGCGGTTCAAATCCGCCCCAACCCACTTCTGCCTCAGCTTCAATCCGTTAGTCGCCCGTATTTTCGCCGATCGGCGTGAGAGACGTATTCGTTCTCCGAAAGCGACCCGCGGAAGGTACAAGCCGCTCGTCGCCCAAAGGTGCGATATGTCATCACCGCTCGCGGACGAGCCGGTCGAGCCGGCCGACGAGGGGACCGAGCCGTTAACCGACGACGAGTACGCAGAGTACCTCGCCGAACTCGGCCCGGCGTGGGAGGTCGTCGACGACCACCACCTCGAAGCGACCTACGAGTTCGACGACTTCGCGGACGCGCTGGCGTTCACGAACGAGATCGGCGAGCTGGCCGAGAAAGAGTGGCACCACCCCGACATCCACCTCTCGTGGGGCGAGGTGGGCGTCGAGATGTGGAGCCACGATATCGGCGGGCTCCACGTGTCCGACTTCGTGATGGCCGCGCGGATGGACCGGATCTACGACGGGGACGACGACTGAGCCGGGACCAGTCGGAACCGGGCTCCCGCCGAGCGGTCACCGAAGGACCGGCGAGGCAACGAACGGCTTTAAACCCCTCCCGATGGAAATAGGGGTAATGAGCGCGAACGTCTTCCTGGTCCCGATCGACCCGGAGAACTTCGATCGAACGGTCCGGTCCGCGGTCGACCTCACCGAGTACGACGACCGCCCGGGCACCCTCGCCGACCTCGACGAGGCCCGTCTGTGGGCCGTCGACGACGACAGCGGAAACGGCTCGACGTTCGAGCGGATGGAGGAGGGCGACCTCCTCCTCTTCTACCACGACGACGAGTACCTCGCCACCGGTCGCGTCGGGACGGCCTTCGAGGACGAGGACCGCTGGGTCTCCAGCACCTTCTGGACCGCGTTCCCCACGACGCGCGTGTACACGGTCACCGACTTCACGGCCGTCGCCGCCCCGAAGCGCGCGGTCAACGCCATCTTCGACTACTCCAAGTCGTACACCCCCGGCTTCATGCGCGTCGCCGACAGCCGGGTGAACGCCGAGCTGTCCTCGATCGAGTCCGCCATCGACCACTACTCGAAGCGGAACGCCGACGCCTAAGCGCGTTCTCTTCGTTTCTCTCCGACTTCCTTCTCGCGCCGGTCGACTTCGACTGCCCGCTAGACCGCGTCGAGTAGCGTCTCGTAGGCGGGGCCGTAGCGCTCCGCGACGCGGTTCGGATCGCCGCGCTCGTCGCCCGAGAGCGCCGGCAGATCGACGGTCGCCAGCGGCTCGATCATCTCCGTCACGGTTCCGGTGTGCTCTTCCATCGTCCCCTCGCGCGGGCTGCCGGACGCGACCGAGCGCGCCTTCGCGTAGCGGTCGCCGGCGTATATCCGCGCACGGCCGGGGTCGACGACCGCCACCGCGTCGGGCTCAACTGGCCCGTCTCTCGGGAGCGGTCCGGCGACGTCCGCGTACGACTCGACGACGACGGGCACCGACGCCGCGGCGACCCGCGCCGCGACCCGGTCGAAGGCGGGGAGGTAGTCGGCCGCCATCACGTCGTTGAACGCGGCCACGTCGTCGACGCGGGTCGCCTCCGCGAGCGGGAGCCGGTCGGCGAGTCCGTCGGGGAGCAGTCCCGCCGCCTCGGCCGCCCCGTTGACGACGAACCGGGAGCCGTCCTCGGTCGTCACTCGGTCGCAGAGGAACGTCCGGTCCGTGTCGCCCAGCATGCCGGTTCGGCCGGGCGTCGGCCGCCAAAGCCGGTGAACGGAGTTGATCGACTCCGGGGTGATCGCTCCGGGACGACCTCGTCGTCCCCGATCGCCGGCCGTCGGCTCCCGCTCCTTCGGACCGCCGACGGCCGGGAGCGGTCGCTTGCTCGCGGCCGCGAGGCGCCGCGCGTCCTTGCCGTAGAGCCGCCCGGAGTCGCTCGCGATCCGGTAGTCGTCGTGGTCGTACCAGTAGTCGTTGCCGGCGCGGGGTTTGACCCCGACCGCGTCGCCGGTGCGGGCGGCGAGGCTCGCGACCAGCCCGGTCGAGAACGTCGTCTTGCCGGCGTCGACGCGGGCGCCGCCGGCGACGAGGACCACCGGCGCGTCGGATCGCTCCCGGCTCACGCTCCGTCGTGCGAGTCGGCGTCTTCGCTCCCCTCTTCGGCCGCTCCTTCTCCCGCCTCACCCTCGACCGCGTGCGGGGCGACCCCGTAGTAGCCGGGACCGTCGTCCTCCAGCGGCTCCGCGATCACGAGGTCCTCGGCGTGGGTCATCACCCACGGGATCGCCCAGTCGATCAGCACCGCCTCGGTGTCCGGGTCGACCTCGGCGTCCGGCTCTAGCTCTTGAAGGAGCCGGGCGATTTCGGGAATCGTGTACATCTGGTCCGGTTCGAACAGCTCCGCGGGCTCGTAGAAGTCACACGGATAGGTCGCGTCGAACGTCGACTTCGGCTCGGGCATGACCGGCGGTACGGCGTCGCGTCCGTAAACGCTGCCGATACGGGCGGCACCGAGCATCCACCTCGCTTCGAGAGACGAGGCTGTCGGTTTGCGGTCGGCGGTGCGAAAAAAATGCGGATCTCGACGCGCGTGCCGCGGCGCGTTCGGGTGTGAGACGTTACTCGAAGAGCTCGACGG
>NZ_BBJP01000014.1 GCF_000739595.1 Halorubrum halophilum | reverse complement strand
AGCAAGCCGCTATCCAACTACTATTTCCTAATCAAATCGTAAATAAATAGTTGACTCTTGAATGATCCGCAGGTTGTCGGCCTTCTGTCACGGCTGAAGCCGCGGGTCTTCGCATCGCCGTCAGTATTGCGCGTGTCGATGAAAACGGAGGAGGGCCGTTTATCAGCGGGCGATGAGTTGTATGAGTAACGCCTTGATTACCCCATGGGCTCCAAAAATATTCAGAGTGCGGTGGGATTCTCACCTACTGGGTTACTCTGTTCAATTTTCTACAACTGACAGATTTCATTCTGGAATATCTAATTGCTGAAAATTCGTGATCATCAGAAAAATCTTTTAAACAACGAATGTCGTCACGGTTCCGAGGCGGTCAACCCGGTCGATTCCGTTCGATCGGGCTCGCGTTCCGGATCGGATTCGTCGTCGCGGACGCTCTCGCCGCGTTTCCTCTCCCCGCGGTCCGCGACGGCGAACTCGCCGTCCACGAACCGCCGTAACACCCGTCCCTCCGCGCGGTGGAGCGTCTCGCTGCACGTCGACTTCGCGAGGTCGCGCGACTCGGCGAGCTCCGTGAGCGTGCATTCTCTGGGGGTGTCGTAGTAGCCGGTCGCGACGGCGGCGAGAACGAGGCCTCGCTGGGCGTCGGTGAGGACGGGCTCCCTGCCGGCGTCGCTCCCCTCGATCCCCACGGTGACCCCCTCGCCCGTGAGCCGTCGGCTGAATGCGGTGAGACGGGAGCGCTCGCCGACGACGTCGACGGTCGCGCGCCCGTCCGTCACCGTGATCGGCTCCTCGATCGGGAGGCCGACCTCCCGCGCGGCCGCGACGTGCGGCGGCGGCGCGGACGCGACGAGTCGGGTTCTCGTCGCCGGTCCGGCCTCGTCGACGACGTCGACCTCGTCAACCCGGTCGTGCTCGCGCAGCGTCTCCACCGTTGCCGCGCGGTCGGTGCCGGCGACGCCGAGCGCGGTCACCGAACCCTCCGCGGCGGCGACCGTCTCGGTCGCGCGGAGCGTCGCGTCCGGGTGGGCCCGGGAGACGTCGCCGAGCCAAGAGCCGCTCGGGAAGTCGAGCCGCAGCGACAGTTGGGTCATATGTGGGGGCAGAACCCGACGGCCCCTCGCCTTACTCCTTCATTCGTTTCGGGTTTAAAACGGGGCGCAGTCCCCGATGATGTTCGGCGCCGCCGACGGACTCCGAGGAACTCGGGGGCCGGTGGGTCGCCTCCGACGGCTACAGCTCCCAGTAGTCGACGGCGTCGTCGATCTCGTAGTACCCGGACAGCGATCGCTCTTCGCGACCGCCCGGTGGCGACCCGACGAACACGCCGAACGCCTCCGAGTCGGGATACACCGTCACGTCCGGCTCGGTCATCGTTCCGGCGGAATCGAACCTCTCCGCGGTCGGTGTCGGTCCAGTCGAGGTCACTCTCGCTAACGTGTGTCATGGATGTCGCACGCACGCCGCGAGCGAAACCGTTGGGGCGTTCTCGGCCGAGCGTCAGAGCGCCGAGCGACGCGGGGAGGGTCACCGAAATGAGCCCCGAACCGGAACCACTACGGCGGCCGGTCGCCACCCCTCGCGCATGGAACTCGGCGTCATCGGACTCGGGCGGATGGGGCAGATCGTGGTGAATCGCTCGCTCGACGCGGGCCACGACGTGGTCGCGTTCGACCTCTCGGCGGAGGCGACGGCGACCGCGGCGGAGGCGGGCGCGACGGCCGCGGACTCGGTCGAGGACCTGTGCGACCGACTGGGTGCCGAAAAGCGCATCTGGCTCATGGTCCCCGCGGGCGACGCGGTCGACGCCACGCTCGCGGACTTGGAACCCCACCTCGACGCCGACGACGTGGTCGTCGACGGCGGGAACTCGCAGTTTCAGGCGTCGGTTCGGCGCGCCGAGGAGACGGACGCCGCGTACCTCGACTGCGGCACGTCGGGCGGTCCCGCCAGCGCCGAGGAGGGCTTCTCGCTGATGGTCGGCGGCCCGGAGTGGGCCTACGAGGCGATGGTACCGGTGTTCGACGCGGTGGCGACCGGGCCGGACGGCCACGACCGGATGGGCGAGTCGGGGTCCGGCCACTACGTGAAGATGGTCCACAACGGCGTGGAGTACGCGCTGATGCAGGCGTACGGCGAGGGGTTCGAGTTGCTCACCGAGGGCCGGTACGACCTCGACATGGAGACCGTCGCGCGCACGTGGAACAACGGCGCCGTGATCCGATCGTGGCTCCTCGAACTGTGCGAGGAGGCGTTCCGCGAGGAGGGGTCGGACTTAGGGGACGTGGCGGACCACGTCGCGGGCGGTTCGACGGGCACGTGGACGGTGCAGGAGGCGCTCGAACAGGAGGTTCCCGTCCCGCTCATCTATCAAGCGCTCGCGGAGCGGTTCGACTCCCGGAACGAGGGGCGCTTCTCGCGGCGGCTCGCGAACCGGCTCCGGTACGGCTTCGGCCGTCACGAGGTCGCGCGGCGCTCCGACGAACAATAACCGGGCGACTGGACGGCGGTCGGCTCGGACGAGGCCCCGCCGTCACCGCCGGTCCGTTTCGTTCAGCTGTCGTTACTGGTGCGAGCCCGTTTGAAAAACGCGAGCGCGGCGCCGAGCAGCGTCAGATTCTGCAGGAACGAGGTGATTTCCTCGTCGCGTGACTCCGGGTCGACGTCCCAGAAGTTGTGCATGAGCGGCGTGACGCCGACGAAGAATGCCGCGACGCTCCCCGCGGAGAGCTTCGGGAGTTTCCAGAGCCCGATACCGAGACTCCCGCCGAGCAGGAGGCCGCTCGATGCGGGAACGAGCGCGTCGGCGGCCGGTACGCCCTTCGCGTCCGCGTAGGCGATCCGCCCATCGAGGCCCGTGAGGTTTCGCAGTGCGAGCACCGCGAGTCCGCCGGCGAAGAGGAGTCGCCCGAAAAGCGGCGGGGCGGCGTCGTCGGTTTCGTTGGTATCTGCCATCACCGCCACGAGGAGACTGATACCATAAACGCTCACTTTACGCGACGTAACTTCCGCTACTTCGAGTGTTACCGAGGATCATTGCGATCGATCGATTGTGATAAACGATAGATACTGCTCGTTCTGGCTCCGGGTAACACTTATGTATGGCCGTGCCAGAGATTACCATGCATAGAATGTTCGAGCGATTCTCAAGCGGGTACTACCTGGGGGAACTGTACGTGGAACCCCACGACGGCGAGCGGGCCGTCATCCAGCGGGTCGACCACGAGCACGTCAACGAGCAGCTGTACGCCGACGGCGAGGGCGTCGAGCGACTCGACGCCCCCCTCGTGATGAAGGTCGGCGGCGGCCACATCCCGGTCGCCGGCGACGAGGACGTGCCGAGCGGGACGCTCGCGATCCCGCAGGAGATCGCGGACGACACCCTCCCCGATCGGCGGAACGTGTTGCTAGCGGACGCGGACCGCGCCGAGACGCTGTTGCGCTGGGAAGGGTGGGAGCCGCACGCGAACGCCTAGTACTACGTGGCCGTTCCCGTTTTCTGTGATTTCGCCGCCGTGATCGGTTGTTTATAAATAGTTGACGGTGAATCGGCGGAGAACACCTCCAAAGCCCCAGTCGCGCTCGACTCCCACAGCTCGCTGCGGTCCTCAGTCGTTCGCTTCGCTCACTCCTTGCGGTCCTTGCGTCGCTGGGGTTCGCCGAGCGCGACTGCCCCTTTGAGTCCCACCCGCCCCGCACAGCACCACCGGAAGACGTTCCTGCTCGCTCACTTCGTTCGCTGTGCGGGCTGCGACTCCCGTGCTCCTGCTCGCTCCCTCCGGTCGCTCACGGGACCGCACCTCACGCCTCCCCAGCCTCGTCGCTGGCGGCCACAGCCGCCAGCGACTCCCTCGCGCGTGCTGACTCGCGCCCTCCGGGCGCTCGCAGGCGCGCGCCACCGCCCGTCATTTATAAGCGAATTCGTTAGCCGGCGGCTACAGACGCACCTTTTAGGTGGCGGGGGGTCGCCGTTCGGGTATGATCGACAGGCTGCTCGGGCGCGCCGAGCTGAAGGAGCGGATCGAGGAGCTGGAGGAGGAGAAACGCCACCTCGAACGCCGCGCCGAGGCCGAGGAGGAGCGCCGGTCAGACGCGGTCGCGGACCGCCAGCGCGCCGAGGAGCGCGTCAACGAGCTCGAACACCGGATCGAGTCGCTGGAAGAGCGCCTCGATCGCACCGAAGACGCGGAGGAATCCGTCGAGTTCCGCCGCGTCAGCGACCTCCGCGGTCCGCGCCTGGCCGACGTGCTCGGGCGCTTTCGGGCGGTCGAAAGCGACGACCCCGAGGGGCTCCTCACCGCCTTCGTCCCGGACGAGGACGCGGTGCCGTCGAGCGTCGCGGAGTGGTTCGGCGATCGAACCCGGCTCGTCCGGCGGGCCGCCCCCGCGGTGGTGATCGCCGACGACACCGGCGCCGTGAGCGCGGCGCTGACGCCCCCGATAGAGCCGGCGCCGTTCGACCGGTGGGACGACGAGTTCCGGCTCGACGACTCGTGGTTCCGGCCGACCGGGCGGGTCGCCTTCGCGCTCGTCCGGTCCGACACCTTCGCCCTCGGCGTCTACGACGGCGACGAACGGGTCGAGTTCGAAGGGTTCACCTCGGACGTGAAGGAGGCCCACTCGAAGGGCGGCTTCTCGCAGGGCCGGTTCGAGCGTCGACGCGAGGGGCAGATCGACGACCACCTGAAGAAGGCGACTGCGGCGCTCGCGGGGTTGGACGACCGCGACTCCGCTATGGACTCCCCGATCGACCGGACGGTCGTCGTCGGCGAGCGCAGCGTGCTCGGCGAGGTCCGCGACCACGCTGACGTCACCGACGTCTCTGACGCGACCGGGAAGCCGCGGGAGGCGCTCAACGACGCCTTCCGCGACTTCTGGACGACGCGGCTCCGCGCGCTCTGAAGCTCGGATCGTGAATGGGGAGACTCGTCGGGAATGATGACATTCAGGGAGTCTATAACTAACCCTTCGCTCCGACACTCGCCGCATGGAGGGACTCGTCACGCGCTCCCTCCCCCCTAATTCTCGAAGCGTCTGGCGTCGCGTCGGGATCCCGACGTGACGCCGACCCGAGTCGAGTCGACCCGAGTCGAGTCGTGTCAACGCGTCCACGAACAGCCCTATGTTCGGCGCGTGCGGTACGATACGCATGCATCGGTCCGAGTCGTCTACCCGCATTCGAGCTGCCGTCCTCGCGCTGTCGCTCGTCGCGCTCCTGCTCGTCGCGCTGACGGCGGCCTGGGGCGCTCCCGGAGCCGGCGGCGAGACGAACCCCACCGCCGAGTCGTTCTCGGGGAGCACCGACGCGGCTCCGGCGGCACAGACCGCCGGCGACGACGCCGACGTGATCCGACTCCGAAACGAGATGGTCCAGACCGACGAGCGCGGAACGGTCGGCGTCACGACGCGGGCGGAGATCCCCGACCGGGTCACGGAGCTCGAAGTGACGCTGCGTAGCGTCGACGCCGGCACCGACACCGACATTGAGGCCGACGGGTTCGTTCCGGCCGACGACTCCGGACCCGACGAGTCGGTCTGGGAGTGGGACGGCGAGACCGCGGATCCGTCGCTCACCTATGCCGTCGACGCGAACGACACGGTCGAGGGGGAGGGTCCCCTCGCGGTCGACGGCACTCACCGGTTCGTCGACGCCGGTGAGTGGGCGCTCGTCAGAACCCCCCGCGTCGGCGCCGTGTGGTCGTACACCGGACAGTACGAGGGACAGGTCCGAAGCGAGCGCGAGACGGTCGTCGCGGGCGAGGGGGTCGCCTCGCAGACGATGGCGTTTCTCGGACCGCACGAGGAGTACGTCCGGGAGGCCGCGGGCCAGCGCTACCGGCTGATCGTCCCCGACGCCGCGGACCCGGTCGCGTCGCCCGACGAGGTGTTCGGGGTCTTCGCGCACGCGTCGACCGCGCTGCAGGTCGGCGCCCGCGACGAGGAGGTGGTCGCGTTCGCCGCCCCCACGGGCGAGGTGTCGTGGGCGGTTCGCGGGCTCCAGACCGGCGACGCGGACCTGTGGGTCCGAGACCGGGAGCCTGCGGGCACGGCCGCGGACGTCTGGACGCACGAGTACGTGCACACCCGGCAGGCGTACCGCACCGAGGCGAGCGGGCGGTGGATCACGGAGGCGAGCGCGACCCACTACGCCGCGCTCTTCGCGCTCGAACGCGGCGCCGCCGACTTCGACGAGTTCGAGGCCACGTTAGCGCGCGGCGAGCGCGACCCCGACGCATCGGCGGTGCTCTCCGACCCGACGACGTGGGAGGGGAACGCCGACTACACGAAGGGCGCGCTCGTCGCCGGCGAGATCGACCGCCGGCTCCGCGTCGAGACCGACGGCGCCGCGTCGCTGGCGACGGTCCTCCGCGAGCTGAACGAGGCCGACAGGCCGATCACCAACGAGGACGTTCTCAACGCGGTCGAGGCGGCGGCCGCCGAGGGCGCTGACGACGCGACCGCGGCCGAGGTCCGCGCCGACGCCGAGCGCCTGACGACGACGCGGGGGACCGCCGAGACGTGGGGCCGAGACGCCCACACGGCCGCGTTCGGCGAGACCCCTGCGCAGGTGGGGTACGAACTCGCGGACGACGGGATCAGGGCGGCCGGCGAGTACCGGAACCGGACCGTCGCCCGCGATCCCGTCGAGTTAGTGGCCGGCGAGTCGCTCGAAGCGGCGGTCGTCGCGTCCAACACGGGCGGCGCGGCCGGGAGCTACGACCTGTCGCTCTCGGTCGACGGCGAGCCGGTCGAGAATCGGTCGGGGACGCTCGACGCCGGCGCCGAGACGGTCGAGCACTTCGAGCATTCGTTCAACGACCCGGGTGAGTACGAAGTCCAGATCGGTAGCGAGCGCCTCACGGTCGCCGTCTCCGAGCCCGCGCGGCCGAGCGTTCGCGGCGTCTCGACGGCCTCCGACCGCGTCGCCGCCGGCGAGTCGGTCGTCGCGAACGCGACCGTCGGCAACGACGCGAGCGTGCCCGCGGGCGGAGAGATCGAGTTTCGGGTCGACGGCGAGACGGTCGCGACCGCGCCGGTGCGACTGGACGCCGGCGAGGAGGCGACGGTCGGCCGGGAGATAACCGTCGACGACGACGGGGGATCGCTCGGCGTCGGCTCCGGGAACGTGACGGTGAGCGTCGTCGGCCCGGTCGACGAGGCGTCGACGACGGTGACTGTCGAGGGCGCCGGTCTGATCTCGGTCGACGGCGCGCCCGGGTTCGGCCCGGCGGTCGCGCTCGTCTCGATCGTCGTCGCCGGCACGTCGCTCGCGCGTCGCGGTCGGCGGGGAGAATAGCCGGGCGGGAAAGAGAATTTAAAAGGGTGCGTCCGGTCCCTCGTTGGCGCCCGCGGTCGGGCCCGTCTCGCCGTCGGTTCCGTCGGTTCCGTCGGATCCGTCGGTCGCCGTCGGGACCAACTCGCCGGCGTCGCGCTCCCACGCCTCGATACCGCCGCGGAGGCTCTCCACGCGCGCGTCCTGCGTTCCCGCGTAGCTCCCGATCAACTGGGCCGCCTGCCGGCTGGCCACCCCGTGGGGGCAGACGGTGACAATTCTCTCGGCGCCTTCCAGCTCCGCGACGCGGGTCGTCAGCTCCGGGAAGGGAACACACTCGCTGCCGGGAATGTGCCCGCGGTCGAAGGCGCGCCGGTCGCGGATGTCGACGATGCGGAGGGCGTCGTCGGCGTCGTTGGCGTCGTTGGCGTCGTCGGCGTCATCGGCGTCATCGGCGTCGGCGGTGTCGGTCCCCCCACTGTCACCGAGCAGGCCCGCCAGCTCGTCGGGATCGATCTCGCCGTCCATCAGGGGAGCGGGCAGAGGCTTGCGGTGATGACGGCGCGCTCGTCGGTGTCGTTCCGGGCGCCGTGGACGGTCCCGCGCTCGTTCAGGACGACCGCGGGCGCCGAAAGCGACTCCTCCTCGCCTCCGCGAACGACGGTCGGATCGCCTTCGAGGACGTGGAAGACGTTGGTGGCGTCGCCGTGCTCGTGCGCGTCAAGGGTCGCGCCCGGCCCGAGCGCGAACGCCTTGACGAGCACGTCGTCGGTGACGACCAGTTCCGCGGTTTCTACCGCTCCGGCGTCGGGTTCGAGCCCGTCGACGGCGTCGGCGTATCGATCGAGCGTCATACCGTGTCGTCGCCGGCGTCGATATAAAAGGCGTTTGGCGGACTATTTAAAAACCGTTTGGCGGACTACTCCCGCGCGCCCGGCGGGAGCGGGTCGGCGTGGTCGGCGATCGCCTCGGCGACGCGGTGCGGCTCCTCGTGGACGACCCAGTGCGTTGCCGTGTCGAGGGTGAGAAGCCGACCGTCGGTACAGCGGTCGACGCTCTCGCCGGCCAGTCGTCTCGAGAGGAACCGATCTTTCGCGCCCCAAATTACGAGCGTCGGGACCTCGACCGTCTTCCTCGTCGACGTCGGACGGTCGCGGACGATCGCTCGGTACCAGTTCACCATCGCCTCGAACGCCCCCTCGCGGTTCCACACGCGGCGGTAGCGCCTGAAGTCCTCGTCGTTGAACGTCCCCGGATCGCTCGACTCCCGGAGCCCTCGCACGGCGAGCCGCCAGTTCCCGGCACTGGCGACCGCCTCGGGGAGCTTCGGGAGCTGGAACGCGAGCACGTACCAGCTCTTGAGCCGCTGGTCCCACGAGTTCCGGAGGGCGCGCTCGAAGACGGTCGGGTGCGGCACGTTGACCGCGACGAACTCCGAGACGCGGTCGGCGTGGTGAAGCGCGAGCCACCACCCCACCGCGGCGCCCCAGTCGTGGCCGGCGACGGCGGCGGTCTCGCGGTCGTAGGCGTCGATCAGGCCGACGGCGTCGCGCGCCAGCGCGTCGATCCGGTAGTCGCTCACGGCCGGCGGCTTCTCCGAGAGGTTGTAGCCGCGCTGGTCGGGGACGACGACGCGGTAGCCCGCGTTGGCGAGCGGCGCGATCGCCTCGTGCCAGCCGTACCAGAACTCCGGGAACCCGTGGAGTAAGACCAGGAGCTTCCCGTCCTCGGGCCCGGCCTCGACGACGTGGAGCCGAACGTCCCCGACGTCGATCGCCCGCGATTCGCCCGGCACCTCATCGGGGATCTCGTCCGGCGGCACGGGCTCGTCGAGCGCCTCGACCCCGAGGCGTCGGTCGCCGGCCGGTCCTCCCTCGCGGCTCCCCTCGCTCGACGCGTCTCTCATACGTCGTTCTCGGGTCCCGAGCGCCAAATAGCTACGTTCGTTGGAAGATCCGTCGTTCTCCCCGCCGTCGCCTCCGCGATCGAAATCCTCAAGCCGCTGGCAGACCGCTGTCGGGTATACTAGTGACTCTGACGTTCGGCCCGACGAGCCGGTGGGCCTTCGCCGGCCCCTCGACTCGGCGGACGCCAGCGCTCCGTTCCCTCCGGGAGCGGAAGCCGAGGCGGCCGATCGGGCCGAGCCGCGGTTCGGCGGCGTTAGACCCCACTCACGCATAATATGGTATCGGACACGTCGGCCTCGGACACAGCGGTATCGACTTCAGCGGTGTCGGATTCGACCGGATCGGATTCGACCGACTCGCCCTCGGCGGGGGACGGAGATATCTCCAACGTTCTCCTCGTCACGATCGACTCGCTCCGGGCGGACGCGATCGGCCCCTACGACGACGACCGACACTCGCCGGTGCTTTCCGAGCTGGCAGCCGGCGGGACCGTCTTCGACCGCTCGTTCGCCACCGGTAACTGGACGCCATTCTCGTTCCCCTCGATCCTCGCCTCCGAGCCCGTCTTCGCCCGCAACGGCGACATCGGCGTGGAGGGGTCCCGGACGCTCGCGTCGGTGCTCTCCGAGGCCGGCATCGCGACCGGCGGCTTCAACGCCGCGAACGGCTTCCTCACCTCTCACTGGGGGTATCCGGAGGGGTTCGACGAGTTCGAGCCGTTCGTCACGAGCGTCGGGTCGAGCCGGTACAGCCGGTATCTCGCGGCGCACCCGACGGTCGAGGCGTGGATCCAGCTCGTCACGTCGCCCTTCCGCCGGCTCGGCTCCAAGCTCCGGGGCGAGAGCGACGACCGACCCTTCCTCGACGCCTCGCGGATGTTCGACGTCGAGGACGCCGCCACGGACTTCGTCGACGACACCGACGAGCCGTTCTTCCTGTGGGTCCACTACATGGACACCCACACCCCGTACGTCCCCGCGCCGCGGTACATCCGCGAGGTCTCGGACGGGCTGGTCGGCACCCACCGGATGCTCCACGCTCACACGCGCACGAGCCTCGGCTGGGAGGTCGGCGAGCGGACTCTCCGCGAGCTCCGGACCCTGTATCAGGCGACGGTGCGACAGGTCGACGCCAGCGTCGGACGGCTCCTTGACAAACTCGAAGCGGCCGGGATCGCCGACGAGACCGCGATCGTCGTCGCCGGCGACCACGGCGAGGAGTTCCAGGAGCACGGCCACCTCGCGCACTACCCGAAGCTGTACGACGAGCTGATTCGGGTGCCGCTCATCGTGAACGTCCCCGACGAGGACGGCGGCCGCCGCGTCTCCGAACACGTCGGGCTCGACGCGATCCCGCCGACCGTCGCCGACCTGCTCGACGTCGAGTCGCCCCCGGAGTGGCGCGGCGAGTCGCTCGCGCCGACGGTGAGCGGCAACGAGTCGCCCGATCAGGACCCCGTCGTCTCCGTCACGGTTCGAGGAGAGGAGGTGACCGAACAGCCGATCCCGCGGTCGCTGTCCGACGGGGACCTCCTCGTGAGCGTCCGCGACGACGAGTGGACGTACATCGAGAACGCGGACACGGGGGACACGGAGCTGTACCACCGGCCCGCGGATCCGACCCAACAGGAGGACCTCTCCGAGAATCCGTCCGACGAGGCGCTCGCGATCGTCGAGCGGTTCGCGCCGATCGCCGCCGAGCACGTCGCGGAGCTCCGCGACAGACAGGCGGACGCGGAGGCGGCCGCCGAAGGTGAGGAGGGCGACGACGACGAGGTCGACGAGGACCTCGAAGCCCGCCTCGAAGCGCTCGGCTACAAGTGATGATCCGCGCCGTTCTCAGGGATCTCACGTCCGGGCCTATCGCCGTTCAGATGCGTCGGTTCGTCGTCGTCGGCGCGTCTACCGCGGCGATTCAGATGGGCCTGTTGTGGCTGTTCGTCGATACGGCTGGACTGAACTACCTGATCGGCGCCACCATCGCCATCGAGATCACGATCGTCCTCTCGTACGTGCTCAACAACGCGTGGACGTTCCAGGCGAGCCAGAACACGGGTACGAGCGAGTACCTCGGCGGTCTGCTCAAGACGAACCTCGTTCGCGGGACGGCGATCCCCATCCAGCTCGGCGTCCTCTACGCGCTCGTCGAGTGGGCGAGTATCATGTACCTCGTCGCCAACGCGGTCGCCATCTTCCTCAGCGGGCTCTACCGGTTCGTCCTCGATCGACATTGGACGTGGGGATAAGCGCGGACCCGCCGAGACTCGAACGGATCGCTCAGAACGGAAGCCGCGGCTCGACGCGCGCGACGAGGTCCCTGACCGTCTCCTGCTTGTAGTAGCCGACGACCGACGCGAGGACGACGATCGCGATGAGCGCTATCGCCGAGAGGAACTGCCCGCTCGCCAGTTCGCCGCCGGCGTACACCGTGAACACGTACGCCGGCAGTCGGCCGACGCTGATTACGGCGATGAACGCCGGGAGCGACCACTTCGTGAGGCCACTTAAAAAGCAGATGGCGTCGTCGGGGAGCCCGGGGATGATCACGAACGCGAACAGCCCCGGTATTCCGACCGTGTCGACGAACCCGTCGAACCGCGCGATCACGTCCTCGTGGAGCACGTCCTCGACGAACGACCGGCCGTACCGCTTCGCGAGCGAGAAGGCGATCGCGCTGCCGATCAGCACGCCCGTGAGGCTGTAGACGGTGCCCCAAAACGGGCCGAAGAGGAAGCCCGCGACGAGCGCGACGACCTGACCGGGAATCGGTGCGACGATGACCTGGAGGGCCTGGATGGCGATGAACACGAGCGGGGCGAGGACGCCGAACTGCTGGAGCCACACGCGCAGGGATTCGGCGTTCGTGATGAACCCCGCGTACTCGCGGACGAAGAGGTAGAGGGCGACGAACGCGACTGCGACCGCGATGAGCACGAGGATCCCCCGCCGCCGGTCCGACGCCGAGGCGAAGAGTTTCATTCGTGTTACACCCGGCCAGCGGTGGACTTGAAGCTTGTCAAAGTTGCAGTTGTGGGTATGGCTGACGTCGTCGTCGACAGCACCGAGACCGCTTCGGGCGAGAGTTCCAACAGAGATGTCTCAGAGATGCGCGCTTCCTGAACTGCCGTTCCAAAGCTAGAAGTGACGACTGACTGTTTGATGCTCATGGACCAGTCTGATTTTGATAGACCACAAAACGATCCACGTGCTCAGCGTGTGATACGGTCGATCGAACGATTTGCCACGGAGTTCGATCGACGTGTCCCGAGAGAACATGCCAACGAAGTCCTCTACGAATCGGTCCCACTCGAAGGTGAAGTAATCCGTCAGGGGCCAGAGCGGTTCATCGAGGAGCATCTCATTCGTGACGTTGCTGACGCTCTCGGCTACCAGTATCGGCCACAGCCGAAGGGATTCAAAGGACTCGGAGACGATACGCCCGATTTCACGATTACCAACGTCGACGTAATAGTGATCGGTGAACTCAAAGCTCCAAACGGAATCGAGAAGGCACAATCCGAGTCGATCAGCTACCTTGATCAAGCTGAAGATCGCCCTCTCGTCGGGATCGCCTCTGACGGGTGGACATGGATCAAGTACACGGCTTCAGAGGGTGACCAGCCGACGTTCAGCAACCATTGCTCTCTCCGTCAGGTTATCCGTGATATCGCTCGCGAGCAGTCAGTGGATAGATCGCCACACCGTGATCGGTCGGAACTACGTAGGCGCTGCTACGACTTCGTGAGTGCGTTTAGTGCTGAAGATGTCGGCAAGTCAGTTGAAACTAAACAGGGATAGAAACGTTACTTTTGAGGCCATCAGGTCGACTGCACCACAGCGAGTCCTTTCAGAGTCTATTCTCCCACAGCCCCCTCGACAATCTCGATTTCTCTCAGTCAGCCTCCACAGTTCGTAGACGATCTCGTCGATAAACCGGTCCGTCTGCTCGATCTTGGCGTTGAGCTCCTCGGCGCGCTCCTTCGTCCGCAGGTAGTTCTCCAGATCGTCGGCCACGTCGTCGGCGATCACGTAGCTGAAGCCTGACACGGGTCTGTAGCTCCGAGAGACTCCTTTCAAGTCAAATTATTTAACCTTCCGCTACGCTACGCTGATCGATGGTACTACCCACAAACGACTCGCAAAGGGCGACGGATAGTCAGGGAAAGTCTCGGAGTAGACGGGCCTATTTACGATCGTCTGGTGCCTTGGCAGTAACCGGAATAAGCGCTACCTCTGGTTGTTTGGGCACGGATCCCCCGTTTGTCTCTGGCCCAGAATTTGAACCAGACACCGTCGCTCGCGGAACTGGGACTTTATCAGCTCACGCTACCGTGCCGATGAAAGAAAAAGTTCGTGGAGAACCGGACGACACCACCTCTATCGACGCTAGTAATCTTACGTCATCAGTTGACTCGTCGGGGAGAACAACGACATTTGATACGGATGTGACTATCCGTCCATCGGAGGATCTCAGCGATCCAGAACCGATTGCTGCCTGCAGCAGTGTGCTACGAGAGACGTATTGGCAGGCTCCATCTGACGGACAGTTCGATGTTACCGCATTATATGATATCGAAGGAAATTGGTCATATAGATTCAACTGTCCAGATATTGTCCCTGAAGAAGCAGTCTCACACGCAGCAACCAACCTGATCGTACTCAAGAATCCAGAACAGGATGTCGCAACAGATTCTGCGACACACGCAGACTACGCCGTAGGTAATGTGGAAAACAGAACCGAGAGTTTACTCAGATTTTTAATAAAACAACTAGTATCTCGGTATCTACCTAGCCCAGCAGGATTACTTGCAGGGCCTGTTGTTGGTGTTGCACTTGATTATGCTTCAGCAATTTGGGATTCGGTGACCGGCGACTGCTCTCCAAGGGATCAGAACCGCACCTATTTTTCTTCTGAAGAACCACTTTCAGTGAGCTTTGGTGCAAAAGAAGGAGAGATCTACAAAGTTGTTCTTGTGTCAACTGTTGGGTGTGAATATAATATGAAAGCATTTACTTACGCATCGTACGCCGCACTCTTATCCGTACTAGAGTTGAATGAGTTATCGATCCAGTAATCTGTCGGCCTAATCTCCAGTTATCTTATAATAGTATGGTGGTCCCGTTCCGTTTTTTGCGCACTAGATTGCTCTCGTTACAGTTACCACTCTTACGACCTAATCTCCCACGTAATCGCCGCTCCTTGCGCTTGCACCGGATGCTGCAGGCCGTCGAACGCCGCAACCCCACACACGTCGACGTCGATATCGAACCAGTACCCGATATCGCGAGCCGTCTTGTCGGCCAACCGCTCCGCCGTATACTGTTCGGGAAGATTCGCGACGGTTTCCGGGTCGTCATCTGACCGCTTGTAGAACAGTCCGAGTAGTCCCCCGTCACGACCGAATCCTGACTCGCTCAGCTTTTGTGCGTCACTCAGCAGCGTGTGCTCGTGAAACGGACTGAAGACTCGCATCGGCATCGAGTCCTCCGGATCGCCGTTTGCCCGCCAGTATCGGAGCAGCTTGCACTCGACCGGGATCCCGTCCGGGAGGACGAGATCGCAACTCTCGGCGCTATCCGGATAGGGGACCTCCAACCGCGTGTCTTCATACGCCGAGCTGTGTCGCTGTAGCTCGTCGACGAGTAGTTCCACCTGCCGCGGCTCGTCCTCCGAGCCGATCCCGTCTCCGTACTGTCCCTGGGTATTCCGATCGACAGTCGGGATGACGTTCGCGATGTCGTCTGCCAACCGTGTCAGCGCGTTCTCGCTGGTCATATTCATTAGTACCCGATCAGTAGCGTCTCGAAGGGGAGCTCGACCCGGCCCGAGGCGTACACCGTGTCGATCACGTCACGACTCTTCTCATACGCTCTACTCTCTGTCGTTCGGCCACCGTTGTTGTACCGGTAGACGTTCGGAACCACGAGGACGAGCGTGTCCACCTGGACCATCACCGCCGCCTGAATCAGGTCGCGATACAGCGCGTTCCCCAACACGGCTCGCGACGCCTCAACCTCCAACCCGTATCGCTTCCCCTCGTGATACCCGTCGACCTCGTACTGGAGGTCCGGCTCTCCGTTTTCGCCGAACAACACCGGGCGGTGGATCTTCTCTTCCTCCTTTTTGCCTTCCTCAACGTCGAAGCCGATCGCATCTAGATCGTCGCGAACGACGTTGAGTACGTCGTCGCTTTTGAGCCCGTTGTCGTCTTCGACGGTCGAGATCGCGCCCTCGTTCGCACGGAACGCTGCCACGACTTCCTCGACGAAGTCAGGTGGAGCGCGAGTCCGTGGGTAGTAGCAATAGCGAATATCCGACATGGATCTGTCGTCGACAGCCGGGTGTAAGAATCTGCAGGGAGTCTGCGTGACCATGTCGTCGAACTCCTCATGAGTTTCTCGATCAACTCTCGGTGACCGTGTCATGAAGTCTGTGCCGGGCGCCAGGTGTAACGAACCCAAATAGTGACACGACTGCCACCGCTCTGGCCGTCGTCGACGAGAGCGTAGGGGAGGGTACATATCACCTGTCCCAGCCGGTGGTTTGGGCCGCTCAACTGCGATTGTCTCACGCCGCTGCGGGCTCCTCACCGGAATCGCTCGCGGTGAGTTCGACATCGAGACGGATGCGTTCGTACGGGAGGTACGGACGCTTCGAGCGGTTGTCGTCCTCGACAATGAACACGATCCCGTAGTCCGACAGCAGCGTGACATCGTCGTGGACCGTCTTGTAGTCGCGATCGAGCGCCTCCGCGAGCGCGCTGATGCTCTCGGCGGCGCCGTCAGTGTCCATCAGCGTCTGGAGCAGTTCGATCCGCCGGTCGGTGAGGATCTTCCGCAGCTCGCCGACCGTCGCGAACGACACGACCGCGGGCTGTGGTTCGCCGTCGGCGACCGCGTCGACCGCGGTGAGCGTGTCCTCGAACGCCTTTTCGAACGACTCGACAGTGATGCGAAGGACCTCGGGATGCGGCCGGTCGCGAGGGTCGCTGTACTTGTCGGGCCAGCCGTCGTGGTCGGATTCAGTCATTGGTGGTCTCCGTGTCCGCTAGCGTCGCGATCTCGTTCAGGAACCGAGTCACGCGAGCCGCGGGTCCGCGATCTCCGTGTCGTCACCGAATCGAGCGTGTCGGTGATGCCAACCGAGATCGCCGTCGTCGTGCGCGTCGTCGTACCGGAGCAGTTCGCCGGTCTCGGGGTGGTAGTACTGAAACCGGTAGAACCACCCGTCCGGATACTCCTCGTCACGGATCGCGAATATCTCCACGCGCCCACCGGGGACGGCGCGGTTCAACTCGATCGGGTGGTGCTCCGGCATCCTGCTGTACTATAACCTATGACCCCATAGAACATAAGTTTACTCACGAACTCGCCTCTCCGCTTACTGAACGTAGGCATCCGGGCCACGAGAACCCACATCTACCGCTTGACCGCTCGCTCGTCGCCACACATGCTACCCTCCATCCCGCGGGGTAGGGACTGGCGCACGCGCGAGCGCGAAATTTCCGGCGCGGTTCGCCGCGATTCTGCAGATCGATTGAGATCTGTCTCAGTCGGCACTCACCTAAGCGTCCGATCCCTTCACTGAACGACGACCTGTACCCGTCACGAGAGCCGATCTTCGCTCCAGTAGGCCATTCGCATCGGAATTTTTGCTCCGTCTCGATACTCTTTGTCGTGCGGGAGAAAGTTTAGATCCTCCTCCGGATATGCCGCGACGACGGCAAGACCGAGGGCGTCGATCACGTCGTCGACATCGATCTCACCCGACTCATGATCGAGGTCACGACAGATCTCTCCGAATACCACACTCGGGTTGTCGAGATGGCCGTCGAGCGCTTTGAGCCGCTCACCGATCCCTTGAGCGGTCTTCTTCGAGTGCGTGAGCTGCTCCCCGAGCAACCCGCGGAAACAGACCTCTGGATGCGACTCGATCACGACCTCGCTTGCTGCCCCGTTCTCTCTGAGGAACGCGTCGACTTCGCCGATCGCGGCGGCGATGTTGTAGGACTGTTTACTGAGTCCTTTGCCGATATCGTCCTGATTCTGTTCCGCGACCGTCTCGTAGTCATCACCGTCTTTCGCCGCTTCACACGCGCCCCTTGAAGGGGCGGGAAAGACAGACCCGGGTCGTCCCGTTACCGATCGCGCAGCCGAGTCGAGGATTTCGCGCTTGTCGAGCGTCTCCTCGTCGTGAGGTAAGCCGATCGGCACATCGATCAGAATCCGATCGAAGTCCCAGTCCGATTCCCAGATCGACGAGAGATGTTCCTCACGCAGATACTCTTCTCGAGCACCGTCTTTCAGTACGATCGCGAGCCACTTTCCGCCCGCCCAGTCGACCCCCGCAACTGTCTCTCCCGACATTGAATGATTCCGAGTTTTGAGTGACAGGTAATGAAGCACGGGGACGGTTAGAGGAAAGAATCTGCAAGCGTGGGTCTTGCTTGTGGTCCGTGTCGCCGTCGTCGACAATCGGCTCGCTGTCGGTGCTACTATCTCCGAAAGTCAGGGTAGGGGATTTAATACACTCGTTCATGCCAGAATAAGGAATGAATAGCTGACCAGCCTTGCTTATTGATGACGAGTCCAGCTTTCGCTGTCGATACAAACACATTAGAGTTAGTATACTACTACATTGTGTAGAGTGAGCGCTCCGTCGTCGTCACG
Organism: Halorubrum halophilum; assembly: GCF_000739595.1. GTDB lineage: Archaea > Halobacteriota > Halobacteria > Halobacteriales > Haloferacaceae > Halorubrum > Halorubrum halophilum. Next base: position 93,709 of record NZ_BBJP01000014.1, on the reverse strand, counting down.
GGCTGTTTCGTCAGTCATTGCGACAGTCTTGATGGTCGCAATAGTGGTCATACTGGCCGCTACAATTTCGGTATATGGGCTTGGGTTTGCTGACGACATAACCCGGCCCGGACCCCTCGTCGGACAGTCAAGTGGTGAGCTTGTTTCTCAAGATGGTAATGATGGGGGTATCGTCCGAATAAGACACATCGCAGGCGACACAGTACAGGTGCGTAATATGGAAATAGTTGTTGACGCGACAGAAGCCTGCGGGAAGCAGAGCCGACTGGTCGGTCTACCAGCGACCTCTGGTAATTCAATTAGCGACTCAAATATTGAAGGTGACGACATTTTCGATGAAGGTTCCTACAACAGCGACCGTACGCCCGATAAGAATGCGATTCACAGGTCAGAATACGCCACTGGCGATGAAATAGCGTTCCGTATCCCAAGTACTGACTGTTCTATCGATAGGGGAGAAGAAATCGAGGTACGCGTCGTTCACACACCAACAAATTCAGTCATAATAACACAAACACTGACAGTGACGTAGGCGACGATGGATTCCGCCATTATCATTCAATCCGAGTTGTAATATTCCACGAGAAAAGACACAAGCAAGTGGCGTCCTATCCCGTTGACATGGCAGAAACAAACGTCGGTGGCCGCGACCGTCTCGCCCGCACACTACTCGCCGCTGTTCTGTCTGTTGTCGCAATCAGTACGTTCCGAAAGGGGAAGCGAAAGACTGGCTTGCTGGCTCTCGTTGGGGCGCTCGGGTTCGGATTCAACGCGACGACGTGCTTCTGTGGGCTGAACAAGACACTCGGTATCGACACTACGACTGACGAGTAGACGCCGGTCAGAACCGCAAGGCGGCTCCGAGAGAATCCTATGTTAGCATAGCGGCGACACAGCCCTGTTCTCGAAGCCGCTCAAAGCGTTAGAGAGCCTTCTACAGATGGTGTCACAATCTACGTGACTCACACCTTGACCGCACCTACTGCGTACTCACGGCGTTCTCTCGCCTCACGCGCAGAACTCTGGCACACGAATCGGTTGAAAAATGTACGCTAAAGCCTCAATACCTACAGACCCATCCCCAAATGAGGGAAGGACTGAAGAAGCCACAGCCCCTACGTATTCATAGAAGCCCATGACGGCGTGGGGACGCACTTGCGCCGCAATTGGAATCAACAGTCAGGTTCTAAACAGGATTTATAAAGGACGGACTCCCGTCCCACGAATCCTGAACGAATGCGGGAGAAGTGGGCCGGCACGAATTTGAATCGTGGTTACGGCCACCCGAAGGCCGAAGGATACCAAGCTACCCCACCGGCCCGCACTCGACAGAAGGCCATTCGTTCTTTTAACCTTTCCGAAAACGGGGGGCGATCGGGGGCCGCGGCGAGCGCGGCCGCCCACCGATTGACCGCCTCACGACTCGAAGTACCGATCGCGATGCGCCCGGCAGCCGGGGTTGAACGCGGCGTCACACCGGGGGCAGGCGTCGTCGCTGGACTGCGTCCGGCTGCCAGAGGCGCGTTGCGCCTCGCTGTCGTCGGGCTTCGCCCGACTGTCACCGGGCGAAGCCCGGTTGCCCGAGGGACTCTGTCCCTCGCTGCTAGAGGCGCGTTGCGCCTCTCCGTCGCCGTCGAGGTACTCGCGGGCGGTGAGCGTCGCGCCGCAGGCCCCGCACAACACCGCCGGCTCGTCGAACCGGTCGCGGGGCCACGGCTCGGCCTCGTGGTCGGTCGCGGCCTCGTGGCACGCGTCGCACGGGTAGTACGCCGCACAGCAGCCGAACCGGAGCGCGACCACGTCGACGGCGCTGTCCCAGTGGGCACAGCGCGTCTCGGCGTCGACGGCGACGCCGCGGAGCGGGACCGCGAACCGGTCGTCGGTCGCGGGCGCGGTCGTCGTGCGCCGGTCGTCAGTAGGATTCGTACCCATCGGTGTCGAGCCAGTTGTGGACGACGGATATTGTGTGGTCGGCGTGGAGCCGCTTCGGGCCGACCCGCACGCGGCGGTCAACGCGGTCGGCGAGCAGGTCGCGCTCGGCCGGGGCGAAGTCGTTGTGGTCGGAGAGCACGAACACGGGGTCGGTCGGCGGCGCGGCCTCGACGAGAGGGTCACCGTCCTCGTGGAGCTGGACGAGGGTCGGATCGGTGGCCGTACCCGCGCCGCCGTCGAGCAGCCGGTTCAGGGTCGCCTCCAGTCCCATCCGGCGGAGCTCGACGCCGGGCGAGACGTCGGCGGGCATGTGGCCGATGGCGTCGTCCCGCGCGTCGAGCGCGTCCCGAATCCGGGCGGCGACGTTGCGCTCGTCAGGGTGGAGGTGTCGGAGGCTATCGGCGTCGAAGGTGACCGTGAACTCGTCGGCGACGACGAGGTGGACCCGAACGTCCTCGCGGATCCCGTGCGAGAGGAAGACGCCGCCGGCGACGCACCGACAGAGGAGGTCGAGCCGGCCCGCGCCGGGGATGTCCGACAGCGAGATCGCGTCCGGATCGGTCGGCACGTCGTGGCCGATGACGACGAACTGGCGCATACGCGGGGGTCGCCCCCGACACTCATAAGCGACCCGACCGGAGAGGACCCATGAGCGTCACCGGACTCTGTCAGGTCTGCGAGGCGGCACAGGCCACCCACAGCTGCCCGCGGTGCGGGAACGCCGTCTGCGACGATCACTGGAACGGTGGTGCGGGCGCCTGTGCGGCGTGTATGCAGGGGCGCCAGCAGTAAGCGCGCAGCAGGACGCCGGCGTGACGGGCTTCCCTACCGATACCGATTCAGCCGCTTTTTGAGGCGCTTCGCCGCGTCGCCGGCGGCGCCGAAGTAGGTCGCCTCGTCGCCCGGGCTGCTCGACTCCTCGCCGGCGAAGATGATCCCGCGCGAGGAGTTGACGAGCCCCACGTCGACGGCGGTGTCGGGACGATCGGCGAGCCCGTGTTCGACCGCGGCCTCCGCGTCGCCGCCCTGGGCGCCGACGCCGGGGACGAGGAAGGGGATCTCGGGGACGATCTCTCGAACTTCGGCCAGCTCCTCGGGCGCGGTTGCGCCCACGACGAGGCCGACGTTGCCGTTGCCGTTCCACACGTCCGCGAGCGCCGCGACGCGCTCGTAGAGGGGCTCGCCGGAGGCGAGTTCGAGGTCCTGGAGGTCGTTCCCGCCCGGGTTCGAGGTGCGACAGAGGACGAACACGCCCTTCTCCTCGCGGTCGAGGAACGGCTGGAGGGAGTCGCGGCCGAGGTACGGGTTCACCGTGATCGCGTCGGCGCGGTCGAGCGCCTCGGCGTAGCGCCGGGTCGTGTTGCCGATATCGGCGCGCTTGGCGTCTAAGAGGACCGGCACGTCCTTGCCGTGGGCGTAGGCGATCGTCTCCTCCAGCGCGCGCCAGCCGTCTGCGTCCTCGTAGAACGCCGCGTTCGGCTTGTAACAGGCGGCGTGCTCGTGGGTCGCGTCGATGATCCGGCGGTTGAACGCCCACCGCGGCAGGTCGGCGTCGGCGACGGCGTCGGGGAGGCGGCTCGGGTCGGGGTCGAGCCCGACTGAGACGACGCTGTCGGTCGACTCGATCCGGTCCGCGAGCGTCTCGAAGAAGCTCATGCCAGCCAGTGCGACCGGGGGCGCGCTAAACGTTGCCCTTTCGCCCCACCGCTCACCCGTCTCGGCCGTCTACGGATCGGTGGCCGGCGCACATCGTGATCGTCCCGAACAGATATCGCTCCTCCGTCACCGTCTCCGCGTTGTCAGCGAGTGCCCGTCGCGCCGCGGCCGTCCGCGCATCTAGTTGGTCGAGCGGATCGCGAGCGCCCGCGTCGAACAGCCGACCGTTCAGTCGGGCGAACGCGGAGAGGGCGGCGTTCGCCGGGCGGCTCCCCCGCGGCGCGAACGCCGCCACGACGACGCTGTCGGCCAGTTCACACCACCCGCTCACGACCGCGTACGGCTCCGGGAACAGCGACGTGACGAACGTCGCGAGGACGGCGTCGGCCTCTCCCCCTTGGATCGGTGGATCCGTGGCGTCGCCCCGCACGAACTCGACGTTCTCCCACCCTCGCCGCTCGGCGAGTCCCCGCGCCCGCTCCAGCATCGCGCCGGTGATGTCGACGCCGACGACGCGCCCAGTCGGGCTCACAGCCTCGCGCAACGCCGGAACGTTGACGCCGGGGCCGCACCCGAACTCGACGACGGTGTCGCCCGGATCGAGGTCGAGCGCTCGCACGCAGCCCGCACGCACGCCACCGACCGAGGCGGTCGCCCGCGCGAACCAGTCGTAGACCCGCGCCCACGCGGCGTACCCCCGCTGGATCCGTTCTGCCGCGGACTCGTCGCCGGCTTCCGGTGGCGGCTCGTCTCCGGCGTGCGATCGCGACGGTGTCGACCGCGGGCGCCGACGATTCCGGGTCACGAGTGAGCCTGGACCACCGCGGGAGCGGTCTTCGGCCACCATAGTTCCGGGCCGTCGCGTGCGACAGTGGAGTAGCACCGCTCGCTCCCGTCGCAGTCCCGCGGTCGCTGGTAGTCGATCCCTCGCTCGGCGAGGTACGTCACGTAGCCGTCGTCGACGCGGTCGAGCTTCTCGTGGCACACCCACTTCTCGCCGTAGATCCGCGCGCCCGCGTTCCGGTACGGACAGGTGAACGTCGTCCGCTCGGCGCCGGCCTCGCTGTCGGTCCCGTCGATGTCGACGCCGACCGACCGGTACGCCAGTCGGAGCCGCCGGACGACGCGCTTCGGCGACGACGCACCGAGGAAGAGCCCGTGCGCGAGGACGTAGCCGAAGCCGTGGAGCAGCCGCTCGACGCGACTCAGGTCGTCGGGATCGTCGTCGAGCATCGACCGCAGCGTCGCGTACCAGCCCGCGATCTCGGTCACCTCATCGGCCGTCTCGTCTGCCGCCGCGAGCGCTCGACGCTTCTCCGGAAGCGGCGCGGCCCCGTCCGAGAGCCGGAACGACGGCACGGCTTCGACGTGTTCGAGCACGTCCTCGCGGAGGACCTCGCCGTCGCCGTACGCCTCGGTCAGGTCCACGAGCTCCGGGTACCACTCGCGGGCCAGCCTGCCGTACGCCCCGTCGAGGAGGTCGTCGACGCGGTCGGCGGCGTCGCCGCCGGGCGCCGCGGGAAACGCGTCGACGACCCGCCGGAGTTCGGCTGGATCCGGTCCTGCCATGCGTCGACGTGTCGGGCCACGGACTTGAATCCGCAGGTCGGGTAGCGACATCGAAGCCGGCGATTAGACGGAACCGGCGGTCTGCGTCGAGACTCGCGTCCCGTCGGTTGAACCGATACTGTTGCGTTTCGTCGTCAGTCGACCGACCCCCCGACCTCCCCGACCCGGTCCGGCTGAGCACCGCGCTCGGAGAGCATGTCGATCACTTCGAGCAGCAGCGACACGACGAGGGGCCCGACGATGAGCCCGACCGCGCCGAGCGTGAGGATGCCGCCGACGAACCCGACGAAGTACAGTCCCGGGGAGATCTTACCGGTCCAGTCGGCGAGTTGCGTCCGGATCACCGCGTCGGGGACGAAGGCGACGACGACGAGGCCGAGCACCAGCACGGCGATCGCCCGCGCGGTCTCCCCGACGAGGAGGTCGCCCGCGGTCAGCGCGACGACGAGCACGCTGGGGCCGACGACGGGAATGAACTGGAGAACCCCCGCGATGACGGCCAGGAGGGCGGGCGAGTCGTACCCGAGGATCGCGAACAGCGCGAACGCGAGGACGAACGTCCCCGCCGCCGTCGCCGCCTGCAGGACGTAGATCGAGTACAGCGTCTCACGCGTCCGCTCGTGGAGCCGCGTGGGGATGTCGTGGTACTCCGCCGGGACAACGCCGAAGACGGCGGTCCCGACCGCCCTCGGCCGGTAGAGGAGCCCGTACACGAGGAACGTGAACACGACGAGTTCCAAGACGAGCCGCGGCGCCGCGGCCGCAACCGCGAGCGCGACCTGTCGGATCCACACCTCGGCGGCCGCCACGTACGGCACCGTCTCGATGACCAGCTCGAACTCGCCCACGCTGATCGGGACGACGTCGGGGATCTGCCCGAGGATCTCGATCAGTTCCGCCCGCCGCCGATACAACACGTAGAGCAGCGGAACCACGAGAAGCACCGCGGCGAGGAAGGCGATGACGGTAGTGACGACGCACGCGATCCGGCTGGACACCCCCCGCCCGACGAGCCGCTTTCGGACCGGGTACAGCACGTACGCGACGGTGACCGCGAAGACGACGGTCCGCAGTACTTCCGCCAACACGACCGCGGCGAGGGCGGCCAACACGACGAGCAGCGCGCCCAGCAGTCGACCCCGGTTGAGAACCATGGTGAGGGATCGCATCCGCCGGCAAAAGTCGTTTGCATGGCGGTGTCCCGAGGGACCGTAGCACCTAACCTCGCGCCCGCCCGAAGGCGGGTATGCGCATCGACCCGTTCGGCCTCGAACGCTGGTTCGCGGAGTACGAACACGAGGCCGACATCATGTTGGCCGAAAGCGGGATCCGGTCGCTGGACGCGGACCGGTTCGACCTTGACCCGGGCCGGCTCGACTACGTCATCCCGACGAACGGTGACCCCGACTTCCGCGCGTCGGTCGGCGAGCGGTACGGCCGGAGCGCCGACGAGGTGCTGTTCACCTGCGGGACCCAAGAGGCGAACTTCCTGACGTTCCTCTCGCTGCTCGGCGACGAGAACGCCGTCGTCGGCGAGGGCGGCGCGGACGACCCCGAGACGGGCGGCGCGTCGGGAGTCGGATCCGGCACCCACGCGGTTGTCGTCACGCCCACCTATCAGGCCCTCCACGCGGTCCCCGACGCGTTCGGCGAGGTGACCCGCGTCGAGCTGGAGCCGCCCGAGTGGGAGCTCGATCCGGAGGCGATAGCCGACGCCGCCCGCGACGACACCGCCGTGATCGTCGTGAACAACCCGAACAACCCCACCGGTCGGTACCACGACGAGGCGGCGATGCGGGCCGTCTACGACGTGGCAGTCGACCACGACGCGTACCTCCTCGCCGACGAGGTGTACCGCCTGCTGGCCGAGGAGCCGCGGCCCCCGGTGGCGAGCTTCGGGTCCCACGGAATCTCGACGACGAGCCTCACGAAGGCGTACGGGCTCGCCGGGCTCCGGTTCGGCTGGATCGCCGGCCCCGAAGCCGTCGTCGAGCGCGCGTGGCGCTGGAAGGACTACACCACCATCTCCCCGAGCCTGTTCGGCCAGCACGTCGCGAAGCAGGCGCTCGGGCGACGCGAGCCGAACATCCTGACGGAGAACCGCGAGCTGGCGGAGACGAACCGCGCGATCGTCGCCGACTGGCTGGACCGCCACGGCCTCGACTGGTACGACCCGGTCGGCGTCAACGGGTTCGTCACGGTGCCCGACGGGTTCGACGACGGCGAGGCGTTCTGTCGGGCTGTCGTCGAGGCGGAGAGCGTCGTGCTCGCGCCCGGCGGGCTGTTCGGTTTCCCGGGCCGGTTCCGGATCGGGTTCGGACTCCCGACCGAGGAGCTGGAGGAGGGGCTCGACCGCGTGAATCGCGTCATCGAGGGCGAGAGCGCGAGCGAGGCCGGCGCGGAAGGAGGTGCGTAACATGGGACTCTTCAGCGACATCAAGGAGGACGTGGTCGGCTTCGTCCGCGACCCGACCGACGAGCAGAAGGCGCTGTTCGTCGCGGTCGTCGTGATGATGATCGCCGACCGCGCGCTCTGGTGGATCGACTTCCCGTTCGTCGTTCGGACGACCGCCGCGGTCGGCGCCGGCTTCATCGGCCTCTTCGTCGCCAGCTACCTCATCACCGGGCAGTTCGTCCCGCCGGACGGAGACGCCGACGAGGACGAGTACGTCGACGAGATGGATCCCTAATGGGCTCACAGCCGAAGCGGCTCCAGCCCGCCGATCCCGGTCCGCCGATCCCCCGCGACGGCGTTCCAAACCGTTTATACCCGCGCCTCCGGAAGTAGCGCTTATGCCGCGAGAGCAGAAGCAGGTTCGCGAACTGCAGGAGGGAAGCTACGTCATGATGGACAGCACGCCCTGTAAGATCAACCACTACAGCACAGCCAAGCCCGGAAAACACGGGAGCGCGAAGGCGCGCGTCGAGGGCAAGGGCGTCTTCGACGACAGGAAGCGCTCGCTCTCGCAGCCGGTCGACGCCAAGGTCTGGGTCCCGATCATCCAGCGGAAGCAGGGCCAGGTCGTCTCCGTTTCCGGAAACGACGCCCAGATCATGGACCTGGACACCTACGAGACGTTCACCATGCGAGTCCCTGAAGACGAGGACTTCAACTCCGACGACAACATCGAGTACCTGGAGTACGAGGGCCAGCGCAAGGTCGTCGGGTAACCGAGGCCGATGTTCCCGGGAGCGACGACCGACCGCGACGCTGCTTCGTACGTGGTCGTCGGCGCTCCCTTAGACGCCACGACCACCTTTCAGCCGGGCACCCGGTTCGGACCGGACCGGATCCGGCGCTTCGCCGAGACCTACGACGACTACGACCACAGGACTGACAGCGACTTCTCCGCGCTCGGCGTCTGTGACGCCGGCGACGTGCGCCCGTGGGACGACGTAGCGGAATACCTCGACCACCTCGCCGCCGAACTACGGAGCGTCATCTATGACGACGCCGTTCCCCTGCTCGTCGGCGGCGAACACACCGTCACGCACGCCGGCGTCGAGGCGGTCGATCCGGACGCCCTCGTCGTCTGCGACGCTCACCTCGACCTGCGCGACGCCTACGACGGGAACCCGCTGAGCCACGCCTGCGTCACCCGGCGCGCCCTCGACGACCTCGGCGTCGACCGCGCCGTGATCGTCGGCGCGCGCACCGGCTCCGAGGCGGAGTGGGACCGCGCCGCCGACGCCGACGTGACGGTCGTCCCGCCCGAGGACGCCCGGGCGTGGATCGACGGCGTCGACGCGGACACATTTAAAAACGAAACCGTCTACTGCTCGGTCGACATCGACGGCCTCGACCCCGGTTTCGCGCCGGGCACCGGGACGAAAGAGCCGTTCGGGCTCGACCCGCGGGAGGTCCGCGACCTCGTCCGCGCGGTCGCGCCCGCCGCGGACGGGTTCGACGCCGTCGAGGTGAACGACCGCGACAACGGGCAGGCGGCGGCGCTGGCCGGCAAGCTCCTCCGGGAGTTCGTGCGGTCGCACGCGGCAGGCCGAGCCGAGTGAGCCGCCCCGCCGCTCGGCGGCGCTTCCTTTCGGTCGCTACGACAGCTCCGAGAGCCGCCGCCGCGCCGCGGTCACCGCCTCCACGGCGTCGATCCACTCGCGCGGGTCCGTACACCAGATGCGGTCGCCCTCGACGCTGACGCAGAACACGGACTCGCTGGAGGGCGCGAGGGTGACCCGGTCGACGTCGGGGCGGTCGCCGAGGTAGGAGTCGATCAGGCGTCGAGCCGTCTCGGCCTCGGACCGGAGGCGACTGCCGGCGGCGTACTCGATGGCGATCTCTGCCATGCCACCGCGTAGAACCTACACGATTAATAACCATCGTCTTCTGGCAGCGCTTGCGGCGTTTCGTGACGGGGCTCGGCCCGGCGCCGCGCTCGCCGCCGTCGGATGCCGTCCTCACCGCCCGTCAGATGCCGCCGCCGTCACCGCCCGTCGTACACGACCTCGCCGTCGACGACCGTCATCGAAACGTCGATCTCGCGGACCGCGGACGGCTCCTCCCACGGCGACGCGTCGAGGACGGCGAAGTCGGCGCGCTTGCCGGGTTCGACCGTGCCGAGCCGGTCCTCGTCGAACCCCGCGTACGCCGCGCCTCGGGTGTACGCGCGCAGCGCCTCGGTCACCCCGAGCTGCTGCGCCTCGTCCGGGGCGTTGACGGCGTGGTGGACGCCGAGCAGGGGGTCCATCGGCATCCCGTCGGAGCCGAACGCGAGGCGGACGCCCGCGTCGAGCATGTCGCGGTAGCGGTTCGTCGCGGCGGCGCGTTCCGGCCCGAGCCGGGCGTCGTAGAGCCCGTCCTCGCCCGCCCACTTGAGGAAGTTCGGCTGGACACTGGCGATGACGCCCGTCTCCGCGAGCCGCTCGATCGCGGCGTCGTCTGCGAGTTCGACGTGTTCGATCCGGTGGCGCGCCTGGCCGGGATCGGTCTCGGAGACCTCCTCGTAGGCGTCGAGCACGGCGTCGACCGCCTCGTCGCCGATAGCGTGGGCGGTGAACTGGTAGCCCGCCGCGGTCGCGTCTTCGACGGTCGCCGCCAGCTCGTCCGGGTCGACGACCCACTGGCCGGTCTCCTCGGGGGCGTCCGCGTACGGCTCCGAGAGCCTCGCGGTCCGTCCGCCGAAGCTCCCGTCGGTGTACGACTTGATCGCGCCGGTCTCGACCATCTCGCTCCCGGCGTTCGTGGACAGGCCGACCTCGCGGAGCGCGTCGAGGTGGTCGCTCCAGTAGTTGATCCGGACGCGCGCGGTCAGTTCGTCGGCGGCGTCCAGATCGCGGTAGACCCGCGGGGCGCGGGAGCTCCTGACCATGTCGTGAAAGCCCGTGATCCCCTTCGCGGCGCAGTCGTCGAGCGCGGTCTCCACGACCCGGCGGGTCGCTTCCGGCCCCGACTCGACCGCCTCGTAGACCGGGTCGATCGCGCTCTCCAAGAGGACGCCCGTCGGCTCGCCCGCGTCGTCGGTCGGGACCGTCTCTCCGGGGACGCTCGCAAACTCGTCCGCGAACCGGTCGAGGACGACCCCGTTGACCGCGGCGACGTGCATGTCTTCCCGGAACGCCGCGACCGGGCGCTCCGTCGAGACGCGGTCGAGATCCGCGCGGGTCAGGTAGCGGTCCTCGTCCCACCCCGACTCGTCGTAGCCGTAGCCGAGCGCCCAGTCGTCCGTCCCGGCTTCGTCGTCGGCCGCGTCGCTCTCGCCGTCGCCCCCGTCGATCCCGTCGTCGGCCGCGTCACAGCTGCTCTCCTCGGTTTCCACTTCCGCCGCGCGCTCCGCCAGCAGATCGACCGCCTCGTCCGGCGAGTCCGCGACGGAGAGGTCGGCGTGGACGAGGTAGCGTCCGACCGTCGTCAGGTGGGTGTGCGCGTCGACGAAGCCGGGGAGGAGCACGCGCCCGTCGAGGTCGACCACGTCGGTGTCGACGCCCGCGAGCAGTTCCACGTCGTGGGTCCGCCCGGTCCGGACGACCTCCCCGTCCCGCACGGCGACGGCCTCGCGGACCGCGTCGCCACCCGAATCCGGGTCTGCGAGCGTGTGTACCTCTCCGTTCACAAAGATCCGGTCCGCGGCCTCGGTCATGGGAATTCGGGGGGCACACAGCGTGTTAACCGTTCGGGAAACGGCGAACGATTTATTCGGTAACGGGGAGAACTCTCGCGTATGTACGATCAGATACTGCTCCCCACGGACGGTAGCGAGGGCGTCGACCGCGCGATCGACCACGCGATCGACGCCGCCGAGCGCTACGGCGCGACCCTCCACGTGTTGTACGTCGTCGACAGCGACGTCGTCAACGCGTACTCCGGCGACGAGTTCGTCGACGGCTCGGAGGGCGCCTCCGAGACGCTCGAGGACCGCGGCCGCGAGGCGCTCGACGAGGTGGCGTCCCACGCCGCGGACGCCGGCGTCGACACGGTCACCGAGCTGGTGTACGGCGTTCCCCACGAGGCGATTCTCGAATACATCGACGACGAGGACATCGACCTGACGGTGATGGGATCGAAGACCCGGTCGGGGAACTACCGCCGGATGCTCGGCTCGGTCACCGAGCGCGTCTCCCGGCAGTCGACCGCGCCCGTGAGCATCGTGAAGACGACGGTCTCGGAGTAGGTGGCACCGAAGGCGGGTGAGCCATCGCCGGATTCTTTCCGGCGAGAGGCGATCGCTCACCGCGTCGTGACCATTCGTGTGTCAGACGATCACTACCGATTTGTGTAAGCGGGTTCAAGACGGCGTATGGCGCCATCGCACGTCCTCGTCCCGCTCGACGGATCGCCGCTGGCGGACGAGGCGCTCACGCAGGCGCTCGAACTGTTCGACCGTCGGGTGACGGTCCTGAACGTCGTGACGCCGATCGACGCGGCGATGAGCGAGGGAGGGATACTCGAACCCGGGGAGGAGCGTCGCGAGGCCGCCCGCGACCGCGCCGCCCGCGTCGTCGAACGAGCGAAGACGCGGGCGGCCGAGGTCGACCGAGAGGTTGAGACTGCGGTGGAGACCGGCGATCCGGCCGAGGCTATCCTCGGGTACGTCGACGCCCACGACGTCGATCACGTCGTCATGGGAGGGCACGGGGGCGAGCGGGGGAGTATCGCTCGCCGGCTGCTCGGAACAGTGGCGACGACTGTCGTCTCCGAGGCCCCCGTGACCGTGACCGTCGTTCGCTGATCTCGCTCACTTCACTCGTCTCAACCCCACCTCCAGACCTCACCCGCCCAGCACCGCGGCGAAGACCTTGTAGAGCCCGAACCCGATCGCAATCGAGGCGACGAGCGTGATGAGCCAGAACGCGAGGGTGACCCCGATCTTCCGACGAGACACGCCGGCCGAACCGCCGGCGAGTCCCCCGCCGATGACGCCGGAGATGATGATGTTGTTGAACGAGATCGGGATCCCCAGCGAGATCGCCAGCTGCGCGATAATGAAGCCAGGGACCAGCGCGGCGATGGAGCGCCTGACTCCCAACTGCGCGTACTCGCGCGAGGTCGCCTGGAGCAGTTTGGGCGCCCCCATCCACGCGCCCGCGAGGATGCCGGTCGCGCCGAGCGCGAGCAGGACGATTCCGGGCACCCCGAGCTCGACCCCGTAGAGGTTCTCGAGCGGACCGGTTGCCAGCCCGACCTGACTGCCGCCGCTGGAGAAGGCGACGACGCTCCCGAGGACGATGAGGAACGTCCGGATACCGCCCTCGACCGACGCCTGGGTCCGCCGGCGAATGAGCACGAACCACGCCGCGGCGGCCGCCAGCGTGACAAGCACCACGACGGGGTCGACGCCGGCGGCCGTCGGCGTCTCGACCTGTCGCGCGAGGAACCCCGCGACGGAGCTCTGGCTCGCGTCGGGCGGCGACGGGATGACGCCCAGTTGGACGTTGGCGATGATGCCGCCGACGACGGCCGCGAGCAACGGAACACCGACCGTCTCCGGGATGTCGTCGCGTCGGAGGACGGTGGCGGTGAGATAGGCGAGCCCGCCCGAAACGGGAGGGACGAGCGCCCAGAAGAGCGCGATCCGGCGGTAGGTGTCGATGGCGGGGTCGCCGCCGAGCGAGAGCCCGACGCCGACCATCGCGCCCGTCGTCGCGAACGCCGCCGGGACCGGGTAGCCGGTGTAGACGCCGAAGGCCATGAACCCGGTCGCCGTCAGCAGCCCAGCCGTCGCCGCCAGCGACGTTATCTGGACCCCGTTTATAAGTCCCGCCCCCACCGTCTCGGAGATCGCTCCGCCCTGCGTGAGCGCGCCGAGCGCGGCGAGGATGCCGATGAGGAAAGCCGCTCGCATCGTCGAGATGGCGTTGGCACCGATCGCCGGCGCGAACGGCGGCGAGTTGCTGTTGGCACCGAGCGTCCACGCCGTGGCGAGGCTGGTGAGCGTCGCCAGCACCACGAGCGCCCAGAAGACGGCACCCGCCACGCTCACCGTCCTCCGCTGACGGGGGTTCGAGCCATGTCACCCACTTCGGCGGAGGCGGTGATTAAACGTTCCCCCGACGAGTCCGAGGCGGAACCAACGAGCCGGCTATCTGCCCGCCACAGTGTCGATCAGATCGCGCCGAGCGACCGGACGAAGGGCACGCCGACCGCGTCGACCCCCGCGAACGGGAGCACGGCCAGCACGAGCACCGCCGACGCCCACGCGACGAACCCGATGATCCCCGCGTGGACCCACGAGGTACCGTAGCGCGCCCGGATGACCCAGATCCACGCGAGAAGCGGGAAGAACTCGCCGACCAGCGGGACCCACGAGAGGAAGAAGGCGGTGAGCCCCCAGACGACCGCGCCCACGAGCGCCGTGAACACGGCGTGGCCGTAGTCGCGGGTGCCGGTGACGACCGCGGCGGCGATGAAGATTGCCAGCCCGCCGACGAGCAGGCTGACGACGAAGGTGACGGCCGATCCGATGAGACTCATGGTCGCCCGTTTCGGAGCGAGGCACTTGGGGGCGTCGCCGTCGCCGCGCGGGGAGCGACTTTCGTCCGCGCGCGGCGGACGGAGGCGGTGACCCTTTGTAAGTCGGTCGGCAACGTCCGGCGATGGACGTCCGGCTGACCTACGAGAACGGGACGATCCGGGTCGCCCCCCGGGTGGAGGCTCCCACCGACGGCGACGCCCTGGCGTCGCTCCCGCCGCTCCCCGGCGTCGAGAGCGATCCGCGTTCCGGGACGGGTCGCGCGCCGGCCCACCGCTACGCCGCGATCCGCCGAGCCCTGGAGGTCGCCGGGGCGAACGTCGAGGACCGCGTGCTGGACGCGAGCGACCGCGCGGGAGCGGACGCGGGGCTCGACGACGGCCTCTCGACCGACTACGACCTCCGCGAGTACCAGCGCGAGGCGCTCGACGCGTGGCGCGACGCCGGCGACCGCGGCGTGATCGAACTCCCGACCGGAGCCGGCAAGACCGTGATCGCGATCCGCGCGATGGTCGAACTGGGCGTACCGACGCTCGTGGTGGTTCCCACGGTCGACCTCTTGGACCAGTGGCAGCGGGAGCTGGAGGCGGAGTTCGACGCGCCGATCGGTCGGTTCGGCGGCGGCGAGCAGCGCCGCGAGGCGATCACGGTGTCGACGTACGACTCGGCGTACCTGAAGGCCGAGGACGTGGGCGACGCCTTCGAGTTCGTCGTCTTCGACGAGGTCCACCACCTCGGCGGCGAGGGGTATCGGGACGCTGCGCGGCTGCTCGCGGCGCCCGCGCGGCTCGGGTTGACAGCGACGTTCGAGCGCCCCGACGGCGCCCACGAAACGGTCGCGGAGCTGATCGGCGACCGCGTGTATTCGCTCGACGCCGACGACCTCGCGGGCGACCACCTCGCGCCGTACGACATCCGCCGGATCGAAGTGGAGCTGACGCCGGACGAGCGCGAGCGCTACGACGAGAAGCAGGGCACCTTCGTCGAGTACGTCCGCGACGCGGGGATCACGTTCACGAGCGGGAGCGACTACCGAGAACTCGTGAAGCGCTCCGGCAACGACCCGGCCGCCCGCGAGGCGCTGCTGGCGAAGAACGAGGCCCGGGAGATCATGATGAATGCGCGCCGGAAGATCGACCGACTCGAGTCGATCCTCGACCGCCATCGCGACGACCGGGTGATCGTGTTCACCGCTCACACCGACCTCGTCTACCGGCTCTCCGAGCGGTTCCTGCTGCCCGCGATCACCGCCGAGACGGGGGCGAAGGAGCGCCGCGAGGTTCTGGAGCGCTTCCGCGAGGGGACCTACGGTCGAGTCGTCGCCGCCAACGTCCTCGATGAGGGCGTCGACGTGCCCGACGCGAACGTCGCGGTCGTCCTCTCCGGGTCGGGCAGCGAGCGGGAGTTCACGCAGCGGCTCGGGCGAGTCCTCCGTCCGAAGGAGGACGGGGGACGAGCGATCCTCTACGAGGTCGTCAGCGCGGAGACGGCCGAGGAGCGGGTCGCGAGCCGACGACGGTAAGCGGTGTCGGCCGACGGCGCTGTCGATCGCGTGGTTGGGTAGTTCACTTTCCCTTCTCTCGCAGCGTCCCGCCACTGAGCCCCTCCCACTCGACCCGGAACCCGAGCCGCGAGAGCGCGGCGCTCGCGTCGTCGATCCCGCGGCCGTCGAGGATCGACTCGGCCTCCGTGAGCGCCGTGCCGACCGCCAGTTCCTCGCCCGCCGCCTCCAGCACCGCGGGCCGCACGAGGGACCGACCGACCCGCTCGTGGTCCGGGAACGACTTGCCCTCGATCGCCTCGACGCTCACGCCGTATTCGTCGGCGAGGTCGTCGAGGCCGATCGCGTCCGCGTCCGGCGACAGCGACTCGGGGAGGTCGGCGGCCGCGTCGGCGACGAACTCGGCCTCGTACTCGCGGAGCACGTCGACGATCGCTTTCACGCGGACCGTTCCCGAGTAGCTCACCACGCGGTGGTCGCGGGCGGCGATCTCCTCGCCGACGCCGAGGCTCTCGTCGACGGCGACCAAGAGATCCACGTCCTCCACCTCCGCGAGCTGGCCGAGCTTCTTCTCGACGTACTCGGGGGTCCAGAAGCCCATCACCTCGAAGAACAGCCGGAAGTCGGCGTGGTCGTAGTCGAACGCGAAGTCGGGGATCATCACCCGCGTTCCGGTTTCGAGGGGTTCCGGCTCGCGCACGAGCGTCCAGTCGAGGTCGAGCCCGCGGAACCGCCCGGCGAAGTCGGCCTCGACGCCGCTGTCGAAGTCGGGCTCGGCGACCGGCTCGACGCCCGGAACCGTCACGTCGCCGTCGGAGAGGCGCATCGTGCGCTCGCGGCCGCGGTCGTCTATCGTCGCCTCCAGCGACCAGTCCGCGGACTCCGCGACCGTCCGGAGCAGTCTCGCGAACGCGGTCCCGTAGCGTCGGGTGCGCGAGAACAAGGCGTCGGGACCGGTGACGACGAGCTCGCGGCCCTCGGGAGTCTTCTCCACCTCGTACATCAGTCGGAGCCGCTTCACCGCGGAGACGAGCCGCTTCGGGTCGTTCGACCGCACCCGGACCTCGGTGGCGTCGAACAGCGCGGTCTGGGCTAAGGAGAGGTCGTACTGCTCCAAGAGCGAGTCGGGGCCCCACCGCACGTCGGCGTCGACGAGGACCTCGTTGACGCCGCGGTCGGCGTACAGCGACGCCTCCACGTCGCCGGGGTCGATCCCGAGCGCGTCGGCGGCGCGGTCGACCGCGGTCTCGCGTTCCGCCTCGCTCGCGACCCCCACCGCCTCCGCGGCCTCGAACGCGGCCCGCCGGACGCGACGCGGCGGGACCGGCGCCCGCGTCTCGAAGGCGCACTCGCGTTCGACGAGCGCGGCGAGTCCCCGGACGAGCTTGAAGTCGCCGCCGGACTCGGCGGCGTCGGCCTCCAGCGCCGCCAGCGCGTCGTCGAGGTCGCCGCGTCGCTCACCGACGTGGGACTCGAAGGTCCCGAGGACGCGCGCCGCGAGCGGGCGGTGTTCGCGGGTCGCGAAGCGCGGGCGGTACCCGCCGCCGGCCCGGGAGACGCGCAGGAGGTCCTTGCGTAGCACGCTCTCGTGGTTCGGTCCGGTCGACCTAAAACGGGCGGATCCGGTCGACGACGGCGAGGGACGTTCAAGAGCGACGGCCGATGGCGAATCAGTCGTCGGCGTGCCCCGTTTCCGGCGTGAACGTGACGCCGTCGATCTCGATCTCGTCCGGAACGCGGTCGGTGTCGTGCGATCCGACCGGGGGCAGGTTCACCGCGGCGGCGGCAGACGCGTCGAGGTCGGTCTCGCCGTCGATGGCGCCCATCTCGCCGTCCGCGTCTCGGGCGTCCTGATCGATGCGCATCGAGCAGAACTCCGCGCCGCACATCGAGCAGAACCGCGCCTCCTTGTAGTTGTCCCCGGGGAGCGTCTGATCGTGGGAGGACCGCGCGCGGTCGGGATCGAGCGCGAGGTCGAACTGCCGGGCCCAGTCGAACTCGTAGCGCGCCTCCGAGAGGGCGTCGTCCCAGTCGCGCGCGCCCGGAAGCCCGTTGGCGACGTCGGCGGCGTGGGCGGCGATCCGGTACGCCGCGAGGCCGTCTCGCACGTCCTCAGCGTCGGGGAGCCCGAGGTGTTCCTTCGGCGTGACGTAGCAGAGCATCGCCGCGCCCGCACGCGCCGCCTCGGTCGCGCCGATCGCGCTCGTGATGTGGTCGTAGCCGGGAGCGATGTCGGTCACGAGCGGCCCGAGCACGTAGAACGGCGCGCCGTCGCACACTTCCTGCTGCCGGTCGACGTTGTCGGCGATCTCGTCCATCGGGACGTGGCCGGGGCCCTCCACCATCACCTGCACGCCGTGGTCCCACGCGACGCGAGTCAGCTCGCCGAGGGTGTCGAGCTCGGCGAACTGCGCCTCGTCGCTCGCGTCGGCGAGACAGCCGGGACGGAGGCCGTCGCCGAGCGAGACCGTCACGTCGTGTTCCGCGAGGATCTCGCAGATCTCCTCGAACTTCGCGTACAGGGGGTTCTGCGTCCCGTTCTCCTCGATCCACTGCGCGAGGATGGAGCCGCCGCGGGAGACGATCCCGGTCGTGCGACCGTCGGTCAGCGGCAGGTGCTCCAGCAGCACGCCCGCGTGGATCGTCATGTAGTCGACGCCCTGCTCGGCCTGTTTCTCGATCACGTCGAGCAGTAGCTCGTGGGTGATCGCGGCCGGGGCGTCCGCCCGCTTCACCGCCTCGTATATCGGGACCGTTCCGATCGGCACCGGCGAGTACGCGACGTTCGCCTCGCGGGTCTCGTCCAATCGCTCGCCCGTCGAGAGGTCCATGACGGTGTCGGCGCCGTAGTGAACCGCGGCGTGGAGCTTCCGGAGTTCCGCGTCGAGGTCGCTGGTCGACTCGCTGTTGCCGATGTTGGCGTTGACTTTCGTCGAGAACTCCCTGCCGATGATCATCGGATCGAGCGCGTCGTGGGCGTGGTTGTTCGGGATCACCGCCTGCCCGTCGGCGACCTGCCGACGGACGAACTCGGGTTCGCAGTTCTCTCGCTCCGCCACGCGCTCCATCGCGGGCGTGATCTCTCCGTCTCGGGCCCGCTGGATCTGTGTCGCCGCCATTGATTACTCAGTTATACCACTAGTTAATATATTCTTGGGTGGGCGGTTCGACGGTCTCCACTGGACGCGGGTGCGACACGCTTAACCGCGAAACACGTCGATCGAAGGGTAATGAGTACCGACGCGGCAGGTGACGCGGACGCCGAGAGCGAGGGCGGCGACGCCGGGGCGGAGTCCGGCGGTGAGGCGACCGACGCCGAGCCCGAGGCCTTCGTCCGGACCTGCGAGCACCTCGTCGACCGGATCCTCGCCGGCGAGATCGACCGCGACGATCTGGAGTCCGCCAAGCTCGACGCCTGCTCGGAGTTCGGCTCCCCGAAGGTGCCGAAGAACACCGAGATACTGGACCACGCGCCCACGGAGGCCCGCGACGACGTGATCGAGGTCGTACAGCGGAAGCCGGTCCGGACCGCCTCCGGCGTCTCCCCGGTCGCGATCATGACCTCGCCGAAGCTCTGCCCGCACGGGAAGTGCCTCTACTGTCCCGGCGGGCCGGCCTCGGAGTTCTCCTCGGCGCAGTCGTACACGGGCCACGAGCCCGCGGCGGCACGGGGCGAGCAGAACGACTACGACCCCTACGGGCAGGTGACCCTCCGGCTCGAACAGCTCCGGAAGATCGGCCACCCGGTCGACAAGGTGGAGCTGATCCTGATGGGCGGGACGATGACCGCGCGCTCGCACGACTACCAGGAGTGGTTCGTGAAGCGCGCCCTGCAGGCGATGAACGACTACGACCTCGAGAAGGAGCCGGAGCCGGCCGAGGGGGAGTCGTTCGCGCCCGCCCCCGAGGAGACCGAGTTCGAGTACCTGGAGGACGTGATCGCGGAGAACGAGACCAACGAGATCCGCAACATCGGGACGACGTTCGAGACGAAGCCGGACTGGTGCGACCCCGAGCAGATCGACCGCATGCTCGACCTGGGCGGCACCAAAGTCGAGGTTGGCGTCCAGACCACCTACGAGCGGATAAACCGCGAGATGCACCGCGGCCACGGAAACGAGGCCTCCCGCAGCGCCAACCGCCGGCTGCGCGACGCCGCGTTCAAGGTCGGCTTCCACATGATGCCGGGCCAGCCGGGGATGACGCGAGAGATGTGTATCGAGGACTTCCGACAGATCTTCGAGAACCCGGACTGGCGGCCGGACTACCTCAAAATTTATCCGACGCTCGTCGTCGAGGGGACCCGGGTGTACGACCGGTGGCGCCAGGACTCGTTCGAGCCGCTCTCGAACGAGGAGGCGGCCGACGTGGTCGCCGAGGCGATGGACCACATCCCGAAGTACACCCGCCTCCAGCGCGTCCAGCGCGACATCCCCGCCGACTTCATCGAGGGGGGCGTCTGGAAGTCGAACCTCCGACAGCTCGCCGACCAGCGGGCCGAGGAGAAGGGCATTACCCAGCGCGACATCCGCGCCCGCGAGGTTGGCCACAACGACGCCGACCCGGACCCGGACGACGTGGTGCTCGACGTGCTCACGTACGAGGCCGGCGGCGGGACGGAACACTTCATCTCCTTCGAGGACCCCGTTCGCGACCTGCTCGTCGGATTCTGTCGCCTGCGCTTCCCATCGTTCGCGCCCGACCAGCCCGGTGCGCCGGGGACCGAAGACGACGCGATCCGCCGCGAGCTGGAGGACGCCGCGCTGATCCGCGAACTGCACGTGTACGGCAGCGAGGTCGCCATCGGCGGCGACGGCGACTGGCAGCACCAGGGGTACGGCACCAAGCTGCTCGAACGCGCCGAGGAGATGGCCCGCGACGCCGGCTACCGCAAGCTGGCGATCATCTCGGGGATCGGCGCCCGGGAGTACTACCGGAACAAGCTCGGCTACCACCAAGACGGGCCGTACGTGTCGAAGCGGCTGTAGGCGTAGGCGGGTCCGGCTGCGACCGATCTCTCGTCTGACGGCCCGCACCGACAACGACACGCCTTTTTCCGGGCCCGCTGTCTCTTTCGCGTATGGACCAGAAGCGGGAGCTGTCGAGCATCGACCTCGCGGCCCTCGTCACCGAGCTCAATCGGTACGAGGGCGCGAAGGTCGACAAGGCGTACCTCTACGACGACGACCTGCTCCGGCTGAAGCTCCGCGACTTCGACCGCGGCCGCGTCGAGCTCATGATCGAGGTCGGCGACATCAAACGCGCCCACGTCGCGGACGCCGAAAACGTCGCCGACGCGCCGGGTCGCCCGCCGAACTTCGCGAAGATGCTCAGAAACCGGATGTCGGGCGCCGACTTCGCGGGCGTCGAGCAGTACGAGTTCGACCGGATCCTCACCTTCGAGTTCGAGCGCGAGGACGAGAACACGACGCTCGTCGCCGAGCTGTTCGGGCAGGGCAACGTCGCCGCGCTCGACGAGACCGGCGAGGTCGTCGGCTCGCTGCAGACCGTCCGGCTCAAGTCTCGGACGGTCGCGCCCGGGTCGCAGTACGAGTACCCCGCCTCGCGGCTCAACCCCCTCGACGTGAGCCTCGGCGGATTTAAACGGCACATGCGCGAGTCGGACAGCGACGTGGTGCGAACCCTCGCCACGCAGCTCAACCTCGGCGGGCTCTACGCAGAGGAGGTGTGCACCCGGGCTGGCGTCGAGAAGGAGACGCCGATCGACGAGGCCACCGACGACCAGCTCCGCGCGCTCCACGAGGCGCTCGAACGGATCGGCGACCGGCTCCGCTCCGGCGACATCGACCCGCGGGTGTACGAGGAGGAACTCGACGGTGGAGACGGGGAAAACGGTGATGACGACCGCGACCCCCGCGTCGTCGACGTCACGCCCTTCCCGCTCTCGGAGCACGAGGGGCTGCCGAGCGTCGGCTTCGACTCGTTTAACGCCGCCGTCGACGAGTACTTCTACCGGCTCGAAGGCGAGGAGACCGACGCGGGCGAGGCCCCCGCTGACGCGAGCGCCTCCCGCCCTGACTTCGAGGAGGAGATCGCCAAACAGGAGCGGATCATCGAACAGCAGAAGGGGGCGATCGAGGGGTTCGAGGAGCAGGCCGAGGCGGAGCGCGAGCGCGCGGAGCTGCTGTACGCCCGGTACGACCTCGTCGACGAGGTGCTCTCGACGGTGCGGGAGGCCCGCGAGAACGAGGTCCCGTGGGACGAGATCGCGGAGACCTTAGAGGCGGGCGCAGAGCAGGGGATCCCCGCGGCGGAAGCCGTCGTCGACGTCGACGGCGGCGAGGGAACGGTGACGGTCGAGCTCGATACCGAGGGCGACGGTGACGACGGAGACACGACCCGAGTCGAGCTCGACGCGAGCGCGGGCGTCGAGGTCAACGCCGACCGGCTCTACCAGGAGGCGAAGCGGATCGAGGGGAAGAAGGAGGGCGCGATGGAGGCGATCGAGTCGACCCGGAAGGAGCTGGAGGCGGTCAAGGAGCGCAAGGCCGAGTGGGAGGCGAAGGAGGCGGCCGACGACGAGAGTCCCGGTGGCGACGGTGAGGGAGAAGACGGCGACGACGAGGAGGAGTACGAGACCGACTGGCTCTCGCGGGCCTCGATCCCGATCCGGAGCCCCGACGACTGGTACGACCGCTTCCGGTGGTTCCACACCTCGACGGGCTACCTCGTCATCGGCGGGCGCAACGCCGACCAGAACGAGGAGCTGGTGAAAAAATACATGGGCAAACACGACCGGTTCTTCCACACGCAGGCGCACGGGGGACCGGTGACGCTCCTGAAGGCCGCGGGCCCCTCGGAGTCGGCCGATCCGGTTGATTTCTCGGAGGAGACGCTGCGGGAGGCTGCGCAGTTCGCCGTCTCCTACTCGTCGGACTGGAAGGACGGGCGCGGCGCGGGCGACGCGTACATGGTCGAGCCCGATCAGGTCTCGAAGACGCCCGAGAGCGGCGAGTACATCGAGAAGGGGAGCTTCGTGATCCGCGGCGACCGCACCTACTTCGAGGACGTTCCCTGTCGGATCGCCGTCGGCGTCCAGTGCGAGCCCGTCACGCAGGCCATCGGCGGGCCGCCGTCGGCAATCGTCGACCGCGCGGCGACGAGCGTCACGCTGGAGCCCGGGATGTACGCGCAGAACGACGCCGCGATGATGGTGTACCGCGAGCTGAAGGGGCGCTTCGCCGACACGTCGTTCGTCCGGAAGGTCGCGAGCGCCGACCAGCTACAGGAGTTCATCCCCGCGGGCGGCTCCGACATCGTCGAGTGAGGCGGTCCCGCGGTCGTCGCTGCAGAAAACGCCACCCCGCTCGGAGCGCGACCCTTTCAAGCCTCCGCGCCCGACTCCGCCCATGAGCTTCGAGGCGCTGCCGGACGGCTGGCGGGTGTGGAACGAGGAGCCGAGCGGGCGAGCGATCCTCGTCTACCGGCCGGATGTCTTCGGTGGCGACGACCTCCCGTCCGAGTGTCTCCCGACGATCTACCTGACGAACGGCGCGCGCAACTCGCGTCCCGGATCGGGCCAGTACGCCACCGACGAGTGGCACGTCGTCCTCTTCTTGGAGCCCGAGATCGAGGCCGTCTCCGAGACGCGCGAGAGCCGTGAGGCCGGCGCGGCCGCCGCGGTCGACGTCGCGGAGCGGTTCGCCGCCGGCGACGTGGACTACCGGGCCGCGTATCAGGTGCCGCGGGAGGCGTACTTCGAGCGGTTGGACGAGTACGTCGGCGAGGACTGAGAGGGTCGCCACGGGAGAGCTGAGATCGCTGTCGAGTCGGGGGAAAATCTCCGTTTCGATCCACTCTTGTGCATACTTCTGTGGTTTAAACGGGCCATTGTGCCACGAACACGAGGGTTTTTATCGACTCACGCCCCACCGACGTGTATATGCAAGCCGGTGGGGACAACACCGCTGACGAGCCGCGAGAGAAGTGCGGCGTCGTCGGCGTCTCGCTCGCTGACCGCGAGGCCGCGCGACCGCTGTACTACGC
Source organism: Halorubrum halophilum (assembly GCF_000739595.1). GTDB lineage: Archaea > Halobacteriota > Halobacteria > Halobacteriales > Haloferacaceae > Halorubrum > Halorubrum halophilum. The sequence continues at coordinate 70,126 of NZ_BBJP01000014.1, read as the reverse complement.
GCTGTACGCGCTCCAACACCGGGGACAGGAGTCCGCGGGGATCGTCACGCACGACGGGTTCCAACAGCACAGCCACGTCGAGCGCGGGCTCGTCGGCGACGCGTTCGAGGAGGGCGACCTGGAGTCGCTGTCGGGCGGCACCGGCATCGGTCACGTCCGGTATCCGACCGCCGGCAGCCTCGACAAGAGCTGCGCGCAGCCGTTCTCGGTCTCCTTTAAGTCCGGATCGCTCGGGCTCTCGCACAACGGGAACCTCGTCAACGCCGACGAGGTGCGCGAGGAGCTCGCGGCGGCCGGCCACGCGTTCACCTCCGACGGCGACACCGAGGTGATCGCCCACGACCTCGCGCGCAACCTCTTAGAGGAGGACCTCGTCCGCGCGGTCAAACACACGATGAACCGGATCCACGGCTCCTACTCGCTGGCGATCACCCACGACGACACCGTGTTGGGCGTACGCGACCCCCTCGGCAACCGCCCGCTCTGCCTCGGGAAGATCGACGGCGGCTACGTCCTCGCCAGCGAGTCGGCCGCGATCGACACCCTCGACGGGGAGCTGATCCGCGACGTGCGCCCCGGCGAGCTGGTCGTTCTGGACCCCGACGGGACCGGCTACGACACGTATCAGCTCGTCGAGCGCGAGTCGACCGCCCACTGCTTCTTCGAACACGTCTACTTCGCCCGCCCCGACTCCGTGATCGACGAGAGCCTCGTGTACGAGGTGCGCCGGAAGCTCGGCCGGAAGCTCTGGGAGGAGTCCGGCGTCGAGTCGGACGTGGTGATGCCCGTTCCGGACTCCGGGCGAGCCTTCGCGTCGGGCTACGCCGACGCTGCCGGCGAGACGACCGCGGACGGAGGCCCCCGACCCGAGGGCGATGGCGGCATCGAGTTCGCCGAGGGGCTGATGAAGAACCGCTACGTCGGCCGGACGTTCATCATGCCGACCCAAGACGAGCGGGAGCGCGCGGTCCGACTGAAGCTCAACCCGATCAAGTCGACCGTCGAGGGCAAGTCGGTCACTATCATCGACGACTCGATCGTGCGGGGGACCACCTCGACCCAGCTCGTCGAGCTGGTCCGCGAGGCGGGCGCCGAGGAGGTCCACCTCCGGATCGGCGCGCCGGCGATCGTCGCACCCTGCTACTTCGGCATCGACATGGCGACCCGCGAGGAGCTGATCGCCGCCGACGCCTCCACCGAAGAGATCCGAGAGGAGGTCGGCGCGGACTCGCTGTCGTACCTCTCGATCGACGCGGTCGCCGACGCGCTCGGCGAGAGCCGCGCGGACCTCTGTCTGGGGTGCGTCACGGGCGAGTACCCGTTCGACGTGGCCGGGGAGGAGACGGATCGCGATATCGAGGGGTCCGTGCCCGACGCGACCCCGGCCGACGACTGAGTCCGTCGCCGTCCGCGGTCTCGACCGCACTTCGTCGGCTGCCGACGTCTTCTCACTGCGCGGCGGTGGAATCGGGAATTTAAATACGCCCACGCCGGGAGGTACGCGTATGACATCCGACGCCGACGAGACGACGATGAGTCGCCGCGGGCTGTTCAGGGCCGGCGCCGCGGGTGCCGCCGCCGCGACGGGGCTCGCCGCCGGCTCCGGCGGGGCGGCCGCCCAGTACGACGGCTGGCTGGACGACGTCGACAACTACGACGGCACCCACGACTACACCGGACAGGACGAGGTCACGGTCGAGGTCGGCGCGGTCGACGGCCTCAAGTTCGGGCCGGCGGCGATCCTGATCGACCCCGGGACGACGGTCGTCTGGGAGTGGACCGGCGAGGGCGGCGCGCACAACGTCGTCGCCAATGACGAGACGTTCGACAGCGGCGAGACGGTCAGCGAGGAGGGGACCACCTTCGAGTACACCTTCGACGACGCCGAGGAGGGAGACACGTTCAACTACCTCTGCGTCCCCCACGAGGCGGTCGGGATGAAGGGCGCGGTCGCGGTCGGATCGGTCGACGACGACCTCGTGACGCCCGGCGGTGACGGGGGAGACGGCGGCGACGGCGGGTCGGGCGGAAACCAAACTGACGGCGGAAATGCGTCCGACGGCGGGAACGCCTCCGACGGCGGGTCCGGCGGCCGCGACCTCAGTGTCAACGACATCGGGGCGCTTTCGCTCGCGCTCGGCTTCGCCGGCGCGCTGCTCGTCCCGCTGTTCTACGCCGCCCACAAGATGGCGAACGAGGAGTAAGAGGGTCACCGGAGGTCACCGACCGTCCCTTCGATCGGCGTCGGACCGCGCCCGCAACACGATCAGGACGGCCGCCAGCCACAGCCCCAGTTCGAGGTAAAACGACGGGCTTCCGACGTAGAACCGCGCGAACTCGCCCGGCGGAATCGCGAGCGGGTCAGACCGCGTGAGGGCCGGCCACACGAGGAACAGCGCGTCGCTCGCTCGCCCGTTTACGACGACGTGGAACGCGTCGAGTGCGAGATGCGATCCCCAACCGACCGCGAGCGCGATCGCGCGCCGGTGTCTCACGGCGACGACGACTGCGAGGGGAACCAGCAGCGCGGAGTGGGCGACCGACTGATACGTATCGACGACGCCGAGCGCGCCGAGCGGCTTGTCGACGACGTCCGGGAGCGCGGCCCCGGCGACCGCCCATCCCGTCGAGAGCGTCGGCGCACCTCGGAGTCGTCGCCGGACTCGCGGATGGCCCGCCAGCCAGCCGATTCCGACGGCGACGAGGAGGTGGGTCGGGAACAGCACGTCGGTCTATACGGGCGGCGGCGGCTTCAACGTTCGTCGCCAGATCTGGTGGCAGGCGCCTCAGAACGCGTGGTACAGCATGAGGTAGACGCCGATCCCCATCGTGAAGGAGATCAGCCAGAGCACGGCGGCGACGGAGCCGACCTGTGCGTGTCGAGTGTGATACAGTTCCTCGTACGGGCGGGTGGCGGCGAGCAGCAGCGCGTAGAAGACGAAGGGGATGCAGACGATCGCGAGCAGAATGTGGACCGCGAGAAACGGGAGGTAGACGTACGTGTACACCGTCTCCGGGCCGGGGAACTCGACAGTCCCGACGAGGATCAGGCGGTAGAGGTAGCTCGCGAGGAACGCGACGAACAGCCCGAACGACGAGAGCATGAGCGCCTTGTGGCGGCCGACGTTCCCCCGGGAGATCGCCCGCCAGCCGAGCAGGATGGTGGCGATCGCGGTGAGAGAGATCGCGGCGTTGAGGTGCGGGAGCCCGTCGAGGACCGCGTCGCTCGCGCGCGGGAGCACGCCGCTCGGAATCACGCCGCCGACGGCGCCGAACACGAGCGCGAGCGCGGCGACGGACAGGAGGGCGGTCAGCAACGGGACGTTCTCGCGGGCCCACTCGGACATAAGCGATCGGACGGTCGCCACTCCCAAACGCGTGGCGGTTTCGGTGGGCCAGTTCCGGCGGTCCGTTCGTTGCGTGTGCGTCCTCTCGATCGATGGCAACCCCCGACACGGTCCCGCCGAATGGAAGGGCTTTTAATTAGGGGAAGGGTACGTGGAGACGCGACAGAACACCGCGAGCGTGGGTAGCCAAGCCAGGCCAACGGCGCAGCGTTGAGGGCGCTGTCCTGTAGAGGTCCGCCGGTTCAAATCCGGTCCCACGCATCGCTCGGCGGCACACCCGCCACGATGCACGGTGTTGTCTCTACGACAGCACCCACGCATAATTCCTTTCGACCGCTACTGGCTGAGTGATGACTCTACTGTATGGGGTTTGTTGCGGATCGTCTCTCGGGCGCTCGCAACGAGCTAGCCGATTGCTTATAAACGGTTGACTGCAGATCGACGGCGAACACCTCCAAAGCCCCAGCCGGGAGGAGGGCGCAGACGACGTAAGCACTGCAGGGAGTGAGCAGCGCGAGCGACCAAAGCGCGCAACGAGTGTGCGCCCTCCTCCCGACTGCCCCTTTGAGTCCCACCCACCCGCTATCACCCCACACCTCCCCAGCCTCGTCAGTCGCCCTCGCTTCGCTTCGGGCGACTGACTCCAGCGAGGGACCGAAGGTCCCTCTGGCAGCCGGCGCGTAGCGCCGGCGACCTCGCGCGTGCTGCTCGGCCGCAAGGCGGCCTCGCAGGCACGCACCGACCGCATCTGTGTTTTATAAATAACGTCGCCGCTTCCGGTCCCGCATCGCTCGCGCGAACTGCCACCCTTTTAGTCGCGCGCCGTCGGAGTGAGGCGTAATGAGTACGGACGCGACCTCCGAGTACGACTACGAGGAGCTGGGGCTCGTCGCCGGGCTGGAGATCCACCAGCAGCTCGACACGGCGACGAAGCTGTTCTGCGACTCCCCGACCGTCGAACGCGACCCCGAGGAGTCTGACCGGTCGATCACCCGGCGGCTCCACCCGACGAAGAGCGAGCTCGGCGAACTCGACGACGCCGCGATGGAGGAGAGCCGCGTCGACCGCGAGTTCACCTACCTCGCGTACGACACCACCTGCCTCGTCGAGGAGGACGACGAGCCGCCCCGCCGCGTCGATAGCGAGGCCCTCTCCGTGGCCCTCCAGATCGCCGACCTGCTCGACATCTCCGTCGTCGATCAGGCCCACGTCATGCGGAAGCTCGTCATCGACGGCTCGAACACCTCCGGCTTCCAGCGCTCGATCCTGCTCGGTCAGGCGGGCGAGATCGAGACGAGCGAGGGCCGCGTGTCGATCGCGGACCTCATGCTCGAAGAGGAGTCAGCGAAGCGCGTCGAAGAGACCGAAGAAGGAGTTACCTACTCGCTCGACCGGCTCGGCGTCCCCCTCGTCGAGATCGGGACGGGCCCGGACATCCGCAGCCCCGAGGGCGCCCGCGAGGCCGCCGCGCGCATCGGTATGTTGCTCCGCTCGACCGGCGCGGTCAAGCGCGGGCTCGGCACGATCCGGCAGGACGTGAACGTCTCCATCGCCGACGGCGCCCGCGTCGAGGTGAAGGGCGTGCAGGACCTGCAGGGCATCGAGGACATCGTCCGCGGCGAGGTCGGCCGCCAGGCCGAACTGCTCGAGATTCGGGACGAGCTCCGCGAGCGCGACGCGAGCGTGGGCGAGGTCTCGGACGCGACCGACACCTTCGCCGACACCGAGTCGGGAGTCATCCGCGGCGCGCTCGACTCGGGCGGGAAGGTCACCGCGGTCCCCCTGTTCGGATTCGACGGCCTCGTCGGCCGCGAGATCCAGCCGGACCGCCGGCTCGGGACCGAGCTCTCCGACCACGCGAAGCGCCACGGCGCGGGCGGTATCTTCCACACCGACGAGCTCCCGGCGTACGGCGTGACCGACGCGGAGGTCGACGCCCTCCGCGACGCGGTCGGCGCGGGCGATGAGGACGCGGTCGCCATCGTCGCCGCCGACCCCGAGACCGCCGACCTCGCGATCGAGGCCGCCGCCGGGCGCGCCGAGACCGCCATCGAGGGCGTCCCCGAGGAGACCCGCGGCGCCAACGACGACGGGACCACGCGCTACCTCCGGCCGCTCCCGGGCGCCGCCCGGATGTACCCCGAGACGGACGTGCCGCCGGTCGAGCCGGACCCGTCCGACGTGGACCGGCCGGAGCTGCTCGACGAGAAGGCCGAGCGATACGCCGACGAGTTCGGGCTCGACGCCGGCCTCGCCGAGCAGGTCGCGTTCGGCCAGCGGTTCCCCCTGTTCGAGACCGCGGTCGACCGCGGCGCCGACCCCACCTTCGCCGCGTCGACGCTGGAGTCGACGACGACGGAGATTCGGCGGGAAGGGGCGCCCGTCGAGAACCTCACCGACGACCACTTCCTCGACCTCTTCGACCTCGTCGAGGACGGCGACCTCGCGAAGGAGGGCGTCCCGGAGGTGCTGACGACGCTCGCTGAGAATCCCGAGCTGTCGGCGGCCGAGGCCGTCGAGGAGGCCGGGCTGTCGGGCGTGAGCGAAGAGGAGGTCCGAGAGGCCGTGGTGGAGGTCGTCGAGCGCAACGCCGACCAGATCGAAGCGGAGGGGATGGGCGCGTTCTCCGGGCTGATGGGCGAGGCGATGGGCGCGCTCCGCGGGAAGGCCGACGGCGAGGTCGTCTCCGACGTGCTGCGCGAGGAGATCGGTAAGCGGTCGTAGACGTTGCGGTGTGATGGGGTTGTTTATAAGTGATTGCTGAGGTTGGGTCGGACGTATTGCGCGTTTCTGTGGTTTATTTATAAGTGGTCGCTGCCGACATCCTGGTGAACACCTCCAAAGCCCCAGTCGCGACGACTCGCGCGCTTTGCTGCGCTCCTCGCTCGGTCGCTGTCGCTCCCTCGCTGCGGTGCTTGCTACAGCGGGCTTCGTCTCTCCGGGAGACTTCGTCTCCCGTGCCCCCGCTCGCGTTGCTCGCGGGGATCACGACTGCCCCTTTGAGCCCCACCCACCGCAACCGCACCGCAGATCCGTTTATAAACGGTCGTCGCAACACCAATTCTGTTTAAAAATGCCGTCGCCAAAGCGCTGAGACCGCCTTTCCTCAGTCGGTCAGCTCCTCGATCAGCGTGTCGAGGTCGTACGTCGCCGGCGCGCGCGGTTCGTCGCGCAGAGTAGAAATCGTGAACGTCGAGTTCGTGCGCTCGACCTCCGGGATCGCCTCGAAGTCGCTGATGAGGCGCTCGACGGTGTCCGACGAGGAGAGCCGCGCGAGGACGACGAAGTCGGTCTCGCCCATCGTGAAGAACGCCTCCGTGACGCCCTCGACGGCGAGCAGCTCCTCGGCGAACTCCTCGTAAGGCCCCTCGTAGTCCGCGAGCACCTCGACGATCACGGTGACGCCGAGCCCGAGCGCCTCGTGGTCGAGGTCGTACAGGTCGTTCTCGATCACGCCGTCCTCTCGGAGGTTGTTCAGCCGGTAGTGGATCGTCGATACCGGGATGTCGGTCTCCTCGTGGAGCCGCTCGGGACTCCCGGTGCCGAGGTCCGAAATCGCCTTCAACAGCCGCACGTCGCGCTCGTCCATACCTCTCGTTCGCGTGATGGTCTGTTATATATTACGACCGATATACTTGAAGCCAAGTACAAGATTAGGCCTCGTTTCGAGACGAACTCGCATCATATTCGTATGTGTGATTGTTCATTCCAGATACGGGGCAATTCGAGAGATTAGTTTAACTATCTCTGGTGATTTCGAACAGATAACCAATGAATCTGCGGAACCTCATTTCCACTCCCGAATCGATCGTCGCCGCCTTCGTCCTCCTCGCGGTCCTGTGGGGCACCTCCTTCGTCGCCATCGAGGCCGGGCTGCACTACTTCCCACCGCTGCTGTTCGCCGGCGTGCGCTACGCCGTCGCCGGCGCGATCGTGTTGGGCGTCGCCGTTGTCATGTCCGGCAGGACGGTCCCTCGGGGCCGCGACGAGTGGCTCGGCGTCGCCGTCGCCGGCGTCTTCGTGATCGCCGCGTACCACGGCCTGCTGTACGTCGCCGAGCTCCACATCTCGGGCGGTGTCGCCGCCGTAGTCGTGAGTCTCGCGCCGGTGTTGACGGCCACGCTCGCGGCGCTGCTCCTTCCGAACGAGCGGCTCGGCCCCTTCGAGATCGGCGGGTTCGCGCTCGGGATCCTCGGTGTGATCGTGATCGCCGACCCGATGGAGGCGGGGCTCGGCAGTTCCGCGCTCCTCGGCGTCGCGCTCGCGTTCGCCGGCGCGGTCGCCTTCTCGCTGGGCGCGGTCCTGCTCCGCCCGCTCCGCACCGACCTCCCGATCGCCGCGCTGCAGGGGTGGGCGATGGTCTCCGGCGCCGGAATGCTGTTCGTCGGGGCCGCCCTGCTCGGCGAGTCGCCCGCGGCGATCGTCTGGAACGCCACCTCGATCATGTCGCTGTCGTACCTCACGCTGCTGTCGGGCGTCGTCGCGTTCCTGATCTACTTCGCGCTGCTCGACGAGGTGGGACCGACGCAGCTCCACCTCGTCGGCTACGCGGAACCGGTCGTCGCCGCGGTCGGGAGCTGGGTCCTGCTCGGCAGCCTGATCGAGGCGGAGGCGCTCCTCGGATTCGTCGCGATCCTCGCCGGCTTCCTCGTCTTAGAACGCCACGAGATCGCCGCCTACGTCGGCGTCGAAGACGCGCTGCGGGCGCGCTGACCACCGACCGTCTCGTTCCGCCTGGTTCGCCTGCTTCGCCTTATCCGCCGATATCCTCGGTCAGCCCCGCTCGGAGGTCCCGCCCGAAGTAGTGACCGAGCAGCGCTAACGCGAGCCCCGCGCCGCCGCCGACCGCGACGAGCGGCAGCCCCCACTGCGAGAGGTAGTCGATCCCGATCGGGAGGAAGCCGACGCCGAGGACGCTCGTCACCGCGCTCGTCGCGCCCGCCGCGGCCCCGGCGATCCCCGTCTCGACGTACCGACGAGTCGAGACGACGAGGCCAAGCAGGAACGCGGCGAGGAACACGCCTCCTGCTGTCCCGATCGTCCCGCCGATAAGCGGGATCAGACCACCGACGAACACTGCGACGGCGACCGTGACGAGCGCGAGCGCGAAGGCCTTCGCCGAGAACCACCGGCCGGAGATGCCGATTCTGCCGGCCTCCCCAGTCCGGGAACTCCCCGCGCTCGGTTCGGGGGTCGCGGCACCGTCCGTCTCGGCGTCGGGCTCCCCCTCGCCGCCCGCGAGGTCGTCGTCGAGGAGGTCGTCGAGGTCGTCCATCGGATCGCCGTCGGACGCCTCCCGCTCCTTGGAGGGTTGCATACCCGAGCGTTCGCCCGTGAGACCTTGTGTCTTGCGCCGAAGCCGGTCCGAACGCCCCTTGTGTCCCCTCTCCTCCTCTCGTCGAGTCCGCCGCCGACCGCGTGCGACTCGGTAACGCTCGCCGTTTCACCGGAAACACGGTGTCTCCGGTCCGGATCCGGACGGCTCCGACCGCCGGATCGGAGGCGCGCTCACTCCTCGCTGTCGGGTCGCGCCCGCGAGCCCCACACCAGCTTGTCGACCAGCTCGACGGTCATCGGACAGGAGAGGCGCGGATAGCCAAACCGGTCCGCCAGTCGGTCGTGCCAGTGCTCAGGTGCGGGTCCCTCCCGGATCCGGACGCCGCAGGTGGCACAGAGCCCCCGGCCGCCGCAGTTGAGCCGGCGCGTCGCGGCGGCGTACGGCGACAGCCCCGCCTCCAAGAGGGCCCGACGCAGGTTTCGTCCGGGCTCGACCGCGAGCTCGGTCCGGTCGTCGCCGTCGAGGACGGTCAGGAGAACGGTTTCGCGGCCGGAACCGGTCATTCGGCCGAAGTTCGCGCTCCACACGGATAGGCCTGTGCTCGGTCCGATCGGTCGGGCGAGAGCTGGGGTCCGGGCTCGGGCGAGATCCGGCGCTCTGAGTCGGAGAGGAACCGGGACCCGGAACGGCTTTGCACGCTCGCGCCGACCCCGTCGACATGGACACGCGCCGCGCGCTGCTCGACGCTCTCGGCGACGGCCCCGTCTCCGGTCCCGCGCTCGCCGACGACCTCGGCGTGTCGCGGGCGGCGGTCTGGAAGGCAGTCGAGTCGCTCCGCGAGGAAGGGTTCGCGGTCGAGTCGACCTCGGAGGGGTACGTCGCGCCTAAGGACCCCGGCTACTCCGCGGCCGGTATCGAGTTCGGACTCGACGCGCCCTACGCGGTCGAGTACCGCGACCGGATCGCGTCGACGAACGAGCGGGCCCGCGAACTGGCGAGCGACGGGGCCGACGGCGTCGCGGTCGTCGCCGACGAGCAGACCGGCAGCCGGGGGCGACTCGACCGCGAGTGGGTCGCGCCGAGCGGCGGCGTCTGGCTTTCGCTCGCGATCCGGCCCGACGCGCCGCCGGCCCGCGCCCCGCTCTTCACCCTCGCCGCCGCGGTCGCGACGGCCGACGCCTGCCGAGAGGCCGGCGTCGACGCCCACATCAAGTGGCCGAACGACGTGCTCGTGGGGGAGTCCGAGAGCGGAGACGACGGCGAGGGCGGCGCCGACCCCGACCCGGGCGGTCGCGGCGGCCGCAAGGTCGCGGGGATCCTCACGGAGATGGAGGGCGAGGCTGACCGGATCTCGTGGATCGTCCCGGGGATCGGCGTCAACGCCAACATCGACGCCGAGACGCTTCCGGCGGGTGCGACTTCCCTACAGGAGGAACTCGACGGGCCCGTCGACAGGCGCCGGGTCGCCGCGACGCTCCTCGAACGCTTCGCGGCGCTGGCGGGGACGCCCGACCGGATGGACCGGATCCTCCCGGCGTGGCGCGAGCGCGCGAGCACCCTCGGCCGCCGGGTCCGCGTGGACACCCCGAACGGCCCGGTGACGGGCACCGCGATCGACGTGGAGCCGCCAGGCGCGCTCGTGATCGAGACGGCCGACGGTATCCGTCGGGTCCACGCCGGCGACTGCGAACACCTGCGCGACGCCGACGACTGAGGACCGATCGTCGAACGCTCGACACGCGACCGTCGCCTAGCTCTGTCCCGTCGCTTCGGACTCGCCGTCAGCCGACGGTTCGTTCTCGGCCGGAGCGTCGCTTTCGACGGCCCCGTCTCCCGGAATATTTCCGTCCAACCGCACCGTCAGCACGGGGACGCTCGACCCGCGGACCACCTTCTCGGCGACGCTCCCGAGGAGGAGCCGGTCGATCCCGCCGCGCCCGTGCGTGCCCATCACGATCAGGTCACAGCCGTTTCCCTCGGCGTACCGGATGATCTCCTTGCTCGGCGACCCCTCCGCGACCGCCGTCTCGATCCCGAGGTCGGTCTCGGCCGCGAGCGACTCGACCTCCGCGACCGCCTCGTTCGCGTCGTCCCGCAGGAGGTCGCCGACCCCCTCCCAGGAACTCTCCATCGGCATCCCCGCGTAGCTCGCCGTGTCGACCACGTACAGCGCGTGAACGTTCGCGTCGTGGACCGACGCGAGGTCGAGGGCGTGCGCGACCGCCCGCTTCCCCTCGGCGGAGCCGTCGGTCGGGACGAGGATCCGATCGTATAGAGACATATGTTCACATGCACCACAGAGCGGCCCGCACATAACTCTTTGCGCGTTTTGCCGGTTCTTTTTCGGCCGGATCCGTCGGAATTCGGACGAGGGGCGCGTTTAAGGTCCCACGCGTCGATATCTCTATCATGACATCCGAAATAAATCTCTCTCGCGTCGAAGACGAGTTCCGCGACTACTCGTATCCGGCCGCCCGCGAGGATCTCTCCGACTCCTGTGCCGGCACGACCGTGCTGTTCGCCGACGGCGACGCCGACCTCGGCGACCTTGTGGCCGACATCGACCAAGAGCGATTCGAGAGCGCCGAGGACGCTGTCGCCGCGCTCCAGAACGTGCTCCCGATCGAGGCGCTCGGAGAGCCGGGGCAGTCCGACGGCGACGCCTGATCGGACCGATCGAGTCCGGCTGATACGCCCGCACGTCACCGCTCCCCACGCCACGGCGCGTCTCGCATCGCTTTTTACCGTGGATCGCGCACTGCTGGTAATGAGTTACCGGATCGGCCTCGTCGGCAAGCCCTCCGTGGGGAAGTCGACGTTTTTCAACGCCGCGACCATGAACGACGTGCCTGAGGGCGCGTACCCGTTCACCACGATCGACCCGACCGTCGGCGAGGCGTACGTCCGCGTCGACTGCGCCGCCCCCGAGTTCGACGAGACCTGCACGCCGAGCGTCGGCGTCTGCCGCGAGGGCACCCGCTTCGTCCCGGTCAAGCTCGTCGACGTCGCCGGGCTCGTCCCCGGCGCCCACGAGGGCCGCGGGCTCGGCAACCAGTTCCTCACCGACCTCAACGAGACCGACGTGCTGATCCACGTCGTCGACTTCTCGGGCAAGACCGACATCGAGGGCGAGACCACCGAGGGCCACGACCCGCGCGAGGACATCGACTTCTTAGAGGAGGAGCTCGACGCCTGGTACCTCGACGTGTTAGAGAAGGGGCTCGAAAAGTTTGAGACGCGCTACCACGGCGCGGACGCCGCCATCGAGGCGGAGCTCGCCGACCAGATGTCCGCGTTCGGCATCGACAAGGACCGGATGAAACAGGTGATCCTCGCGGAGGGGCTCGAACTCGATCCGGAGACGTGGGACGAGGCCGACAAGGCCGACCTCGCCCGTGAGATCCGCAAGCGCACGAAGCCGATGGTCGTCGCCGCCAACAAGATGGACACCCCCGAGGCGCAGGCGAACTGGGGGGAGATCACGACCGACCCCGACTACGACCACCTCTCGTTCGTCCCCGCGAGCGCTCACGCGGAGAAGGCCCTCAAGAACGCGGACGACGCGGGCGTCGTCGACTACACGCCCGGCGAGAGCGACTTCGAGGTCGTCGACGACGTCTCCGGCGAGCAGGAGGCGGGCTTAGCGCAGATCGGCGAGTTCGTCGCCGAGTACGACGGGACCGGCGTGCAGGGCGCGCTGGAGGAGGCCGTCTTCGACGTGCTCGGGTGTATCGCCGTCTTCCCCGGCTCCGCGAACGGGAGCAAAGACGAGAAGGGCGTCTTCCGCGACTGCTTCATCCTCCCCGGCGGGTCGACGACCGAGGACTTCGCGTTCCACATCCACTCGGACATCGGCGAGGGGCTCCTCCACGGCACCGACTGCCGGAGCGGCCGACAGGTGGGGACGGACCACGAGCTCTCCCACCGCGACGTGATCGAACTGGTCTCGACGAAGCAGGCGGCCCCGTAGGTCGGCGCCGGTTTTCTCGTCCGGTTTTCTCGCCGTTCAGTCGTCGTCGCCGTCAGCGGCGCCGAAACCCGGTATCGTTTCCGCCGACCCAACCGGCGTCGCCGCGTCGGGAAGGTCGGCGAGCCCGAGCCGATCGAGCAGTCGGGCGGTCGGCCGGCCCTCGCGGTCCCAGCCCCGATACGCGTAGTACCGGTCGAGGAGGTCCTCGAACGCGTCGGGGTCGAGGCCGTCGCCGGGCGCTTCGCCCTCTTTGCCTGCCTCATCGGTATTCCGCGTCAGCGCCTCCGGAAGGCCGTCGTCGTCGCGGTCGAACCCCTCTCGGAGGTTGAACAGGCGCGTGAGCGTCCACACGCGCTCGCCGAGGAGCCGGAGGTCATCCGGGTCGCGCTCGTCGCCGAGGGCGGCGAGCCACTCGGCGGCCGCCGCCGCCCCGAAGCTCTCGGCGAGGAAGTCGTCGCCGACGAGACACCACAGCCCGGCCCGCCGGTCCTGCTCGTCCGCGACGACAGCGGCGCGCTCGGCGGGGTTCCACCCCGGGTCGGCCACCGCCTCGGTCTCGACCGGCCGGGCGCGTCGGTGGCAGCCGCCGCGGTCGCCGGTCGCGAACGCCAGCGCCATCGTCGCCGCGCCGCGCGGGTCGTACGAGGCCAGTTCCATCCCCTTCACGGTCGGCACCAAATCTGTCCCGCCGAACCGCTCCGCGGCGGCCGCCACCCCGTCCGCGAGCGCGTCGCCCAGCGGGGTCGACCGGGCCGCGATCTCCTCGATCAGCTCTCTGGCGGCCGCCTCGTCGCCGAACGAGAGATCGCGATCGACGCCGTGATCGGCGGGATCGATCAGCCCCGCGTCGCTCGCGCGGACCGCCCACGCGACCGCGTTTCCGGCGGAGATCACGTCGATCCCGAGCCGGTCGCAGACACCGCCGAGGGCCGCGACCGCGTCGAAGTCGTCGATCCCGAGCCCCGCGCCGAGCGCGATGGGGGTGCCGCCGCGGGGGACGGTGGTGTCGGAGTCGGCGTCCTCGGTCGAACTCGTCCCTTCCCCCGCCGACACCCGGAACCCTCCCGGAACCGGATCCTCGGGACGCTCGCGGCCGGTCGCGCTCTCGGTCGCCCGCTCGACGCCGAGACCGTCAGCGCCGCCGAAGCGGCGGGACTGCCAGCCGCGCGTCGGGAGCACGCCGGTCTCGTCGCCGAACGCGACTGTTTCGAGAGTGTCGCCCGCGGCGAGCCACCGGCCGGCGTCGCTGTCGGCGAACGCCGCCTCGTCGCGCTCGCGGAGGTCGCGGAGCGCGGCGGGAACCTCGAGCGCCGGATCGCGGGCGACGACCGCCTTGAGCCCCTTCGCGCCCATCACTGCGCCCGCGCCGCCCCGACCCGCGTGGTGGTCGCCGCCGTCGGAGGCGATCGTCGCGTACCGGACCTCAGCCTCGCCCGCCGGACCGACGCAGGCGACGGCGGCGTCCGGGAACCGCGCGTCGGTCTCTGCCGCGTCGAGTCCACGGAGGTCGTCCGCGGGTTCGATCGTCGCCTCCCCGCCGGCGAGCGAGAGGACCACCGGGTCGTCGGCCGCGCCCTCGATCACGACGCCGAGGTGGTCGCCGAGGGAGCCGGCCAGCCGCGACGCGAACGACCCGCCGCCGTAGGAGTCGAGGAACGCGCCCGTGAGCGGGGACTTCGTCACCGCCGCGTAGCGCGGCTCGCCGGGGAGGTATCCGGTCAGCGGGCCGACGGCGAACGCGAGCCGGTTCGCCGGCGACGCCGGGTCGACGCCCGGCTCCATCTCGTAGAGGTACCGCGCGCCGAGCCCCTTCCCGCCGACGTAGCGCGCGAGCCACGCCTCGGGAACCGGCTCGCTGCGCACGCGCTCCGTGGTGAGGTCGACGCGGAGCATCCGGTCGGGAACGGTCATCGTGAGCCACCTCGCGGGCGAACGGGATTAAACCACACGCCGATCCGATCTCCCTCGTTCGATCCGCCCCGACCGACGGCCTTTCGCCCCTCGCCGACCACGGATTCGGACATGAACGGTATCGACGGCGTCGTCGACGCCCTCGACGCGGCCGCGGGAACGACCTGCCTCGTCGGCGCCGGCGGGAAGAAGACCACCCTCTACGCGCTCGCCGGGCGGCTCGATCCGGCGGTACTCACCGCGACGGTCCGGATCCCGATCTTCGACCGGGAGGTCGCGGGCGTCCGCGTGACCGAGGATCCGGTCGCCGCACTCGCGGAGCCGGCGAACGAGGGAGCCGAGGACGCCTTCCCGCTCGGACTGGTCCCGGAGCGCGAGCGCGACGATCGGTATCGGGGATACGACCCGACGGTCGTCGACGAGATCGGGGCCGCACACGACGGGCCGGTCCTTGTGAAGGCCGACGGCGCGCGGACGCGCCTTTTCAAAGCCCCGAACGAGCGCGAGCCGCAGGTCCCGGCGAGCGCGGACCGCGTGGTGCCGGTGGCGAGCGTCGGCGCGGTCGGCGAGCCGCTGACGGCGGAGACCGTCCACCGTCCCGAGCGCGTGGCCGCGATCACCGACGCGGCGGTCGGCGACGAGATCACTCCCGAACTGGTCGGACGAGTGCTCGCCGATGAACTGGGGGGTTTAAAAGATGTTCCGCAGGACGCGACCGCGATCCCCCTCGTCAACGCCGTCGACGATGCCCACGACGAGGCGACGGCGCGGGAGATCGCTCGGGCCGTCCACGAGCGCGCGGACGTGTCTCGGGTCGTCCTCGCGCGGATGATCGAGGGGGAAATCGTCGACGTGATCGACTGAGCGTCGGCGTGGGCTGTAGACGGTCCCGCAGAGGCGCCTACGCGTCCAGTTCGTCGACGATCCGCTCGCGGATGTCCCCGGCGTCGACGGGCGCCCACGCCTCGATGTCGTAGGTCACGTCCGCGAGGACCTCCAGCCGCTCCGCGTCACTCGACTCGATCGCGGCGACCGCGTCCTCGGACAGCCGCTTCAACACTGCCTCCGAGAGCGCCTCTCGATCCACGTCGCGCTCGGGGACGTCGAGGATGTGCGGGAGGTCCTCGGCGTCCGCCGGCAGCGAGGGGAACGCCGCCGGGCCGACCGCGAGAGCGATCGCGTCGGCGCCGTCGGTGTCGTCCCCTCTGTCGAGGTCGGCGGGGTCCGCCACCGATTCCGGCGCGCTCCCCGCTCCCGCCTCCGAGAGCGCCGCGGGGGGCGCGGGGACGAGCGCGTACTCCGCGACCGCGACGTCGATGGCGGCGGCGATGGCCTCGTCATCGACCTCGGCGCGCTGTTTATAAGCGAGCTCCGAGAGCGCTCGCGACAGCTCCTCGCGGGTGAGCCACTGGAACAGGTCGACGACGCCGGCGAGGTCGTCGCGGGCGGCGACGCTGGGGGCGTCGCCATCGGAGCCGCCGGGTCCGTCTCCATCCCCCATCGGTCAGTCCTCCCCCGCCGGGGCGTCGGCGCTCGGGTCCGCGGGCCGCGGGCGGTCGGCCTCCCGCGGCTTCCGATCCGTTCGCCCCGACCCCGTATCCCGCGCAGCCGCCGCGAGGTCGGCCCGCGCCGCGTCGGCCACCTCCGCGGGCGTGAGGGGAGCGTCGCGCCACGCCGGGAGACGGGTGTCCGGGCCCGGCTCTCCGAGGGCGTCGGCGTACGTCGCGACCTGCTCGCGCTCGTCGGTGCGGTCGTAGTCGAGGCCGTTGAACGCGGCGTCCGTCTCGTAGCCGCGGATCAGCCCGTCGGCCGCCTCGCGGTAGCGGGCGGCGAGCGCGTCGTACTCGATCTGGACGCCAGCGTTCTCGACCGCGCGGAGGGTCGCCTCGCCGACCGCCCGGCTCATGTCGGCGAGCCCGGTCGGGCCGTCGACGGAGCGGTGGTCGTGCTCGTACCGCCCCAGATCCACCTGTGCACTCCCCGCGAAGCCCGCGTGCGCGAACGTCTCGCCGAGCGTCCCGACCTCCAACCCCCAGCCGCGCTGGACGCGGAGCCGCGAGACGAGGTCGGTCGTCGCCGCGAACTCCCCGGCGAGCGCGTAGCGGAACGCGTCGAGGTACTCCAGAACGCCGGCCTCGCGGCGCTCGGTAGCGTCGGCGAGCGCGCGGACTAAGGGCCTGAAGAACAGCCGGAACAGCCGCCCGTACAGCGACCCGTCCTCGACGCGAGCGTAGTACCCCTTCGAGAAGTCGTGGCCGTGCGCGAGCGGGAACAGCAGTCGGTTGACGAAGGCGGGCGAGTACGTCTTCGTGTCGGCGTCGTGGACGACGACGAACTCCTCTTCCAGGGCGCGACCGAGCCCGAGCCACACGTCCCGACCCTTTCCGCGGTCCCCGTCGAGCCCGCGGGCCGCGAGCAGCTCCGTGAGCCGCGGGCCGCCGCACCACAGGGGCTCTACGGTCACGTCGAAGCCGTCGAGCCATTCGGCGAAGGGCCCGACGCGCTCGGCGGGGGCGCGGAGGGGGACGACCACGCGGGCGGGGTCGACAGACTCCAGCGCCGTCAGGACCCGATCGGCCGCGAGCGTCCCGTACTCGCGCTCCGTCATCGGCACGACGACCGCCGCCCGGCCGGTGGGGGCCTCCGGCCGGTGGTCGGTCAACGCGTGCAGCGTCGTCACGCGCTCTTGTACGTACTCCATCTATCCGGTACACGGGCGGGACGCCCTAAATAGGTGCGATACCCGTGCTCCCGTGCCGGTCTCGGCGGGCAGGCGGACGGCGGACGGCGGGCAGGTGGACGGCGGGCAGGTGGACGGCGGGCGGAGTGCGGACCGCTCTCACCGCGCTGGCTCCGCGCTCGCGGCCCCACCGGGGATCCGGCCGAGGCGTTCCAGCACCGCGTACGCGACGACGACGAGCGCGAGTCCCCCGGCGAGCGTGAGAAAGACCGCGTCGTAGCCGGCACCGGCCTCGATCGCCTCGCCGACGACCCACGAGCCGGCCGCCTGCGTCGTCATCATTCCGGCGGAGAAGACGGCGTACGCCGACGCCCGCGACTCGTCCGGCAGCGACGCGAGCAGGTAGGTGTCGCCGGCGGGGAACAGCATGTGGATCGTGAAGCCGACGACGACGCTGGCGGCGACGACCGCGGCCAGTCCCGAGGAGACGACCACGAGGACGACGCCGCCGATGAACGTCGACACGATTCCGAGCAGGTACGGCACGTGCGGGAGCCGGTCCGCCAGGTCGCCGGAGACGAGGAACGCGGGGACGCCCGCGGCGAAGATCACCGTGAGCAGGTTCCGCGCCGTCGCGGGCGGGAGCCCCTTGTCGATCATGTACAGCTCGTAGAAGTTGAAGAGTCCCTGCCAGACGAAGCTCGCGAGCCCCAGTAACACGACGCCCGCCAGAATCAGCTTCCACTCCGAGAACGCGCCGGCGACGAAGTCGGTGTCGCTCGCGCCGGCGTCCGGGAGGTCCGTCTGCCGGGCGAAGACGACGAAGACGACGGTGGAGGCGGCGGCGGCGAGCGCGAGCCCGTAGAAGGCGAGCCGCCAGTCGTACCAGAGCGCGACCGTGACCACTGGCGCGGTGGCGACGGCGGCGAGCTGGCTCGCCATCCCGTGAACGCCCATCACGCGACCGACGCGGGTCGGAAACAGCTCCGCGACCAAGGGGTTGGCGGCGACGAAGTAGACGCCGGAGGCCAACCCGATCGCGAACGCGGCGGTCAGCAGCGTCGGGACGCCCGGCGCCAGCGCGACGCCGAGCGCGCCCAGCGTCAGCATTGCCCCGGAGACGAGGATCACGAACTGACGGGAGAAGTGCGTCAGCGCCCAGCCCGCTGGGAGCCGCGGCGCCGCCGAGCCGAGCCACGCGAGCGTGACGATCAGCCCCGCCGTCCCCTCGCCGATCGCGAACTCGCCGATGAACTCGCCCACGAGGGGTGCGAACACGACTCGTGCGAAGTTGACGAGAAAGACGAGCGCACACAGCGATCCGAACAGCCGACTCCGTGACACGGTCGAGCTACTTCGGGGGCGGAGACAAGGGTTGCGAAAGCGACCCGTCCGATCGACGCGGAGTCGCCCGTCGGCGACGGGCGAGTCGCGGCGTCCGACTCGCGTCGTACGGGGTTTTTATACCGTCACGGGATCAACTTGGAGGCATGAAATCGACGCGGAAGGGACTTCGCGACGGCGACCTGTTCAAGGACACCTACGAGCGGCTGAACTGCGCCGACTGCGAGAAGGTCCTGAAAAAGCAGAACGACCCGGACGAGGTGTTCTCCGTGCGCGTCTGTCCCGAGTGCAAAGCCACGTTCAAAGAGCTGCGCTGACCGCCGCCCGTTCCGATCGCACAGTCGCCGAAACCGGCCGTCACCCCGTCTCCGCTTTCTCCTCCCTCATCGGTACGCTCCGAGGGCTTAGTCTGCTGCCTCGAGCGCGTCGCTGATCGACGCCAGCACGGGGGTCACCTCACCGCCGACCAGTTCGATCCATCGGTACGCGGCGAACGCTTCGGAGACCGCGCGCGGATCGGGATCGCTCTCCGCGAGCGCGGCGTCCCGTTCGTCGAACAGGGGGCGGAACTGCGCGCCGAGCCAGCGCGCCAGGGGGTTCGCGCTCGCCACGAGCCCCTCCACCGACCGGATCGCGGCGTCGCGGCCGCTCTCGACCGCGGCCGCGTCCGCCGGGAACATCGTCTCCCCGTTCTCGATCTCCGCGGCGAGGGCGTCGATGGCGCGCAGTCGGACCCGAGCGAGCGCCGTTCGGGCGAGCGCCGTCGCCGGATGGTCCGGGGTCCAGTCGCCGAGCGGGACGGGATCGAACCGGAGATCCTCGAAGGTCCGGTAGTTCGCGCGAGACAGGAGCGAGACGCTGGGCGCGTCGCGTGGAATCGACCGATCGTCGAGGAACGCCTCCATCCCGGGGCTCCCCCTGATCCGGTCGGTGTCGCCCCCGTGGAGCTCTCGGAGCCGATCGGCGATCTCGGTGCCGACCGCCTCGGCCGCCTCGCGAAGGGGGACGTCGACCGCCTGCGGCTCCGCGAGCGAGTTCCGGTACCGGTCGCGGAGGTGCCGACCGACCTCGACGTGCGACTGGACCCGTTCGGTGTCGCCGACCGTCTCCCCGGCTCGAAGCGGGTTGGCGTCGTCCGCGACGCCGGCGGACCCACCGACGAGGTCCCGGCGCAGCGCGGCGTCGAGCCAGCGCTCGATCGGGCCGTACACGGCCGCGCCGGCGAGAGGGTCCGACGCGTCCCCGGGGAGTGTCTCCAGCGTCTCGGCGGCCCGGTTCCGGACGGTTTCGACGCCGGCCGTCACCGCTCGCGGGTCGCCCCCGGTCGTCACGCCGGCCCACGTGCCGACGGCGGTCGCGGCGCGGCCGCGCGCGGTCGCGAAGCGCTCCGCCCGACGGAGCGGCGCCATCGGCTCCTCGGGTGCCGGGAGCGCGTCGCGGGCGCCGTCGCGTCCCTCAGCGATCTGCTCGCGAATCGCCCCGTTCGGGAGCGTTTCAGCCGTCAGGGGGTTGGGGATCGGTTCGAGCAGACGGTCGACGCGATCGGCGAACGCCGCCGAGACCCCGCTTTCAATCGAGACGGGGACGAGCCGCGGGCGGTCGGGGACGGGGGCCTCGATCGCCCGCGACACTCCGGTCGTGTCGAGCGACGGCGGATCGTCCCAGAACCCCCGACTACGCCTGCCGTCGAGACAGCCTCCGAACGCGAGCACGCCGGCGGCCGCCAGCGTCCCGCGACGGGTGAGGCGGCGCGTCACGAGCCGTCACCCCCGGGCTCCTCGTCCGCGGTCTGGGCGCCTGCGGTTCCGGCGTCCGCGGTCTCGCCGTCCGAACTCTCGCCGAGCGCGGTCTCGTTCCCCTGCACGGTCGCGTTCGCGTCGATCCGGTCGTAATCCGTCCCGACGCGCTCACAGGGTGATCGGCCGCTCGATCCCGACCTTGTGAGCGGCGAGTCGAGCGCGGCGGGGAGTCGGAAGAGGAGCCCGACGGCGTCTCGCGTGTCGGTCTCGCAGGCCGCGTCGGGCGGCCGGAGCTCGCGACAGTACTCGTACTCGACGTCGCCCGGCTCCCACGACACCGACCGGATCCGGAACCGATAACACGACCTGATTCCGGCGCGGGCGACGAACACGCTCTCCGTCTCGTAGTCGGTGTCGTCAAGGAACGACCGGACCCGCGAGCGGTCCTCGTCGGGGACGCCCGCGGTGACCGTCAGCTCGGTCGCCCGGTCGGCGGTCGTCACGAGTTCGCGTCCGATCGGGGCGGGATCGGCGTCGCCGTCGCTCTCGTCGCTTTCATCGTCGTCGCTTTCACTCCCGTCATCTCCGACGGAGCGGTCGACGACGACCGCCTCGCCGCCGGGATTCCGGACTTTCAGCACCGTCGGGTCGTCGTCGCTACCCGTCGTCGATCTCGTCTCGGCCGCCGGATCTGCGCCGTCGCCGCGCGTCTCGGTGCCGAGACAGCCGCCCATCGTGAGCGCACCGAGCGACGCGCTCCGGAGGAGGGCTCGCCGCGTGGGGGACATGCGACCGGCTTGGGGCGGTCCCGACAAACGTCTTTTGCCGGACCGGTCGTCGCCCGGCACTCACTCGAACACCGCGTCGAACGCCGACGCGCCGAGGGGGTCAAAGGTTCCGGCGGCGACGTTCTCGCGGACGTGGTCGAGGTCGCTCGCGCCGACCAGCGAGGAGGTGACGCCCGGCGCGCTCCGCGCGAAGTTGAGCGCGCGCTGGGCCGGGGTCTCGCCCGCGAGCGTCGCGTCGACGTCGGTCGGGATTGCCCCCTCTACGGCGAGATCGCCCTGTCCGATGCTCGCGCTCGTCACCACGGAGAGCCCGGCCTCGTGGGCGAACTCCAAGGTGGAGACCGGCTCCGCGTCGGCGTCGCCGTCGGAGTCGACGCCGGGAGCTCGCTGGTTCCGCCGCGTGAACGCGTCCGCCATCGCGACGTTGAAGGGGAGCTGGATGGCGTCGAACCCGTGGTCGTCGTCGGAGCCGACCGCCTCGCCGGCGGCCTCGGCCCGCGCGAGGATCGCCGCGAGCGAGAGGTATCGCTCGTGGTCCTCGGCGACCCGGAACGCGTCCCACGTCGCGACGCCGTAGGCCCCGATGTCGCCCGCGGCGCGCCGGCGCTCCAAGGCCTCGAAGGCGGCCTCGAGTCGGTCGTACACCGCGTCTCGAGAGCGCGTCGCCAGCTGGGTCTCCGGGTTGTGGACGTAGTAGCAGTCGATCGCGTCGAGGCCGAGCCGCTCGAGGGATCGGTCGAGCGACCACCCCAAGTAGTCGGGGGCGATCGCGTGCGCCCCGTTCGCGAGGTCGTCGGGCGCGACGATCCCCGGCTCTACAAATTGCTCGCGGACGAATTCGGCGGGGTCGTCGGGACGCCTGCCGTCGAACGGGAGGAACCCGCCCTTCGTCGCCACCACGATCGCGTCGCGGTCGATCGGGGAGTTCCGGACCGCCTCGCCGACGACGCGCTCGGCGCGCCCGCACCGGTAGTTGACCGCGGTGTCGACGTGGTTCACGCCGGAGCGAAGCGCGAGGTCGATCGCCTCGCGGTAGTCGTCGTCGACGGCGGGGGTGGGGTCGCCGAGGTAGGTCCCGATCCCGACGCTGGAGACCACGCCCGGGCCGAATCGTCGGAAGTAGGTCCGACCGAAGGCGTCGCCGAACTCGTCGCGGTAGTCCCAGAGGGCCTCGCGGGTCGCCATGTTCGTCCGATCAGTCGGCCCTCTCGCGTAAAAGTCGGGCGGGAAGCCGGCTCGCGGTCGTACTCACACCGATTCTCCGAGGCTCGGACGCCGGCCTCTTCGCAATTTCCGGTAGAGTCGGGTGAGGACGGAGGCGATCACGCCCAATCCCGGCACCCATATCGAGGCGACGGCCGCGCCGAGCAGGAGGATCCCCGTCCGGGTGTCTCGGCGGGCGAACGCCGCGATGGCGTCTAGGAGCGTCGATGCGATACTCAGTCTCTGGAGCGTCCGTTTGTCGAGTGCCAACGCTGTCATGACAGCGCTACGGAATCGACTGGTAATACGCCTGGGCTTGCGTTCGCAAGTGCTTCTTGCGGGGTCGCATCGCGAGCGATCCAGCGCGAAGCCGACGCGGATCGACCGAGTGGCGTAGCAGCCGAACGGCCCCGAGACGACGAGGCAACGACGAACGCGGCTGCCGCGTCGAGCGAGAGCCCGCTCGAGGGACGTATCAACGTCTTGCAGGAGCAAGCCGACGGCACTTACCGCTCTCCGCTGTTAGTACGGTGTGAGCACTGACACCGACATCGCGTTTCCGCCGGACACGGATTCCTCCGTCGTCCGCGTGCCGGCGATGGACGCAGAGACGGTCGCGATGCGCTACTCGCCGCTGCAGTCCCGCTCGGAGTTCGAGCCGGGGAGTTGGGACCGAGCGGAGCTGACACCGACCGGCGACGAGGGGTGGTACGAGCTGGACTTGAGCGAGCTAGAGTTGGCCGACGGCCGCTACGAGTACGAATTCGTCGTCGAGCGCGGCGAAGACGAGCCGATCGCGGTTCCCGACCCGTTCGCCGAGGATCTCACCCGGTTCCAGGGAATCCGCAGCACCTTCCGGATTCGGGACGGCGAGCGATACCGTCCCCCGTTCTCCTGGGACGACGAGCTCCCCGAAGGCGGGCTTCCGGGGAACCACGAGCTGGTGCTGTACGAGTTCCCGCCCCGCTGGGCCGCGCCCGCGACGGGCGGCAACCGGCGTAACGTCGCCGACGGGGACCTACAGGACCTGCTGACCGACCACCTAGACGCGATCGCGGACTTGGGCGTCAACGGGATCGAGCTGCTGCCGATCATGGACTCGCCGGACGACCGCGGGTGGGGGTACGGGACGCGGTTCTTCTTCGCGCCCGACAACGACCTCGGCGGGCCGATCGACACGAAGTTCCTGATCAAGGAGTGCCACCGACGCGGTATCCGGGTGTTCCTCGACGTGGTGGTGAACCACGCGACGGGGTGTCCGCTGGAGCAGCTGGCGGACGGCTGGTTCTTCCGTCACCCGGACGAACAGCCGGAGCGGAGCGACTGGGGCGGACGCCGCTTCGACTTCGAGGAGACGCTCGACGGCTACCACCCGGCACAGGAGCTTCTCTGCCGGATGGGGGAGTACTGGGTCGAAGAGTATCACGTCGACGGCTTCCGAATAGACGAGTTCAAGGGCGCCGACAACTGGCAGTTCGTCCAGCGGTTCCGCGACCGTACCCACGCGGCCCACGACGAACTGTCCGCAGACCGGCCGTTTCTCGTCGTCGCCGAGGACTCTCACACTCGCGCACAGATCGTCCGTGACCACGAGAACAACCCCGACGGTCGGTCCGTCGTAGACGCCATGTGGAACTTCGACTTCCAGGTCGAAGCCAGACGCCTCCTTCGAGACGGAATCGAGCCCGACGGGGACGGGCCCGCCCGGAGTGAGCGGATCGAGGCGTTGATCGCCAACGACCGGACGTACGACGGCCGAACCGAGGCGTTCGAGGGGGGGTTCGATGACCTCTCGCAGGCGGTCAACTACATCACCTCTCACGACGTGGGCGCGGAGGGCGACCAGCGGCTGATGAACTTCCTGTTCGGCACCATGGTCGCCGAGGGAGGCCTCGGCGACGGGTCGATCGAGAACGTGCGGTACCTCATAGACAACCTCGTCACCGCCGGCGAGAGCGTGCAGATCGACGCTCACACCGAGGCACTCGACCGAGTCCGGGGCGCGTTCGCGATCCTCCTCACGTCGGTCGGGGTCCCGATGATCCTGGCGGGCGAGGAGTTCGCCGAGATTCACGACCTCGATTACGAGAACTGGCAGCGGAAGATGGAGGACCCGATCGACTGGTCGCGTCGCGAGTATCCCGGCCACGGCGCGCTCCACGAGGCCGTCCGCGATCTGATCCACCTTCGGACGTCGACGGCGGCGCTCCAGCGGAACGAGGTGGAACTCCTCCACGTCCATCCCGAGACGGACGATCCCGACGGCCCCGCCGTGGTCGCCTACTGCCGGCCGGGAGACCAGCCGATCGGAAGCGACGGCCAAGTCGTCGTCGTCGCCAATTTCGGCCCGGAGTCGTTCGAGGCGTTCGAAATTCCGTGGACGTGGGGGGAAGCGGTGACGGAGCGCGGCGCGCCCCTGCGCGACGGGGACCTCGATCTGTCGCCCGACGAGGAACTGGCGCGGCTCGATCTGGCTCCCTATCAAGTGCGCGTCCTCGTGACGTAGGCGGCGTCTGACACGCGCACGACACTGACACAACGACTATACGTCGGCCGAGAGTCCCTACGAGCAATGGCCTCGCTCACAGACCACTTGTCCGATCTCGTCGAGGACGCGGACGCCGTGCTGGTGTTCTCGCCGACCAGCTCGTTCCACGATCGGTTCGAGGACGGCGACACGGAGGTCGTCGTCGTCGCCCCCGACAACGACGTCGACGCCGAGGTGTTCGTCGAGCTTCCCCTCCCGTTCGACAACGTCAAAGACCGGATCCGGTTCGGCATCGAGGGGGCGATGGACGCCGAGCTCGTCTCGGAGGGCGACGAGGTGGTCTGTATCGCGTCCGTCTTCGACGGCGGGTCGGACGCCGTGATTCGGGTCACCGTCGACGAGACGGTCCACACCGGAATCTACGACCTCTTCGTCAACTCGCGGGCGGAGCCGAGCGTGATCCGCGACGTGTTCGAGGTCGCGATCGAGCTCGGACAGAAGGGACAGAAGGGGAAGCCGGTGGGCGCGCTGTTCGTCGTCGGCGACGCGGGAAAGGTGATGAACAAGTCCCGTCCGCTATCGTACAACCCCTTCGAGAAGTCGCACGTCCACGTCGGCGACCCCATCGTCAACGTCATGCTCAAGGAGTTCTCGCGGCTCGACGGTGCCTTCGTCGTCTCCGACTCCGGGAAGATCGTCTCCGCGTACCGCTACCTCGAACCCGGCGCGGAGGGCGTCGACATCCCGAAGGGGCTCGGCGCGCGCCACATGTCCGGCGCCGCGATCACCCGCGACACCAACTCGACCTCCATCGTGCTCTCCGAGTCGGACGGGCTCGTGCGGGCGTTTAAAGCGGGCGAACTCGTCTTGGAGATCGATCCGGAGGAGTACTAATCGCCATGTCCGCGGTACCGACACCGCTCTCCGAGTTCGTCGCGGCGGTCCCGGACCGGCTCTGGCTGGCCCTGTTCGTGCTGCTGTTCGGGCTGGTGGCGGCGTACGTTGTCGGCGTGATCAACCGCCGCCTGCTGACTCGCGCGGGCGTCCCGGAGGTGATCGAGGGGACCGCCTTCGAGCGCACCGCCCGCGAATTCGACACCTCGACGGTGCGAATCTTAGCGAAGCTGTCGAGCTACTTCATCATCGCGGTCGCCGTCATCGTCGCGCTCACGGTCGCCGACGTGAACTACCTCGAACAGTTCTGGTCGGGCGTCGCCGCGTTCCTCCCGCGGCTGTTCGTCGCGGTCGTCGTCCTCATCGTCGGGGTCGTCGTCGGCGACAAGGCGGAGCTGCTCGTCGCCGAGCGGCTCCGCGGGATCAAGCTCCCCGAACTCGGCGTGTTGCCGCCGCTCGTGAAGTACAGCGTCGTGTACGTCGCCGCCCTGATCGCGCTCGGACAGGTCGGCGTGCAGACCCTCGCACTGGTCGTGTTGCTGGGCGCGTACGCGCTCGCGGTCGTGCTGTTCGCCGCGCTGGCGACGAAGGACCTCGTCGCCAGCGCGGCCGCCGGGGTGTTCCTCCTGCTCCGGCAGCCGTACGTGATCGGCGACGAGGTGCGTGTCGCCGGCGAGCGCGGCATCGTGCAGGAGGTCGACCTGTTCGTCACCCGCATCGAGGCCGACGGCGAGGAGCACGTGGTGCCGAACCACTCGGTGTTCCGCGACGGGATCGTCCTCATTCGGGAGTGAGATCGGGTTCTATCCGGTCGACCGCCGATCGCCACCCGCCGCTCCGTTCTCAGGTTGTGGGACCACCTGTCACGATATAACCCCGTGGAGGGTCGATTGCCAGCTATGAGCCACGACGCCACCGCCTGCGACGGCTGGGACGGCAGCGAGTGCGAGGGGACGGTCCACTGTCCGCCGCGCTGTCCGCGCTTCGTGGACAAGCAGGGGGCCCGGTGGACGATCCGCCCCGCGGTCCGCGAGGACGCCGCGGCCCTCGCGGAGATGTACGAGGGGTTCGGGACGGCGGACCGCGCGCAGGGGCTCCCGCCGGTGACCCGGAGCCGCCGGGCCGACTGGATCGAGACGATGCTCGCCGACGGGAGCAACGTCGTCGCCGAGCGGAACGGCGAGCCCTTCGGTCACGCCATGTACACCCCGACCGACGCGGCCCGCCCCGAGCTCGCCGTCTTCGTCTACCCCGAGATGCAGGGGCGAGGCGTGGGGACGGAGCTCTGCCGCCACGTCATCGCCGACGCCGCCGCCGGGAGTCGCGAGGGGCTCGAACTCCACGTCGAGAGCGGGAATCGGGTCGCACGGAGCGTCTACCGGTCGGTCGGCTTCGAGCTTGCCGACCGGAGGGGGGACCTCCGGATGACGCTGGACCTCGACGGCCCGATCGCGACCGAGGTCCGCTGGCCGCCGTTCGCCCGCGAGGGATCCGCTGAGCCGATCCCGCGAGAGCCGATCCCGATCGGGTTCGACGGACCGCGGGTCGCCACGGGTGACGACTAGGCGCGGTCGATCTGCGTCACCGACCTCACCCTCCTTCGCTCGGTGTGACGACTCTTCGAGAGATCCCGTCTCCCGCGCTCCCGCCCGCTCCGTCGCCGGCGCCTGCTAGGTATCGACGATCGTCGCCGTCACGTCCACTCGATCCGATACACTTCGGCGTCGATATCGCGGGCGGCGTCGGTGTGGTGGTCGAACTGCGCCTCGATCTGGAAGTCGGCGGCGAACGCGTGGGTGACGTCGCCGCCGTTGTCGGCCGCGAACGCCTCGACGAATTCTCGGCTGCCGGCGTTGTGGACCGAGTACGAGACCGCCGCGACGCGGCTGGCGGTCGCGAGGAACCCGCGGTCGGCGTTCCGGTTCCCGTCCTGCGCGCCGAACGGCGGGTTCATCACGACGGTCACGGGGTCGGGCACGTCGAGCGGGAGCCGCGTCGCGTCGCCTTGGAGCCAGTGAACGGGGGCGCTGGCGGCGATCCGGCGCTCGTTTTCGATCGCCGTCGAGAGCGCGCCGCGGTCGAGTTCGACACCGAACACGCGCGCGGGACCGCGGAGGGCGGCCGCCAGCGCGAGCATCCCCGTTCCGGTACCGAGGTCGAGGACGGTCCGGCCGTCGACGTCGCCGTGGAGGTCGGCGAGGTGGACGACGTGCGCCCCGAGATCGGGGGGCGTCGGGTACTGTTCGAGTGCGGCGCTGGGGTCCTCGAAGCCGGCGACGACGCCGAGCTTGGTCGCGAGCGATCGCTTCGACGCCATCCGCTCAGGCGGCGGCCGAGCCGTCGTCGACGCGGACGAGTTCGACGCCCTCACGGCGCGCGCGCTCCGCGAGCGCAGACAGCGCCGGCTCGGCGGCGTCTCGGTCGGCCACCTCGTCGAGGCGGACTTCGATCCGTCCGGCGCCGAGGAACGACGCGGCGCGGACGAACTCGCGGAGCCGGTCGGCCTCGCGCTGGGTAGAGAGCGCGTCGTCGCAGTCGAAGCAGGCCGCGACGGAGAGGGTCGCGGGCTGGTAGCCGCGGGCGGAGAACTCGGCTTTGAGGTCGCGGAGGTGTTCGGGCGCGGTGCTTTCGAGGTCGGCGGCGTCGACGACGATGGGGTCGATCTCTGCGGGGCGACAGCCGCGGAGCGTGGCTTCGATCCCGTCGGACTGCGTGGTGCTCATACATCGCTATATACTTTAGTAATACAAAAGCTTTGTTAAATGTCCGATAGTAATACAACACAGTCACGTTTCGTGTTCATTTCGATGCGGTTCGGAGGTACACTCTGCGGCGCGGTGGGTGTGACAGAAAAACGCGAACGAACCGTACAGGGCCCGGAGAGCCGTTCTAGTCGCCGACTCACGGGTCGGCGTGGCGAGGGCAATTCCCAGATTCGGACAAAGGTTTAAATGCGGCAATAACCAGAAACCTTATAATGGAACGTCCGAGCCGCCAGCGCCAACAGGAGCGGGAGACCGAGCAAGAATCGGACGAGACGGAGGCGGTCTCCTGTCCAGAGTGCGATTCGGAGGAGATCGTCACCGACGCCGACCAAGAGCTCGTCTGTGAGGACTGCGGCCTGGTGCTGGACGAACGGAACATCGACCGCGGGCCGGAGTGGCGCGCGTTCAACCACTCGGAACGCCAGTCGAAGTCGCGCGTCGGCGCCCCCATCACCGAGACGATGCACGACAAGGGGCTGACGACGACGATCGACTGGAAGGATAAGGACGCGTACGGCCGGTCGCTCTCCTCCGAGAAGCGGTCACAGATGCACCGGCTGCGCAAGTGGCAGGAGCGGATTCGGACGAAGGACGCCGGCGAGCGCAACCTCCAGTTCGCGCTCTCGGAGATCGACCGGATGGCGAGCGCTCTCGGCGTCCCGCGATCGGTACGTGAAGTCGCCTCCGTCATCTACCGACGCGCGCTCAACGAGGATCTGATCCGCGGGCGCTCGATCGAGGGCGTCTCCACCGCCGCCCTCTACGCCGCCTGCCGGCAGGAGGGGATCCCGCGCTCGCTCGACGAGGTCGCCGACGTGTCGCGCGTCCCGCAAAAGGAGATCGGTCGCACGTACCGCTACATCTCCCAAGAACTCGGGCTGGAGCTGAAGCCGGTCGATCCGAAGCAGTTCGTCCCCCGGTTCGCGTCCTCGCTGGAGCTCAGCGAGGAGGTCCAGTCGAAGGCGACCGAGATCATCGACGTCTCCGCCGAGCAGGGGCTCCTCTCCGGGAAATCGCCCACGGGATTCGCCGCCGCCGCCATCTACGCCGCGTCGCTTCTGTGTAACGAGAAGAAGACCCAGCGCGAGGTCGCCGACGTCGCACAGGTCACCGAGGTCACCATCCGCAACCGGTATCAGGAGCAGATCGAAGCGATGGGCTTTCGATAAGGTCGGCCGCGACGACAGTCTTCCGTGATCGGGTTTTTAATCGGCACCGGGCGTACCTTTCGACGAGATGTACTCTCAGATCCTCGTACCGACCGACGGCAGTCCGGCGTCGGACGCCGCGATCGAGCACGCGATCGACCTCGCGCAACACTACGACGCCCGCCTGCACGCCCTCTACGTCGTCGACGGGGCGGCGTACTCGACGCTCGAAGCCGGCGCCGACGTCGTCGTCGAGGCGCTCGAATCGGAGGGGAAGGAGGCCACGCGCCGCGTCGCCGACGCCGCCGCGGACGCGGGCGTCGACTGCGAGACGACGGTCGCCACGGGCACCGCGTACCAGTCGATCCGCGACCACGTCGCCGAGAACGACATCGACGTGATCGTGATGGGGACGCACGGCCGGAAGGGGCTCGACCGCTACCTGCTCGGCAGCGTCACGGAGCGGGTCGTCCGGACCTCCGACGTGCCGGTACTGACGGTGCGCCAGCCCGCCGATGAGTAGGCGACGCGCCCACCCCCGGTGACGACGATGCGCGACTGGCTGTCACACCGCGTCGCCTCCTCGCCGGACCACACCGCGTTGATACGGGCCGAAGATGGAGAGGCGTGGACCTACACCGACCTCGATCGGCTCGTCTCCGAGACCGCCGGACGTCTCGTCGCCCACGGCATCGAGGCGGACGACAGGCTGGGCGTGCTCACGCCGCCGTACGTCGGCACGGTGGGGCTCGTCCACGCGGCGATGCGGATCGGGGCGACCTTCGTCCCGCTGGGACAGGAGCTCACCGAGCGCGAGCTCGCCGAACGTGTCGAGCGGGCCGACCTCGACGCGGTGGTGTGCGCGGAGCCGACGGAAGACGCCGCGCTCGGCGCGATCGAGGAGTGTGCCACGGACAGCGAGGTCCCGGTGTTCTCCGTCGACGATCCGGCCGCCGAGGGCGTCACGGCGGTCCACGGCGTCGAACCCGAGCCGGTCCATCCGCCGGAGTGGGCGGAGTCGGAGTACCTCTGTATCCTGTTCACGTCGGGGACGACGGGCGAGCCCAAGCCCGTCCCGCTCACCGCGGGTAACATCTACAGCTCGGCCGTCGCCTCCGCGTTCCGGCTCGGCGTCGATCGCGGGGACCGGTGGCTCGTGTCGCTGTCGCTCCACCACATGGGCGGGCTTGCCCCGGTGTACCGCTCCGCGCTGTACGGGACGACGCTCGTGCTCCGCGAGGGGTTCGACCCGGGCGGCACCGCGGACGACATCGACACCTACGACGTGACCGGTATCTCGCTGGTCCCGACGATGCTCCAACGCATGCTCGACCGTCGAGGGACGCTCTCGGACACGCTCCGGGTGGTCCTGCTCGGCGGGGCGCCCGCCCCGGACGAACTGGTCGAGCGCTGCCGCGACTACTCGATCCCGGTGTATCCGACCTACGGGATGACCGAGTCGGCCTCACAGATCGCGACCGCGACGCCGCGACAGACGAAGAGCCGGATCGGCACCGTCGGTCGACCGCTGTTCGGTACCGACGTGACGGTCGTCGACGAGGACGGAACGCCGGTCGAACCGGGAGAGAGCGGCGAGATCGTCGTCGACGGCCCGACGGTGACTCCCGGGTACATCGACGGGGAGGACGGAACCGACGGAGAGCGCGACAGCGACGAAGACGGCCGAGACGCCGCCACCGCCCTTGACCGCTCGGCGTTCGGCCCGCACGGCCTCCACACCGGCGACGTGGGTCGCGTCGACGACGGGGGGTTCCTCTACGTGCTCAACCGGCTCGACGACCGGATCGTCACCGGGGGTGAGAACGTCGAACCCGGCGAGGTGGTCGACGTGCTCCGGGAGTTCCCGGCGGTCGAGGACGCCGCCGTGGTCGGGCTCGACGACGACGTGTGGGGCGAGCGCGTCTCGGCGCTGCTCGCCGTCGGCGACCGGGTAGAAGGCGGCGGAGAGGGTGGAAGCGGCGGAGACGGCGGAGCCATCGGTGAGGGAGATGCGGACGAGAGAGATGCGGACGAGAGGGGCGCTGACGAGAGAGACGCGGACGACGAAGGAGCGGACGGCGAACCCGCAGACGAGGACGGTCCCGGCGAGACCGCCGGGCCGCCGCTCGTGGACGAGGAGCGACTCGTCTCGTTCGCGCGGGACCGGCTCGCGGGGTTCAAGATCCCGAAGACCGTCGCGTACGTCGACGAGCTCCCCCGGACCGTGTCGGGGACCGTCGACCGGGAAGCGGTGCGCGAAGTCCTCCGCGAGCGCGGGCATGACCCCCGGAGCGACGCCGATCTGGAGACCGCAGGGTTCGAGCCCGCCGAGCCGACTGAACCGGCCGAATCGGACGACGCGGACGACGCGACTGAGACGACTGATACGGATGAGTCGGTGACACCCGACCCTCCGTCGAACGACCGTGACGAGAACGCGGACGGCGAAGACGACGACAGCGAAAGCAGCGCTGACGGCGACCGTGAGGAGGACGGCGGAAGCGACGACCCGGCGAGCGACCGTAACGACTGATAAACTGTCCCGGTGTTTTTCGTTATTCCACGAACGTTTTGACTACGGGGTCCGCACATGGCGCATGGACCTACTTGACGACAGTATCGTCCCGGAGCGCGCGAGGGACGTGAAGGCAGAGGCCCGCGAGTTCGCCGACGAGTACATCGCCCCGAACGCCGAGGCGTACTACGACTCCGGCGAGTACCCGTGGGAGGTGCTGGAGGCGGGGATGGACGCCGGACTCGTCGCGCAGGACATCGGCGAGGAGTACGGCGGGAAGGGGTTCGACCTCGCGCAGGTGCTCGCGATCGCGGAGGAGTTCTACCGCGCCGACGCCGGCATCGCGCTCACACTCCAGCTCGCCAGCTTCGGCGCGGAGATGGTCGAGCAGTACGGCACCGACGCACAGAAGGAGGAGTACCTCCGGCCGGTCGCAGAGAACGACCAAATTTCGGGGCTCGCCGTCTCCGAGCCCGAGACGGGCTCCGACCTCGCGGGGATGACGACGAAGGCGGAGAAGGTCGAGGGCGGCTACGAGCTCACCGGCGAGAAGTACTGGGTCGGCAACGCGGTCGAGGCAGACTGGCTCACCGTCTACGCGAAGACCGGCGAGAGCGACGACCGCTACTCCAACTACACGCTGTTCATCGTCGAAACGGACTCGGACGGCTACGAGGCCGAACACATCCCGGAGAAGATGGGGATGCGCGCCTCCAAGCAGGGCCACATCGTCTTCGAGGACTGCTTCGTCCCCGAGGAGAACGTCGTCGGCAGCGAGGGCGGCGGCTTCTACGTCCTCGCCGACTTCTTCAACCACGGCCGCGTGATCGTCGGGGGTCACGGGCTCGGGCTCGCCGCCGCCGCCATCGAGGAGGCCGAGGAGTTCGTCCACGGGCGCAACGCCTTCGGCCGCACCGTCAACGAGTTTCAGGCGGTCCAGCACACTCTCTCGGACATGCGGATCGGCTTCGAGTCGGCGCGCGCGCTCAACTGGCGCGCCTGTGAGAAGGTCGCGGACAACGACGACGCCGGCTACTGGGCCGCGCTGGCGAAGACCAAATCAACCGAGGTCGCGGCCGACTGCGCCGAGAAGGGCATGAAGCTCCACGGCGGGCGCTCGATCCTCACCGACCGCCGGATCGCTCGCGTCTACCGCGACGTGCGCATTCCGGTGATCTACGAGGGCGCGAACGACATCCAGCGGAACCTGATCTACCGGCAGTCGCGGTGAGGTGACGTCGTCCTCCTCGGGGTGACGCGCCCCGACGAAAACGCCAAGACGCCGGGGGGACAGTACCGCGTATGCGACTGGAGGACTACTGGGGGATCGGCCCCAAGACGAGCGAGCGGCTCACGGAGTCGCTCGGGACCGAGCGCGCGGTCGAGGCGATCGAGTCGGCCGACGTGCGGGCGCTCGTCGACGCCGGGCTCCACCGCGGGCGAGCCACCCGGATCCTCCGCCGGGCCAACGGCGAGGCCGGCATGGACGTCCTCGCGACCGGCGACACGCGCTCGGTGTACGACGATCTCCTCGGACTGGCGGCGGGCCACGCGCTGACCGCCCACGCCGCCGACCGGATCCGCGTGCTGACGCCGCTCACCGACCGCGAGGCGGTCGAGTCCCGACTCGACGACGTGATCGCCGCCCGCGACGCGTGGGAGGAACTCGACGACGACGAGCGCGAGCAAGTGACCGAGGCGTTCGACGGCTACGACGACGCCGAGGGCTCGGATCTGGCGGCCGTCGAGACCGCCGTCGCGCTGCGCGAGGTCGGTCTCACGGACGAGCCCTTCGAGGACATCGGCGCGCTTGACGGGGATGCCCTGCGCGACGCCGCCGACGCCCTCGCCGACGTGCGGGGCGCGATCGACCCGACGGGCGCCGGCGGCGACGGCGAGATCGAGGTCGCGCGCGGCGCGGACGACGAGCTGGACCGGCGGCGCGATCAGCTCGACGCGGCCCGGGACCTCGCGAACTCGGCGTTCGACGTGCTCGACGCGGTCCGAGACGGCTCCCTGCGCGACTTCGAGGCGCTGGAGGCCGCGACGATCGACCACGTCGCGCGCGAGACCGGCGTCGACCCGGCGACGGTGCGATCGGTCTCGCCGGACGAGGCGCTCGACGCGGCCGACTTCGTCTCCGCCACCCTCCGCGATCTGGTGACAGAACTGGAGGGGGCGGTCGCGGAGCGCGAGGAGACCGTCGCCGCCGACATCCGCGAGCGGATCGGCGGGATGCGAATCGAGGGAGAGGGAGAAGAGAACAGTGAGGAGAGCACAAACACCGTCGCCGGCGCAGTCGCGGCCGTCTCCGACGCCGCCTTCCTGCTGTCGCTCGCGCGCTTCGCGGCCGCGTTCGACCTGACCCGACCGACCCTCGTCGACGACGGCGTCGCCGTGCGAAACGCTCGCAACCTCTTCATCGACGGCGAGGTCCAGCCGGTGTCGTACGCGATCGGCTCGCACTCGCTCGCGGGCGAGCCCGGCGTGGCGAGCGCCGAGGCACCGCCGACCGGTGACCGCGTGAGCGTCCTCACAGGGGCGAACTCCGGCGGGAAGACCACCCTGTTGGAGACGCTGTGTGCGGTCGCGCTGTTAGCGTCGATGGGGCTCCCCGTGCCGGCCGAAGAGGCGGAGGTCGGCGCGTTCGACCGGATCGTCTTCCACCGCCGACACGCCTCCTTCAACGCCGGCGTGCTGGAGTCGACGCTGAAGTCGGTCGTGCCGCCGCTGGTCGCCGACGGGCGGACCCTGATGCTCGTCGACGAGTTCGAGGCGATCACGGAGCCGGGACGCGCGGCGGACCTCTTAAACGGGCTCGTCACCCTCACCGTCGATCGGGGCGCCTTGGGTATCTACGTCACCCACCTCGCGGACGACCTGAGTCCGCTCCCGGACCTCGCCCGGATCGACGGTATCTTCGCCGAGGGGCTCACGAACGACCTCGACCTCCGGGTCGACTACCAGCCGCGGTTCGGCACGGTCGGGAAGTCGACGCCGGAGTTCATCGTCTCGCGGCTGGTGGCGAACGCGAGGGACCGCGGCGTCCGCGCCGGGTTCGAGCACCTCGCCGGCGCCGTCGGCGAGGAGGCGGTCCAGCGCACCCTCTCGGACGCGGAGTGGTCGAGGGAGGATGACTGACGAGGAGTCGTCCGCGTCCGGCGACCCGAGCCAGATCCGGTCGGTCGCGGTCCACCGCGACGACGTGGCGACCGCGCTGGAGGCGACGCTGCGAAGCGACCGCGCGGTCGTGCTCCGCGTGACGCCGCCTTTCTCGGGGAGGATGCGCGCGCGACTGCACAGCCTCGGGACGAGCGACGGGGCGACGCCCGACGACGACAGCGGCGAGGAGTCTGGTCCCGCCCCGATCCACATCGACCCGCACGACCTCGTCTCGGACGTGCCCCCGTATCCGGAGGTGGACGAAACGATGGCGGACAACCCGGACGCCGACGTGGAGACCCGCCGGAAGCGACACACCGAGGCCGTCGAGTCGTGGCGCGAGACGGTTCGAGAGTCGGTGGTGGACGGCGTCGAACTCGACGTTGGCGGCGATGACGGAGACGCGGAGCCCGTCGAAGTCGACGTGGCCGCGCTCGGATGAGCGCCCCCCGATCGGTGACAGCGGCGGGCGATAGCGGGGGTAGGTGTTGCAGTTCGTCGCTAGTGATGCGATATTTAAATAGCCGAGAGCGAGCACAACGGTTGCTTATAAATGATGGCGGTGGCGCGTGCCTGCGAGGCCGCTTCGTGGCCGAGCAGCACCGCGCGAGGGAGTCGCTGGCGGCGCCAGCCGCCAGCGACGAGGCTGGGGAGGTGTGAGGCTGTGCGGTGCGGTCGGGTGGGACTCAAAGGGGCAGCCGTGAGGACGGCGCAGGCGACGTAAGGACCGCAAGGAGCGAACGGAGTGAGTGACTGAGGACCGCAGCGAGCGTGCGCCGTCCTCACGGCTGGGGCTTTGGAGATCGTCACCGCAGCGTCGTCGATCGCTTATAAACAACCGATCCACCACAGAGATTCACGTACTCCCGCTATCGATCAAGAAGCAGCCATCAGCGGCCGACCGGTTTCACAGAACCGGTTTAAAAACCGCGCTCGGCTACAGCCGGAGCCGCTCGACCGCGGTGCCGGCGCCCGAGAACTCGCCGAGGATCGTCTCGGCGTCGACCGTCTCGTTGTCCGCGTCTTCGCCCTCCGCGTCGCCATCACCGTCCCCAACCCCGTCAGTGTTCGCGGCGGCGACGATGATCGTCTTCGCGTCGAGCGCGGGGTCGAGGCGGAACTCGTACTCGCCGCCTTCCGGCGTCGCGAGCTCGGAGCCGTCGGGCGTGTACACCGCGACCGTGTCCGCGTCGGTCACGCCGGCGACGACGAGGGCGTCGTCGACGTACTCCGCGGTCGCCGTCAACTCCGGCGCGGCCGAGCCGTCGCGCTCGACGTAGCGGTCGCGGACGACCGTGGGCGTCTCGACCGGTTCGCCGGCGTCGACCCCGTGCGCGAGTCGGATGAAGCCGGCCATCGACCACGCGAGGGGGGTCGCCCCCCCGGTGCCCTCGCCGAACTCCCAGCCGTAGTCGGTCGGGTGCTCGCGGTCCCACACCTGCTCGGGGAGCATCCGCCCGGAGTTGCCGAACCCGGCCATCGTCTCCAAGAGGGCGTCGGGTTCGAGGGCGTCCTCGTCGGTGCCGCCGAAAGCGTCGGGGCCGTCGGCGCGGGCGCGCAGCTCGTACTCGCCGCGCTCGCCCGTGAAGATCGGCCAGAGGCGCCCGCGGCCGTCGCCGGTCCCGGCCCACGGGCCGCCGGGGTCGCCGCGCGCGATCTCCCCGTACGCGTCGCCGACGTACCGGTACCACGCGGGGCCGTACGGGGTATCGACGCGGATCGAGTCGTCGACGACCGACACGGAGTTCCGGACCGCGTCGTCGTCGGCGGGCTTCACGCCGAGCCGGACCAGTTCGAGGAAGCCGCCGTCGACGATCTCCCGCTCGTCGTAGGTGGGGCCGTCGTTGGCGATCGTCCGCGGGCGGCCGGCCTCGGGGTCGCCGTCGGCCGTGACCCGCACGTAGTAGGGGGTCTCACCGTGTCGCTCGGTGCCCGTGTTCGTCGCGCACCACTCCTCGACGCGGGCCGTCCAATCGTCCGCCAGCGCGAGCCACGCGAGGGCGTCGGCGCGGAGCGAGTCGGGGTCGGCCGCCGACCCGGAGCCGGCGGAGCCGTCGCCCGCCTCGATCCGGTCGGCCTCGGCGACCGCGAGCGCGGCCCCGCAGACGAGCCCCGCGATCTCGGCGGCGATGCTCGACGGCGAGAAGCCGGCCTCCTCCTCCCAGCGCTCTTGGGCCGTCTCGGGGCCGTTGGCGGCGATGTAGCCGAGCGATTGTCGGACCTGACCGTAGGTGTAGTCGGCCTCGCCGGGCGCGATCCCGTGTTCGTACAGCTGCCAGGCCATCACCGAGGGGAAGGCGATGTTGTCCATCTGCTCGCCGCCCCACCGCGTGCGCCCGTCGATGTAGGTGTTCTGCGGGAGGAACCCGTCGTCGTCCTGCTGGGTGTTGTAGAGGTAGGCGAGCGCGTCGGCGCCGCGCTTGACCTCGCCGACCTCGATCAGCGCGGTGAACACCTGGTAGAGGTCGCGCGACCAGACGAAGTTGTAGCCGTAGCCGCGGTCCTCGGCGGCGTACTCGGTCTCGCCCCACGGGACCGAGGGGCTGGCGATCCCCGCGCCGTCGTGCCGTTTGTCCTCGACGGCCGCGAGCGTCATCAGCGCGAACCGGTACTGCGTCTCCAACTCCGCGTCGCCGGTCACGGAGGCGGGGAACTTCCGGTCCGCGAGCCACCCGCGCCACGTCTCGACGTACGACTCGGAGACGGCGTCGAACCCCCGCGAGATGGCGCCGCGCGCCTCGCCCAGCGCCGCGGCGGTGTCCGCCTGCTCGGCGAACCCGAGCGCGACCGCGTCCGAGATTTCGGTGCCGCTCCCGACGAGCCCGGCGAGGACGACGTTTCCGGCCGCCTCCGCGATCCCCTCGCCGCGCTCCCCGTCGGCGAACAGCGCGTCGGCCTCGTGGCCGCCGGCCACGAGGGCGCTCGCCCAGTCGAAGCCACCGGCGCTGTCGAGCGCGAGCGCGACCTCGAAGGAGTCGCCCTCGTCGTCGACGAGCTTGCCTGGATCGCGCTCGGCCGCGTCGTCGTTGCGCGCGAGCAGGTGGTACCCGTCCGAGTCGCCAACCCGGTCGCCGCGGTCGTTCGTCCCGACGTTCGTGACCGTGGTGTCGACGAGGGCGTACACGTCGTACTCGCGGCTCCCCTCGAACGACACGTCGGCGAGGATCGCGTCGCCGTCGGTGTCGACCGCGTACTCGACCGTGAGCGTCCAGCTGTGCCCGTGGCCGTCGCCCGTCTCGCGGATCGTCTGCGTGTACGCGAGGGCGTCGTCGACGGTCGGCTCCGTGGTCCGCTCGACCGTCTCCGTCGCGGTCACGTGGCTCGTCTCGTCGAAGGTCCGGACCGTGTACCCCGTCTCCGGGTTGGCGACGAGGAAGTCGAACGTCCGGACGTTCATCACGTCGATCCGCGGGAACCGGGCCTCGGTGAGCGCGCCCTCGGTCAGGGTGAACCAGACCGGTACCGGGTCGTCGGCCTCGTGGTCGGCGGGCGTGCCGACGCCGAACTTCCGGCCGGTCGTCCAGTGGGGCGCCTCGTCGGGCCCCCGCGGCTCGTCGTGCGGGACCGGGAGCGCCCCGTGTCGCGCGAGCGTCACAGTCGCGTCGATCCGGAGGGCGTGCGACCACGCGATCGGGGTCGCGCCGTCGAGATCCCCGTCGTCGAACGCCTGCTCGGCGATGAGCCCGGCGTCGTTGACGAACGGGCCGTCGGGCTCGCACAGCGCGTAGAGGTCGCGCGCGGCGCCGAACAGGTCGGCGGGGTCCCCGCCACGCTCGCGGACGAGCCCGCCGAGCTCGGCGGCGGCGGTCGACCCCCACAGCGTCGCGATCGACCACACCTTCGCGCCGCCCTGCTCTGCGGTGCGCCAGTCGTCGCCGGTGAACCTGACGAGCCCCTCCACGTCGGCGGTCTCGCGGCGGAGATCGCCGACCGTCGTCAGCACGTGGGTCGTCACGCGGTCGAGGAAGGCGTCGAAGTCGACCGCGGCGGCCGCGGTGGGAGCCGACCCGCCGTCGGTACCGATCGCCTCGCGCTCGTCGCGCAGTCCCGCGTACTCGGTCGCGGCGCTCGCGAGCGCGAACGTGCTGGCGTCCGGCCGGTCGTCGCGGCTCTCCGCGCTCGCGCGCTGCGGGAACCGCTCCGTGTCCGGGTTCCACCGGTCGTGCAGCCCGGCGAGAGCGGCGTCGGCCGCCTCGGCGGCGTCGGCCCGCACCTCGTCGGGAAGCGGCGCGCGTGCCGCGGCGGCGAACGCGCGGAGGTACGTCGCGCCGGTGTGAGTAAAGCGGCCGAGCGCGTTCTCCCAGCAGTTCTGGCACCGGCGCGGGAGGCCGTCGTCCTCGGTCGTCTCGCGGAGGAACGCGAGGGCGTCGACGATGGTGTCGTCGACGCGGTCGCGCCACTCCGGGGGGAGGTCGGTGGTCCGACGAAGCCGGGCGAGGAAGGCGACGACCGACGCGGGCTGATCGAGCTGATCGTTCGGGCCGGCGGTGGCGTTCGCGCCCTCGATCCGAGCGTTCGCCCAGCCGGGCGCGACCTTGCCGGAGTCGGCCCACACCCGGTGGGGCCACGAGCCGTCGGCGTCCTGCGTCCGACAGAAGAAGGAGGCGGTCGCGAGGAGCTCCTCGTCGGCGTCGAGGCCGAGCACGTCGCTCGCGCCGAGCAGGGCCAGCGACGTCTCCGCCTCGTCGCGGAACCAGGTGTAGCCGTACCCGCCGGAGGTGGAGTAGAACGGGTCGAACTCGGGGGCGGCGATCCGCGCGCCGGACTCGGCGGTGAGAAGGTCGAGCGCGCGGAGATCGCTCGCGACCACCGACCGGCGCGGCACGTCGTCGGGGACGGTCGGGCCACGGCCCTCGGCCGCGTCGCGGAGGTCGTCGGCGTCGGGGTAGGCGGTCGCGATCCGCGACAGCTCCTCGATCCGGCGCTGGCGGTCCGGACCGTCGGAAACCGCGTCCTTGGCGTCGTCGACCGTCTCGCGGGTCTCCCGCCTGTCGAGGACGGCGCGGCTCGCGAGCGTGACGCGCTCGGTCCGGCCGTCGCGCTCGAACGGGGCGCGGACGACCACGTCCGGGGTGAGCCGGGAGTCCTCGCGCTGGTCGATCTCGCCGCGGTGCGGGAACCCGTCGCCGCTCTCGCCGAGCAGCTCGGAGACGGTGCGGAGCCGCTGGCCGTGCGCCGCCGACAGCCCCGTGGAGGCGGTGAGGAAGTCGTGTTCGGTGCGGTGATACACCTCGACGACGCTCCCGCCCTCGGGGCCGGCCTCCTCGTGGACGAGGTTGCCGACGCGCCCCTCGACCATGTCGGGCGAGAACGCGCAGGCCGCGACCAGTTCCGCGCCCGCCGGCGGGGCGCCGCGCAGCTCGACGTGAGTGAGATGGGTGTCGCTCACCACCAGATCGAACTGGTGGATGGTGTAGCGGCCGGCGTCGTACTCGGTCTCGACGAGGGGCGTGTCGCCGTCGTAGTGTTGGCGGGTCGTGGTCAGGTCGTCGAACCAGCGGACGCCCCGCCCGGCCGTGATCCCCATGCGGAGCCGGTCGGCGCCGCCGACTCCGGATAGGGAGTACGAACAGTCGTGGACGGTCCCGTTCGGTCCGACGTGGACCAACCGACCGTCGTCGCCCGTGAACGCGCCGGCGGTGGTGGGACGCTCCGCCGGGTAGCGCTCGCCGCGCCGACGTTCGTGTTCCGTGAGAGCGGTTCGCAGTCGCATGGGTTCCCTGCGATTCCCGAGGTGAAAGCCTTGACGAACGCGGGCGTCTTCGATCCGCGCCGCAGACGCTCGATTCACCGGCGTCCGGCCAGCCGGGGTGACACAGGAGCAACAACGAAGACCCCGGGTGCCGATGTGGGTGACATGCACCATCCCGGACCCCCGAGATTCCTCGCGACCGGCGAGACCACGGAGCTCGCGCCTCGAGATCCGGACCCGAGCGGATCCTACGCGTGGCGCGTCGTCGACGCGCCCCCCGACAGCGAAGCGACCGTCGGAACCGACCCAGTGACCGAGTTCACCCCAGACGTCCCCGGTCGCTATCGGATCGGACTCGACGCGCCGGACGGTGACCACCTGCTGACGGTCCGCGCGTTCCCGTCGAGCTACGAGGGCGTGGACGTGGAGGGCGGAAGCGGGACGGCGATCCGCGACCGAACCGCCGGCGACGCCCCGGTCGACTACGCCGAGCCGCGCAGCGACGAGAGCGTCGGGCGGCCGCGCGTGCGATTGGACGCGAGCGTGGACGAGGGCGGAAACGACGCGGAGTCCGAAATCGTCGTCCGCGCGACCGCGACGCCGAACCCGCACTCCTCGGTCGACGCGGACGACCTGCGAGTGAGGTTCGTCGTCGACGACCGCGACGTCGCGAGCGCGGTCGCGGAGGGGCGGACGAGCCCGCGCGACGCGCTCGAAACCAGCGACGACGGGCGAGCGCTCCGGGTGCCCGCGACCGCGGTCGCGGACCGCCTGCGGGTCCACGGGGTCGCGGTCGCCGCAGAGCCCGGGCAGGAGCCGCGCGTCAGCGTCGCCGACGCGGTCGCGGTCGATCGGAGCGGCGACGGCGCAGGTCGAGGCGACGACGACGGGGACGGACGCGTCGGGGGCCCGGACAGCCCCGACTTCGAGATCGTACGGCTCAACGATCCGCCGGTATGGACGGAAGACGCGACAGTCTACGAGGTGTACGTCCGGACGTTCGCCGAGGGGAGCGACGGTGACAGCGGAGACGAGAAACGGGGCGAGACGTTCGACGCGATCGCGGAGCGGATCCCGACGATCGCGGATCTGGGCGTCGACACCCTGTGGCTGACCCCCATCCTCAAGCACGACGGGAAGCCGCACGGCTACAACATCACCGACTTCTTCGACGTGGCCGACGACCTCGGCGACCGCGACGACTACGAAGCGCTGGTCGAGACGGCCCACGACCACGGGATGCGCGTGCTGTTCGACTTCGTCGCCAACCACACCGCGCGCGACCACGAGTGGTTCCAAGACGCCTACGAGAACCCGGACTCCCCGTACCGAGACCGCTACGAGTGGCAGGAGTCCGGCGAGCCGGGAACGTACTTCGACTGGGAGCTGATCGCGAACCTGAATCACGCGAACCTCGACGTCCGGCGGTTCCTCCTCGACGTGATCGACGAGTGGGCGCCGCTCGTCGACGGGTTCCGGTGCGACATGGCGTGGGCCGTGCCCGACTCCTTCTGGCGCGAGCTCCGTGACCGGGTGAAGGACATCGACCGGGAGTTCCTGCTGATGGACGAGACGATCCCGTACATCCCCGGCTTCCACGAGGGGATGTTCGACGTACACTTCGACGCGACGCTGTACTTCCAGCTCCGCCAGATCGGTCGGGGCGTCGACCCCGCCGCGTCGCTGTTGGACGCGATCGACCAGCGCGCCGAGATCGGCTTCCCGGACCACGCCGAGTTCCTCCAGTACATCGAGAACCACGACGAGACACGCTACCGCGTCGAGTGCGGCGACGCCGCCGCGGCCGCGGCGGGGGCGGCGATCGTCACCCTGCCGGGCGTTCCGATGATCTACGCGGGCCAAGAGATCGGGCAGCGCGGTCGCCGCGACGCGATCGCGTGGGAGCACGCCCGGGAGGGAGTCCGGGATCGCTACGAGCGGCTGCTCGCGGTCCGCGCCGACCACTCCGCGCTCGGGCCCGACGGCGACCTCGATCGGGTGGCGTACCACGTCGCCAGCGGCGACCTCTCGGAGCGACCGATCGTCGCCAGCGGGGAGGTTCACCCGAACGACGTGGTGGCG
Source organism: Halorubrum halophilum (assembly GCF_000739595.1). GTDB lineage: Archaea > Halobacteriota > Halobacteria > Halobacteriales > Haloferacaceae > Halorubrum > Halorubrum halophilum. The sequence continues at coordinate 27,120 of NZ_BBJP01000014.1, read as the reverse complement.
TTCCGCCGGCGCGACGACGGGGAGTCGCTGGTCGTCGTCCTCAACTTCGCGCCCGAGCCGGCGAGCGTCTCGGTCGGCGTCGACCACGGCAATCGGAACCTCGTGACCGACGAGCCCTGCCTGGTCGTCGACGGCGACGGGACCGAGCGGATCCGCGTCGACGACGTGGCCGTCGTCCGAGAGACCGGGCGCTGAAACCGTCGCCGAAACCGACCGGACGCAACGCTTGAGTCGGTGGGGATCGCAGGGGGACGCATGCGACTCGACCGCTCCGGCGGCGTGTTCTGTCACGTCACCTCGCTCCCGGGGAGACACGGTATCGGCGACCTCGGCGACGGGGCGAAGGCCTTCCTCTCCTTCCTCGGCGACGCCGACGTCCGACACTGGCAGATCTGCCCGCTCGGACCGACGACTGACGGGGCTGCGGAGTCACCCTACCAGTCGCCCTCCGCGTTCGCCGGCAACCCACTCCTGATCGACCTCGACGGGCTCGTCGACGACGGCTGGCTCGACGAGTCCGACCTCGAACCGATCCCCGACTTCCCGGACGACCGGGTCGATTACGAGGCGGTCCGCGAGTACAAGGAGCCGCTGTTGCGGACCGCCTTCGAGCGGTTCGACGAGTCAGACGCGCCCGAAGCGGAAGACGAACTCGACGCCTTCCGCGAACGCGAGCCCTGGCTCGACAACTACGCGCTGTTCCGAGCGCTCTCGGACGCGAGAGACGAGGACACGTGGACCGAGTGGCCCGACCCGCTCCGGACGCGAGATTCCGAGGCGCTCGCCGACGCCCGCGAGCGCCACGCGGCCGAGGTCCGGTTCCGCGAGTTCCTCCAGTGGACCTTCGACCGGCAGTGGCGCGACCTCCGGGCGGTCGCCGAGGAGGAGGGCGTGTCGATCGTCGGGGACGTGCCCATCTACGTCGCGCTCGACTCCGCGGACGTGTGGGCGAACCCCGAGGCGTTCTGGCTCGACGACGACAACCGCCCCGCGGCGGTGGCGGGAGTGCCGCCGAACGCCGGCGACGACGGGCAGCGCTGGGGGAACCCCGTCTACGACTGGGGCCGGCTCGCGGAGCGAGAGTACGACTGGTGGATCGCCCGGTTCCGGCGGCTGTTCGAACTCGCCGACGTGGCCCGGCTCGACCACTTCCTCGGGTTCGCCAAGTACTGGGCGATCCCGGCCGACCGCGACGACCCGGCCGCCGGCGAGTGGCGCCAGGGACCGGGACGCGACCTGTTCGAGGCCGTGGAGCGCGAGCTCGGACAGGCGCCCTTCATCGCCGAGGACCTCGGGTTCGAGGAGCCCGAGATGGACGAGCTGATGGCGGAGTTCGGCTTCCCCGGGATGCGCGTCCCGCAGTACGCCGACTGGTGCGCGGAGGGTGACGAGTACCAGCCGATGCACTATCCCGAGGGCGTCGTCGGCTACACCTCGACCCACGACACGGACACGTGGGTCGGCTACTTCGAGGACCTCCCGGAGCGTCAGCGCGAGTGCTTCCGGTACAACGTCGGCGCCGACGGCGACCGCCCGACCGAGTGGGAGATCATCGACGAGGTGTGGGCCTCGGAGGCGGTGCTGGCGATGACGACGGCACAGGACCTGCTCGGCCTCGGGAGCGAGGCGCGGTTCAACGAGCCGGGGACGATCGACGGCAACTGGGAGTGGCGCGTCCGAAGCGGGGCGCTCGACGACGCGATCGCGGACCGGCTGTGGGAGCTCGCGGGCAAACACGTCAGATAGCCGATGCTCGGCTGGAGCCTCGCGGACGGCTCGGTCCTCCACGTCGCCGTGATCGCCGCCGCGACCGGCGCCATCTGGGTCGGGAGCGGCTGGCTGGAGGAGGCCGCAGAGACGCTCTCGGGGTACTACGGCCTGCCGGCGGTGGTGCAGGGGTCGATCGTGGTCGCCGTCGGGTCGAGCTTCCCGGAGTTCGCGAGCGTCGTCGTCACCGCGATCACCGGCGTCTTCGACATGGGCGTGGGCGCGCTCGTCGGCTCCGCGATCTTCAACGTCCTCGTCATCCCCGCCCTATCGGAGTTCGGCGCCGAGGGCGACCTCGAGACCAGCCGCGCGATCGTGTACAAGGAGGCGCAGTTCTACATGATCGCGGTGTCGGCGCTGGTCGTCACCTTCGCGCTCGCCGTCATCTACTACCCCGTTTCGTCGGACCCGATCGTCGGGGAGCTAACCCGACCCGTCGCCGCGATCCCGCTCGCGCTGTACGGGCTCTACCTGTTCATCCAGTACGAGGACGTCGGCGACGCGGCGGTCGAGCGAGTGCGAGAGGGCGTGGACGCCCGCCGCGAGTGGGGGAGGCTCGCGGCCGGCCTGCTCCTCATCGGCGTCGCCGTCGAGCGGCTGGTCGGGTCGGTCGAGTCGCTCGGGACGGCGTTCGGCGTCCCGGAGTTCCTCGCCGGGGTCACGATCGTCGCGGCGGCGACAAGCCTCCCGGACGCCCTCGTGAGCGTCCGGACCGCTCGCGAGGGGCGTGGAGGCACGAGCCTCGGGAACGTGCTGGGGTCGAACACGTTCGACCTGCTCGTCGCCATCCCGGTGGGGGTGTTGATCGTCGGGAGCGTCGACGTGAACTTCTCCACCGCCGTCCCGATGCTGGGCGTGCTCACCGCGGCGACCGTGCTCCTGTTCGCGACGCTCCGGACAGACCTGTCGCTCACCGAGCGGGAGTCCTCAGTCCTGTTGATCGCGTACCTCTTGTTCGTCGCGTGGGTGGTCGCGGAGACGGTCGGGGCGACGACTGTCCTCAGAGGGGTTTGAGCGGTGATTTCCCGCCGCCTTCTACCGATTCCGACCGAGGATCAGGTACAACACGAGCCCCAGCAGCGGCGCGAGGAACGCCACGATCGCCCACAGGAACGCCGGCTGGTCGCTCCGCTGTTGGGCGTCGGAGTAGATCCACACGATGATGCCGAGCTGTACGAGCAGCATGAGGAGGCCGAACAGGAGAAAGAGCGCGCCGGCTCCTCCTCCCTGCAGTAGTATCGGGGACATCGTCCCCGACGACTCGGGCGAAAAATAAGTGTCTTTGGTTGCTTCGGGAACCTCACGCGACCCGACCACGAACCGTTTCGGGCCGGCAGTCCCCGCTCCGAGCATGGGCCTGCCAGTCGACGCCGACCGACTCTGTGCGGACCTGGAGGCGAACGCGGCGTTCGGGCGGGTCGCGACTCGCGGGGCCGGGGTGTCCCGTCGTCACAACCGTTTTGCCGGTCCGCCGCGACCGACGACCGTGAGACGACCGCTTGGGCTGGGCGCCATCGTCCTCGGCGTCGCCGCCGGCGTGGCGGGCGGGCTCGTGACGACGACGGGGGCGCTCGGCGACTGGCCGGACCTGATCGGCCACCCCGCTCCCCTCGTCGTCGGGCGGGCGCTGCTCGTCGTCGCCGTGTTCGGCGTGCTGTACGGGACGTACCTCCTCTCCGTCCAACTGTTGATGCGGTCGGCGAACAAGCGGCGCGCGTACAACACGCGGAACGTGTTGCGCCTCGCGTTCGGGTTCGTGGGGACGGTCGCGGTGCTCGCGGTGTTGACGGAGAACTGGCTCGGCCTCCTCTTCTCGCTCGGGGTCGTCGGCTTCGCGATCACCTTCGCGCTCCAGCAGCCCCTCCTGTCGCTCATCGCGTGGGTGTACATCACCGTCAAACAGCCGTACGGCGTCGGCGACCGCGTCCGGATCGACGACGCGAAGGGCGACGTGATCGGCGTCGACTTCCTCGTGACGACGCTGTGGGAGATCAACGGCGAGTTAGTGACGACGAACCAGCCGTCCGGCCGGGTGGTGACCGTGCCGAACAGCGTCGTGCTCTCCTCGAACGTGGTCAACTTCGGCGGGGGCGGCTCCCCGTACGTGTGGAACGAGGTCGCCGTGCAGGTCGCCTACGAGACCGACCTCGACTTCGCGCGCGAGGTCATGGCCGAAGAGGCGACCGACCTCCTCGGCGAGGAGATGGCCGCCGGCATCGCGGCGTATCGCGAGGCGCTCGCCGAGACGCCGGTGGAGCTAGAGGTGTACGACCGGCCGACGGTGAACGTGAAACAGGGCGAGTCGTGGGTGGAGCTCCGCGTCCGGTATCTCACCCATCCGCGACGCGGACAGCGGGTCAAGAACCGGCTGTACGAGCGGATCCTCTCACGGTTCAACGAGCATCCCGACAGGGTGGCGTTCCCGGTGAGCCGGAACCGGTAGGTGTCCCCGCATCCGGATCCCGTCCGGGAGCGGTGGAGTTAGGTGGCGCGCCGACGATCGGAATACGATGGAAGCGGCACTCTGGTACGTGCTAACCGGAACGCGGGGCGGAGCGAACCGCGTCCGGCTGTTGCGGGCGCTCGACGACCGCCCGCGGAACGCGAACCAGCTCGCCGAGGACCTCGATCTGGACTACAAGACCGTCCGCCACCACCTCGACGTCCTGATGGACAACGACGTCGTCGAGCGCAGCGGCGACGACTACGGCGCCGTCTACCTGCCGACGCCGCGAGCGCGCCAGCACTGGGACACCATCGAAACGATCATGGAGCAAACAGATGACGACTGACAGATCGGCAGTTCGGACCCGTATCCGCCGGATTGCGGGTCGTATTCGGAACGAATTTGGGAAAGCCGTTATACCCACCCCGCCGATAGCAGGTGTACGATGAGTCTCTGGTTCGACGTAGCGCGGCTCTCAGTGGGGGTGAACGTCGCCCTGCTGCTCGCGCTCGTCTGGGTGTGGGGGCGGAACTACGCGGAGTTCCGCTCGAAGCACGCCCTCGGGTTGGCGATGTTCGGCGTGTTTCTGCTGGGGGAGAACGCCTTCGCGCTGTACATCTACCTGGTCGACCCCATGCTGTCCGTGTGGTTCGCCTCCGACGTCCCCGCCATCGCGTGGCGCGGGATGATGGCGCTACACGTCCTCCAGACCCTCGGACTCCTGTTTCTCGTCTGGATCACGTGGGACTGACTCGATCGAACTCGCTGTTGAGGTAAGCGTGGCGGTGTTTCTCTCGACATCCGTGAACGAGAGCGGGAGTGCGTGTGTCTATTCGGCTGATCGGTTATTTATAAGTGAATGAGTGGTGTTGCCGTTGAGTGTTTATAAGCGATCGACGACCCTTCGGTGAACACTTCCAAAGCCCCAGCCGCCGAGGACGGCGCACGCTCGCTGTGCTCCTCAGTCGCTCGTTTCACTCGCTCCTTGTGGTGCTTACGTCGCCTGCGCCGTCCTCGCGACTGCCCCTTTGAGTCCCACCGCCCGCAACCGCACGGCGCCTCACGCCTCCCCAGCCTCGTCGGTCGCCCTCCGCGTTGCTCCGGACGACCGACTCCCTCGCACCGTCGGTTCGCGGCCCTCCGGGCCGCTCACCGGGGCGCGCCACCGCATTGTTCGTTTATAAGCGATCGTCACCGTTGCTTCCCGTTGTTTAAATAATCGATAACCGTTACCGATCTGCAATACCCACTCCCGCAGTCGATCACTGCTATTCCTGAAACCGGTGTGTTAGCGCTTGAATACTCGTTTTGGGCGGCTTTTCGAACGAATTTGGGTGAGAACGCGGCCGGAGTTCGGGAAATCTCTTTTTATATATCCTCGGTCGACTCTCTCATGCGCAACAGCGCATTGACATTGGCGATAACGGTCGCGGTAGTCGTGTCGGCGGTCGCCGGCGCGGCTGGCGCGGTCGCGGCACAGAGCGGTACCAACGAGGCGAGCGTGAGCTTCGCCGACGGCACGTCCGGTGGGAACACGGTCGTCGTCGACGAGGTCCACGTTCCCGACGGCGGGTTCGTGACGGTTCACGACTCCTCGCTCGCGGACGGCGCCGTGTTCGACTCCATCCGCGGCACCACCGAGTACCTGGAGGCGGGCGTCCACGAGGACGTCCGCGTCCGGCTCGACGACCCCCTGCAGAACGACGACACGGTGTTCGCTATGGCGCACCGCGACACGAACGACAACGAGGCGTACGACTTCCCCAGCAGTGAGGGCAACGAGGACGGGCCGTACGCGGCCGCGGGCGGGCCGGTGATGTCGCCCGCCGATCTGACCGTCGAGAGCGGCGAGGACACCGAGAACATGGAGGGCGAGGATGGTGAGAACGCTGGCGACGACATGTCCGACGACAACATGTCCGACGGCGACGACGAGATGAACGGAGGCGGCGGGAGCGACGAAGACGGAAGCGGCGACGAGGCGCCCGGGTTCGACGTCGCTGTCGCGTTCATCGCGCTGATCGCGGTCGCACTCGTCGCGCGTCGTCGCTCCTGAGACCCGCAGTCGACGGCGACGAGTCGACGGCGGTTCGACACCATTATTTATATACCTCGGAGATGTCGGCTGCGACAGAACGGGTACTCGACGGAGAGGCCGCAGATCGCAGTACCCGGACAGAAGAGACAGATACGGCCTGTTTACAGTATCATCGATGAGAAGGTAGTACAAAGGTTTATATACTTTGGAGACTTACTATTGGTTAACGAATCGGCGAACCCGACGCCAGTATTTCTGTCGGGAGTTCGATCGGTGAAAACACCATGAACACCATGACTGAGACACACATACGCGGCTACGACGGCGAGACGGAGCGAGACCGAACCACGGGGTCGACCGAATCGACCGCAGACGAGACGGAATCGACGAGCGAGCAGACCACGACCTGCCCCGAGTGCGACGGGAACCTCGTGACCGACACGGAGCACGGCGAGACGGTCTGTTCCGACTGCGGGCTCGTCGTCGAGCAGGACTCGGTCGACCGCGGGCCGGAGTGGCGCGCGTTCGACTCCAGCGAGCGCGACAGCAAGTCACGCGTGGGCGCCCCGACGACGAACATGATGCACGACAAGGGGCTCTCGACGAACATCGGCTGGCAGGACAAGGACGCCTACGGCAAGTCCCTGTCCAGCCGCCAGCGCCAGCGAATGCAGCGGTTGCGCACGTGGAACGAGCGGTTCCGCACCCGCGACTCGAAGGAGCGCAACCTCAAACAGGCGCTCGGCGAGATCGACCGCATGGCCTCGGCGCTCGGCCTCCCGGACAACGTCCGCGAGACCGCCTCCGTCATCTACCGCCGCGCGCTGAGCGAGAACCTCCTCCCGGGCCGCTCCATCGAGGGCGTCGCGACCGCAGCGCTGTACGCCGCGGCACGTCAGGCGGGGAATCCCCGAAGCCTCGACGAGTTCACCGCTGTCTCGCGGGTCGACAAGATGGAGCTCACCCGGACGTACCGGTACGTGATCCGAGAGCTCAAACTGGAGATCCAGCCCGCCGACCCCGGGAGCTACGTCCCCCGGTTCGTCTCCCGGCTCGAACTCTCCGAGGAGACCCAGCGGCTGGCCCGCGAGCTGCTCGACGGCGCGACGGAGGCCGGGATCACCAGCGGGAAGTCGCCGGTCGGGCTCGCCGCCTCGGCGGTGTACGCCGCCGCGCTCCTCTCGAACGAGAAGGTGACCCAGAGTCAGGTCTCGGAAGTCGCCGACATCTCCGAAGTCACCATCCGCAACCGGTACAAGGAGCTCCTCGACGCGAGCGAGGGGCTGACCGCCTGAATCACCCCGTTCGACGTTCTCGGCGGCTCCCCCGCGCGGGGGAACGACGCGATCCGAACCGGTAGTGTTCAGATAAGCTGATTCCATGCGAAAGCGAACGATCTCAACCACTCGTTAGCAGTTTCTGCCTCGGCGTTGCTGAAACAGTTTGAGAAACTGGTAGTTCTGCGTTTTACCTCACGAAAGACACGTTCTACGCTGTTCCGATTTCCATGTCGTTCGTATCTGAAATCGAGGCCATGTTTGTCACAGGCTCGGTGAAGTGGAACCGCGCCATCAACGAGAAAGATCGCGTCATCTACATCGTGTTTTTCGCGGAGCTCCGCGAAAAACTGATCTGCGATCACGTTCGTTCTTGCCGGTTCAAGCTTTGTATGGAGTAAATCGTTTGAATCGGGATCGACCGCGGCGTACAGCCAATATTGTTCATCGTCAAGCTGAATCACCGTTTCATCGACCGCAACGTGATTCGGGCACCGACCAGATTCCGGCTGTAGATCGGCCTTATGAACCCAGTTATGAACGGTAGATCGAACCCTATCAACACCAAAAACATCAAGAAACGAGACAGTATTTGAAAGCGATAATTCAGCTAAATGAAGCTGAATACTGAGCTTCATCAACAGCCGCGGTGTTGCTTCTCGCTCCACAAACTCTAAGTTGATCTCGTCTAAACAGCCGCTGAGGCGGTCGTTTTCGGGCATAAGTCACTTTGAAAACGTACCGCCTCACTTTTCAATCCTTATCTGAACACCGCCTCCGAACCGCCACGTACGTTTTTAACCCGGCCGCGTGTACGTCACTCGCATGGTGGATGCGTTCGTCAGACTCGTCTGTCCGGAGTGCAACAAAGAGTGGCAGGACAATCCCGCTGACTTGCAGCGCCTCCGATCGAACTTCAGCTGTCCCGACTGTCACGCGACGCGCCGACTGACGGAGTTCATGCGGACCGAACGCGACCTCGAAGCGGTCAAACAGTTCCAGTAGGTCGGAAGTCGCTCCGGATTCGCTGTTTCCTTCGACCGAGCGCGCGCGACGGGGCGCGATGGTGCGCGATGGCGTACCCGATCCCGGGCGCACTGGCGGTCGAAATTCCTCGGCGCCCGGCGGTCGGTCGCCAGCGGGAAGCTCGCGAACCTTCCCGATCGATAACGCGAAAAAACACGTCTCCGCCCCGCAAACGGGACAATCGGAGCTACCCATGGTAACGTGACTCAGGATAATAATATAAACCTCCGGTAGCAAAGGACTGGTACTCATGAAGAAGCAGGAGCTTATCCACCTTCACGGCCTCCTCGCGGAAGTACGAAAGCAGTGCGAGTTCTGGGACGAGAACATCGACCTCGACGCCTACGAAGAACTCGGCGTCAAACCGACATCGATTCACAAGTCGAAGACCGACCACAAAGCCGCTGTTTTTAAGCTGACCGAGGGAATCACCGAGCCGATGGACGAGTCCGAGTCGGAGCCGCTGGCCCCGACCGCAGACTGAATCTTCGTCACCACCTGCGGACCGATCAGTACGTTTCGAGTGGCGACGCCGTCTAGAGCCGACTCTGAGTACTCCGTCGTAAAGGATCAGTTCCGCGTGTCGGTATCGTTCGCATCGTCAGTATCGTTCGCGTCGTCGGCGGCGTCGACCGCGTCGTCGTCGGTTGTGTCCTCGTCGGTGTCATCCTCGATCTGATCGACGCGGAGCACCGTCAGCGGGATGTTCCGGAGACGCTGTCCGATCTCCTTACGGGCGACGCGGCTCGCGTGCTCCTCGCGGTCGACGTTGAACACGTCCATCCGGAGTTCGAGCGCGACGAGAGCCTCGTCGGCGGCGACGAACGCCGGCGGAAGCTCCTCGCCGCCGGGCGACGTGCGGCTTCCGGTCTCGATCTCGACGTAGTTGAGGTCCGGGTTCAGCATCTCACCGGTCTTCGAGATAGCGATCCGGACCGCTTCGTCGGCAGTTTCCACGTCGTACACGGGAACGGCGGCCTCGACGACGACTCGGCAGTCCATCACGAGACCCACTACCACGCGAACCGGGATGAAAGTTCGGCCGACGCCGTGAGCGAACTCCTGACGACAGCGGAGGCGATGCACAGGGCGATTGTGGGCCGGGAGCGCGTCGACGAAGTCGTGAGCGAGCATCCAAAGGAGCTTCCTCGCCGGTCCGGGCTATGACTCGTCTTCCGTGCCCAATTCGGGTCGGTTGTCCCTCACGATCAACATCCGCTCGCTGTCGCTCACGAGCACAAAGAACCAGTCCGCCCTCCCCGAATTGAACGCCGGAAGACGGTCGCCTCGCTTCGCTCGGCGCTGCGTCTTCCGAGCCCTCGTTCGCTCCGCTCACGAGGACGGGGGACAAGTCGATCTACAGTCGCCTACGAATCGACTGGAAAGGAAGTCCGCCCTCCCCGAATTGAACGGGGGACAAGTCGATCTACAGTCGACTGCTCTACCAGGCTGAGCTAAGGGCGGTTACCGTATTCTACCCGCCGGATCCGACTTAAGGGTTATCTTTCAAACGCGGTGTGATCCGCGGTACCGCGGACGGCTCGACGCCTCACACCCCGCCCGCCGCGCGCGGTTTTTAAGTCGCTCGCGGCGGGAGCGGGGGTATGGCCGACGGCGACGATCGACAGGCGACGTTCGGGTCGGACGGGAGCTTGGAGACCGACACGACGCCGGACGCGACCGGCGAGAACGACTTCGGCGAGGAGAAGGCGGCCAACGAGACCGACGGCGGGTACAGCCGGTACGTCGTCTCCAGCCTCCTCCAGAAGGCGGTGCGCCGCTCCGACGAGGAGGTCGCCGCGTGGGCCGCGTGGGAGCTGGCCCGCTCCGGCTACGCGTGGAACCTCTGGGACCGCCTCAATCTCTACGTCGTCGAGGACCTCCGCGCGGGCAGCGACGCGGCCCTCACGATCGAGCGCTACGAGGAGCTCGCCACCGAGCGCTGGGAGCCCGCCGAGTGGAAGGGCCGGCTCTGCGCGATCCACGCCGCGCTGGCGGCCGCCCGCGCGCGCTCGACCCGGGAGGCCTCGAACGCCGACGCCTACTTCTCCGCCGTCGCCGAGGTCCGCGCGGAGGCCCGCGAGCGCGGCGAGCAGCCCGCCCACGACTTCCCCGTCGGCGACCTCGAACCGGAGGGCGAGTTCGACGCAGTCTTCGACGGCCACACCGGAGAGGGCGCGCGGCTGGACCGCGGGACGCAGTTCTTCAAGACCCACGGCGCCCGGGTCGGCCCGGAGGGCGAAGACGACCAGAGCGCGCGCTGGCAGCGCCTCGCGATGCTCCTCGACGACGGGACTGACTACTCGCCCGAGGACCTCGACCGCGCCGTCGAGCCGGTGGACTCAGAGAATCCGTGGGGCGACAGCGACGAGGGGGACGAGAGCGACTTGGACGACCAGAGCGACGCCGACGGTGATCCGGGTGGAGACACCGATGACCCCGAGTCAGATCGCCCCGGCTCGCTGTCCGACTTTTCCGGGTAACGCCCCCAGCTCGGGGATCTGGGCTCGCGGCCCTCCCGCGGTCACACTCCGCGCCGCCTCGATAGCTCCGCGGCCGCGACGAGCGCGACGACGGCCGCGACGCCGCCGAAGCCGGGTGTACCATCCTCGGTGCCGCTCTCTCCCCGCGAATCCCCGTTCGCGCCTCCACTCGCGTTCCCCTCGTCTGTCGACTCCGCCTCCGGCGGGGTCGCCGCCACCGCCGCCTCGACCGCGGACGGCGCGTCGACAACGCCGTGTCCGTACCGGTCGTCCGGCTCGGTCGCGTTCGCTGGGTGGACTGCGGTGTCGACGATCGCGGCCTGTAGGTCGGCGTCGTCGGCTCGGCCGTCGGTCGCCGCGACCGCGAGCGCCGCGATCCCGCTCACGTGCGGGGCGGCCATGCTGGTCCCCTGTCGACGGACGTAGCCGCTCCTCGTGCCCGCCTCGGCGCTGACCACGCTGACGCCGGGCGCGGACACGTCGGGGACCACGTAGTGGGCCGGCCACTCCTCGGGGTACGTCTCGAACGCCGCGGAGGCGTTGATCGGCTGGCCGCTGGAGAACTCGGCGACCGGGCGCTCCTCGTCGGTCCCGTCGACCGCGCCGACCGCGAGCGCGTCGTACACGTTTCCGGGGGCCGACGAGGTGTTCGCGCCCTCGTTGCCAGCGGCCGCGACGACGACCGCGCCGGTCGCGCGGGCGTTGCGCACGGGCCCGATGAACCCGCGGAACGTCCCGGAGGAACCGAGGCTCATCTGGAGCACGTCGGCGTCGCTCTCGGTCGTCGCGTACTGCATCGACCCGATCACGCCCGCGAACGTCGCGGTATCGTTCTCGCCGAACGCGTCCAGCGCGACCACGTCCGCCTCGGGCGCGACGCCGATATGGGTGCCCGAGGCATCCCCGCCCGCCACTGTTCCGGCGACGTGGGTGCCGTGGCCGTCGGGGTCGCTCGCGTCCGCGAGGTCCTCGCTCACGACGGTCCCGTTGTCGTCGAACGACGCCCACCCCGAGAGGTCGATGTCCCGATGCGCCGGGTCGACGCCGGTGTCGATCACCGCGACAGTGGCGCCCGCCCCGCGAGTGTCGAACCGCTCCCACGCGGTCGGGGCGTCGATAACTCGCAGGCCCGCGGTGTACGATCCGGACGGTTCGGCATCGATCTGCGGCCGTGGCGGCTGCGTCGGAGGTGCCTGCGGCGGCCGAGCCGCCGCGCCGAGCGGCTCGACTGCGACGTTCCGATGGACTCCGGTGACGTTCGCGACCGACAGCAGCGACTCCGCCGTCACCGCGTCGGCGTCGACGGCCACGAGCATCGCGTTCGCCAGCCAGAACTCGCGTTCGACGGTCACGCCGTCGCGCGAGTCGGCGAACGCCTCGAACGCCGCCTGCTCGGCGTCGGCGTGCTCGCGGAGGTCGGCGACGGCGGCGGAGCCGTTTCCGTCGGGCTCGCCGAGCGTGTCCGGGTCTTCGACCCGCGTGAACCGGACGATCACCGTCGTCGTTCCGTTCGCGTCGTCGAGGGGGGTCGCCGCGTCGCCGGCGGCGGCGGTCGCGTTGACGGCGGAACTCGTCGCGGTGAGCGAGTCGGGGGAGCCGTCGACCGCGGCGGCGGAGCCGGACAGCGCGGCGACGAGCACGAGGACGCCGACGGCGACGCAGCACAGGCGAAGCGACCGAGTGAGACGAGAGGCGGGAGCGGCGTCGGTCGCGGACGGCCCCGACGCGCGGACGGCGGTCATACTCACACCATCGGCGTCGAGCGCAAATACCTTCGGCTCGGCAGCGGCGTGTGGATAACCGCTTTCACCAGCCCTTATGACCGTGCGCTCGTTACGGCGCGTATGGTAGACGTAGCAATCGTCGGCGGCGGACCGGCAGGGCTCAGCGCGGGACTCTTCGCGAGCAAAAACGGGCTCGACACGGTCCTGTTCGACACGGACAAGACCTGGATGCACAAGGCGCACCTGTTCAACTACCTCGGAATCGGCTCGGTCGGCGGCAGCGAGTTCATGGCGACCGCCCGCCAGCAGGTCGACGACTTCGGAGTCGACCGGAAGCAGGGCGAGAAGGTAACGGCGGTGGAGGAGTCCGGCGACGGCTTCGCCGTGACCACCGAGGCGGACGAGTACGAGGCCGACTACGTGGTGCTGGCGACGGGCGCGAGCCGCGACCTCGCCGAGTCGCTCGGCTGCGAGTTCGACGGCGACCTCGTCGACGTCGGCGTCTCCATGGAGACGAGCGTCGAGGGCGCGTACGCGACCGGCGGGATGGTCCGGGCCGAGGAGTGGCAGGCGGTCATCTCGGCCGGCGACGGCGCCGCCGCCGCCCTCAACATCCTCTCGAACGAGAAGGGCGAGCACTACCACGACTTCGACGTGCCCGACACCGCGGAATCGGTGTTCGGCGGCCTGATCGACGACGAGTAGTCGGCACGGCGTCGCTTCTCCCGAGATTTTTTCTTTTCAGTCGTCGACAGCGGCGTCGACGACGCCGGCGTCGGTCGGGTTCGACCCGCCGTACCGCTCGACGAACTCGTCGAGCCGGTCGGGGTCGTCGGCGCCCGGGAGCCGCTCCGTCGCGGTCTCGCAGTCGGCGTCGACGCCCAGCCGCTCGCAGACGCGGTCGCTCGTCGCCTCGGCCATCTCCCGGTAGGTCGTCAGCTTCCCACCGACGACGGTGTGGAGGTTTGCGACGCCCTCGTCGGCGTGGTCGATCACGCTGAACCCGCGAGAGATCCCACGTCGGTCCGAGCCGGCTTCGTCGGGCGCGTAGAGGGGACGGACGCCCCACCACGTCCGGACCGTCGGCGCGTCGGCGACCGCGGGGAGCATCGCCGCGCACTCTGCGACCGACCGCTCCACCTCCCAGTCGGCGGTCTCGTACTCGTCGGGGTCGTCGACCGGGACACTCGTCGTGCCGAGCACGGCCTCCCCCTCGTGGGGGACGACGATGTCGCCGTCGTCGGGGTCGCGACACCGGTTCAACACCGGGTCGAGCCCGTCGTACTCGACGGAGATCATCACGCCGCGGCTCGGCGCCATCCCCACCTCGACGCCGGCCAACTCGGCGATCCGGTCGGCCCACGCCCCCGTGGCGTTGACGACGTGGTCCGGTTCGAGGGTCGCGCCGACGTCGCCGCCGACGCGCACCGTCGACACCGCGCCGTCTGCCCGCTCAATCGACTCGACGGGGGCGTCCGTGTGGACGGTCGCGCCGTGTCGCTCCGCGTCGGCCGCGTTGGCGGCGACTAGCCGCGAGGGGTAGATCACCCCGTCGGGCACCCGGAACGCCTCGGCGACGTCCTCGGAGAGGCCGGGGACGACCGCCCGCACCGCGTCGCCGTCGAGTCGCTCGGTCTCGATGCCTATCTCCTCGCAGGCGTCGATCTTCGCCTCGAAGTAGTCCGGGTCGTCGTCCGAGAGCCGGACGAACAGACCGCCCGTCTCGCGGACGCACGCGCCGGCGATATCCCGGAGCGTCCGGTTCTCGCGGAGACACTCCTCGGCGCCGGGCGCGTCGGCCTCGGCGTACCGGGCCCCGCTGTGGAGCAGGCCGTGCGAGCGCCCGGAGGTGCCGCTCGCGAGTCCGCCGCGGTCGACGAGGGTCACGTCGACGCCGCGGAGCGCGAGGTCGCGGGCGATCCCGGTCCCGGTCGCGCCCCCGCCGATCACGAGGACGGTCGGAGCGTCGCTCACGGGCGGTGACCCCCGTCGGCGCCGCCGTGGATACGCTCGCACGAGGGAGACATCGATCCGTTTCGAAGGCTCATGCTACGCGTTACGACTAGCCACACTTGAGGCTGCTGCCGGCGGAGATCCGATAATCGCCGAGAACGTCCGTGTTGGCTCGCTACACGAGTGTTTCGGGATCCGTCGGGACCCCTACCGCGACCCGCCCGCCGACGCCGGACAGGTATCGACGCCGAGCAGGGCGTAGAGCCCGCAGGTGCCGGTCGCGGCGGTTCCGAGCATGAGGAGCGCGGCGATTCCGAACACGGGCGCAGCGAGCTCCGGGAGCGGAACCACGCCACCGAGCGTCCCGAGCGAAACGATCCCGAGGACCGCGCCGAAAGCCGTTCTGACGCGCTTATCAGTCGTACCGACGTTCTTTTGCATACTTTACAATAGTATACACAACCATAAAGACGTTTGCACGGCTGCGAATCGTCGACGCTGAGGCGCCCCGTTTGCGAAAATGGTTGTCACAGACGAGGTCGACGCGCTCGGCGACAAGCGGGCCGGCGGATCCCCCGCAACCGGCCCGTCCCGCGCCGTCGAACCTTTTAAAGGCGTGTTACTCGGCGGACCGCGCTCAGGACGCGGTTGCAACGCGCTCTCCTCGGACCAAGACGTAGATGAGAATACCGAGTAGGCCGGGGACCAGACCGAGGAAAAACAGGAACGCGATGCCGACTCCCCATTGCCACGCCCAGTCGCTCCCGCGGGATTTTGCGTCCCGGTAGACCCATCGGCCGATGAGCCCAAAGACGACGATCAGTATCAGGAGAATTAGCAGCAACTCGGGGCCGGCGGGGACTTGTAACGGAAGCGGAGCCATGGATCGAGCGGTCTTTCGGGACCGGTATAGCGTTTTTGGACGTTCTCGAAATCCTCAGCGTTGACATCGAGAAGGGCGGCTCTGTCGAAATTCTCAACGGGCGATCTATCGAGACCAGATCGCGGTCAGTACGGGAACAGTGACGATCGATGGCGGGAGTGGGTGTTGCAGATCGGTGGTGGCGATCCAGCATTTAAAAGGCCACGAGTGACAGCGACGATCGCTTATAAATGAACGAGGCGGTGGCGCGCCCCGGTGAGCGGCCCTCTGGGCCGCTCACCGACGGTGCGAGGGAGTCGGTGGTCCGGAGCGAAGCGGAGGACCACCGACGAGGCTGGGGAGGCGTGAGGCGCTGTGCGGTTGCGGGCGGGACTCAAAGGGGCAGCCGACGAGGCGGGCGCAGGCGACGCAAGCACCGCAGAGAGCGAGCACTGCGAGCGACCGAGGAGCGCAGCGAGCGTGCGCCCGCCTCGTCGGCTGGGGCTTTGGAGGTGTTCACCGCCGACCCACCATCAACCACTTATAAACAGCCGACAGCAACACTACTCGATCGCTTATAAACAACCTCACTCCCAACGTGCTATACCCACTCCCACTATCGATCAAGATCGCAGCCCCGGTCGATCGTACGTCGCTACCGCTGACGGACTCTTGGCGTCACTCCTCGGAGAGGAATAGCCTGTCGATGGCCAGCATACACGTCAAAAAGGCGAGGACGAATACGACGGTGGCCACGATCGCCCCGGGAATGCCTCCGAGGCCGACCGCGGGGACGACGAGTACCGCGGCGGTGCTGGCGATTCCGAACGAGACGACCAGGAAGCCGAGATTCTCGTTCCAAGTCGGTTCTCTGTCCAGCATGCGTTCTCGACTCGCGTAACCGATGCGGACGCGTCGTTGTAGCGCTGTCGAAACTCTCATCGACCGGTCGCTTCGAACAGAAGCGCGCCTATCGAGTAGGCATTCAAAGCGCCGACTATTCAAAAATCCGTGGATGCGGTCGCAGCCGCGAACCTCCTTACTCGCCCGTCTCGATCGGCGCGCCGACGAGATTGCCCCACTCGGTCCACGAGCCGTCGTAGTTGCGAACGTCGTCGTAGCCGAGCAGTTCGTGCAGGAGGAACCACTCGATCGACGAGCGCTCGCCGACGCGGCAGTAGGTGATCGTCGACTCGTTGCCGTCGACGCCGGCGTCAGCGTACAGCTCGCGGAGCTCCTCTCTGCTCTTGAACGTGCCGTCCTCGTTCAGGGTGGTGCCGATCGGGACGCTGCTCGCACCGGGGATGTGGCCGCCGCGCTGGGCGGTCTCCATGAGTCCCTCGGGCGCGATGACCTCGCCGGAGAACTCCTCGGGGGAGCGAACGTCGACCATCGGGAGTCCGTCCTCGATCGCGTTGTCGATGTCGTCCTTGTACGCGCGGACGCTCTCGAAGGGTCCGCGGGCCTCGTACTCGCGCGGCGTGAAGTCGGGCTCCTCGGTGGAGAGCGGGTAGTCGTTCTCGACCCAGTACCCCTTCCCGCCGTCGATCACGCGTACGTCGTCGTGACCGTAGTACTTGTAGATCCAGTAGCCGAACAGCGCGAACCAGTTCGGGACGCGCCCGCCGCCGTACACCACGACCGTCGTGTCGGCCTCGATCCCGCCCTCGCCGTTTCGCTCGGCGAACTTCTCCTTCGAGACGATGTCGCGCTCCGTCTTGTCGGTGAAGACCTCATCCCACTCGAAGTTCAGCGCGCCGGGGATGTGGCCCTCCTCGTAGGGCGTGTAGTCCGACTCGTCGGTGACGGTCGGGTTGTTGATCTCGACGAGCCGGTACGCCGGGTCGTCGCTTTCGAACTTCTCGAGATTCTCTTCCACCCAGTCCGCCGTGACGAGTGAGTCTTCAGGCATCACGTCGTGTTACACCCCCGACCGGTTTTGAACCCCCGGTAATGGTGGTCCTTGCCGTCGTCTCGGACGCGCCGAAATCGGACACGCCGGGATCGATCGCGCCGGAGTCGAGCGCGCTACCGGATCACGGTGACCGGCACATCCGCCTTGTCGACCACGCTCTTCGCGACGCTGCCGACGACCTGCTCGCGCTCCTCCGAGAGCCCCCGGTGGCCGACGTAGATGGCGTCGACGGCCTGATCGGCCGCGTAGTCCGTGAGCGCGTCGGCGGGACGACCGGTGAGGAGCTGGGTCTCCACGTCGATCGGCTCGTCGCCGACCGCCTCCTCGGCGACGGTGCGAGCGTTCTCCAAGACGCCCTGGCCCGCCTCGACTGCGGCCTCCTCGCCCGGGAGGATGATCGTCCCGTCGACCAGTTCCGAGTCCGGCGTCAGCACGTGGGCGATCTCCAGCGTCTCGTAGAACGCGACCGCCTGTCGCGCGGCGTACCGGACCGCTTCGTCGCTCTCCGTCGATCCGTCGGTCGCAACGAGATAGCTCATACCCGGAGATGGCACGGGCACCCACATAACTCCTGTCCGGCGTTCTCGCCCCCTGAAGGCGGGACGCTATGACTCCGACCCCGGCCCGACCGAGCCGTCGCCGTCTTGCTCCAGCCGAGCGTACAGGACGTACGAGTACGCCGCGGTGACCAACGCGACCGTCACCACCGATACGACGAGGAGGTACACCGCGTACTCGCCGAACGCGAGCCCCGCGACGCCGACGACCGCCGCGAGCTTGAACAGCCGCCCGCCGAGCCGGTGGGTCCGGTCCCAGACCGCGTCGCTGCTGAGCGTCCACGGCGTGCGGATCCCCATGAACCAGTTGCGCTCGGTCCGCGGGAGCACGGCGCCGACGTAGTAGACGAGCAGCGAGACGGCGGCCACGAGAAGCGACGTGAACGGGAACTCGTAGCCGAGGTTGAAGGCGAGAATTCCGGCGTGGACGACGAACAGGAACGCCGTCAGGACGACGACGAACCAGTCGTAGGTCGGGCGAAACGCCGCGACGTTCTCGCGGAGCGGATCGACCCGTGGAAGCGCGGCCAGAAGCAGGACCAGTCCGGCCATCAGCGCGGGAGGTAGCCAGACGGCCGCGGTCCGCGAGAGAGTCCCGGCCGGCCGCCCCGCGGCGTCCCAGTTCGTCACCACGCGCTCAGGGAGCGAGGGCGCCGCGACCGCGCTCAGCGCGGCCGCGATCGCCACGAGGCCCGCCGCCACGGCGAGCCGATGTACGCTTCTCATACCGCCTCCTCACGCGGAGCGCGCCTAAGAACGTGTCCACGACTCGGGCCGTATTCACCGGTGCTTATCACTCCGGCCGATCGTTTCGGAAACGACGACGGATGCCCTCCATCGCTCACCGCGGCCGCCGGACCGCCTCCGGAGCCGCTGCGTTCCTCCCCGTTCTGCTCGCCAACCTGCTCCCGCTCGTCGGCGTGCTCCGCCTCGGCTGGGACCCCGCGACGCTGGCCGCGGTGTACGCGATCGAGGTCGTGCTGTCGATCCCGCTGGCGGGCGCGAAGGCGCTGTTCGCGGCCCGACCGCCCACCGAGGACCGCGAGTCGGGCGTCATCGGGATCAGGGAGACGCCGCTGGCGAGCAAACGCGGCGCGTTCCGCCCGGTCTCGTGGCTTCCCCCGGTCTACCCCCGAAACCTCCCGTTCGCGGCGGCCGTCTGCGGCGCGACCGCGTGGATCGCGCTGTTCGTCGGCGTCACGTTCTCGCAGGCGTTCGACGTGCCCGCCCTGCTCTCTCGTCCGACCGTCCTCGCGTCGGCGCTCGCGCTCCTCGCGGGGCAAGCGGTCGAGGTCGCCCGCGACTACTTCGGCCGGCGGCGGTACGCGGAGACCTCCCCGTACGCGGTCGTGGAGACTCCGACGAGGCGGGCGGCCTTCCTGCTGTTCGCCCTGTTCGGGCTCCCGCCGCTCCACGCCGCGGGCGGCGGGGTCGCCGTGCTCGCCGCCTTCGTCGCGGTCAAGCTCGTCGTCGAGTGGTCGGCGTTCCGGGCGGCTCACGGCGACGACGGGTCCGCCGGCGGTCGGCTCACCGACTGGCTCGCCGGCCCGTCCGAGTCGCCCGACGATCCGGAACCGATCGCGGTCCCCGACGCCGAACCGGACGCCCGGATCCCGGTTCACCGCCGGACCGCCGCCGCCACCGGCGTTCTGAAGACGCTCGTCGGCGTCGCCCCGATCTACGCGACCGGCTTCTTTGTCGCGTGGATCGCCGCTTTCGGGCTGTTCGTCGGCGGGGACCCCTCCGGTGCCGCCGTCCGCTGGTCCGCGGTCGGCCTCTTCGCGCTGTACCTCGGCGCGATCGCCGTGAACGCCGCCGGGTTCGCGCTCACCTACGCGCCGATCGAGTACCGGCGGTACGCCGACCGGTTGGTCGCGTACGACGCGTGGCTCGACGAACCGCAGTGGGCCGTCTCCGTCGATCGGATCCGGGGGGTGAGCGTGGTTCACACTCGGCTCCCGGACCGCGTGTTCGACGCGCGAACCGTGGAGCTGACCGCCGGCGTCGGCGAGGACGAGGCGGAGCGGTTCGTCGGCCCGGTCGCCGACGGCGAGGCGCTCGTCTCGGCGTTCGACCTCCCGATTCGAACGACCCATCTGCCGCCGATGGACCGGCGGATCGCCGCGGGCGCGGTCGGGTTCGGGCTCGCGCTCGCAGCCGGCACGATCGCGTTGATCGCCGGGCCGTGGGGCGACTCGGGGACCACCGTACGGGTCATCTTCCTGCTGCCGTTCGTCGTCTGGTCGGTGCGGCTGCTGTGGCGGCAGGCGTACAACGAGCCCGAGTAGGCGCGAGCCCGCCCTCCCGAGGGTCAGCCGTCGAGCGGTCGCGCCACCATCTCGCCCCACGACTCGAAGGCGTGTCGGTCGTAGAAGGCCTTCGCGCGCTCGTTCGCAGGGTCCACGTCGAGCACGACCCGGTCGATCGGGAGGTCCTGATCTCCGGCGAGCGCGACCGCGGCGTCCATCAACTCGTCTGCGACGCCGGTCCCGCGATGCTCCGGATCGACGTATATCTCGTTGATCACGGCGGCGTCCCAGATCATCGCGAGGCGCTCGGGGAGGACGAAGACGTAGCCGACGAGGGTCGGGCCGTCGGTGTCGCCGTCGCGGTCGCCGGGTCCTTCGCCGCCCTCCTCGACCGCGACAGTCACGCACCGCTCGTCGTCGTCGACGCAGCGGTCCACCCACGCGAGCCAGCGCTCGCGGTACTCGTCGGTGAGCTTCCCCTCGTAGGCGGCCGCCTTCCCCTCGCCGCCGGTCGACGCGCCGAGCCCGCGCTCGAAGGCGATCTTCAGCCCGTATAACGCGTCGACATCGGTCTCGGAGTCGTACGGGCGAACGTCGGTCATTCCCCGTGGGCGTGCGAGTGCGTGTCGTCCGCGTCGGCGGCGAGATTCTCCTCCTCTCCTTCCAGCACGAACTCCGCGAGCGTGGGGACGAACGTCCCGATGTCGGTGACCATCCCGACCGCCTGCGCCGAGCCGCGGTCGAGCAGTTGGGTGACGGTGGCGGGGTTGATGTCGACGCAGACGGTCTTGGTCGTCGACGGGAGGCAGTTCCCCACCGCGACCGAGTGGAGCAGGGTGGCGAGCATCAACACGATGTCGGCGTCGTGGGCCTGCTCGCGGATGGCGTCCTGCGCCTCGACCGCGTCGGTGATCGTGTCCGGGAGCGGTCCGTCGTCGCGGATCGAGCCCGCGAGCACGGTGTCCACGTCGTTTCGCACGCACTGGTACATCACGCCCTCCGTGACGATCCCGTCCTCGACGGCGGCCTCGATCCCGCCCGCCCGGATGATCTCCGAGATGGTCCAGATGTGGTGTTTGTGGCCCTTCCGCGGGTGTTCGAGCGTCTCCACGTCCATCCCGAGCGAGGTGCCGTACAGCGAGCGCTCCAGGTCGTGGGTGGCGAAGCCGTTGCCTGCCGACAGGGAGTCGACGTAGCCCGCCTCGACCAGCTCCGCGAGCGCGTCGCCCGCCCCCGAGTGGATCACGGCGGGGCCGGCGACGACCATCACGTTCCCGCCGTCTTCGGCCACCTCGCGGAGCTCCTCGGCGACCTCCCGGATCGTCGACTCCGAGGGGCGCTCGGAGGAGACGCCGCCCTGCATGAAGCCGAACGCGCCGCCGCCGTGTCGCGGGCGTTCGGGAGGCTTCACGCGGATCCCGGACTGGTCGGTGGCGACGAGGTCGCCCTCCTCGACCGCGTTGAGCACCTTCGTGTACGCTCGGGGGGTCCCGTCCGGTCCCTCGGGATCTACGATCAGCGCGCAGTCCATCTCGATCCGCTCGACCTCGATCCACTCGCCGTCGTACAGCACCTCCGTCGGGTGGTTCGTGGTAGAGTAGAAATCCGGCGGGACGACCTTGTCCGCGGGCGCCGCCACGAGCTCCACGTCCGTCGGGTCTTCGAGTACCGCGCCGTTCTGGTGGAGCTCGTGGAGGATCGCTTGGAGGGTCTCCGGGTCGTCAGCCGAGACCGCCATCCGGCAGTACGACTCCGCCTCCTCGTGGGTCCCCACGTCGAACTGCTCGACGTCGAAGGAGCCGCCGAGGTCCATCACCGCGCCGAAACAGCGCTGCATCGTCCCGCTGTCGATGATGTGGCCCTCGATCTCGACGGTGCGTGAGTGGCTCATGGGTACCCGTTTCGCCCCGCGGAGAAACCCGTTTCCCATTCGGCGAACGTCGCGGGGTCCGCTCGCCCCGCGGTTCGGGACTACAACAGCCCGAGCGCCATGAGGATCTGATTACCGAAGATCATCATGATCAGCCCGGCGAGCATGACGAGCCCGGACGAGACCGTGATCGTGCGGACCGCGGCGTGGCGGTCGGAGATGGGTGTCCGGCTCACCACCGCCTCGGCGACCATCCGGAGGATTCGGCCGCCGTCGAGCGGGAACGCCGGCAGGCAGTTGAACAGCGCGAGCTGGATGTTGATCCACCCGGTCCAGAAGAGGAGATTCGCGAGCAGGAACGTCCCGCCGCCGAGCGCGGCGAGCGACCCCTCGACCACGAAGAAGTTGGTCATCTCGCCGGTGAATCCCGCGAAGTTGAACGGGAGTCCGAACAGGCTGCCGAGCGGGAGGATGAGCGAGGCGAACACGAGCCCGAGCGGGGAGTCCGTGAGCCCGCCGAGCGCGAGCCCGTCGGTCGCGCCCTCCCCGCCGTCGCCGCCGAGCAGTTCGAGGTAGGCGCCCGCCGGGTACTCCGAGACGCCGAAGTCGTCGAGCGCGAGCCCGCTGGAGCCGGGGAAGACGCTCACCCCGACGAACCCGCCGTCGCGGTTCGGATGGGGATCGAGCTCCGTGTCGTAGGGCACGCGCTCGTCGTCGGGGCCGTACGCGACGACCTCGACCGTCTCTCCCGGCTCGCGCTCGCCGAGCACCGCGGAGAGCTCGTCGTTGTTCCGGACGCGCTCGCCGTCGATCGAGACGATCGTCAGGGGCTCGCCGAGGGGCGCGCCCGCCGCGTGGAGGGGGCCGTCCTCCTGCACGCCGAGCGCGTACGCGCCGATCGGGATCTCGGCGGTCTCGGACTCGACCGTGGCGTTGGCCGCGCCGTCGGCGTCGACGGTCACCGTCGCGCGCTCGGCGTTCCCGACGGCGTCGAGGAACTGCCCCTCGGTCGCCACGGACTCGCCGTTGACCGAGGCGATCGCCACCGGCTCCGCCTCGACGGTCACGCCGAGCGGGTTCCCGCCGGCCGAGCCGATCACCTGGAGCTCGCGCTCCACCTCGACGGTCCGCTCCGCGTCGCCGTCGTCGGCCGTGACGCTCACCGTCTCGCCGGCGTCCGCGAGGGCGGTCTCGAACTCCGCGGCGGTGTCGACGGGCGCGCCGTCGACCGCGACCAGCCGGTCGCCTCCGGCGATGCCGGCCCCCGCGGCCGGCGACTCGGGAGTCACCTCGCCGACGGCGTAGCCGGGTGCCGGCGCGATGGCGCCGACGACGGGGCCGAACAGCAGCGCGAAGACGAGCACCGTGAGGACCGTGTTCGCGGTGACGCCGGCGGCAAACATCCGGGCGCGGGCGCCCCGGGAGGCCTCCTGGGTCGCCTCCTCGTTCGGTTCGACGAAGGCGCCGATCGGGAGGAACGTGAAGAAGACGAGCCCCATCGACTCGATGTCGATCCCCTCGACGCGGCACAGCAGGCCGTGCGCGCCCTCGTGAACGACCATCGCGACCGCGAGTCCGGCGACGATCTCGGGCGCGACCGAGAGGGGGAGGAAGTCGTTCACGCCGGGGATGATCAGGAAGTTCTGCGGCTGTTGGATCGCGGAGGGCTGGGCCGTCCGGAGCGCGGACAGCGCCGACGAGAGGATGAGGACGAACGATCCCACCATCGCGACCAAGGCGCCGCCGAGCCCGAGGTTCGCGACGGCCCGCCAGAGCCGCTTCGGCGCGGCGAGCCGATTGAGGAAGACCCGGCCGCGGAGGGTTCTGAGGGTCAGTACCGGTCCCGAGACGCGGACGGACTCGGGGAGGACCCCCCGGTCCCGAAGCCACATCGCGGCCGCGGAGTACGCGAGGACCCCCGTGAGGACCCACAGCAACGTGTTCGCGGCGAACAGCTCCGTCAGGGCGTTCATGACGGACAGGTCCGTGTCGGCTGGGTGTAAGCCGTTCGGTTGTCGAAACCCGGCCGCCAATCGTGCTCCCTGATCGGTCCCGAGAGAAAGCCGCGAACTCAACATCCAAGTACCCCCTGGTCCAACTACGTTCCATGATGGCACTCATCGACTTCGTCTCCCGGCTCGTCGGCGACGTCGGCCGCTTCGTCGACATCTTCCTGAACGACCTGATCCTCGGCGCGGGCGATCCGGTGTCGGCGCTCCTCGTCGTCGTCGGTCAGGTCCTGCTCGTCGCCTCGGTGGCCGCGTTCGGCTACGCGACGATCGGCGCCCTCCTCCAAGAGATCGGCGTGACGCTCCCCTCGCTCGGCGGTCGCGGTCCGGCGGAGTAGCGCTTCAGGGCCTCAACGCTTCGCTCAGTCGTCGTCCGCGCCTGCGATCGACGCTCCGGGGCGCTCTGCCTCGGACGCGGACGCGTGATCAGTGTCGCCGTCGGGAACGTCGAACTCGTCGAGCCTCGCGAGTAGCTCGTCCGACTGGTCCGAGAGCGCGTGGACCCGCCGGGTGACCTCCGAGACCGTCGCCGTCTGTTCCTCGGCCGCGGCGGCGGCGGTCTCCGCCTCGGTCGCGGTCTGCCGGCTGACCGAGGCGATGCCGTCGACCATATCGACGACCTCCTGCGTCGTCCGCGCCTGGTCGTCTGTCGCCTCGCTTATCTCCTGGACCGTCTCGTCGACGGTCGTCACGTCCTCCACGACCTCTTCGAACTCCCGGAGCGTCGACTCGATCGTGTCGACGCCGTCAGACACCTGCGACTCCATCTCGTCCACGTCCGCGGCGGTCTCCGCGGACGCCGCCTGCACCTCGTCGATGCGCCCGGAGATCGCGGCCGCCTCCTCGCGGGTCTCCTCGGCGAGCGACTTCACCTCGTCGGCGACGACCGCGAACCCGTCGCCGGAGCCGTCTGCCCGCGCCGCCTCGATAGAGGCGTTCAACGCCAGCAGGTTCGTCTCCTCGGCGATCCCGTCGATCACGGAGGCGATCTCGTCGATCTCGCCGATCCGGTCGACGAGGTCCTCCACCGCCGTCGCCGTCTCGGCGATACTGGCTTCGAGGGCCTCCAGCTCCTCGATCGCCTCGGCCGCCTCCTCGCGGCCGGCCCGCCCTCGGTCCGCCGCGCTCCGGGCGGTCGCGGCCGCGTCGTCGGCCGACGCCGCGATCTCCTCGACGGTCGCCGAGAGCGTGCTCATCTCGCCGGAGACCGACTCCAGTTCCTCGGTCTGCTCGGCGGCGCCGTCGCTTATCTCCTGGACCGAGCGCGCGACCTCCTCGCTGGCGTCGTCGACCTCGTCCATGCTCGCGCGCACGTCGTCGCTCGCGTCCGCGACATCGCCCGTGAACGACGCGACCTCGCCGACCGTCCCGCCGAGCGTGGTCACGAGTCGGTTGTAGTTCTCGACGAGTTCCGCGTACCGGTCCCCGTCTACCGCCAGCGCGCCGTCGTCGATCGTCGCGGTCAGGTCGCCGTCTCGGGCGCGTCCCGCCGCGTCGCCGAAGGCGTCGACGAGAGACTCGAGATCGGTCGTGTACGCTTCGAGATTCGCGGCCATCTCGTCGAGCGACTCGCCGAACGCGCCCGGCACGTCCTCGTCGAGCGCGGGGTCGTCGAACTCCTGAGCCGCGAGCGCCTCGGCCTGCGCGGAGACGGTCCCGAGATAGCGCTCGACCTCGACGAACGAGTTCACGAGGCTCCCGATCTCGTCGGGCTGGTCGCTGCCGGTCAGCGCGGTGCCGGAGCCGTCTTTCGACCCGACCGCATCGATCTCCCCCGCGGCGATCGCGTCGGCGCCGGTCTCCAACTGTTTGAGAGGCGCCACGAAGTCACGGCGGACGATGAGGAGGGTGTTGTAGATCGCGACGACGGCGCCGAGAAACAGGGCGCCTGAGATCACGTAGGAGAGCGTTCCGGAGACCAGGAACTGCGTCAGGAAGATCCCGACGGTGACGAGAAACTGGATCCCGACGGCCGTGACGACCTTCCGCTCTATCGATTCGGTGATCCCGAGACGGTCCATCGTTCCCCACAGGAGGCCTTCGTACCGCCCGCGGAGACCCGGGCGCCGCTGTCGTGTCGTCGACATGCGGAGAACTCGACGGAAGCGGCTTATGAAACTCACCCCGGAGTTATCAGGCGCGATTTCCAATTCTCGGGGCGCGGGAACGGCGACGACTATTTAAAATATTCCGTCGACGGCCTCGGCCGCGAGATCGACCGCATCCTCCAGATCCGGGCCGAGCGGCGAGCCGACCACCAGCCCGTCGGCGTGTTCGGCGACGGCGGCCGCGCGTTCACGGACGGTCTCGGGGGTGCCCGCCATGCAGAACGCGTCGATCATCTCGGGAGTCACGCGCTCGAAGGCCGCGGAGAACTCGCCGGCCGAGACGCGGTCGCCGATCTCGTTGGCCGCGTCCGAGTCGATCCCGTGCCGCTCCAGGACCGGCGGCGCTGCGCCCCCGGCGATGAACGCGACCGGCGGGCGGGGGGGCCCCCCGGGGGATGAACGCGACCGGCGGGCGGGCGGCCTCGCGGGCGGCCGTCTCGTCCTCGGCGACCGACACCGCGGCGTACGCGATCAGATCGAAGTCGCCGCGGTGTTCGGGCCGATCCGCGAGTCCGTCGTCGACCTGTTCGCGGGCCCACGCGAGATCCTTCGGATGCGAACCGTTATACAGCAGGCCGTCCGCGTGCTTCGCCGCCATCCGACACATGTGCGGTCCCTCGCCGCCGACGTGAACCGGAATGTCGGCGCCCTGCGGGGGTTCGTAGTTGAGGCCGGCGCCCTCGGCGTCGAAGCTCCCCTCGTGGTTGACGCGCTCGCCGGCCCAGAGCTTCTGAGCGGTCTTGAACGCCTCTAGTACGGGGCGGAGCCCGCGCTGGTCTTCGAGCCCGAGGTTCCGGAGCGTCGAGGGGTCGCCGGGGCCGATCCCGAAGACGGCT